>CASEMX010000001.1 GCA_949289155.1 uncultured Parabacteroides sp.
ATGTCAAAGTTGCGAAGTTTGAACCGAAGAAGACAAGACGTTCAAGTAAACGCCTTCATAATATGTCTGTTCCCTCGCCACACCAAAATCGGCGTGGTTCGTAAGAAACGCTACAAAGATAAAGGATTAAAAAGCCAAATCCAATTTAATCAGAAAAAATAATTGAAGAAAATTAGAACGACAGATAAAGCGTGACTGAAAGTAAGACTTATTCTTACCCCAAAAAGAAAGTCGCTCATCATCAGGTTTGATAATAAGCGACTTAACTAATTAGTAGGTTGTTCTACCAGGATTCGAACCTGGACAAACAGGACCAGAATCTGTTGTGCTACCATTACACCATAGAACAATCAAAAAACAAAATGAAAAATCAAAAACTTGCGTTGTTCTACCAAGATTCGAACTTGGACAAACAGGACCAGAATCTGTTGTGCTACCATTACACCATAGAACAAAATCGATTTTTTACGCAACCCTCTTGTTTGCGGTTGCAAAGGTAAGGACTTTTTCGGAATGAGCAAATATTTATAGGGAATTTTTCTCCTATTTTAGGCTTCTTTGCCCAAACCTTTTTGAGGTAGAAATTGTTTTACTGCAAGATTATTAAATATGCCCAAAGAAAATCGGAAACAAATATTCTGTATTCAAGATATTACGAGTATATTTGCAACTTTGAAAAATAGAATTTTAATACAAAAGAATGGATCAAACGCAAATTTTAGTACAGGCCGTAGTGCATGGCTTGCAAGAAAAGAAAGGAAAAAATATTGTAATAGTGGATTTGACTCAATTGGAAGGAGCAATTTGCCAATATATGGTAATAGGCGAAGGAAATACGCCTACACAAGTAGCCGCTTTATGTGATTCTGTATGGGAAGTAGCTCGTAAAGAGGCGAAAGAAAAGACTCTTTCGATTGACGGAGAGCAGCGGGCTGAGTGGATTGGCATGGATTATGGCACAGTTATGGTGCATATTTTCCTCCCAGAAAAACGAAAGTTCTATAATCTGGATACACTTTGGGAAGATGCTAAATTAATAGCAGTTCCGGATATCGACTGACCAAGCTAAAGAGTAAGTATATATAATATATGTATGGAAAACAATAGCAATATACCGAATAACCCGAATAAAAGCAACAAACAAAAAATGTTCCGTTTCAATTTTTATTGGATGTACGGGCTAATTTTGCTAATGTTGGTTGCTTTATATATGTCGAATGATACGACAGGTACGAAAGAAATAGGGTGGACCGAGTTTCAGAAATTGGCAAAAGAGAATGTGTTTGAGCAAATGGTCGTTTATAATAAGAAGAATGTAGTTGAGGCTACGGTTAAAAACGACAAATTAGCGGAGGTTTTCCCAAATTCGATGCCTCCAGCAGGCACATTAGCTCCGAAAGTATATATCAAGATTCCTTCGGCAGATAAATTCTCCGATTTTTATGACCAGGCTGTCGCACAAAATCAAATCGACACTGATGTGCGTTTTGAAGAATCTGACGATGCTTGGTGGAGTTTTATCATCTCTTTTGGTCCTATGATCCTATTGCTTTTGGTATGGATTTATTTAATGCGACGAATGTCCGGAGGTGTTGGGGCAGGACCGGGAAATGTGTTCAATGTAGGCAAGGCGAAAGCACAAATATTTGATAAAGATAGCACGACGAAGGTGACATTTAAAGATGTAGCCGGATTAGCTGGAGCAAAGCAAGAGGTCGAAGAGATTGTTTCTTTCCTGAAAAATCCTGCTAAATATACGGAGTTAGGCGGTAAAATCCCGAAAGGAGCTCTTTTAGTGGGCCCTCCGGGAACAGGAAAGACTCTTTTGGCAAAGGCAGTGGCTGGTGAAGCCAATGTGCCCTTCTTTTCTTTATCAGGTTCGGACTTCGTGGAAATGTTTGTGGGAGTAGGTGCGTCTCGTGTACGTGATTTGTTCCGACAAGCTAAAGAAAAAGCGCCTTGTATCGTATTTATTGACGAGATTGATGCTGTGGGACGTGCACGCGGACGGAATGCCAATATGAATAGCAACGATGAACGCGAGAATACATTGAATCAGTTGCTGACGGAAATGGATGGTTTCGCGTCGAATAGCGGTGTGATTATTCTGGCAGCCACGAACCGTGCCGATATATTGGATAAAGCTTTGCTTCGTGCTGGTCGATTTGACCGACAAATCCATGTGGATTTGCCCGACTTGAATGAACGTAAACAAATTTTCGGTGTGCATTTGCGCCCGATTAAGATCGATAGTTCGGTTGATCCGGAATTATTGGCAAGACAAACGCCCGGTTTCTCAGGAGCCGATATTGCTAATGTCTGCAATGAGGCAGCTTTGATTGCCGCTCGGAATGAAAAGAAATTTGTTCAAAAAGAAGATTTCATGAATGCGGTAGATCGAATTGTTGGCGGGTTAGAAAATCGGAGCAAAGTGATGACTGAAAACGAACGCCGGAATATTGCGATTCATGAAGCCGGTCATGCGACCATTAGTTGGAAACTGGAATATGCAAATCCTTTGGTAAAAGTGACAATTGTCCCACGCGGTAAAGCTTTAGGTGCAGCGTGGTATTTGCCGGAAGAGCGACAAATTACAACGCGTGAGCAATTATTGGACGAAATGTGCGCATTATTGGGCGGACGTGCGGCAGAAGAATTATTCCTTGGGCATATTTCGACTGGTGCATCCAATGATTTGGAGCGAGTAACGAAGCAGGCTTATGCAATGATCGTTTATTTTGGAATGAGCAATAAGATGCCTAATTTGAACTATTACGATTCGACGGGTCAGGAATGGGGCTTTACAAAGCCTTATAGCGAAGAAACGGCACGATTAATAGACCAAGAAGTTCAACATCTGATAAACGAACAATACGAACGTGCGAAGAAAATTTTGTCGGAAAACGCAGATGGACACAATCAATTGGCAAATGTTCTATTGGAACGTGAGGTTATTTACAGCGAAGACGTAGAACATATTTTCGGAAAGCGTCCGTGGGTTTCGCGGTCGGAAGAAATTCTGGAAAGCCAGGAAAAAAGTAGCCAAGAGAAGAAACCGGAAGATACTTCGGCAGGAGAAACGGAAGATAAAGAGGATAAACAGGATACAACGGTTCCGAAGTCGGTGTAATTTATAAATAAATGTACAAAGGCCTCCTTTGATTCGATGAATTAAAGCGAGGCTTTTTTCATTTATTGCTGTTTATATTCTATCTTTGCAGATGTTAATAGATAAAATATAGCTTCAGTGAACAACTTTATCAAAAGAACCCTGACGGGAATTATATTTGTAGGCATCTTATTGGGTGGCATTTTTTATAATGCTTATTCATTTGCTGTTCTTTTCTGTATTATTACTGGACTTGCCCTATGGGAATTCTACGGATTGCTGAAACATTATGAAAATGCGGCGTTGCATAGGCTGATTAGTACGTTTGGTGGAATGTATCTGTTTGTTGCTTGTTTTCTGAAAGCGGGCGGAATAGCTGATAATCTGACTTTTTTGCCCTATATACTCTTTTTGATGTATGTCTTTATCTATGAATTATATACGAAAGCGGTTAATCCTATCAATAATTGGGCTTTTACCTTGTTAGCTCAGATATATTGCGCAGGTTTATTCTCTTTGTTGAATTTTATTGCCGTTCAACCTGCCCAACTGACTCACGAGCCGATTTATACACCTCTATTTGTCTTGGCAATTTTTGTATTTGTCTGGTTGAATGATACCGGAGCTTTCTTGGTCGGTTCGATGATTGGTCGGAGAAAACTATTCGAACGCATTTCTCCAAAAAAATCTTGGGAGGGATTTTGGGGAGGATTAGTCATTGTCTTGATTGCTTCGCAAGGATTTGCTTGGTATGTACCGGAAATAAGCCGGCTTCAATGGCTTGGCTTGGCTACAACAATTGTAATCTTTGCAACTTGGGGCGATTTAACGGAGTCTTTGTTGAAAAGAACGTTAGGGGTGAAAGATTCCGGCAATATGCTTCCCGGTCATGGCGGTATTTTAGACCGTTTTGACAGCGTGTTGATGGCTTCTCCTGCGGCGTTTTGTTATATCGAATTGTTTATTCGAAATTAAATGTTAGTGTAACCATCCGCGAAGTCGCTTTAGTTAGTGCATCCGAATACTTAATTGTCTCTTGCCCGGCTATATCCGGACGATTCGATTCCAACAGATTGACCAATCCGAAGCTGAATTTCAATTCCGGGCAGAGTCGGAAGAATGGCAAATAGATATTACAGCCGATTCCAACCTCTATTCCCGCATCAAAACCCTTTAATAGAAGTGGATTCCCCTTTTTTCTACCTAAATCGAACGCTCCGTAAACGCCAGCAGTCAAGTAAGGGCGGCAATTGTTCAAACGCATTGCCGAATATTTCACACTGATTGGAAAAGTCAGATAGCTGGAACGTACGGATGTGCGGAATTCTTCCCCTTTATTGTCCTGTTCGCGGAAGACAAATTTCTTTTCTCCAAAATTGATTGTCGGAATAAAACGCAAATTAAAATAGGGATTCAGATACATGTCTCCGATTGCTCCTACGCTAAATCCCGGTGAATAGGAAGGAATCTCGGCAAACCACACCTCTCCGTTCGTAGCAATACCGGAATGCGTTAGTAATAAATCTTGAGCATGAATTCCGACATGAAACCCTAAGTGGAATAATTTGTTATCCACATAGGGTTGATTCTTTACTTTCTCTTGTTGTGCCAGCATGTTAGTCGCCAAGCAACTAATAATGCTTAATATAAGTAGTAATCGTTTCAATTTTCCTTCTTTTTTGATTATAACGGACAATCTTCTTATTTATTGCAAAAGTAGAAATAATTGAAAATATTCTCGGTCAGATATTTTTTTAATGCAAAGAAAAGCGTATTTTTGCAGCACTAATAGTTGAACAATTTAAACATTTAAAGAAAATGGCTTACGTAATTAGCGACGATTGTATTGCTTGCGGAACTTGTATCGACGAATGTCCGGTAGGAGCAATTTCAGAAGGTGATAAATACAGTATCAATCCTGAAATGTGTACAGAATGTGGAACTTGCGCTGACGCTTGTCCTACAGAAGCTATCCATCCGGAAGCTTAATCCGCAACAGAAAAGGTTTATTTATTCATTTATAGAATAAGCCGGTAAAAGATAACGGGATGTTTTTTGGACATCCCGTTATTTTTTTAAATCATCCGTATCGAAATCGATATCCAGTTTTATATCATCCGGATGCTCTTCTGGTAAAATTTCTTTTGGATTGGTTTTAATTGTCGAAATAGTTTTTTTCTGTAGTTTTACATAGTTGATAATGTCCTCCATACTGGTTAAGAATTTGCCAAAATCTTCAGGATAGAGGAAGATCTTATGTTTCTCAAAAGTAAAATTCGAACTATTTTGTTCTTGTACCTTTTTGCTCTCTGTTATGGCCACGAACATATCTCCTTTTTGATTCTTTTTTACATCCAAGTAATAAATTCGTTTGCCTGCTTTAATGGTTCGGGAATATAGGATTTCCTTGTCGCCGCGTCCCTCGACGTTGTTTTTCTTTTTTGAATCTTCCATGGTTGCAATATTTTAAACCTTCCTTTTATGTTTATTCGTTTTGAAGGGGTAAATATACACTATTTTACTTAAACATCAAATAAATTAAATTGTATTTTTGGGAAAAATTACGAATAGAATTTCCTTTGCAACGAAAAGAATCCTCCTCTTTTCTTCGCAACGGAGGGGTTCCTATTCAGTTTGGAGATGTTTCGGCTCTGCTTTGCTCCGGTTTTTACCATTTTTCTCCGAAGAAAATCTGCCAACACGTGTTGCCAAGCCTTTGAGGAGCCTCGAAGACCTCCCAACACGTGTTGGCAAGCTTTTGAGGGTCCTCAACGACCTCGCAACACGTGTTGGCAAGTTTTTTCTATTTTTCTGAATCTGCGGGATAAACAACGCCTAATTGCTTGCGTACTTCGTCGATAATCTCGATAGTGGTGAGCGAATTGGCGTGACTGTTGATATTTGATTCTCTTTTTCCGGCAATGATTAGGTCGATAAATTCAGCCATCTCGTAATAGTATTCATCTTTTTCGGTAGGTTGGCTCAAATCGACGGGTTCTGAAGGCAGGCTTTTGCCGGATGCAGCCATGGGACGGGGCTGCCAGACGACATGACCGATTTGATTGATTTTATCCAGAGTCAAATTGCCGCTTTCTCCTTCTATTTCGGTAGATAATGCCGAATTTGCTATCTTCGAATAGAGAACGGTCGCATTCATACCCTCATAATCGAAATTAACAACGCCTTGCCCATCGACTCCGCTGCTTAGCACGATTCCGGAAGCCGTTATTTTCTTTGGGCGACCGAATAATACGACCATCGGATAGATTGTATAGATACCGATATCCATCATGGCTCCATTGGAAAGCTCCGGATTGAAAGCATTCAATATGATTCCTTCCTTGAATTTGTCGTAACGCGAAGAGTATTGGCAGTAAGCGGAGAAATAGCGACGGACAACTCCGACTTTAGGCAGGGCCGTTTGCAGGGCTTTGAAGTTCGGGGTCAGCGTTGGTTTCATCGCTTCCATCAGGGTGACGTTATATTTTCGGGAAGCCTCAATCATTTTTCGGACCTCTTTGGCATTCGAGGCCATTGGTTTCTCGCAAAGCACATGCTTCCCCTGTTCCATGCAAAGAATGCTCTGCCGGGCATGCATAAAATTCGGCGAAGCGATATACACCGCGTCGATGACGTCACTCTTTGCCATTTCCTCCAAAGAGGTAAACCGATACGGGATTTGATATTTCTCCGCAAATTCGTCGGCTCTCTCTTGAGTTCGGGAATAAACAGCTGTCAGTTCGAATCGTTCGTCCTGTTTTGCTCCGGCAATGACCCAGTCGGTGATGAAATTGGTTCCGACAATACCGAAACGAATCTTTTTTGTCATGATGGAATTCTTATTTTGGGAATATAGAAGTCAGGAGTTAGATGTTGGAACTTTCCAAATTTCAACTCCTAACTTCTACGTTCAATTATTCATTATTATTTTCTGAACGGTGCTTTTACGACTTGCGCTTTCAGATTCCGGTTGCGGACTTTTATGTATATTTCTGTTCCTACTTTGGAGAAAGCCGTTTGAACATAGCCCATTCCGATTCCTTTCTTCAATACAGGAGACATTGTACCAGATGTTACGATGCCGATAGGGTTATTTTCTGCATCAACGATTTCATAACCGTGACGAGGAATACCTTTGTCAATCAGTTCGAACGCACAGAGCTTGCGGGTTACTCCTTCTTTCTTCTGACGTTCCAATTCGGCACGGTTTGTAAATTCCTTTCCATCGACAAACTTCGTAATCCATCCCAGTCCGGCTTCGATAGGCGAGGTCGTATCGTCCAAGTCATTTCCATATAAACAATAACCCATTTCCAAACGCAAGGTATCTCGTGCACCCAGTCCGATAGGTTTGATTCCTTCCGGCTTTCCGGCCTCGAAAATAGCGTTCCAGATAGTCAGTGCATCGCTCGGATAGAAGTAAAGTTCGAATCCTCCGGCTCCGGTATAGCCTGTATTTGAGATAATGACATTTTTGCATCCGGCAAATTCGCCTGTCGTGAAGCAATAATAGGGAATAGCCGAGAGGTCCACCGGAGTCAAGCGCTGTAATACCTCTTTTGCTTTCGGACCTTGAATGGCAAGCTGCGCCATATTGTCTGACGCATTTTCCAATTCTGCACCGACCGTGTTATGGCTTACGCACCAGTTCCAGTCTTTTTCTATGTTTGCTGCATTGACTACTAACATATATTTTTCCGGCTCGTAGTAATAAACAATCAAGTCGTCCACGATTCCACCCTGTTCATTCGGGAAGCAGGTATATTGTGCTTTGCCAATTGTCAACGTAGAGGCATCGTTGGAGGTAACCGACTGGATAAATTCCAAAGCTTTCGGACCTTTTACCCAAAATTCGCCCATGTGGGAAACATCGAATACGCCGACGCCGTTAACGACCGTCATATGTTCGTCGATAATACCGGAATATTCAATCGGCATATTGTAGCCGGCAAATTCATGCATCTTAGCGCCCAGCGCAATATGCAAATCAGTAAATGGAGTTGTCTTCATCTTTTCGCGTTTAGATTTATATAATTATTTCTTAGCTGTCAGTTCCGCAATCTTGATTACGGTTTCCATGCTCTTGATTAAAGAGGGAACCGGTAGGTATTCATACCGTCCGTGGAAATTATGTCCGCCGGTGAATAGGTTCGGACAGGGCAAACCCATAAAGGAAAGCCGTGCTCCGTCGGTTCCGCCGCGAATCGGTTGCACTTTCGGGGTTATTCCGACCTCTTCCATTGCTTGGAAGGCAATATCTACGATATGCTTTTTCGGTTCTACGATTTCGCGCATATTGTAATATTGGTCGCGCAGTTCCAATGTCGTGCTCTCGGCATAGGTTTCATTCATCCGGGCAACCAGCTGCATCAGCAATTCTTTCTTCTGTTCGAACAATTCGCGGGAATGGTTGCGGACAATGTAGCTCAGGCTGGCCTCTTCCACGGTTCCGCTCATTCCGATTAGATGGAAGAAGCCTTCGTAATTTTCGGTATGCTCCGGACGTTGTTCTGTCGGAAGCCAAGAAGCAAATTCTGTTGCCAGCAGGGCAGCGTTTATCATTTTGTCTTTAGCGGTTCCCGGGTGGACATTCAGCCCTTTAAAGCAGATTTTAGCCGCAGCAGCATTGAAGTTTTCGTATTCCAATTCGCCTATTTGTCCGCCATCGACCGTATATGCCCAATCGCAGCCGAACTTAGCCACATCGAAATGGTCGGCTCCTTGACCGATTTCCTCGTCGGGCGTAAAGCCGATACGAATCTTGCCATGCTTGATTTCCGGATGTTCTTTCAAATAGGCCATAGCCGAGATGATAGCTGCTACACCTGCCTTGTCGTCCGCTCCTAAAAGGGTAGTTCCGTCGGTAACGATGATATCTTGCCCGATATATTCCGACATTTCCGGAAACATAGTCGGCGACAGGACAATATGTTGGGCTTCGTTCAGGACGATATCCCCGCCTTCGTAGTGTACGATGCTGGGTTTCACGCCATCACCCGACATATCCGGACTGGTATCCAAGTGGGAAATAAAACCGATGGTCGGAATGTTTTCAGCGTCCGTGTTAGCCGGCAACGTAGCCATTACGTAAGCATGTTCGTCGATGGATACATCTTCCAATCCCAATGTCATTAACTCATTCACCAATGCTTCGGCGAATATCCGCTGTCCGCGTGTGCTGGGCGTGGTTCCGCTTGTCTCGCTGGACTGCGTTCCGTAGGTTACATATCTCAAAAATCGTTCTACTACTGTCATATATCTATTTTTAGTTGTTTTTCAGGGCTAAATTAGGTAAAGCCCCTGAATTGTACAAGTATTGTAAATAAATTTTCTGCCTCTTTTTTGCCCTTCAAAAGGGAGGTAAGAAAAACACAGTTGTGTTTTCACTGAAAGACAGTTGTGTTTGCCTCAAAACACAACTGTGTTCTTGACGAAACACAGTTGTGTTTCTGAACGCACATAGTTGTGTCCGTGCTGAAACATAGCTGTGTTTGTGACCGTACACAGTTGTGTTTACCCCCTGAACACAACTGTGTTTTAGTGGGGAACACAACTGTGTAGCTTCAGCAACACAACTGTGTTTCTAAAAAGACCTGATTATGCGGCCGGTTTAGTCCAATGCCGGCAGGATATATTGCCAGATAAGGTCGAGTTCCTGTTGCATATCCTGAAGGTCGGCGGTTGCGGCAACTACGGCATCCTTTTCCGGGATTACAATAATATATTGCCCGTTCGCGCCATCCGCCCGGTAGCAATTGTGGCGGCATTGCCAGAACTGATAGCCGTATCCATGTACCCAATCGCAGGTCTCAGGGTCGAGTTTTTGGGCCACTTCATCGAAGCGAACCCAAGAAGGCGAGGAGGGAACAACCGCAGAGGTAGCCGTCTCTACCCATTCTTTCGGGAGCAATTGCTTGTCTTCCCATTTCCCTTTTTGCAGGAGGAATTGCCCCATCTTCGCGAGGTCCTCGGTCTTTAGGTACAATCCCCAACCGCCGCAATTGATACCTTGCGGGCTTTCCTGCCACGTTGCACCTTCGATTCCCAACGGTTGGAACAGGCGTGGAGTCAGATAATCCAGCACTTTTTGTCCGGTAACCTTCTGGACGATGGCGGAAAGCATGTAGGTCCCTAAGCTGTTATATTGGAAATATTCTCCGGGCTTGTGCTGGACAGGATAGGCAAGGAATGCCTTAATCCAATCAGCCCCTTCTGCCTCGCGGATAGAAGAACTCGGGTCGGAATCGTGGCCGCATGTCATGGTTAAAAGGTGGCGGATTTCCATAGCTTTGAGGTTATCGCTCACTTCTGCCGGAAGTTTGTCCGGGAAAAAAGAGATGACCTTGTCGGTGACTTTTAGTTTTCCTTCCGCTACGGCAAATCCCACTGCAGTAGAGGTGAACGATTTACTGACGGAATTTAAGATATGCGGGACATCCGGCTTCCCTTCGCCAAACCATTGCTCGGCAATGACTTTCCCGTGCTGCACCACCATGATGCTATGCATATTTACTTTAGCATCTTGGATAGCTTTCACATATTCAGGCATACTTTTTTGAAGCGATTCCGGAGCTTTCCCTCGCGGCAGACTCTTTTTTTCCGTTTGTTCGGCAAACGTAGAAAATGATTTCACAGAATTATTTTCCGGATGACTTTTGTGCAAATTATCCGAAGCCGCCGCATGAAATGAGCAAACCGCGGCGATTATCAAACTATAACAAATGGTGCTTTTCATATTGTAAATCTCTAAAATTTCTGCAAAGCAACGAAATAATTATCAGAAATGAAAGATTTTTACTACCTTTGTAGCGTATTATAAAAGGAATTTGTAGAATGGATGCAAAAAAAGTCTTATTTATAGCTCAGGAAATCACCCCTTATTTGCCGGAATCTGAAATAGCTACGATTTGCCGGAATTTGCCGCAGGGCATTCAGGAACGCGGTCGCGAAATCAGAACATTCATGCCTAAGTTTGGTAGTATTAACGAGCGTCGTAACCAACTACATGAAGTAATCCGCCTTTCGGGCATGAATCTGATTATTGATGATACTGATCATCCATTAATCATAAAGGTAGCTTCTATCCAAGCGGCTCGTATGCAAGTTTACTTTATTGATAACGACGATTATTTCTTGCGTAAATCGACCATTGCTGATGCCGGGGGCGAAGAGTATGACGACAATGATGAGCGTTGTATCTTTTATGTTCGCGGCGTGATGGAAACCGTCAAGAAATTACGCTGGATTCCGGATGTAATTCATTGTCATGGTTGGATGTCTGCATTGACAGGATTATATATCAAACGGATGTATGCCGATGATCCCTGCTTGCGCAATGCGAAGGTTATCTATTCTGTCTATAATGATGAGTTCAAGACTCCGTTAAGCAGTAACTTCGCAGAAAAACTGAAAATAGATGGAGCAGAAGATGCTGATTTGGTAGGTATCAAAGAGGATACAAGTTTTATAGGATTGACCAAATTGGCTATCGACTTTGCAGATGGAATCATTCAAGGCAGTGAAACGATTAATCCGGCTATTGCAGATTATATAGCTACCAAGCAAACGCCGTTTTTGCCTTATCAATCGCCGGAAACGTACATAGACGAGTTCAATAAGTTCTATGATGTTGTTCTGGCTTCTAATTAATATAATGTAAAGATGAAGATTAAGAATCTTATACTTGGGTTCGCTTGTGGAGCTGCGCTCCTAAGCGGATGTAATGATGAGTTGAGTCAGGTGGGACCAAGTATTCAGCCGGATGCTGACCGGTCTTTCGTTTATGCTGATACGTTTTATATAGAAGCTTCAACGGTAAAGTTGGATTCTGTTTATGCGCGTACGGTGAGTGGTTTATTGGGGAATATATATGACCCGCTGTATGGTGAGCTTACGGCTGATTATATATGTCAGTTTTATTGTCCGGAAGATTATAAATTTGCGCATGAACCTTTAGAGGGAAAGGTTGACTCGATGGCTTTCTTCGTGATGTATAACCGTGGAGAGGATGGCTATATGGGCGATTCTTTAACGCCGATGACTGCACAGGTTTACCGGGTGACCAAACCTCTGGAGCGTAATTATTATACAAATATGGACCCGAAAGAGTATTGTGATATGAATACCCTTCTCGGGGAGAAGACTTATACCGCTTACGATATGAGCATCTCGGATTCGATACGTAATATTACAGATACAAGCGATCCGAATTACTATACTCCGAATGTGCGTATCCGTATATCTACGGACATAGCGCAGGAGTTTTACGACGAGACGGTCAATAACCCGGCAACTTTCCACAACCAAGAGGCATTTAACCGTTTTTTCCCAGGCTTCTATGTGACCACAAGCTACGGGTCGGGAAACATCCTCAAGGTAGCTCAGTCTTCCTTCTTTATATATTATAGGTATAAGACCCAGACGGAAGCCGGCAATGATACGATTATCTCTACGCGGGAACAATTCAACGTGACGAAGGAGGTCATCCAAATGAATCGCATGGAAAATGATAACTTAGACCAACTGTTAGCGCCGAGCGATGAGTACACCTACCTGAAGACGCCTTCGGGAGTATGCACCAAGCTGGTGATACCTGCCCAAGAGATAAATGAACGTATCGAAGGACGCATCATCAATAATCTTGAACTTTCTTTACAAGCTATGCCGCAGGAGGATTGGAAGTATGCACTGGAGGCGCCGAGCTATGTGATGCTTTTGCCGGAGGATTCGGTGAAGAGTTTCTTCGAGAATAATAAGATAGAAGACAGCTACTCGGCATTCTTGGGGACATACAGCACAAGCACCCGCGTTTACTCTTTCGATAATATCTCGAACGTTCTGCAGCTGCACTTGGAGAACAATCCGAATGAAGACTTGCGTCTGTTGGTGGTTCCGGTGAACCGCACGTATGATACAGACCAATATGGTAATCCGACGAATACGACAGCCATCGGCAATTATCTGTTCCCTTCAGCCGTGAAGTTGAAGAAGGACGAGGCATCTCGTCAGATAGTGGTGCTAACAAGTAAATATAATCAATAAGCCATCATAATAGATATAGGGCACGAGTCGGGCAGGGAAACTTGTCGGGTTCGTGCCCTATTTGTAGGCAAATATGACAGAAGATGTTTTGAGAAAATTGCAAATCCTTGCCGAGTCGGCTAAGTATGACGTCTCGTGTGCATCCAGCGGGGTAGGCAGGATGCACCGGAAGGGAGCCGTAGGCAGTGCAGCAAGCTGGGGCATTTGCCATAGCTTTGCTGAGGATGGTCGTTGCATCTCTTTGCTGAAGATTATGTTGACGAACTATTGTAAGTTCGATTGTGCCTACTGCATCAATCGGGTAAGCAATGATTTGCCCCGAGCGACCCTCTCGGTAACTGAGTTGGTAGAGCTAACGATGGAGTTTTACCGGCGTAACTACATTGAGGGGCTGTTCCTCAGCTCAGGGGTGGTACGTAGTGCCGACTATACGATGGAACGCTTGGTTCGTGTCGTCAAGGATTTGCGTACAGTGCATCACTTTAATGGCTACATCCACTTGAAAAGCATACCGGGAGCCAGCCAAGAGCTAGTGAACGAGGCGGGGCGGTATGCCGATAGAATGAGTGTCAATATCGAGATACCCAATGAGCAGAGCTTGAAGAGACTGGCCCCAGAGAAAGACTTCCAGAGCGTATTCACCCCGATGAGGTATATCCAGCAGGGTGCATTACAGGCTGCTGACGAGCGGCGATACTTCAGGTTTGCTCCCCGCTTTGTTCCTGCCGGACAGAGCACGCAGATGATTGTCGGGGCTACTTCGGACAGCGACCGTGATATCTTGCGCCTCTCGTCGGCTCTCTATCAACGTCCTACGATGAAGCGCGTCTATTATTCGGGATACATTCATGTCAATACCTACGACACTCGCCTACCAGCCTTGCCCAAAGTGCCTTTGGTGCGGGAGAATCGTCTCTATCAGGCGGACTGGCTCTTGCGCTTTTATCAGTTTAAAGTAGATGAGATAGTGGATGACGCTTATCCGAATCTGGACCTTGAGGTGGATCCAAAGCTGGCATGGGCTTTGCGGCATCCGGAGGTCTTCCCGATAGATGTGAACCGGGCGGACTATGAACTGTTGCTGCGTGTTCCCGGCATTGGAGTGAAGTCTGCTAAGCTGATTATCGTCTCTCGCCGCTATGGTCTGCTTACGGCTGAGCAGTTGAGGAAGATTGGGGTCGTATGGAAGAAGGCGCAGTATTTCGTCGTGTGTCGCGAACTCCCCATGCACACGATACAAGAACTCTCTCCCGAAGGGGTGCGCCGCATCCTCGTGAAGCCGCCGAAGGGAGATGACCGGCAGTTGACCCTTCCTTTCGATGAACAACCATGACCATCTTCACTTATGATAAGAGCTTCGAAGGGCTGCTTACCGCCCTGTTCCATGCCTACAGCCGCCGCATGTTCCCCGACCGGCTGTTGGCAGATGCTGAGCCATTGCCGCTCTTCTACGACGAGGTGTTCCGGGTGGTGACTGATACGGCGCTTGCTGACCGCGTATGGCGGGGGACGGCACGTCTGCTGCCTGCCCGGTTCCTCTCGGGCATTACCGCCTGCTGGCTCTCCGAACAACCGGGCGTCGATGAGCGACTGTTCCGCTACCTGTGCAAAGTGTTCGACTCAAAGGGACAATGCGTTTTCAATCTGATGGATGCCGATGTGGTGGAGGTGAGCCACCTATGGAAGCAGGTGAACAACGAGGCGACCCGCGTTATCCAGTTCGTACGGTTTCAGAAGACAGCCGACGACATCTACTTCGCCGCCACGTCTCCGGTCTATAATGTGCTTCCCCTCACGATGGACTATTTCACGGATAGGTTTCATGACCAAACTTGGCTGGTCTATGACGCGAAGCGCCGGTATGGCTTCTTTTATGACGGTGGAACACCACAGGAGGTTCGTTTCGAAGGGGACGACGAGCGCCTTGCTTCTGGAATTCTTCCCGACGAGCTGTTGGCGGAAGACGAACGACAGTACCAGTCATTATGGCAGACCTATTTTCGGTCGATTGCCATCAAAGAGCGGCTCAACCCGCGACTCCACCGCCGGGAGTTACCTGCCCGTTTCTGGCCCTTCCTTACAGAGAAGCGGTAGCGGTCTCGGGAACTGTTTGTAAAAAATGTGTTATAGCTCTGATAAGTAGCTTCTTAGTGCATCAACGTAATTTGCCATCGCCTGCCGTCCCAGTTCGGTAATATGGCAGGCAGTATGCGGTTTTTTGCCGAGGAAGCTCTTCTCGATGCCGATATATCCCGCCGTGCAGAGCTTGTCCAACTGCACGCTGAGGTTGCCGCCGGTAGCCCCTGTCTTCTCCCTCAGGAATACGAAGTCTGCCTCCTCTACACTCAGTAGGATAGACATCACCGCAAGGCGGAGCTGTGAGTGCAACAAGGGGTCCAGCTCTTTCATAAAGCCGACATTTTAGTAGCCATGTGGTTGAGCACATGACCGGGTATAACCATCATAATGAGGAAGGCTGCTGCGAAGAGGAGGTATTGCTCGATACCCGGTATCAGGAGGCAGCCGAACGAGAGCAGCGCACCTGTTGTGCCGCAGAACAGGAGGATGCGTAGCCGGGCAATTAGTCCTGTAAGGGCGGTTCCCATCCCCATGATAAGCAAGATGAAGAAGAGTACCGGGAGATGCCAGAAGAAACCGACGATAAGGGAAACGAAGAATCCGGCAGTTCCGAACACGGTCCATACCTGACTAATGACGCGGTCTATATAAGTGCGGACGTGCATCTCGCTACGCCGGCTGTGCCATATCGTCAAAGGGACGCACACCACCGGCAGGAGGAACCACAGCAGATTCCACTGCGGGTCGGCGGTTTCTTCTAAGAGCCACCAGATAATGAGGGCGAGTCCGGCGGTCATATATCCCCAAATGAGGAAGGGCATCCCGGCATTCCGTGCCAATCCCCTCTGCGTCTGTTGAATCATCTGTGCAATGAGTTGCAAGCTTTCTTTTTCGGATAGAGGTCTGTTATCCATGCTGAATCTGTTTTAAATGTTTGTGAATCCAAAATTATATATTCTCCTTCAAACGGGCACGCTCTCGGGCGGAATTCTTTTCTACCTTAGGCAACTTTCTGGTTTTTCCAGTGGAGAAGTTCCACGTAATGCCTATCTGCAGGTTCCGCCCGGCAGCTGGGAGATGGAGGTCGGTGTAGTGGGTATAATCTGCCACTCTGCCTACATACCTCGCCTGCTGATTCGTAAGGTTGTTCAGGCTGAGGCGCAAGCTCCACCGCCCATCGTGCCACTTTTTGCGCAGATGCAGGCTGAGCCAGTGGGCAGGTGCGACCTCGCTGTTTCCGGAATAGAGGCGGGATGCCCCGCTGTATTGCGCTTCTATCTGGATATCTCTTGGCAGGTAGAACGTAGATGTTGCATTGCCGAAGTAGAGGTAGTGCGTAGCATAGCTTCTTGATTTCTCCAACTGGATATCCTGCTTAGCCCCGACGAGGTTCAGGTTCATGCCAAACCAATAGACCGGTTGTAATGGGAGGGTGGTGGCAATGAACCAATGGTTCTCGCGGTGATGATTGGCAAAGGTGACGTAAGAGATATCGGGGTCTGCCTCGTCCTGTCGGGTGAATTGTCGGATGAGGTCGCGATGCAGGTTACCTCCTATCGTTAAGGTGTAACGGTAATGTAGTACGAACGTCAGGCTGAACCGGTTGATGTAGGTCGGCCGTAACGCCGGATTTCCCACTGAATAACTATACTCGGAGTGTTGAATCCGGTTAGGGTTCAGTGCTGCAAAGGGCGGACGTTCGATATATCGTGCATACTGTGCCACCCAGAGCTTCTGCTGCAATCCATCCATAGCCCACGATAGGTCGAAGTGGGGGAAGAGGGAAAAGTTATCCCGTCTCAGCTGCTCCGTGCGGTCGGCAGTGCGAGAGTACTCTGCTCTCAGCCCGGCTTTCAGCGACCATCTCTGCCATTTCTTGGAATAAGTGGCATATAGGGCGGCAATATGCTCGTGGTAATCCAGGGCATAATCATACGCAGGGATGCGCTCCCATCCGGCAACTTTCTGCCAGCCCTCCGAGCAGGCGTCATCTTCCATCCCGTTGAAGGTATATTTTGTACCTAAGGAGAGGGCGGATGTCTTGTCGGCAGTGTGCGACCAACCGATGTCCAAGTTGGCAATCTGGTAGTCGGCAAGGCTGTTCATCCGATAAAGCGTGTCTGAGCGGAAAGCCGCCGATTCCTGCAGGCTGCTGTACCGGTTATCGCCCTCCGACCGCTTATAGATATATTCGCCTAAGAGCTTGAAGGAGGAGCCTCCCTTCGTATATCGGTAGTGGAAATTAGCCGAAGCCATACGGTACATCTCCTGTTGGCGATAGTTCCCTATATTATATAAGGTGTAACAGGAGGAGCCGAGAGTAGTACGGTTCTCCGATGAACGGTCTGCATACCGGTGCAGGTATTCCCCCTCTATACCTAACAAATGTACCGAATCCAGTTCAAAGAGCAGTCCGCTGCGGATTGCCTCATAATGGACAGGCGTCTTGAAAAGGTCTTCATTGTGGAATCGTTTGTCGGTAGTCTGGTATGTGCGAGTTCCCGAGAGCGAACCGTCGGAACGGGGCGTATAGGTCAGTGAGGTCGTTGCATACCAGTCCCAGTGCTTCCAATGATTGTTCAGACTTATATGGGGCTGGTATTGCTGGAATCCCTTGGCAGCACTTGCCTGGAGGGAGACATTTCCCTGCATACCTCTGTCGGCAGACCTGCGCATTCGGATGTAGATGGCTCCGCCCTTCGATTGTGCATCCTGTTCGGCTCCGGCAAACGGAACTACTTCGATACTGCGGATATCTTCGGCACGTAACGACTGCAAATAGGCGGTAAGCAGTTCCCCCTCTAAGCGGATTTCGCGGTCATCCACATATACCTTAGTCCCGAAACTCCCATTGATAGCGATTTTCCCATCCGAGAACCATATGCCCGGAGCCTGCTGTAATAATTCTATACCGTCTTGGCTTAAAGCTGGTGGAACCTGCAGGACGAAGCGGTCGGCTTTTCGCTGGATACGGTTGGTCGATATGACGACCTCACTCAACTGCTTTTCAGAAGATTGCAACCGGAGTGTATCGCAGACAGGCTCCCTAATCTCCCGCACCGCTGTCAGTTCATCAAAGCCGACGCATTGTGCTCTTACCTGATACTTACCGGGTACTACGGCTAAAGAGAATCGCCCGCAACTATCTGCCACGGTCCCGAACTGTTGCCCAGAATCTGATAACAGAATCGTCGCGTAGCCGATTCCCTTTTGCTGCTCATCGATTACCTGCCCTGCGAAGGAGACCATCGACTGTGCGCCAACAGTCCAACTCCCCAGTAAGCAGAGCAGAAGTAGAATATAGCCTTTCATGAGTTATTGATTAGGCAGATAAAACAAGCTCATCTGGCAATTCGGCTGTTTAGGGTCGTATTGGTAATACGCCTGAGCTACGCCTTCGAGCGGTCGTTTCTGCTCGTCCATATCCAATTGCCAATTGCAGTTCTCATCATGGAATACCGAGAGTTGGTATTTTTCCTTTGTAAAGCCTTTCAAGGTTATGCTCACTTGACCTCGTTGGGCTTTTGCTGACCCATAGATTGGTTGACTACCCTTGCCGGTTTGTGCCATGATAAGGATATTCCCTGTTTCACTGCGGATGCCTTTAATTTGCACCTCAATATCATGCGTCTGCCCCTTCAAGCCGAACGCCAGACAGAGGAGCATACCTATTATAATAGATGTCCGTTTCATTGTTTTCCCTCCTTGCTTTTAGTTTGACCATAATACCACGAAATGATTTGCAATATCAGGGTTAATCCCCAACCGAATACAATCCAGAGTACCCACCAATAGTGTGGCGAGGTGATTCCATTGATTACGCCTAAGAAGGCGCATATCACGATAAACTTGGCAATCCGCTCTTGTATAGATGCCGGAATGCCTTTCTTGCTGTTTGTTTCTCCAATGACCTGCATACATTTCTCAATTTCTTGTTGAACAAAATAGTTTATATTATAAACTTTATCGCGATAAATAAAGCCGAGAGGCGCGCATCTCTTCGGCTCTACGGAGACAAAGGTAGATAGGTTTATAATATAAACAAAATTATTTGGCAATAAATTTGAGCTTAGTGGTGAAATTTCTTTTTGACGAGGAGGAAAGTCGGAGGTAACGAGGAAAATCACTACATGTAGGGATTGCCGGTCCGGGAATTTTGCTGTTCCTTTGCACCCGGTAAATAAAAATGGATTGATAAGTTTGATGATGAGACAGTATGTGCTAAGCATGGCAGCGCTGCTTTGTGCAGGGATGCAGGCGATGTGTGCCGAAGAGCGGAATGAAGTTCACCCGAATGATACGATTCGGACCTATAATATTGATGAAGTGATTCTAACCTCCTCGACGAAGGAGACAAACGACCTGCGAACGCTCCCGGCGGCTGTATCGCTTCTCTCTCCTCAGCAGATTGTCGGGCGACAAATCGATGCCTTGAAGGATATCAGTTCGTTTGTCCCGAACCTGTTCATTCCTGATTACGGGGCAAAGCTGACTTCTGCGGTATATATTCGAGGCATTGGGGCGAGGAGCAGTGGACAATCTATCGGAATGTATGTCGATAACGTCCCTTACTTGGACAAAAGTTCTTTCGACTTCGAGCTGACCGATATCCAGCGGATAGAAGTGCTGCGTGGACCGCAAGGGACGCTATATGGCCGGAATGCAATGGGCGGAATCGTGAATATCTACACGCTTTCTCCGTTCGATTTCCAAGGGAAGAGGGTTTCCCTGTCGGCGGGCAACTATGGGCAGGTGAAAGTAAAGGCTTCCCATTATGGTCTAATCAGTGATAAGTTCGGCTTTACTGCAGGGGTGTATTATAATCGGAATAGTGGTTTCTTTGAGAATATATATAATGGTAAGAAAGCGGATAAAGAGCAGTCGGTGGGCGGACGTCTGAAGTTGGAAGGACGGCTAAGTCCGAATTTCCGCATAGCTTATACTTTCTCCGGCGATTATACCGACCAAGGAGCTTTCCCTTATGGGCTATATAATAAGGAAGAGGAGACGGTGGCTCCGGTAAATATCAACGACCCTTCGTCGTACAACCGCACGATGCTTTCGAATAGCCTTTTGCTGGAATATAAGACTGACCTTTTCCTGTTGAGCAGCACGACCGGCTATCAGTTCTTGAAAGATGATATGAAGATGGACCAAGACTTCTCGCCGAAATCTATCTTTACTTTGAATCAGAAGCAAAAGCAACATGCCGTGAGTCAGGAGCTGGCAATCCGGAGCAATACCGCAAGCAATTATCGCTGGTCGTTCGGAGCTTATGGCTTTTATAACGGATTGCATACCGACGGACCGGTAACTTTTAAGGAAGAGGGCATAAAGGAGGTGCTGCAACCGGTGTTTGATAAGATAAAAGAGGAGGCAGACAATCCCCGTATGCCTGCGCTCACGATTACCGACAAGGAGCTTTATATCCCCGGCAGTTTCGAGACGCCCTCTTTCGGATTGGCTCTGTTCCATCAATCTACTTATGATAATCTCTTTACCGAAGGCCTGTCCATTACGGCTGGTATCCGTTTGGATTATGAGCGGCAGAAGTTTGCTTACTCCAGCGAAGCGAAGATGAATATGGCGGCAAGTTTCGGGAATATGGAAATCCCGCTCGATTCTTTCTACGGGCCGACGGTATTGGACGTACATACCGACCAAGATTTCTGGCAAGTCCTGCCTAAAGTCTCGTTGAAATACCAATGCGACCCTTCGACCTATACCTACATATCGGTTGCCAAAGGGTATAAGACCGGCGGATATAATGTGCAAATGTCTGCTGACGTGATGCAAGCCCAGATGAAATATGATATGATGAGTGCTTTCCAGCAAATGATTCCTTCTGAAATCGAAAAGCCCACTCCTGTGGAGGAGGTCGCCGCGTATAAGCCGGAGCAAAGCTGGAATTACGAACTGGGCGTGCGAAGCGAACTGATAGAAAAGAGGCTGAATGCGGAACTGACCCTCTTTTATATGGATATACGCGACCTGCAGATTACAAAGTTTGTGAATAGTGGCAACGGACGGGTCTTGGCAAATGCTGGAAAGGCGCGTAGCTTGGGCGTGGAGGCTTCGTTGAGGGCGCTGCTCTCGAACGAGTGGACGGCGGACCTGAATTATGGCTTTACTCGGGCGACTTTCCGCGATTATGACAACGGCCAGCAGGTGTTCGACGGCAATTTCGTTCCTTATACGCCGCGCCATACCGTGAGTTTGGGCATACAATATAATAAACATTTGCAGGGAAAGTGGCTGGACCAAGTCTATGCTTCTGCCCAATTGAACGGCGCGGGCAAGATATATTGGACGGAATATAATGATATCAGTCAGGATTTTTACCTGACCCTGAATGCGCGCGTTGGTGTCCGGAAGGATAAGTTCAATGTCAGTTTGTGGGGGAAAAACCTGACGGATACCCGCTATTCTGCATTCTATTTCGAATCGTTCGGCAATCCTTTCATCCAATTGGGCAAACCGTTGCAGTTCGGCGTAGAGGTTGCTTTCACGCTTTAAGCCGTAGGAGAATTTCTTGAGAATATTTTCCGCGCGACGCGGAACCTATGCCGGGCGAAAAGAAATGCTACTGCGTCACGCAAAACCTATGACTTTGGAAAAACTCTCCTTCCGCGTCACGCAGAAGCCCTGATTTTGGCAAAAATTGCCCTTCTGCGCCACGCGGAAGCTCAAAATCGGACAAAAACCGCCTTACTGCGTCACGCAGAAGAGGTCATTTTCAAAAAACAGTCCTACTGCGTCACGCGGAAGCCCAAAAAATGGCAAAATTCGGCCTTCTGCGCGACGCAGTAGCGTTCCTTTTCCAAAATCATAGGTTTTGCGTGACGCAGTAGCACTTCTTTTTGCGCGACAGAGCTTCTGCGTGACGCAGTAGCTCAAAATTGGGCAAAAATTAAGGTTCCGTGCGACGCGGAGAGGCTGCTTTTGGAAAATGACTCGTTCCGCGCCGCGCAGAAAGAGTGATTTTCCGGCAGCCAAGTTTCTGCGTCACGCAAAAACAGGCTTTTTGGACCGGCATTGTTTCCGCGCCGCGCAGAAGAAATGGCAGGTTTGATTGAAAAATAAACTTTACCCCGGCATCCGTCAGAAAAAAGATGCCGGTTTTATTGGGAAAAAGTTGGGCTTAATGGGCTGTAAGAACCGACTTTAATTCAAAGGGTTGGTGGAATGGGTTCTGAAACTATGTTTTAAAACATACTTTTTGCTGATGCTCATTTGAAAGAAGAAGTATAAATTTACCGACAATTTAAAAAAGCAAGATACGCATGGAAAACAGAATGACAAAATCTGGTTTATCATTTGAAAACTTTAATAAGCAAGTCGAAGGAAAGGATGTTTCCCTCTGTGTGCTGACCAATAAGGCAGGAGCAGAGCTTGTTATCACAAATTATGGCGCTAAAATCGTTTCATTGATGGTCCCGGACAGGGAAGGAACGCTGCGGGATGTCGTATTAGGGCATATTTCGATAGATGATTACTTGACTTCGGGTGAGCCGACTTTCGGCGCAACGTGCGGACGCTATGCCAATCGCATAGCCAAAGGACGTTTCGTGCTGGACGGCGTGGTTTATGACCAATTGGCTATCAACAACGGACCGAACAGTCTGCATGGCGGATTGCGCGGGTTCCATTTCCGCGTTTGGAACATGGAACAAGTGGACCAGCAGACCGTAGCCTTGCAATATATCGCTGCGGATGGCGAGGAGGGCTATCCGGGCGAATTGACGGTGAACTTAACTTATGAACTGACGGATGCGAACGAGGTGGTGATTGCCTACCATGCCGTGACGACAAAACCAACCGTTCTCAACCTGACGAACCATTCATACTTCAATCTGTCCGGCGAAGGCGACCGATATATCGGCGACCATGAGCTTACAATCTGTGCAAGTTCCTATCTGCCTACGGATGAGACGGCAATACCGTATGGCCCGAGCGAAAAGGTGGAAGGGACGCCGATGGACTTCCGCACCCCGCATGAAATAGGCGAACGTATCGACGCCGATTTCCAACAATTGCATTTCGGAAAAGGATATGACCATTGTTATGTGCTGGACAAACAGAATCAGGAATTGTCGTTAGCGGCGCGTTGCTGTTCGCCCAAGACGGGCATCGTAATGGAAACCTATACGACCGAACCGGGTGTACAGCTTTATACGGCGAATTGGCTGAACGAATCGATAATCGGAAAGAATGGGCATCCCTATCCGGAGCGCTGTTCGTTCTGTTTGGAAACGCAACATTTCCCTGACAGCCCGAATAAGCCGGAATATCCGACCACTGTGTTACGCCCGGGAGAAGTCTTCCGGAGCCGTACGGTTTATAAGTTCTTAGCAGAATAATCAAATAAAAAATTTAATAACTAATAAGACTAAAAAACATGAGCTCTACAAATCAAAAAAATTACACTCTGCCTATCTTGATGATGATAGCATTGTTCTTTATGATTTCCTTCGTAACCGGTTTGCAAAACCCGTTCGGGGTAATCGTTAAAAACCAATTCCAGGCCAGCAACCTGATGTCCCAGTTGGGAAATGCGGCGAACTTTATCGCCTATGCCTTTATGGGTGTCCCGGCAGGTATGTTGTTGCAGAAGATTGGTTATAAAAAGACAGCTTTATTGGCGATTGTCGTCGGCTTTGTAGGCGTCTTTATTTCCTATTTGTCGGGAGTTGCCGGCAGCTATGCGGTTTATTTGACCGGTGCATTCGTTTCGGGATTCTCAATGTGTATGTTGAATACCGTAGTAAACCCGATGTTGAATACATTAGGTGGCGGTGGTAACAAAGGAAACCAGTTGATTCAGGTAGCCGGTTCGGTTAACTCTATCGGTGCAACCATCGTTCCGGTATTAGTCGGCTATTTAATGGGTGATGCTGCAAAGGCAACGATTAGCGACGCCAATCCGGCATTGTTCTTGGCGATGGGTATTTTCGCTGTAACCTTTATCGTACTGTTTAGTATGAGTATTCCGGAACCGAGCTTGGAACGTCAGCAGAAAAGCACTTCGACTGCTCCGGATAAACATAGCGCATTTTCGTTCCGCCACTTTATTCTGGGTGTGATTGCCATCTTTATTTATGTAGGTGTAGAAGTTGGTATTCCTAACTTCATGAATCTTTTTGCGACAAGTCCGGAATTAGGTATCGATACGACCACTGCAGGAAGTTTAGTAGGAACTTATTGGTTCTTGATGATGGTTGGCCGTTTGTGCGGAGCCTCTTTAGGTGCGAAATTCTCAAGTAAATCGATGTTGACATTGGCATCTTCAGTTGGTTTAATCTTCATTGCAATCGCTATCTTTGCTCCGGTTACTACAAAAGTAAGCATGCCGGTATTCTTGTCAAGCCTGTCGTTCGGTATGGTTGAAGTTCCGGTCGGAATCATGTTCCTTGCGCTGTGCGGACTTTGTACTTCCATCATGTGGGGCGGTATCTTTAACTTGGCAGTTGAAGGTTTAGGAAAATATACGGAAGCTGCTTCCGGATTCTTTATGGTAATGGTTTGCGGTGGCGGTATTTTGCCGTTGATTCAAGGTGTCGTAGCAGATGCAGCCGGTTTCCAGATTAGTTATTTCGTAGTATTGGCAGGTTTGGCTTACCTCTTGTTCTATGCTTTGGTAGGAAGCAAGAATGTCAATAAGGATATTCCGGTAGATTAATCTGTAGATAGAGATAAAAGAATAAGTAGCTAAGTAGGTTTTTACGCTTTGCTTGGCTACTTATTTTATTAATTATATCCGCTAATCAGCGGCTGAGTATTAATTGCGTTAAATAAAATAATCATGAAGGAAAAGATTAGTAAAAAATTCGAGGAATTATTCCATACGACAGGTTCTTTTTATACATCTCCGGGACGAATTAATTTGATTGGCGAACATACCGATTATAATGGCGGTTTTGTATTTCCGGGAGCTATAGATAAAGGAATGTTGGCAGAGATTAAACCGAACGGAACAAGCAAGGTTCGTGCATTTTCTATTGACATGGATGATTATGCAGAGTTTGGTTTGACAGAAGAAGAGGCACCGAAAGCAAGCTGGGCGCGTTATATATTTGGCGTTTGCCGTGAAACTATCAAGCGCGGTGGACATATCGAGGGATTTGATACGGTATTTGCCGGAGATGTTCCATTGGGAGCCGGAATGTCTTCTTCTGCAGCATTAGAGAGTACGTATGCTTTTGCTCTGAATGATTTGTTCGGTTTGAATATCGATAAATTTGAATTGGCAAAGATAGGCCAATCTACAGAACATAATTATTGTGGAGTAAATTGTGGAATCATGGACCAGTTTGCTTCGGTATTTGGTCAGAAAGGTCATTTGATTCGTTTGGACTGCCGTTCGTTGGAGTATAAATATTTCCCATTCGATCCGGAAGCTGCAGGCTATAAGTTAGTATTGCTGGATTCGGTTGTAAAACATGAATTGGCTTCTTCTGCATATAATAAGCGCCGTCAATCGTGCGAAAGCGTTGTGGCTGCTATCAAACGGAATCATCCGGAAGTGGAATACTTGCGTGACGCCAATATGGAGATGTTGAATGAAGTAAAAGCCGATGTTAGCGCAGAAGATTACATGCGGGCTGAGTATGTAATTGAAGAAATCCAACGTGTGCTGGATGTTTGCGATGCATTAGAGAAAGGCGATTATGAAACAGTCGGTGAAAAGATGTACGGAACGCATTATGGCATGAGTAAATTGTATGAAGTAAGTTGCGAAGAACTGGATTTCTTGAATGATATCGCCAAAGAATGCGGAGTTACAGGTTCCCGTGTGATGGGCGGAGGTTTCGGCGGCTGTACGATTAATTTGGTGAAAGCAGATAAGTATGAAGCTTTCGTAGAAAAGGCTTTTGCTGAATACACGAAGAAGTTTGGCCACGCACCGAAGCTTTATGATGTAGTTATTAGCGACGGCGCGAGACGTTTGGCTTAATAAATTTGTTTTATTAGAAGAAAAAGAGGTAATCCATTGCGTTGGATTACCTCTTTTTTGTCTGTTTTTCTTGAAAAGATTTATCAAATGTGAAAGTTAACCCGCCAACCAATTGGTTAGGTTGCGAATTATATATACTTTTGTGCTCAAATAACACGAACAAATAGCGATATGAACGACATTAAATTAATGAATAGAGCAGCCGATAATATACGTATCTTAGCTGCCTCGATGGTTGAGAAGGCAAAATCCGGACATCCGGGCGGAGCTATGGGCGGAGCAGATTTCGTCAACGTATTATTTTCGGAGTTCTTGGTCTATGATCCGAAAAATCCGATGTGGGAAGGTCGTGACCGCTTCTTCTTGGATCCTGGTCATATGTCTCCTATGCTATATGCTGTTTTGGCTATGGCCGGCAGGTACACAATTGATGAACTGAAGGATTTTCGTCAGTGGGGAAGTGTTACTCCGGGGCATCCTGAGGTGAATTTTATGCGTGGCGTGGAAAATACTTCCGGTCCGTTGGGACAAGGTCATACTTATGCCGTCGGAGCAGCGATGGCAGCTAAGTTTTTGGCAGCTCGTTTGGGTGAAGAGGTTATGCCGCAGACTATTTATGCTTATATCTCTGACGGCGGCATACAGGAAGAAATTTCGCAAGGTGCTGGGCGTGTTGCCGGAACATTAGGATTGGATAATTTGATTATGTTCTATGATGCAAACAACGTTCAGCTCTCTACAATGGTAGATGAAGTGGACGATGAAAACATCGCAATGAAATATGAGGCGTGGGGCTGGAGAGTTATTAGTATTGACGGGAATAATGTCGAGGAAATCCGCCAGGCGCTGACCAAAGCAAAGGCTGAAAAAAATAAACCGACCTTAATTATCGGTAAAACGGTAATGGGTAAAGGCGCGTTAGGCGCAGATTTGAGTAGTTATGAAAATAAAGTATCTACGCATGGTCAGCCGCTTTCTGCAGCCGGCGTATCTATTGAAGAAACTATCAAGAATTTAGGCGGAAATCCGGACGATCCTTTTGTTATTTTCTCGGAAGTTGCTGAAATGTATGCGAAGCGTGCTGTTGAATTAAATGCTTTGATGGATAAACATAAGGCGGTTAAGGCAGCTTGGGCTGAAGCTCATCCAGATTTGGCAGAGAAGATGGAGAATTGGTTCGCTGGAAAGATTCCGGCAATTGATTGGGCTTCCATCGAGCAGAAAGCGAATCAGCCAACTCGCGCTGCATCAGCAAAAGTATTAGGCATTTTGGCAGAAAATGTGGAGAATATGATTTGTGCTTCTGCGGATTTGTGTAATTCGGACAAGACGGATGGTTTCTTGAAAAAGACACATGCGTTCAAACGTGGTGATTTTACAGGTGCATTTTTCCAAGCAGGTGTAGCGGAATTGACAATGGCGTGCATTTGTATCGGAATGTCGTTGCATGGTGGTGTATTAGCTGCATGTGGTACGTTCTTTGTCTTCTCTGATTATATGAAGCCAGCTTTACGAATGGCTGCTTTGATGGAATTGCCGGTTAAGTTTATTTGGACACACGATGCATTCCGTGTGGGCGAGGATGGACCTACCCACCAGCCGGTTGAACAGGAAGCGCAAGTCCGTTTGTTGGAAAAAATAAAGAATCATAGCGGGAAAAACTCGATGTTGGTACTTCGTCCGGCGGATGGTGCAGAGGTAACGGTGGCTTGGAAAATGGCGATGGAGAATATGTCGTCTCCGACAGGCTTGATTTTCTCTCGACAGAACGTAAACGATTTGCCAAATCATACATATCAGGATGCATTGGGTTCGGAAAAGGGCGCATATATTTTGAATGAAGATGAAAATCCGGAGGTAACGTTGGTCGCTTCTGGTTCTGAGGTTGCAACCTTAGTGGATGGCGCGGCATTGCTTCGGGCAGAAGGAATAAAACTCCGTATCGTTTCAATGCCTTCAGAGGGATTATTCCGTGCTCAAAGCAAAGAATATCAGGCTTCGATTATTAAACCGGGCAGCAAGGTATTCGGTTTAACGGCTGGACTTTCAGTAAATATGGAAAATATCGTTGGCTTTAACGGAAAGGTATGGGGTATGGATTCATTTGGTTATTCTGCACCGTTCAAAGTCCTTGATGAGAAATTTGGTTTCACCGGAGCCAATGTATATAAACAGGTAAAAGAATTATTAGCTGAATAATGATTATGAAGACAATTGGTTTATGCAGTGATCATGCGGGTTTCGAGTTAAAAGAGTATATCAAACAACTCTTGACGGAAAGAGGGTTTCAATGTAAAGATTTTGGAACTTATTCTACCGATAGCTGCGATTATCCGGATTTTGCCCATCCTTTGGCTTTCGCAGTTGAGGCTGGAGAAGTTTATCCCGGTATTGCCATTTGCGGATCGGGTAATGGAATCAGTATGACATTAAATAAACATCAGGGAATCCGTGCGGCTCTGTGTTGGATGGAAGAAATTGCAGCATTAGCCCGTGCGCACAATGATGCGAACGTTTTGGTGATGCCCGGGCGGTTTATTTCGAAGGAGGAAGCGGTTAAAGCATTGGATGCATTCCTGAATACTCCGTACGAAGGCGGTCGCCATCAGCGGCGAATCGATAAAATTCCTGTAAAATAGGATAAATAAAATATTTGTCCATTAATTTAGCTTCACCTCTGTGATGAAATTGTATCACAGGGGTGAATTAATTACATTACAATGGTTATTTGATTGAATTACATAGGTAATGTAATTGGATAGAATGGGAAGAAGCATAAATCGTCCCATTCGTGCATGAACAAATCTATATAGTGTAAGAACACATGAAAGGAATAGTTTTAGCCGGTGGGTCCGGAACCCGTTTATATCCGATAACGAAAGGAATATCCAAACAGTTATTGCCGATTTATGATAAGCCGATGGTTTATTATCCTATTTCGGTATTGATGTTGGCGGGCATACGGGAGATATTGATTATCTCCACGCCTCAAGATTTGCCGGGATTTCGACGATTATTAGGAGACGGAAGTGATTTCGGAGTATGTTTTTCTTATGCAGAGCAGCCTTCGCCCGATGGATTGGCACAGGCTTTTATCATCGGTGCGGATTTTATCGGAGATGATTCAGTTTGTTTGGTACTGGGCGATAATATATTTTATGGTCAAAGCTTTTCCCGAATGTTAAGTCGGGCGGTTAAAACGACGGAGCAAGGAAATGCCGCTATCTTTGGGTATTATGTTAACGATCCGGAGCGTTATGGTGTAGTGGCATTTGATGAAAAAGGGAAAGTAACCAGTATTGAGGAAAAACCTGCGGAACCAAAATCTAATTATGCCATAGTCGGACTTTACTTTTATCCGAATAAAGTTGTGGAAATAGCCCGACATATTCGTCCTTCAGCACGAGGAGAGCTGGAAATAACCAGCGTAAATCAGGAATTTTTACGAACAAATGAGTTAGATGTGCAATTATTCGGACGCGGATTTGCTTGGTTGGATACCGGAACACACGATTCTTTGTCAGAAGCCTCTACATTTATTGAAGTAATAGAGAAGCGGCAAGGGTTAAAAGTGGCTTGTTTGGAGGAAATAGCATATCGTAGCGGATGGATTGATGCAGAACATCTGCGTCGCATGGCTTTTCCGATGCAAAAGAACCAATATGGTCAATATCTGCTCCGATTGGCGAGCGAAAAAAAATCTTGCGAAAAAAATTAATTTTTTTAGACTCGCAGAAAACATTTTATATTTTTATTTGTTTTATGAGTAGAATGCAGTACTTTTGTATTGCTTTTGTGATTGAAAAACGAATGTTTAATTTAAATGCAATAGATTATGAAAGTGAAAGCTTTACTTTTAGCATTGCTGTCGGGTGTAGTACTTACAGCTGCGGCACAGGAGTACCAGCCTCAGGTAGGTTTTAGTACGGAAAAAGGGTACAAGACGAATTTTAAGAAGAATAAGGCAAAAGACAATTGGTTTATTTCTATAGCCGGTGGTGTAAGTACCTTATTCGGCGATCAAAACAGCGAAGCAGACTTTAAAAATCGTTTGAACTTTGCTCCGCAGTTCTCTTTCGGTAAATGGTTCAATCCTTATTTAGGATTCCGTGTTCAGGCTAATGGCGGTATTTTGCATGGTTTCTTTGTAGAGAATAATGCTACTTTGATGCAACACAATAAATACTTCGCAGGTCATGTTGACTTCTTGTGGGATGTGACAAACTTCTGGGGTGTTTATAATGAAAAACGCGTATTCCGTTTGATTCCGTGGGTAGGTCTTGGTTACGCTCAGCGCTTCAAGACAACAGATTCTCGTGAATTTGCAAGAACAGAGTCTCCTACAATCAACTTCGGTATCTTGACGGCATTCCGTTTGAGCAAACGCGTTGATTTGAACGTTGAAGTTCAAGGTTCTTTCTTGAATGAACAATTCAACCGTATATCAATGAATCACCTAACAGATGGTATCGGTCAGTTGACAGCAGGTTTGACTTTCAAATTGGGAAAGACCGACTTCGAAGTTTTGGAACCGATGGATTACGATTTGTTAAACGACTTGAACGATCAGATTAATGCTTTGCGTGCTGAGAACGAAGAGTTGAGTAAACGTCCTGTTTCTTGTCCGGAATGCAAGGAAACAGTAACAGAAGTTGTAAATAATGTGGTAGATAACGTAGTATTCTTCCGTTTGAATAGTGCTAAGATTGACAAGAATCAGCAAATCAATATCTACAATACGGCTGAATACATCAAGGCTCATAACACACCGATTAAGGTTATTGGTTATGCAGATAAGAAGACAGGTAAGGCTGACTACAATATGCAGCTGTCAGAGAAACGTGCTAAGGCTGTTGCTAAAGAATTAACAGAGAAATATGGTATTTCTTCCGACCAAATCACCGTTGAATGGAAGGGCTGTGAAGAACAACCGTATAGCGAGAACAGTTGGAACCGTGTTGTTATCATGCGGGCTGATGACAAGTAAGAAAAATTGACTTTAAATAGAAGAGAGGTGCATATATTTTGTGCGCCTCTCTTTTTTGTTACATGGAAATTCCTTACATTTGTGATTAAACAAAGAACAAAGAAATGGAATTAGATAAGAAGCATGGCTTTATGCTCCAATGGCTGATAGGGATTGGGGATTTGGTAGTCTTGAATCTGATGTTTATGCTCGTATATGTGCTGCTGGATCCGATATATACCCAAGCTATTGTTAATAATTTGAGAGAAGTTATCCTTTTATTGAACTTTTGCTACTTTTTCTCTCTCTATTTTATTCCGATACAATTGCATCGCTCGATTGTGTATTTGGATAAAGTAGTGCAACGTGCGTTCGGCGTCATCACGTTGTTGATATTTTTGTTTGCTACTTGCCTGGTTTTTCTCAATGTAGGGGATGTTTTGGCAACATTTCTGCTGGTTTATTATATTTCAACCATTGTGGTGTTTTCTTGCTGGCGTGTTTTGGTGCGATTAATGCTGAAGTTTTATCGCCGGAAAGGATATAATTTCAAAAAAGTAGTAATTGTTGGCGCCGGAAAGAACGGAATGGAACTTTTTAAGGTGATGAAAGATGATATCTCATCCGGGTTTAATATTTTGGGTTTCTTTGATGATAACCTTGCCTTGAAAGATATTTTGCCGAATTACTTGGGTACGACAGACGAGGTGGAAGACTTTGTCATTCGGAAGGACATCGATGAAATTTATTGTACCTTGCCGGGAACGAATGACGAGAAGATTCTGCGGTTGTTGAATTTCGCTGAGAAACATATGATACGTTTCTACATAGTCCCGGAGTTTTATCGGAATGTCAAAAAGAGTATGGTGATGGAGATATTGGAATCGATTCCGTTATTAACCGTTCGCCGCGAGCCTTTGCAGGCCTTTTATAATCGTGCATTGAAACGGACATTCGATATCGTCTTTTCTTTGTGTGTCTTGTGTACGATATTCCCCATCCTTTATATAGTTGTCGGATTCTTAATCAAGAGGAGCTCGCCGGGGCCGATATTCTTTAAGCAGAAACGAACGGGGCTCTATGGCTATGAATTTGAGTGCTACAAGTTCCGAACCATGAAAGTGAATGCCGAGGCAGATACGTTGCAGGCGGTGAAGGATGACCCCCGCAAGACCAAGATTGGGGATTTCTTGCGCCGGACGAATCTGGATGAGTTTCCTCAATTCATTAATGTATTGAAGGGGGACATGTCGGTTGTTGGGCCACGTCCGCACATGTTGAAGCACACGGAGCAGTATTCTGCCTTAATTGATAAATACATGGTGCGGCATTTGGTGAAGCCGGGCGTTACCGGATGGGCGCAAGTTACGGGTTACCGTGGCGAGACCAAGACGTTAGAGCAAATGGAAGGGCGCGTCAAGCGGGATGTATGGTATATTGAGAACTGGTCCTTCTTCTTGGATTTGAAGATTATAGTCGTTACCCTGTTGAATATGTTCCGGGGCGAGAAGAATGCGTATTAAGGGAAAAAGATGCACAGTTTTTCTCTTGATGTGTAATCGGATATTTATAAATGTCGTATCTTTGCGCCCATGGGAAGAATTATAGCAATAGATTATGGCAGAAAGCGTACCGGCATAGCGGTAACAGACACTTTACAGATGATAGCGAATGGATTGGCTACTGTTCCGAGTGGAGAGGTTGTCAAATTCTTGAGCGAGTATGTGGCGAAGGAGCCGGTCGATGTGTTTGTCGTCGGGCAGCCGAAGCAGATGAATAACGAACCCTCCGAGAATATGCGTTATGTCGAAGCTTTTGTGAAGCACTTGAAACGTTCTATCCCGGAAATCCCAGTACAATATTATGACGAGCGATTCACTTCGGTGTTGGCACATCGGGCGATGCTGGATGGCGGACTGAAGAAAAAGAGACGTCAGGAAAAGGCGCTGGTCGATGAAATCAGTGCCGTTATCATTCTTCAGAGTTATTTGGAAAGTAAAAAGTATCAATTATAACAATCATGATATTACCTGTATATTTGTATGGCCAGCCTGTTTTGAGAAAAGAGGCTGAATTAGTGCCACAAGACTATCCGAATTTGAAACAATTGGCTAAAGATATGTACGAGACAATGTATAATGCTGACGGTGTCGGTTTAGCGGGACCGCAGGTAGGATTGTCTTTGCAGATTTTAGTAATCGACGCGGATGTCCTCAAGGATGATTACCCCGAATGCAAGGGACTGAAACGCACCATGATTAATCCGGTCTTCTTGGAAAAGAGCGAAGAGACCGTTTCGCTGGAAGAGGGCTGCTTGAGCTTGCCCGGAATACATGAAAAGGTCGCCCGTTCGGTCAATATCCGGGTCAAATACCGGGACGAGGACTGGAATGAGCACGAAGAGGCCTTTTCGGGGTTTGCGGCGCGTGTCGTTCAGCATGAGTGCGAGCATTTGAGCGGGCATGTATTCATCGATAACATCTCTGCCATCCGTCGCCAGTTGAACAAAGGTAAGTTGAACAGTATTATTAAAGGTACAGCACGTTGCTCTTATCGGGCGAAGGCTGTAGGTAAATAAGAAACAGAAAAAGATATGACAGATTTAAGCAAAGACATTCTGGCTCTTCGCGAAAAGAAAGCCGTTGTAGAAAAGGGCGGTGGCGAGGCGGCTATCGAGAAGCAGATTGCCATGGGTAAAATGACAGCCCGCGACCGCATCCTGTCCCTTTTGGACAAGAATTCTTTCCATGAATATGACCTGTTCGTGAAGCACGACGGGCGCGATTTCGGTATGGACAAGAAAGAGCTGCCGGGCGATGGCGTAGTAACCGGTACGGGAACCATCTTCGGCGCTCCGGTGTGCATCTATGCGCAGGACTTCACCGTTGCGGGCGGTTCGCTCGGTTTGCAGCACGCGCGTAAAATCACGAAAATCATGGACCACGCGCTCAAGATGAAATGCCCTATCATCGGTATCAACGACTCCGGTGGCGCCCGCATTCAGGAAGGCGTAGGTGCGTTGGCAGGTTACGGCGAGATATTTTATCGCAACACCATTGCGTCGGGCGTCATTCCGCAGATATCTTTGATTCTCGGTCCGTGTGCCGGCGGTGCGGTATATTCTCCGGCATTGACCGACTTCGTGTTTGTGGTCGAGAACATCTCGAAGATGTTCATCACGGGACCGAACGTCATCAAGACCGTCTTAGGCGAGGATATCTCGATGGAGGATTTGGGTGGTGCACGTGTTCATGCCGAAATCACCGGTAACGCCCACTTCTATGCGAAGAGCGAACAGGAATGCTTCGAGCAGGTGAAGCGTCTCGTAAGCTTCATTCCTTGGAACAACGAGAAGCGCGCGAAGGCGTTCGAACCGAAAGAGCCGTCGGCTATGCTGAACATCGAGGAGGTGGTTCCATCTGACCCGAAACAGCCGTACGACGTGCGTGACGTGATTAAATGTATCGTCGATGATTCCGATTTCTTGGAAATCCAGCAGTTGTGGGCTGCCAACATTGTGGTCGGCTTCGGTCGCATGGGCGGCGAGACAGTCGGCTTCGTGGCTAACCAGCCGATGGTATTGGCCGGCGTATTGGACTGCGACAGCGCGGACAAGGCGGCGCGTTTCATCCGCTTCTGCGATTCGTTCAACATTCCTATCATTACGTTGGAAGATATGCCGGGTTACCTGCCGGGCGTAGACCAAGAGCACGCCGGTGTCATCCGTCACGGGGCGAAGGTATTGTATGCCTACTCAGAGGCAACCGTTCCGAAGATTACCGTTATCCTGCGCAAGGCTTACGGCGGCGGTTACATCGCCATGAACTCGCGCCACTTGGGTGCTGACTTCGTCTTCGCTTGGCCGAGTGCCGAGATTGCCGTTATGGGTCCGGAGGGCGCTGCCAACATTATCTTCCGCAAGGAAATCATGGCTGCCGAAGACCAAGAGGCGATGCGTCAGGAAAAAGTCAAGGAATATACCGAGAAGTTCGCCAATCCGTTTGTGGCTGCTTCGCGCGGCTTCATCGACTCGGTTATCGAGCCGAAGGAAACCCGCTCATTGCTGCTGCACGCACTGAAATTCTCTGAATCCAAAGAGGAGTACCGTCCGGCTAAGAAGCACGGGCTGCCTCCGTTCTAATTGCTTTGCGTATGGAAAAAGAACAGAAAGAATTAGTCGATTTCGTCGTTACGGCGCGGAAGTACAAGACCACGCTGACCGAGAAATTCAAGAACCGCCCTGTGTGGCATAAGCCCTACGCCGGGGATGTCATCTCCCACTTGCCGGGCACAATCGTCGAAGTGGAGGTCAAGGAGGGCGACCATGTAGAGGTAGGCCAGTTACTGCTCATCCATCAGGCGATGAAGATGTTGAACCGCGTGGTTGCGCCTATCTCCGGGACCGTTTCGAAGGTGAATGTCACGGTAGGCGAGCACATCCCGAAGGACCATTTGATGGTGAGCATTGCTCAAGAGTAACGTTGTTTTATGATAGTAAAAGAGGAAGAATCCCAACCGCTCCGGCGGCGATTCTTCCTCTTTTCGTTTTATGGCGTGGCGTCGGTTTACCACGGTTCCTTTCCGAAGTCGGTCGGATAGTGGCAGCGGCTCTCGATGCGCCCGCCCTTCAGCCGAATCCACGACTCCAGTTCGCGTTTCCCTTCGGTGAGCTCAATCACCCGTGCGCCGTTGCCCCAAGGGATGTCGCAATAGACCGTTTTTCCGCCCGTATAGCGGCCGTAGCCCAAGAGGATGCCCTTCCATGTGGTGAGGTAGTCGTTGACGTGGTCATGCCCGACAAACACGCCCATCACGTCCCCCTTCTCCAGCATGGCGGTGAACAGCCCGGAGTTCACCTTCGGGGCGCACGCGGGTTCCTTGCGTATGCCTATCAGCAAACTGCCCTCGTTGGCGGCGGCGTAGTTGTATTCCGGCAGCGGGATGTGGAAGAAGGCGAGTGCCGGGAGCGTCGTTCCTCCGTTGCGTGCCTTCAGTGCGTCGCTGCATTGCCGATACCATTCAATCTGGTCCGGTTTTATCCAGTCGTAGCCATCGACCGTGCCCTTCAGGGGCGAGTAGGAGTGGCTGTCGAAGTGATAGAGGATGAACGCGTCGCGCGTGTCGTCGGCGCTGCGTATCGGCAGGATGAAGTTCGAGACGCCGCTCAGTCCCTCGACCGTTCCGGTGAGGTTCTTCGGGTATTCCTTGGTGATGAGGTCATAGATTTGCTGGCGGCTGAGGTCCTGCTCGTCGTCGTGGTTCCCGAAAGTCAGGGCGAAGGGGATGCCGCGTTCTACGACGGGCGTAAAAGTGCGTTTGTAGCTCTCCGCCGCCGGTTTTCCCCATGCGATATCGCCGGTGAAGACGACGAAGTCCGGCCGTTCGGCATCCAATACCTCGGCGATGCGCTCGGCGGCCACTTCGGAGGCTGCATTTCCCGGCGCCCAGTGTACGTCGGTGAATTGGACGAGCTTGAATTTCCCGTCCGCATTGAATTTCAGTGCGCGGGCGTTCTTCCGGAATCCCTCGCTGTCGAGGTAGGAGGCGGGCGCAGCTGCAGCCGGCGCCACAGACGAAGCCTCTGCCTTTCCGATTCCCATCATCGAGGCGGGAACCAAGAGGGCAGAGGCTTGTAAGAATTCTTTTCTGTTCATGATACGTTGTGATTAATCGTTTTATCCGTTTTTAGTCCACGAAGATACGGATTAATCGGCAACGTCGTGTTACATTCGCGCTAAATCCTGCGGCTTAGGGGTGCGGTATCCCTTGTTCCCCTTCGTCTTCGCCCGGTTCAGGCTCGGCGGGCTCTTCGCCCGTGTCCGGCGTTTCCGTGGTGCTGCTCCCGCTCGTGCTGCTGCCGGCAACGTTCGAGTAGGCAGTAATCAGTCCGTTGGCTTGCTGGATAAACGCCGCGATTTCATCCGACGGTTGCACTACGGCGTAGGCATTCACCGTCAGGACGATATCTTCGTAAATCGTATTTGCTTCCGCCAGCGCTTCGCTCGTCTTGATGTCGCTCTGCTCCGCGCGCTCGCCCAGCTCCTGCGCCTTGTCGCGGTAGGCTTCTTCGAAGGCGGCGTTGGCTTCGCGCAGGCATTCCACCTCTTCGGTCAAGCCCAGCGTCGCAAGCGCAGCTTTGTATTCTTCTTTTTCACACTCATCCAACAGCCCGCGAATTTCGGCGGTCTCTTTTGTGTATTCGTGTTCACCTATGTTACGGTACGAATCCATCAACGCATTCAGCAGCGTGGCAGCCTCTGCTTTTGCTTTGACATTCGACCGTTTCGATGCCCGTGACACTCCGCTGACGACTCCCACTGAGCGGTCACGTACATCGTCCCAATCTTTTAAGCCTACCGTAACGGTGAGCGTGCGGCGGCGGTTGACGATGGAGGATAGTTTTTTAGTAGCAGCCTGATAGGAGGGTGCTTTCTCGGTAATATGCAGTACCTCCGGCGTCGATTTGGTAATCAACGCATTCATCTGTACATGGAAATCGCTGCACGAGCCCACCGTCATGCGTGCCATTCCAAAAGATTTAATCAAGTTCGGCATAATCTATCTATTAAAAGTTAACCAATTCTTATAGTTCTTCTCTTTGATGCCTCTCGTAGAGCCGAGCGGCGTGCCGTTCTGCATTTTGAGGCCCCTCAGAGAGCCGAGCGGCGTGCCGTTCTGCATTTTGTAGGCCTTCAGAGACCTGTCCGGCGTGCCGTTCTGCATTTTGAAGCTCCTCAGAGAGCCGAGCGGCGTGCCGTTCTGCATTTTGAGGCTCCTCAGAGAGCCGAGCGGCGTGCCGTTCTGCATTTTGAGGCCCCTCAGAGAACCGAGCGGCGTGCCGTTCTGCATTTTGAGGCTCCTCAGAGAGCCGAGCGGCGTGCCGTTCTGCATTTTGAGGCTCCTCAGAGAGCCGAGCGGCGTGCCGTTCTGTATTTTGTAGGCCTTCAGAGACCTGTCCGGCGTGCCGTTCAGTATTCAAAGGGGCGTCGGAGCACTGAAACGCATGCGCTTCAGCACTCCTGACCCCTCATTTTTCGACACGAATGCGGGCATCGACTGCAAAAATGCCACGCTCGGTCGCTAACAGAGGATTTATGTCCATTTCTTTTATCTCTTTGGCAAAACGGAGCAGCGTGGAGAGCCGGACGATGAGGTCGGCGTAGAGCTGCTCGTCGATGCCCCGCTGTCCGCGCGTGCCTTTGATGATAGGATAGCCGCGCAGGGCGTGAATCATCGAGAAGGTCTCGTCATACGACAGCGGCGCGAGTCCGTAGGTCACGTCCTTGAGTACCTCGACGAAGATGCCGCCGAGTCCGCAGAAGACGATGTGCCCGAATTTGTCTTCGTATTTTGCGCCAAGGAAGAGCTCCGTGCCCTTCAGCATCGGCTGCACCATGATTCCCGTTACGCCGGGCAGCTTCATCATGCGGTCGTATTCGATGCAGAGGTGCTCGTCGCTGCGGATGTTGAGGGCTACGCCGCCGATGTCGCTCTTGTGGACCGGACCGACCACCTTCGCTACTACGGGATACTTCACCGTATGGGCGAACTGCAGCAGCTCTTCTTTGTCGGTCGAGACCAGCTCGTCGACCAGCGGAATGTTCGCCGCCTTGAGCAACAGGCGCGTGTCCTCCGGCTTGAGGAAGCCTTCGTCGGGCAGGCGGTCGATGATGCGGCGCACCTCCGGCACGTCGACGCCATACAGCTGGATGTCGGTCCCGGCGGGCTTGGGGGTGTTAATCACGCGCGCCAACGCCGTGCCGAGCGTCACCTCATCCGAGAAGTTGACATGCCCCTTCTTGATGAAGCTCTGCACTTCGGGACCTGCCGTCACGATGGAGGGCAGCACCGGGAAGATGGGTTTCGAGCATTCTTCCATCTTCTTGTGCAGGACTTCGTATGCGTCATATAATTTTACCAGACCGGGACTGCCGAAGATGACCATCATGAGGTCGATATCCTCGAAACGGTGCTCGCAGTAGTCGATGGCGGTCGCCAGATGTTCGGGCGTCCCGGTCCCGATGATGTCGATGGGATTCCCCACGGCCGCTCCCGGATAGAGCTTGCTTTTGAGCTCCTCGGCAATCGGCCCGTTCAGGTTCGGCACATTGAGCCGCCCCTTCGAGAGCGCGTCTGCCAGCATGACCGCCGGTCCGCCGGCATGCGTCACGATGGCGCAGTTCTTGCCCTTCACTTCTTTCAATGTAAATATGCAGGCGACGGTGGTCAGCTCCTCGCGGCTGAAGCAGCGCACGATGCCCGCCTTGCGGAAGAGGGCTTCGACGGCGGAGTCGGAGCTGGCGATGGCGCCGGTATGCGAAGAAGCGGCGCGCTTGCCCGACTCGGTACTGCCGGCTTTAATCGCAGTGATGCGGCAGCCCTTACGGATGAGCGATGCGGCATGGTGCAGCAGTTTGTCGGGGTCTTTTATCTGCTCGATATAGAGCATTTTGATGTGCGAGTCGGTCGCCGGATTGAAATTGCGGTCCATGTATTCGAGGATGTCCTCGACGCCTAATTGTTTGGAGTTGCCGACCGACCAGACGGAGGAAAAGCGCAGTCCCTTCATCAACGCCGATTCGATGATGAAGAGCGCCGTGCCGCCGGAGCTGGAAATGAAGTCGACGCCCTTCTCGTGGAACTCCGGGATGGGCCGCGTGAAGACGCCGTGGTAGTGCGTGTTCATCAGTCCGATGCAATTCGGGCCGATTAAGGACGCGCCGGCGTCGTTGATGACTTTCAGTATCTTGTCTTCGATGATTGCACCCTCGTGGGTCTCTTCGCCGAACCCGGCGGAGATGATAATGAAGGCTTTGACCTGTTTCTGTTGGGCTAATATCTCCACCACTTCCAGGCAGGAGTGGCTGGGTATGGAGATGATGGCGAGCTCCGTGTCGGGGATGTCCGAAACAGAGTGGTAGCACTTCAGCCCCTGCACGTCGCTCTCTTTCGCGTTCACGACGTAGAGGTCTCCTTTGTAGTGTCCCTCTAACAAATTCCTGACCAGCCGTCCTCCGGGCTTGTGGATATTGTTCGAGCCGCCGACGACGACGATGCTCTTAGGGGATATCAGCTCTCGGTTAACCATAACGTTGTCTTTTATTTGAAGTTTACGATTCTTTATTTTGTTCTTGCTGAGGAGTTAGAGGAGTTATAGCAGTTATCACTCCGCTTCGCTCCCTTAGGAGTTAGAGCCGTTAGTTTTTAGATAGTATTATCCGAGACATTCGGCTTTAACTGCATTACCTCCTGCGCGGAGCGCTAACTCCCTTTAACTCCTTCCTCTTTCCCGCTGTCCGGTTGTCCGGACTGTCCGAAGAAGGAATGATTGCAAATGTACGGAAATTATTCGAACATCTTGTCTATTCCTCCGGTATAATTTTCCGTCTCCCTCGCATTTTCTTCTGACGATTTGTTAGCGCACGGGTCGGCGTACTCTTCGGGGATTTCAAAATCCTCCTCCTCCGAATAGCCTAACGACTTGTCGGCATACACTTTCTGCATGAACAGCCCGTAAATCGGGAGTGCGGAGGCAGCGCCTTGGCCCCACGCCATCTGGTCGAAGTGGATGGAGCGTTCTTCGCCGCCCACCCAACAGCCGGACACCAAGCGGGGGGTGAATCCCATGAACCACGCATCGGAGTTGTTCTGCGTCGTGCCGGTCTTGCCGCCCATCGGCGCAGTGATGTGGTAGCGGTTGCGGATGCGCGAGCCCGTTCCGCCATCGATGACGCTCTTCAGCATGTGGAGCATCTTATACGCGGCGTCCTCGGTAAGGACTTCGTTCATCTGCGGCGTGAAGTTGGCTATCGTGTTCCCGTAGGAGTCCTCGATGCGGGTGACATAGAGCGGCTTGACGCGGATGCCCTTGTTCGGGAAGGTGGAGTAGGCGCTCACCATCTCGCCGACCGATACGTCGGGGGTTCCCAAGCAGACCGAGACCACCGGGTCTATCTGCCCTTGCAATCCGAAGGAGTGCAACAGCCGGACGAAGGTATAGGGCGAGAGTTGGCTCATCAGATAGGCCGTCACCCAGTTGTCAGAGTTCTGTAATCCCCACTGGATGCTGACCATTTCGCCAATCCGTTTCTTGTTGGAGTTGCGCGGAATCCAGAGTTTGCCGTTCTCGTCGGTGAGCTGCTGCTGCACGTGCAGCATTTCGTCACACGGACTGATGCCCTCAATCATCGCCAGCGAGTAGAGGTAGGGTTTGATGGTCGAGCCGATTTGCCGGCGTCCGCCGTTTATCATATCATATTGGAAATAGTTGTAATCGATGCCGCCGACATAGGCTTTGACCTGTCCGGTGTGCGGGTCCATCGACATGAATGCCGAACGCAGGAAGCTCTTGTGGTAACGGATAGAGTCCCACGGCGACATCAGGGTATCGACCGGCCCGTCCCACGTATAGACGCGCATGTCGATAGGCTTCTCGAACGCCTTCCGTATCTCCGCCTCTTTCATGCCGCTCTTCTTCATCGAACGGTAACGGTCGGTCTGGTGCATCGCACGCATCAGAATCGTGTCCACCTCGCCCGGACGTAAATCTTTGGAGAACGGAGCATAGCTGCGCCCCTTCTTCTCCTTGAAGAATTGCGGCTGCAGGTACTCGCCCACGTGTTCGCGCACGGCGTCCTCTGCATATTGCTGCATCCGCGAGTCGATGGTGGTATATATCTTCAAGCCATCGGTGTAGAGGTTATAGAACTCCCCGTCGGCGCGCCGGTTCTTGTTGCACCAGCCGTAGAGCGGGTCCGTCTCCCATGCGACCGAGTCCTCGACGAACTTCTGCCCTTGCCACGAGGCATAATTCTTGCGGTCCGGCTTCTTGGCGGTCAATGTCATGCGCAGATATTCGCGGAAATAGGGCGCCAGCCCGTCTTTGTGGTCCACGCGACGGAAACGCAGTTTGAGAGGCAGCTGTTTCAAGGAGTCGCATTCTGCCTTCGAGATATAGCCCGCTTTGTACATTTGGTCGAGCACTACGTTCCGCCGGCCGCGCGTGCGTTCGTTGCGGCGCACCGGATTGAAATAGGAGGGGTTCTTGCACATCCCGACCAACGTAGCCGCCTCTTCGATGCGCAGGGTCTTCGGCGTCTTCCCGAAATAGACCGATGCTGCCGATTGGATACCGACCGCATTATACAGGAAGTCGAACTTGTTGAGGTACATATTGATGATTTCTTCCTTCGTGTAGTACCGTTCGAGTTGGACGGCAATTACCCATTCGATAGGTTTCTGGAAGAGGCGTTCCATCATGTTCTCGGCATTCGGCGAGTAGAGCTGCTTGGCGAGCTGTTGGGTGATGGTACTGCCGCCTCCGCCGCTCTTCTGCATCAGGATACCGCGTTTGATGATTGCCCGGAACAGGCCGATGGCATCGATGCCGCTATGCTCTGCAAAGCGGATATCCTCGGTGGCTATCAGTGCCTTGACCAAATCGGGGGATAAATCATCATAGGTGACGAAGATGCGGTTATCCGTACTGTGGGCATAGCTGCCCAGCGTCTTTCCGTCGGACGAGATGACTTGCGAAGCGTACTTGTCGATGGGATTTTCGAGTTGTTCTACCGGCGGCATGTAGCCAATCGAGCCATTTGCGATAGAAGCAAATAAAACAAATACGGCGGCTACGCCTAAGATGAAGAGGGTCCAGAACAGGATTACAATGCCTTTAGTTATTTTCGATGCCATTACTTTCTTTCTGTTTGTTTTTACAATGCGGCAAAGATACGAATTATTTTTATATTGGGAGGTGGTAGTTAGGAGTTGGTAGTTGGTAGTTGGAATTTAGGAGTTAGAGGGAGTTATAGCAGTTATCATTTCGCTTCGCTCCATTAGGAGTTAGAGCCGATAGTTTTAGATAATATCATCCGGAGCATTTGGCTTTAACTACTTTAACTGCTGCGCGAAGCGCTAACTCCCTTTAACTTCTTGCCCTTTCCCGTTGTCCGATTGTCGGGGTTGTCCGAAGCAGGAAGCGTGGCAGGCTCTGTCTCAGATAAGGTTCACGTCGAGCCGGAGCATGATGCCCAAGGCCGAGGCGATGCGGATAAAGGAGGACAATTGCAGGTCGGTTTCGCCTTTCTCCAAGCGGCTGATGTAGGAACGGTCGCGCCCCACACGCTCTGCCAGTTCCTTTTGGGTGATGCCGAGTGCCTTGCGGCGGTCGCGCAACACTTCGCCATAGTACCATGCCAATGCCTTAGCGTTGAACTCGGCGCGTTCGGGACTTCCCGCTTCGCCCACTTCACGTGCCAGCATGGTTTCTGCCGTTTCAAAGCCGGGCTTCTTGCCGAAGTCCGTCTGGCGGAGCTTCTTCACTTCTTCTGCTGTCAGTCTGTTGCTCATCGTTGTCATAACACACTTCTTAAAATGTTAATCGCTTTTGTTATTTCCTTGTCGTAATCCTTGCTGCTTTTCTTCACAAAGCCGTTCAGCAAGATAACGTTTGTTGCCAGATTGATGTTGTCGTTGTCCACGGCAAACAGGATGACCCGTATCTCGTTGTCCACGGATACTCGCAATTCGAAGAAGTCTGTCCCAACCAGTTTTTTGACAAACTTGGTGGGTACGGGATAGACCGATTCCAGTATGGATATGGCATAGCGCAATTTCTCGCGGGTGCGGGGATTGGCGTTTTGCTCAAACTCCTTGAATGCGGGCGACAATATCAAATTCCGTTTCATGTCTATCTTGAACTATGCTGCAAAAGTAACTAATTAGTCACATCTGGCCAAATCTTTTGCCAACAAACTGCCTGTTTTCTTTCAGGGTGACGTGACGTTGCTAATTCGTAATTCATAATTCGTAATTTCCCACTGTCCGATTGTCCGGGTTGTCCGGGCTTCGGATTATTTTTGTACTTTTGCCGCATGGAAAGACAGGAACTGATTACGATAGTGGGGCCTACGGCTTCGGGGAAGACGGCGCTGGCGGCTGCGTTGGCGGATAGGTTGGATACGGAGATTATCAGTGGTGACTCGCGGCAGGTGTACCGGGGAATGGACATCGGAACGGGCAAGGACCTTGCGGATTATGTGGTGAACGGGCGGCAAATCCCGTATCACCTGATTGATATCCGCGAGGCAGGTGAGAAGTATAATGTGTTCGAGTACCAGCATGACTTCCATCGGGCGTTCGCTGCGATTAGGGTAAAGGGCAAGTTGCCTATCCTGTGTGGCGGGACGGGGATGTATATCGAAGCGGTGCTGAAGGGCTACAAGCTCTTGGATGTGCCGCAGAACCCGGAGCTTCGCGAGGCGTTGAAAGGCAAGTCTTTGGCAGAATTGGAGGAGATGCTTGCATCTTATAAAACCCTGCACAACAAGACGGATGTCGATTCGGCGCAGCGGGCGATACGGGCTATCGAGATTGAGGAGTATTACCGTACGGAAGCCCCTGACAGGAATGAGTATGCGCCGATACGCAGCCTGATAATCGGGGTGCATATCGACCGTGAGCTTCGCCGGGCAAAGATATCCCGCCGGTTGCGTGCCCGCTTGGATGAGGGGATGGTCGATGAGGTTCGCCGCATCTTGGCATCGGGCGTTAAGCCGGAGGATTTGATTTATTATGGATTGGAATATAAGTACCTGACGCTCTATGTCATAGGACAGCTGGATTATGACGAGATGGTCAGTCAGTTGGAGATAGCTATCCATCAGTTTGCCAAGCGGCAGATGACGTGGTTTCGGGGCATGGAGCGCCGGGGCTTCCGGATTCATTGGATAGACGCCGAGCTGCCTATGGAGGATAAGGTGCAGCAAATCATGGACTTAATACAATAATATATTGAAATGTACACAATAGACAATCTGAAAGGCACGGATAATTTCTTCCTGTTGGCAGGACCGTGCGTTATCGAGGGAGAGGAGATGGCATTGCGCATTGCCGAGCGAATCGTTACCATCACGCAGAAACTGAACATCCCTTATGTGTTTAAAGGCTCTTACCGGAAGGCGAACCGCTCGCGCTTGGATTCGTTCACGGGGATAGGCGATGAGAAAGCGTTGAAGATTCTCCGCAAAGTACACGAGACCTTTGACGTGCCGACCGTTACCGATATCCACGAAACGCATGAGGCGGAGATGGCTGCCGAGTATGTGGACATCCTGCAGATTCCTGCCTTCTTGTGCCGTCAGACAGATTTGTTGGTCGCTGCTGCCCATACGGGCAAGATAGTGAATATCAAGAAGGGGCAGTTCCTCTCGCCCGATGCGATGCAATTTGCCGCTCAGAAGGTGGCTGATGCAGGCAATCGGAACATCATGCTGACCGAGCGGGGGACGACTTTCGGCTATACGGACTTGGTCGTGGACTTTCGGGGCATCCCGCAGATGCAGCAGTTCGGCTACCCCGTGGTGATGGACGCGACCCATTCGCTTCAGCAGCCCAATCAGAGTTCAGGGGTTACGGGAGGTATGCCGGCACTGATTGAAACGATTGCCAAGGCTGCCATAGCCGTAGGTGCTGACGGATTGTTCATCGAGACTCACCCCGAACCGGCAAAAGCCAAATCGGATGGCGCGAACATGTTGCAGCTGGACCTCTTGGAGGGCTTATTGGCTCGCCTTATCCGGATTCGACAAGCCATTTAGCCGTTATGAAAACAATATCGTATCTCATTATATTCATGGTGGCAGTATGTGCTTGCAGCAACTATCCACAAAAAGATAAAATCCTGGATACTGCAGAGTTAATAGTCGCTGAACGTCCTGATTCTGCCCAAATCCTGTTGGAAACATTATATCCCTATTCGAACTTGAGCCAACAGCAAAGAGCACGTTGCGGCATATTGCTCGCAATGGCAAAGCTTCGGCAAAGTAAATCTTTCGCTTCTGATAGCCTTTTGGATAATAGCATCGCCTATTTTAACCAAAAGAATGACAGTGCCGAGTTATTCAGAGCTTACCAACTAAAAGCCTATCAGTCTAAGTGGCGCGGTCAACAGGATTCGATGTCCTATTATCTACAACAATCCATCAGCATGATTGGTGAAAAGGACAAAGCCCAGCTATATTCACTGAATATGAAACTGGCAGATATTTATTGCGAGCCGTCAGCAAAAAAAGATTACAATACAGCGATTTCTTATGCAAAGAAAGCATTGGCGTATGCTACTGCTAATCAACAAAAGGCTTATGCTTTGCACCAAATCGGCGCTTGTTACAATTCTATCGGGGAAAATGATTCTACATTGGTTTATATCGCCCGTGCCATTGATTTGTCACAACAAGATAAAGAGCACTCCGACTATACGACTTATGTGCTGAATTACGCAAACACTCCGGGCGTTAATTATGAAAAAGCCGGGAAATATCTAAGTGAGTTATCAGAAAACAGCTTAGGTAAGTGGATAACTTTAGGTTTTCTCAACCTCAATAACGGGCATATCGGCATTGCGAAACATTTGTGCGACAAAGCCGATTCGCTATATGGAAGTGCCCCTAACAAGTATTCAATCAACACATACAACAATCTCAGGATACTCAAGTCATGTGTAAAATATGCCTTGCATGAAGAAGTTTCTGCAAGTGAAGGAATCTCAAAGAACGATTCGATTTCACAAGTTATTTCAAGAAACGAAGCACTAAATAAAGAAACCGCCGACAACAATCTGCTGTTGCAAAAGCACATTCATGAATCTCAAATAAAGGCTCAACGAAGAATTGTCATTCTATTGTCAATCGCATTCGTGGGCATTGTATTGTTCTTCCTTTATGACCGGCATAACAAGAAACAATACATCAAGCTGAGAAAAGAACTCGACCAAAGCCGTATTAACCAAATAGAATTACAATCCACAGACTCCGAAGAAAATAAAGACATTGACTTGATTGCCATTTGGAAGAAAAGGGCTGATATCTGCAAAAACAATTTTGTCCGAACCGGATGGATGAAAAAGCTGCAAATGTTAGAAGGGAATGAGAAACAATCCGATAATCCCTTCCTTCCGCCGGCTGAAAGGAATAAACTCAGAAAAGCATTATTTGAAGAATTCACGGATGTGGTCATCGATATAAAGGCTGCAAGCAGTGGTGTAAACCTGGATGACCTGTCTTTATGCCTGTTTTATCTCCTCAAAGTAAATAATGCAACTATTTCTATGTGCATGGGCGTTTCAGAGAATGCCCTCAGAACCCGCAAAAGCAGGCTCAAAGAGAAATTAGACTCGTGTATGTATCAATTTATATTTGGCAAATAAGATATTAACACACAAACCTGTACAGGGATTTTGAAACAAAAGTGAAACACGTTACTGCACATTGCAACAAACCTGCAATGTGCCATACGGAAGTCCCTATAACTAAAATCATACTTTTGCATGAAGTAATCAAAATGCAAGCAAGTATGAAAAGAAATCTTTTATTTATTTTCGTGTTATTGATAACACCATTTGCCGCTAAAGCACAAGTCAAAGGCATCGTTTATGATGAAAACCAAAAGCCAATAGAGTTTGCCAATGTTATTTTAATGGATGCAGATTCCACATATATGGCAGGGACGGTTACAGATACAAACGGCAAGTTCGATTTTCAAAACGATTACCCCAAAGCAACACTTTTGCAGGTTTCAGTCCTCGGATATAAAACGCTGACAAAAACATTGGAGAAAAAAGAAGACGTAGGCTTACTCGTGTTGACGTCAGATAATATCCTTCTCGATGAAGTCACGGTTACAGCCCAACATCCCATCCAACGTTTAAGTAAAGGCGGAATAATCACAATCGTGAACGGATCTGTCTTGAGCCTGCTCGGAAATGCAATGGATGTAATAGAACAGCTTCCGGGCATCCTGCGTGAAGATGATAAATTTACAGTATTTGGCAAAGGCACTCCTACTATTTATATAAACGGGAGAAAACTGACGGACAACAGCGAATTGTACCGTATGTCTTCCAAAGAGATTGCGAGCGTAGAAGTCATCAATAATCCGGGAGCGAAGTATGGCGCAGAAGTGAAATCGGTGTTATTGGTGCGCACCCTAAAGAAACAAGGAGACGGATTAAGCGGCTCCATACAAGGTGTCGTCCGTGCGGCTCATTCTTGGTCTAATTCAGATAACCTCTCTCTCAATTTCCGGAAGAATAATTGGGATATATTCGGAGCCTTTGCATTTGACCATTCAAGACGGTATCAAGAGCAGAGAAATGTAACCTCGATAAACACCGAAGGTAATCAATATGCCTTGAATTCGGACATTCTGATACAGCCAGTCAGCACAACTTATAATGCCGATTTTGGATTCAACTGGCAAATGAACCCTAAAAATACATTGGGAATCAAATATGAATTTCGAGGCACACCTTATAACCGATCCAAGTGGACTACCAATGAAACGACAACATTGAATTGTGCGTTTTATGATAAGCTTGATTACTATACCCACTGGAAGAGGAAAAACTTACCGGTTAATCTATTGAATATGTATTACATGGGTGAATACGGAGATTGGACTTTCACGATGAATAACGACTATTATTCAAGCCGGAATAAAACCAAACAGAAAATAGATGAAATCAGTTTAGCGGAAGGAGAATCAACCATAAGCAGCCTGAACCGCATCCATAGTCACATGTTCGCATCCAAATCCATTTTGGGCTATCATTGGGGCAACAATACAATAGAAGCCGGATATGAATATACCTATACAGACAGAACGGACAAATACGACAACGCTAACGATTTTCTGCCTGATGCAGACGACAATATCAAGGAGCATACTATTGCCGGCTTTATCAGTGCAACCTTTCCCATAGGAAGATATGAGCTTTCAGGAGGAATAAGATACGAACACACACTGTCTGATTACTACGAAAACGGTTCACTCATTTCCGAACAAAGCCAAAAATATGACCGTCTGTTTCCGAACATAGACTTCACATTTCCTCTTAAAAATGCCAAGTTTACATTGTCGTATGCAACCAAGACCAAACGACCGCTGTACAGCCAACTAAGCAGTAACATACAATATGATGACCGTTTTACTTATGAAACCGGTAACCCTCTGCTGAAACCGGAAATAAACCATGATATATCTTTAGCTGGCATTTACAAATGGATTTTCTTTTCGGCAAGTTATCAATATGTGAAAGACGCCATTGTCGGAATTGTTGAAGCTTATCAAGAAGGAAAACCGATTAACTTGATAACTTATCAGAATTACGGTCATGTATCAAGATATAATGCAATACTGTCTTTTTCTCCCAGCCTCTCAATCTGGTCGCCCCGCCTGCAGCTGAGCATAATGGGACAGGATTTCAAATTACCATTCATGGGAACGAGACAACACATGAACACCCCCTTGCTGTTCACTAACTTTTACAACAGCATATCCATAAGAAAAGGCTTTACTCTTACGGGGGATATCCTATACCATTCATCGGGAGATATGGATGTCGTTACCATGAAGCCTTCTTGGCAAATCAATCTTGGCATCACAAAATCATTGGGAAACTGGTTATTCCAACTCAGTGCAACAGACATATTCAAAACAGCCCGTAATTCAATGATTACTTATGGCAGCCAAATGAGGCTTGACAAATGGAATTACAGTGACTCACAAGCTATTCGGTTTACGATCCGTTATGCGTTCAACTCAACTACGAGTACGTATAAAGGAAGAGGCGCAGGTCAGAGCGAAAGAAACCGTTTGTAATAGTGATAGGTTTACTGAATGTAGCAGACGAAGCCGTATTGTATTATGCTTCTGCAAATCAAAGATTATCAAGGATATGGAAATCGACTTGCTTTACCAGAATATATTGCTGATTTTTACTGCTTTGCAAGGAGATGTGGAACTGGTGTTTTGGTACTTGTGACCATCTTCGGTGAAGCCTTGGAACGAGGAAGGCGGTCGTTTGGGCGAGTTGGACTATTTACGCCTTTTGCTGAGCAGCAAAGGGGCTGCAACGGTGAGGGAGTTCAACGTCCCTTTATCCGGAAGGCAAATATTGTTTTTACGCTCGGAAGCACATTGAGAAGCATGGCAAAGAAGTATGAATGTGTCGGAGAATAAGAAGAGGATAACTTCCAACCGACTCCGGTAGAGTTGGGTTTATGAATGTACAATTGATTGTCTTCGTACAGGAGAATCTTCCCCATGCCTTGAGTGGAGTTTGCTAACTAATGCAAACCAGCCTCTTGAAAAGATTATCCAATACACGCTTTGACAGAGAAGGGAACCAATGAATTATAGCAAAAAAGAGATTCATGCTCTATGGGTTGGTGTCTGATATGAAGTTAAGGTATCTCTTCATATACCATTTTTGTTTTTTCACTGACATTTTTCCATGTATATTCTCTTAGCTCGTAGTACTCTTCCATAATGGTATCATTGATTTTGCTTTTAATTTTATCTGCAAGACCGGCAATATTGCCTGTTTCAAAATAGTTTTCAGGCTTTAATGGGATTTGTTTATTTGCCGGAATATCGCTGGCTAATATTGGCAGATGATAACCCATAGCCTCTAATAAAACCAAAGGGAATCCTTCATTATAAGAGGGAAGGATGAATAGTTTACAGTGCGAATATAATTGGCGCAAGAATTCGCCATCTGCATATCCTGTCATGATGATACTATTATGCTTTTGGGCTTTTTTTAAAAGGCTATTTGCATAGGAAGAAGAATGGTCAATTCCTCCGGCAATGACCAATTGATATCCCTCGATATTGCTTTGGAGAAAAGCATCAATTAGGTAATCGAATCCCTTTTCTTGGGTAATCCGTCCTACAGCTAAAATGTATTTGTGTGGTAATATCTGTTTTTCTTTTATAAGTTGAGCCGACTCTGAGCGAGGCCGAATAGACACACCATTAGGAATATATGTTGATTTAGCCTTGATTTTTTCATTGAATTTGTTTAATTGATTGCTATTTACAAAGATAATGGCATCAGCTCCTCTTGTTGCAATCCATTCACTGAATTTTAATAATTTTCTTGTTATGTAATTCCATTTTTTATGCTCATAGTTTGCGCTATGATAGGTCAATACAACTTTTAAATGTGCAATTTTGAGTAATGGAATGAACATTCCCGGTCCAATATTATGGATATGTATGATATCGGGCCTTTTTATGATGCAATATAAAGTACATAAGAATGAATGGAAAAAGGATTCGAAGCCCTTTATCCTCGTAGAAGGCAAATCGATAAAATGAATGTTGGAAGCCCTCTCTGTTTGTTCGGTCAAATAGGTTTTTCTTCTAAAAACATAAATGTCATATTCATTGGCAAGCTCGGTATACAGTTGCTCGCAATGCTTTTCTACTCCACCTTGTACATTAGGGAACCCTCTTGTTCCGAATACATATATCTGTTTCATTTCCTATTCTTTTTTAGGCAATCATTATATATTTGAATAAGCTTTTGATAATGGCTGTCTTCTGAGAAATGCGCGTTAGCAAATAGCATTGCGTTATTAGACATTTCATAATATTGTGAATCATCCATGTGAAAAGCAAGTTCAATTATCTGCTCCAATTCCGAAACTGATTTAACTTGAAAGAGAAAACCGTTTTTCTGATGCTGAATGAGTTCTGGAATGCCGCCGATATTACTCCCTATAACAGGTACACCCATAGCCATGGATTCGATAATACTTAAAGGATTATTTTCATACCATTCTGATGGTACAATCACATACATGGCATTTTTAATCAATTGTTCTAAATCCATTCCTTTTTTGAAACCTAACCATTCTATATTCGCTAAATTGTATTGTTTTAAAGTCTCCAGTAAAGGACCAGTCCCTGCTATCTTTAAAGGAATATTAGGGTGATTCTTCATAGCGTTGATTAAAGTCTGTATTCCTTTTTCATTGGAGATACGGCCAAAATATAGAAGATAGCTTCCTCTATTATCTTTTCTATTTGCAATATGAGGGGTAAAATTGTATAATTGAGTAGCTTTGTTTGCATATAAAGGATTTGCTTGAATATGTTTTTGCTTAGCAAAATTGCTGACAAATATGAATTTGTCAATATAATTTATCGGCTTATAGAATATAGAGCGAAAAACACAATCTAACGTAAGCATAGTGCTATTTCCTAAATTATTGTTTGAGCATTTGTGTAATATGCAATTTAAGTAAGAATGGTCAATACATTTTTCACATATATCACCTTTTCCATTTTTAAATGTGTATGCAGGACAAATAAGTCTATAGTCATGAACAGTCATGATTATAGGAATATGATATTTCTTCAATACCGGCAGAATAGAAACAGAGTGGCTATTAAATAGCAAATGGATATGTGCAATATCTGGTTTTTGCTCCAATATAAGTTTTTCGATTTGCTGCGCAGCCTTTTTATTATAAATGAAAGAGGGGATATGTTTGATTTTTGTGAATAGGCTACATTCTGATAGTTCAGGATAATCCACAAAATAGGATTCAAAATTAGAAAAATCATTCTTTTTACTTTTCAAGCAAAAGGGAACAACGTCATGACCTTTCTTTTGAAGTAGATGAATCGTATTGAAAAATACGGTTTCGGCTCCACCTTTGAGGTAATAGTATTTATCTATTTGCAGAACTTTCATTTATTTCATTTTTAGCATTAGTATTGTTGATGTATTTCATTTCAGATAAAGTTAAACCTAAAAGCATCAGGATGAAAAATCCTCGGTGAGTTGTAAAAGTAGAATCAGCTACGCCTTCAATCCCAAAGAAGCATGTAATTAACAGGACTATAACCATGTGTTTTGCTGAATTTTTTTGCTTAAAAAATCGGAAAGATTTTCTTAGGATGTAAATCCAAAAATAAGCATAAAGTATAACTCCGACTATTCCGAATTGAGCTAATGAAGGATAATAAGTATCTGCTATATAGTTGTAAAAGTCTTTGCTAATACCCCATACTCTCTCAATACCATATTCTTGGTAAATATTAGAATAATAGACTCCGGAACTGAAAGTGGCAAAACTGGCAAAGCCGGAGCCGAACGGAAAATAATCTCTAAAGATTTCAAAGGATGTGGTATATAATACAAAGCGTGCAATTAGGTCTTTTTCGTTATCAACAGATAGATTATCGATAAAATACAATGATATTTTTTCTTTTGCAACAAAGAGAATTAATACAAGTGTTATTATGAACAATAAAATATTTTTGGGTGTAATGCGAATATTCTTAACATTAGAAAAAAATAAAATGCACATTAGAGATAATGCGTAGAATCCGTAAAATTTAGATCTTGTTGATATTAATCCTAATGCTAACATAATAAGAAATATGATTTTATCTTTTTGCGTAAAATCGGATGTAAACAGATAACACAGGGAAACAGCTACGACTCCTGCTGCAAAATAAGTACTATGCCCCATTGTTGTAACTATGATGTCAGGGAATATAAATGATAGTAGTCCAATAATTAAAAGAATATACCAAGCGAAAACAGAAAATAGTTTCAGTTTAATTTTCTGATTCTTTGATAATTCAGGCATTAAAGAATATATGCAAAATAGAGAAAGGTACGGTTTGAATTGGACAATGAAATCAGAAATTATAGCCTGTTTTACATTACTGCCAATGATGAAAGAGTAAATTAAGTAAAAAAAGAAAATACCAATAGTTATCAAGAATGCTTTATTTATTTCCCATTTTGGATTTTTGAAAAAAGCGAAGCAATATAAAATAAGTAAGATAAATGCACAGATTTCATCGGTATAATCGAATCCTATTCCTCCGTATAGTAATAGCCCAAAAGTGAATGTGAATAAAAATAAGTTGAAAAAGTGTCTATTAATAAACTCTTGTATCATAAACTAATTACTATAGAAATTATGTATATGTTTTATCTAAAACGGATAAAGCCATTAATTTATTATATATCATCTCGTTTTTTAAGGGGACAAAGGTAGTCATAATTCTTGAATGACGTATATCCTGTTTAATTATAAGAAAGGCTATAGCTTACATTTTTGTCGGTTATTGTTTTTCCCTCTCCACCTACACTTCTCGCACCCACAGTTGCATGCCTCTTTTTCCGGGTGTTTGAGCATGCGATAGAGCCGTTGCCCCACATAAAGGACAACGGCTATGCCAATTAGGTATATGCATAAATCTTGCCACATATCGATTCTGTTTTTAAACGAGCAGGCTGCCTATTTGGTAGATTAAGAAGGATACAATCCATGCGAGGATGCAGGTGTAGGCTATGGTGAAGAGTCCCCATTTCCATGAATTGGATTCGTTCTTAATAGCTACAATGGTGGCGATGCACGGGAAATACAACAGGACAAAGAACATAAGGCTGAGTCCGACGAGCGGGGTGAACACAGCACTCCCGTCCGGGTTTACCTCTTGCACCAATCGTTGGGCAAGGGCTTGTTCTTCATCTCCATTTCCAGTATAAAGGACGCCTAATGTACTGACCACGATTTCTTTTGCAGCCATGCCGGATAAAAGGCTGACGCTTATTTTCCAATTGAAACCCAGAGGTTCCATGATGGGGGCGATGGCCTGTCCGATGCGTCCGATATAGGAGTGTTCTTGGTGGTCGATTGCCATGAGCTGTTCCACTTCTGTGATTTTCTTTTCTTTCTCCTCTTGTGTCAATTGGGCATTTTCTATCTCAGCTATCTGTTTCCGGAAGTTTTCCGTGTTCTTGGTTTCTCTTGGGAAATAGCCTAAGAACCAAATAATAATGGACCCTACAAGGATAATGCCTCCCATTTTGTGCAAATATTGCTTTGCCTTTTCCCACATGTGGATAAGGATGGATTTCCCGGTCGGCATACGGTAAGGGGGGAGTTCCATGACAAACGGTACATCCTCTTTATTGAAGAAACAACGTTTGAAGAGGCGTGCCAAGATAACTGCGAAAATAAGTCCTGTGGCATAAAGCAGCAGCATGATTGTCCCGCCATTTTTAGGAAAGAGTATGCCTGTAATCAGAACATATACCGGCAGGCGAGCACTGCAGCTCATCAATGGGGTCACAAGCATGGTAATCATACGGCTGTTACGACTTTCGATGGTTCGTGTTGCCATGACTGCCGGAACGTTGCATCCGAATCCCATGACCAAAGGAATGAATGATTTCCCATGAAGTCCCATTTTGTGCATGATTTTATCCATTATAAAAGCGGCACGAGCCATATATCCTGAGTCTTCCATGAAGGAAATAAAAGCATAGAGAATGATGATTTGGGGCAAGAATACGATAACCCCTCCGACCCCTCCGATAATGCCATCTACTATCAGGTCCTTCAATGCTCCTTCCGGCATATTCGTACTGACAAAGTTGCCTATCCATTCGACCAATTGTTCAATCCAGCCCATCGGGTATTCCCCCAAGCGGAAAGTTGCCTCGAACATCATCCACATAAACAGGATAAAGATAGGGAAACCTAATACTTTGTTCGTTACGAACAGGTCGATGAGCTGTGTCTTCGTTGCCTCTTTTATTTTGTTCTGGACGAATGTTTCGCATAATGCACCGGAGATAAATCCGTAGCGGGCATCGGTCAGAGCGGTTTCACAATCCTCTTTTAACAGGCTTTCGATATGTGCTGCATTCCGGTCTCGTTCGGCAAGTACCTGTTCCCCTCCCGGAAGGTCTCTCATTTTCGATTCGACCTCTTTGTCATTTTCCAATAATTTGATGGAGAGATAGCGCCTGGATACGCTCTTTGGCATGTTGTCATCCATTTTGGCAATGGTATTCTTGACATTGGCAATGCCCTTTTCCAATACATCGCCGTAATTGATGTGGATATGCCGGACCGTAGGGTCTTGTCCTTCGTAAACCTTGATTACCCGATTGAAAAGCTCTTCGATGCCGAATCCTGTTTTGCTGATGGTTGGGATGATAGGACAACCAATCATGCGGGCCAACGATTCATAATCGAATTTGTTTCCTGCCTTTTCCAGTTCGTCGTACATATTTAGGGCGATTACCATCTGTACATCCATGTCGATTAGCTGAGTGGTCAGGTATAAGTTTCGCTCCAGATTAGAAGCATCAATGACATTGATGACGACGTCCGGTTGCTCTTCGGCGTTTAGTTGGCGGCGCACATACAGCTCCTCTGGCGTATAAGCAGATAGTGAGTAGGTCCCCGGCAAATCAACAATCCGGAAGGTATATCCATTCTGGCGGAAGACTCCCTCTTTGGCATCGACGGTTACGCCGCTGTAATTGCCTACTCGTTCATGTGCTCCGGATGCGAAATTGAATAATGATGTCTTTCCACAATTCGGATTTCCAACCAATGCCACATTGATTATTTTCCGTTTATGGTCGGCCAGTTCCTTTAATTCGTCATCTGAAGGGGCGATATACGATTCGGCGCTCTTTTCATGTTGCTGGTCCTCATGCGTCGTCTTTGCAAACTCAGCTGCGCTTACGACCTCAATCAATCCCGCATCTTGCCGTCGGAGAGAGACATCGTAGCCCATGATTCGATAATGAATAGGGTCCTTCAGCGGGGCATTCTGGATAACCTCGACCTCTTTCCCGCGGATGAATCCCATTTCAATGATACGTTTGCGGAACGCTCCGCGTCCCATCACCTTTACAATTATGCCTTTTTCGCCTGTGCGAAGTTCAGATAGTCTCATCTTTTATTGAAAAATTCAAAATGTCGTGCAAAGGTATAATTTCTCGATGGGACGGTCAATACCTATTGATAGGTATTTGTCGCTCTGCTATCCGCACCGTGAAGCTCCGCAGTTCGTACAAATCAAACAACCTTCTTGATAGACTAGCGTTTCCTGTCCGCAGTTCGGACACTTCTGTCCTTTTACTTCCGTACCGTTCGGCAGATACTTCTTCAAGGCACGTTCCACGCCATTTTTCCATGTATTGATTGACTCGTTGTTCAGTTCCAAGCCCTGAACCAATTTAATGACCTGGTCAATAGGCATGGCATAGCGCAATACTCCGGAAATCAATTTTGCGTAGTTCCAATATTCGGGGTCGAACTTGCTGTCCAATCCTTCAATCGTCATCTTATAGCCTCGCTTATTCTTGAATTGGAAATCATAATGCTTCTTTCCATCTTCATCATAGTTCTTGATAATGGTTCCCTTCTGGATGTTTTTCGGGACGATGATACCCTCTTCGTCATCAGCCAATCCGGTGAAGATTTCATAGGGGCGTCCATTCAGCAATCCGACGAAAGCAATCCATTTCTCTTTCTTGTTTTGGAACCGGACTACGTCTGCCTCCAGTTCACGCGGACGGGTCGATACGATGACCGGAGGTTGCATGCAATTGCAATCGTCGCTTTTCTTCTTTTTCTTATCTGTTGCAATCAGCACGCCCGAGCGCGAGCCATCACGATAGACTGTACAGCCTTTGCAACCGCTCTTCCATGCCTCGATATACAGTTCATTTACTAATTCCTCACTTACATTGTTCGGCAGGTTGATAGTTACGCTGATGGAATGGTCTACCCATTTCTGGATACGTCCCTGCATCCGTACTTTTTGCAGCCAATCGACATCGTTCGACGTCGCTTTATAATAAGGCGACTTGGCCACCAAGTCATCTATTTCCTCTTGTGTATAATGTTTCGTCACCGGATATCCTTGTGCCTCCATCCATGTAACGAACTTATGGTGGAATACCACATATTCTTCGAATGCATCCCCGGTCTCATCTACGAAATCGACACGTGTTTCTGTATCGTTCGGATTGACTTTGCGGCGGCGTTTATAGACCGGAAGGAATACCGGTTCGATACCCGACGTGGTTTGTGTCATCAGGCTGGTCGTACCTGTCGGAGCAATCGTCAGACAGGCGATATTGCGCCGTCCGTATAGTTTCATCTCCTCATACAGTCCCGGGTCTGCCTCACGTAAACGGAGGATAAACGGATTGTTTTCTTCCCGTTTGCTGTCATAGATTTCAAAAGCTCCGCGTTCTTTTGCCATATTGACAGACGAACGGTAAGCCGCCAACGCTAATGTTTTTTGAACCTCTTCGGCAAAGGCTGTAGCTTCATCCGTGCCATAGCGCAAATTCAGCGCTGCCAACATATCTCCTTCCGCAGTGATGCCAACGCCCGTGCGTCTTCCCATCAATGTCTTGCGTTGAATCTTTTCCCACAAATGGCGTTCTGCCTGTTTTATTTCCATCGATTCAGGATCGGAATCGATTTTTTCTAAAATTTGTTCGATTTTTTCTGATTCCAAATCGATAATGTCATCCATGATGCGCTGTGCCAGACCGACATGTTCTTTAAACAAGTCGAAATCGAAATAGGCTTCAGCAGTAAATGGGTTTACGACGTATGAATAGAGGTTGATAGCCAATAAGCGGCAACTGTCATACGGGCACAACGGTATCTCTCCGCACGGATTGGTCGATACGGTACGGAAACCTAAATCGGCATACGAATCCGGAACGGACTCACGCAGAATTGTGTCCCAAAACAATACGCCCGGCTCTGCCGACTTCCATGCGTTATGAATAATCTTTTTCCATAAAGTGGCAGCGTCTACATCTTTTATATACTCCGGATGTTCGCTTTGTATCGGATATTGCTGGCGATAGGTCGTATTGTTGATGACCGCGTGCATGAACTCGTCATCGATTTTTACCGATACATTCGCCCCTGTAACCTTTCCTTCTACCATTTTGGCATCGATGAAGGATTCGGAATCCGGATGTTTGATGGATACGGACAACATTAATGCGCCTCGGCGTCCATCTTGTGCAACTTCGCGTGTCGAATTGGAATAACGTTCCATGAAAGGGACCAAACCGGTTGATGTCAATGCTGAATTTTTAACCGGTGAACCTTTCGGGCGGATATGTGACAGATCATGTCCAACCCCGCCGCGCCGTTTCATCAACTGCACCTGTTCTTCGTCAATACGGATAATTGCACCATAAGAATCAGCGGGACCATCTAAACCGATTACAAAACAATTCGAGAGAGAAGCAATCTGGTAATCATTTCCAATACCCGTCATTGGACTTCCTTGCGGAATGATGTAACGAAAATGGTCAAACAGATTGAATAGAGTCTGTTCAGCCAAAGGGTTCGGATAATTTTTTTCTATGCGCGCGATTTCTCGAGCCAAACGATGATGCATATCAGCCGGCGACTGCTCATAGATATTACCGAACGCATCTTTCAAAGCGTATTTGTTGACCCATACTTTTGCTGCCAATTCATCTCCTGTAAAATAGGCCAAGGACGCTTTATAAGCTTCATCAAATGTATAGATTTTACGTTCCACTGCTTATGTATTTTTTAGTTTTTCAATAGGCTTTCGATTTCTTCTACGGAGGTACGGAAAGACTTGTTTGTCTCCATTTGGTCCTTTATGGTTTTACACGCATGTAAAACGGTAGCATGGTCCTTTTTCCCTACAATCTTTCCGATATGTGCGAAAGAGCAATCCGTATATTTTTTTGCCAAAAACATTGTTATTTGGCGTGCTTGGACAATCTCACGTTTGCGTGAGTTTGTTTGGATGGCCGCCTGCTCCAAGTTGAAATACTTGCAGACGGTTTCCTGTATGGATTGGACGGATAATTGTTTCTTTTCCAAATGCACCGCCAAGCTGACGATACGTTTAGTCAAAGGCATATCTATTTCCCGGTTATTGACTAATGAGTTGGCCATCAATGAGACCAAGATACCCTCAAGGTCACGGACATTTTCCGTTACATTGTTAGCGATGAAATTGAATGCTTCTTCCGGCATGATGATTCCTTCATGGTTCATCTTGTTTTTGAGGATTTTCTTACGCAAATCCAAATCTGGACGTTCCAGTTCAGATATCAATCCCCATTTCAACCGGGTAAAAAAGCGCTCTTCCATACCTTGCAGTTCTACTGGTGGCTTATCGGAAGTCAAGACTATCTGTTTGTTTAGCAGATGCAGGTGGTTGAAGATATGGAAAAAGGTATTTTGTGTTTTATCTTTTCCGATAAATTCTTGCACATCATCCAAGAGCAGCACATCAATGCTTTGATAAAAATAGAGAAACTCATTAATATTGTTCTTCCGAACGGCATCGGTGAATTGGGTGCTGAACAAATGGGCTGATATATAAAGCACTTTCTTGTCCGGATGTAGCTCCTGTATTCGATTGCCAATAGCATGGCATAAATGAGTCTTGCCTACTCCGGAAGCACCGAAGATAAACATCGGATTGAATGCGGTCTTCCCTGGATTTTGGGCAATCGCTTCACTGGCAGCGCGGACTACCTTGTTGCTTTCTCCCTCGAAATAGTTCTCAAAACTGTATCTCGGATTCAGATAAGAGTCCCAATCTTGGATAGCGCGTTTTTGTTCGAACACATTCGGTGCGTATGGTTGTTTCGGAATAGCATTCATTGACGGCTCTGAGCGTTGTTCTACCGTTGTCGATTCATCTTTCATGTCGCCTACCGTAGCTACGCGATAAATCAACGATACATCTTGCCCCATGACCCGCCGGATAACTGCTGTTAACAGTTTCTGAAAATTTGCTTCTATGTATTCTCCAAAGAAATTAGACGGAACTAATGCCCTGAATTCTTTCTTTTCGTTTAAAGAATGAGGGATAATCGGTAGAAACCAAGTGGTATATTGCTCTTCCGACACATTGTCCTTAATAATTTCAAGGCACTTATTCCATAATATTTGACAATCAGCCTGCATTGTTCTATATTTCTCTCAAAATGTACTTTTATATCTTTTCGCTTACAAAGGTTATAAATAAATTCTGAAAAAAAAAGTCCCTTTTTATTTGTATTTCTCTAAATATTTTATCGTATTTAAAGTCAATGAATTACTAAATAGCATTGAAAATCAAATTTTTATCTCTTGTTGTTTGTACAAAGAAAAAGAAAAAGCCTTTTTTCACGACATTTTGTTAGTTCTATTCTGAAGCGACTTTGAAAGGGATAACTTTTCTATCCGTCTTATTCCAAATAAATTAGGCGAACAATTCGTTTTTTCAGTTTGTTTCGCCTGAAATCAGAAAGACAGAATGAAAAAATTTCTCAAAAAAGAAATTCTGTTATCTCAGAATACAGAGAAGTGGACGTAACGCTTCGGATGCTCGCGCAAATCCAGCAGCAGTTTGGATGCATTCTCTGCTGTGCTGTTCAAGTTGTCGTATAATCCCCGGTCATTTAGCAACAAACCGATGCTGTTGTTGGTCGAATTGAACTTTTCAGTAGTTACTTTCAGGTTTGCCAGTGTGGCATTGATACTTTCTACCGTGGTCTGCAGGTCTAATGTTTTCAGTTCCGTGCTGACATCGGAGAAATTGGCCGTGATGGTTTTCAATCCGGAAACAATTTCGGGCACATCATTCGCCAATAACCGATTCAGTTCGCGAGTGGATTGCTCCAGATTGGCAGTTGCATTTTCTACATGGTTCAACGATTGTGCCAATGCCGGATGATTAATCAGCGTCTGTATGCCTCCCAAAATAGAATCAATTTTCGGTAGCATGGATTCTATACTGGGGAGAATCTTTTCCTGTACGGATTGCATCATCTCTTCGCTCATGCGTCCTTCTATCTGGTCGCCCGGCTTGAAGAAGTCATCTACATATTTATTTAAATGAATATGTAATTCGGCTCCGCCCAAGAAGCTGTTGACAATCGTGATGTAGCTTCCTTTATTGATACGCATTTTGTCCTCTAGACTGATATCGACCGTGATTTTATCCATCGTGTCGTAATCATATCGGATATCTCGGACCAAACCCACCTTGAAGCCCTCAACATATACTGGGCTAGAGATGGTTACTCCTTTCACATTATTAAATATCACCTCATAGTGGTTGGAGGGTTTGAATAAATTTATCCCTTTCAGATAATTGATTCCGAAATAAAGTAGGGCCAAACTGATAATTGAAATGATTCCTATTTTGGCCTCTTTAGTAAATATCGTTTTCATCTTTCGTATTTTGTATTTTTTTGTTCTACTTACTTATTTGCTTCTTTTCCGTTCTTGAACGGGACGATATATGCGTCTTTGAAATCCTTGATTACCTGTTTACGCAGGCGGCTGATTTCATTGAAACTCGTACTTTCTCCATAATAATAGATATAGAATTGGGTTCCTTTGACGCATTCCACGTTTTTGTATCCTTTCAATAGCCGAGAGTTGGCCGGGAGTTTCCGGTCGGAAGTCATAATCCGCACTTTATAGACCGTCTTATCTTTCCGGTTGTCAGCCTGCTGTTTTGCTTTCGCCTCTTGCCGTTCCCTTTTGCGGCGGAGAATATCCTCTTCGCTTCCGGCAGGCGGGTTATTGGTCGGATGGCTCTGCTGTTCGCCAGTCCGTGCAACCGGTTTGGCGATGGTAACCGATTGACGGCTATCGAATGTTCGTTTATAGTTATCGAATGCATCCGAGATGGATTGTGCCAGCTGACGTTGTCCTCGTTCAGATGCCAGATAGCGTTCTTCTGCCCGGTTCGTAATGAATCCGACTTCAATCAATACGCTGGGCATGCTGGTTTTTCTGAGAACCAAGAATCCGGCTTGGCGAACTCCGCGGTCATCCCGTTGAGCTGCGGTGAAATGCTTCTGGATTTCGGAAGCGAACCCGATGCTCTGCTCCATATGTTTATTCTGGATAAACTCAAATATGATATATGATTCCGAAGAGTTAGGGTCGAAGCCTTCATAACGCTGCTGATAGTCCTCCTCCAATAGGATTGCCGAGTTTTCTCGCATTGCCACAGCCAAGTTTTCATCTGTCCGGGCAAGACCTAAGGTATAGGTTTCCGTGCCATGTACGCTTTTCCCCCGGGCTACGGCGTTGGTATGGATAGATATGAATAAATCAGCTTTGCAGCGGTTGGCTATTTCGGCACGTTCGTCTAATTCGATGAATTTATCGGAACTTCGGGTATAAACTACCTTTACATCCTTATGTTTTTGGCTGATTAAGTTTCCTAATTTCAATGCGATACCTAAGTTTATCGCTTTTTCGTTAATAATAGTCCCTTTGGCTCCGGGGTCTTTTCCGCCATGTCCGGCATCGATGACCACCGTGAAACTTTTCTGTTCTGCCTGTAGGTTCCCCGTTTGGGAAAAGAGGCAGAATAGGATGGATATATATATAATATAGGTATGTTTCACTACGTAATTTTTTGGACTAACGGGTACAAAGGTAGTGTTTTTTTAATTTGGCTCTACTATTCTGTTTCTAAATTTTCGTAAACACCGAAAGGAGTCACAGGCAGAGAATTAATCTTTCTTGGAAATGTTTTGCATTTGCCAGGGGGAATAGTTGGTACTTTTGCGGCTAAAAAATCAGAATAACATGGGAAAAAGAAATTCATTATTATTTTTATTTGTCCTTTTAGGGGCGCTTACCGCATTCGGGCCATTTGTTACTGATATGTATTTGCCCAGTCTTCCTTCGATGGTGCATTATTTTCAAACCTCTTCCTCGATGGTTCAATTAGGACTTACTACCAGTATGATAGGTTTGGCTGTCGGACAACTGTTCTTTGGGCCGATTAGTGATAAATACGGTAGGCGGTTGCCGCTTTTAGGGGCGATTCTTCTCTTTATAGTCTCTACAGTTGGATGTATATTTGCTCCGAGCATCGAAGTTTTCCTTTTCTTGCGATTAATACAAGGAATAGCCGGAGCTAGTGGGATTGTTATTGCCCGTTCGGTGGCAACGGATAGTTTTTCCAATAAAGATTTAGGCAAAGCGATGGCAATCATCGGTGCGATTAATGGTGTAGCTCCGGTTGCAGCTCCAGTAGCTGGTGGATTTTTGACCGATACCGTAGGCTGGCGTGGCATCTTTGTCATTCTTTTGTTGATAGGTATTTTGTTGCTGTTTGGCATCCTTCGTTTCCATGAATCGTTGCCGGTGAACATGCGCCGGAGTGTCCGTTGGTTAGATTTGATATTTAGTTTCGGACATGTGTTAAAGAATAGGGCTTATGTCTGTTATGTCTTACAAATGGGCTTTGCAATGGGCGTTTTGTTTGCCAATATCTCCTCTTCTCCCTTTATTGTACAAGAGCATTACGGTTTTTCGGCCGTTATGTTCAGTGTCGTGTTCGGATTGAATTCTTTGGCGATAGGAGTAGCGGCAGGTTTGTCGGTTAAGTTCAAGAGTCCGGAGAATGTGACTTTGGCTGGATGTGCCGGAATGGTCATTTTTGCAGCAATGGAGTGCTTCGCTTTGAATACAAACTGCGATTTTTGGGTGTATGAAGGATTATTGGTCGGATTATTGTTTATGATGGGCTTGACCTTTACTTCATCTACCACATTAGCTATGGCATTAGAAAGAGAAAACTCCGGTACGGCTTCGGCATTATTAGGTGCAGCCGGTTTTGCATTCGGCGGACTTGTATCGCCATTGGTCAGTCTCGGAGATATATTGAGCGGTACGGGAGCCATCTTCTTGATTTGTTCGCTCAGCTCATTGTTGTGTGTACTGTGGGCGCTCCGTCCTTCCGGTATTTATTTGAAGCAGTTGTTATTCCGTTGGATTCCGTTTCGGCATTAAGCGGCATATGCGCAGATATTAATCCGTTCTTAGGTCAAATTCTTTGGTCAGTTTGGCTAAAACCGGATTAATATTTAGTAAATGCTCATACTTTTCGCTGCTGGTATAGGCAAGGTGTTTCTCGTTTGTCTCGGAGATTCGAACACGCATTTGGATATGGTTGTTCTTTAACCGTTGTCTGAGGTTTTCCAATATGGGTATGGCGTTATTAATCAGCTCTTCCTGCATGCCGGGATTGTGGACTGTCACATCAAAATAGAAATTATCCTGCAGCTTGGGCATATTGTTCAACATAATGTTCTTCAGATAGACCTTCTTGTCGATAGCGTTGGCATAATTCGTCCAGCTCTCGGTCAGTTCTTGCTCGGAGAAGGGTGTCCGAAGGTCTGTTCGTGTTATTGCAGGCTGCGCATTTGTCGCTTGATTCTGTGTTTTGGGATTGGCGATGTTTTTTAACGACGTGCCGATGGGCGGACGTGAAGTCCGTTTCTGCGTTTGCGGTGCAGAAATCTGCGGCGGAGCGATATGTTGTGTCGGTTGTGCCGGAATATGCGTCGTTACGGTAGTAGCCGCCGGAGCAGCGTTAGCCGGTTGTTGTACCGGATTAATAGTCTCTATCTGGGCTTTTTTTTTAACCTCTTCGGTCGGGTGGGTCAGTTGGCACAGCTGAATCAGGGTCAATTCGACCAGCAAGCGTTTGTTACGGCTGGCCCGGTAATTCAAATCGCAAGTATTTGCCAACTCAATCGCCTTATAAAGGAACGCATCCGGACAGCGTTTGGCCATATCCCGGTAACGCTCCCGAATCGATGCGCCAACCTCAAACAGGACCAAGGTCGCTTCATCTTTGCAAACTAACAGGTCGCGGAAATGGCTGGCCAGTCCGGTGATGACGTTTTGTCCATCGAATCCTTTGTTCAGTATCTCGTTCAAGAGCAGGAGGGCTGCACGGATATTGCCTGCGAGGATGGTCTCCGTCAGTTGGAAGTAATATTCATAATCTAAGATATTCAGATTCTCGATGACGGCCTGATAGGTAATATTTCCGTTCGTATAGCTGGCTACTTGGTCGAAGATAGAGAGGGCATCGCGCATTCCGCCGTCCGCTTTCTGGGCGATTACATTCAAGGCTTCAGGTTCGGCTTGGATTCCTTCCCGTTGGGCTACATATTCCAGATGCTCTACGGTATCTGCCACAGTGATTCGCGCGAAATCGTAGGTCTGGCAGCGTGAAAGTATGGTCGGCAGGACTTTATGCTTCTCGGTTGTCGCCAAAATAAAGATAGCATGGTGCGGCGGCTCCTCCAATGTCTTCAGGAAAGCATTGAATGCGGCCGAACTCAGCATGTGTACCTCGTCAATGATGAATACTTTGTATTTGCCGATGGCAGGAGGAATCCGAACTTGGTCTATCAGTGAGCGGATATCATCGACAGAATTGTTGGATGCAGCATCCAGCTCATGAATGTTCAGTGACCGCTGTTCGTTGAACGCCCGACAGGATTCGCATTCGTTGCACGCTTCTCCGTCGGCCTTCGGGTTCATGCAATTGATTGTCTTGGCAAAGATGCGGGCGCACGATGTTTTTCCGACGCCGCGCGGACCGCAAAACAGGTAAGCATGCGCCAGCTTCTGGCTCTGAATCGCGTTTTTCAGCGTAGTGGTCAATGCTTTCTGTCCCACGACGTCCCGAAAAGTGGAGGGACGGTATTTTCTTGCCGATACAATATAATTGTCCATGAATTCTTCCTGTCTCTGTGTTTACGGAAAGCAAAGGTATATAAAATCTGTGGAATATCGGTCGAATTCCGGCAGATTAATACAGCAGGATTTTGCCAACGTCCAGACATGGCGATGCCAACATCCAGACATGGCAATGCCAACGTCCAGACATGGCAGATACAAGTTTGTGAGGGGAAAATGGATTCCCGGTGGTCGGGAGGAGTTTTATTTGAGGAAAATATCAAAGAGAATCGTTGTTTTGCCGGATTATTTAGTCTGTTTTCTCGGAAGATTTTCCTATTTTTGCGTATTCTGTTTTTTTAAGTGTTTTGGCTAATTTAAAATCGAATAGTATGAAAAAGTTGGTAGTATGGCTGTTTTTGGCTATGTGTTTGGTGCAGAATGGTTGGTCGATATCCATTGAAAGAGTGGAACCGTTGTGCTGGTGGACCGGAATGAAGAATCCGGAGTTGCAAATCATGGTTTGTGGAAAAAATATCGGCGGGGCGCAAGTGGAGTTTGACTATGCGGGTGTTACCTTGAAGGAAACGGTGCGGCTGGAGAATCCGGATTATCTGCTTCTCTATTTGAATATTTCTCCGGAGGCAAAGCCGGGGCAGATGAAACTGGTATTCAAACAGGACAATCAGGTATCGGAGCGGAATTTCGAGCTGAAGGCGCGCAATACGAAGCCGGGCGCGGCTGGTTTCTCGCCTGCGGATGTCATGTATCTGATTACTCCGGACCGTTTTGCCAATGCGGATTCGTCGAATGACAATCTGGATGAGGTAAAAGTGGACCGAAGCAATGCGAATGCACGTCACGGTGGCGACTTGCGGGGGATTATTAATCGGTTGGATTATATTCAGGATTTGGGATTTACGACCATTTGGCTGAATCCGGTGTTGGAAAACCGGATGCCGGGCGGTTCGTATCACGGATATGCCATTACCGATTTCTATCATGTGGACCCGCGTTTCGGTACGAACGAAGAGTATTGCGAATTGATAGACAAGGCGCATGAAAAAGGGATGAAGATTGTTATGGACATGATATTCAATCATTGCGGGAGCGCGCATCCGTGGGTAAAAAACATGCCTTCGTCGGATTGGTTGAACAATGGCGGGAAATATACGCAGACTACCCATTATAAATGGACGGTAATGGATATTCATGCGCCGGAAACGGAGAAGACGCAATTGGTGGATGGCTGGTTCTCTCCGAGAATGCCGGACTTGAATCAGCGCAACCGGCATTTGGCCCGCTATCTGATACAGAATAGTATTTGGTGGATTGAGTATGCGCGTATCGATGGCATCCGGCAAGATACACATCCTTATGCGGATTATGATTTTATGGCCGAATGGTGCAAGGAGGTATTGGCGGAATATCCGGATTTTAATATTGTCGGCGAGGGCTGGTATCCGCGCGGAACGGCTTCGGCATGGTGGCAACGCAATTCGCTTCTCAATAAGAACAATAGTAATCTGAAAACCGTGATGGATTTCAATTTGACTTTTGCAGCCCAGCAGGCTTTTTCCGAAGAATGTTCTTCGCAGGAAGGGGGCGAGTCTGGATTATTTAAGTTGTATGAAGTCATCGCGCAGGACTTTATGTATCCTGACCCGGATAATATCCTGACCTTTTTGGATAACCACGATTTGGGACGGTTCATGTTGGAGGGCGAGACGGATTTGCGGAAATACAAACAAGGGCTTGCATTCCTGTTGACCACACGTGGCATCCCGCAAATCTATTATGGCACGGAAATCCTGATGACTGGTACGAAAGCAGAGGGTGACGGACAAATCCGAAAGGACTTTCCGGGCGGATGGCAAGGCGATAAGACGGATGCCTTTACGGAAGCTGGGCGTACGAAGTTACAGAATGAGGCATGGAACTACTTGCATACCTTATTGAATTGGCGCAAAGGGAATGATGCCGTAAAGAAGGGGCAATTAGTCCATTATACTCCTGACGCATCGGGTTGTTATGTTTATGCTCGTATCCATGGTTCACAAAAGGTCTTGGTTATCTTGAATGGGACAAATAGCGATAAACAATTGGAGACCGCCCGTTTTCGCGAAGTAATAGGGGATAGCAAGTCCGGAAGGGATATAATCAGCGGAAAAGAAATTCTGATAACCTCTTCGTTGGCTATTCCGGCACGGGGCGTCTATATTTTGGAATTATAAACCAAATAATTCCGTTTATTGTTTTCATTTCTCGGTCGTATATCGTACTTTTGCAGGAAAAGTAAAGGGAAAAATGTTTCGACTGAAGGAGTTTTATACAAAATACCTTGCGTGGATCAACAAATATGTGTTGGTTACGATAGGAATGTTCATCCTGATGTGTTTGGATAGCGACAGCAGTTTGTTCAAGCGGTATTCTTATGATGAAAAAATCCGAAGTTTGGAGAAAGAAATCAAGTTTTATCAAAAAGAAATTGAGGAAAATCGACAAAAGCTGAAGGATTTGCATACAGATAAGGAAGGTCTTGAACGTTTTGCCCGCGAGGAATATTTTATGAAACGGCAAAACGAGGATGTGTATATTATTAAGGATGAGTAATCGATGAATCAAAAGGTAAGGGGGATAGTTTTTGCATTATCGGGCGTGCTTTTGCTGCTTGGTGCACTGCTTTATGTGGTTCATTTATCGGTTGCACCCTATCTGTTTGCGGTAGGAGCTGCCGGAATAACGGTTTGCTATATGTCAGTTCCGGTTGTAGGGCTGGACTTGCGGCATAAGCGGTTGCACCGGTTCAATATCATTGCCGGAATCTTGATGGTTTGTGCCTCGGGATTTATGTTTAACCGTCGTTCGGAATGGATATTGTTACTGACCATTGCCGCTATTTTCCAAGTATATACGGCATTTGTGGGCGGAAAGAAAGAAGAATAAGCACCGGCGTGGGGCGCGAATAAATAAATGAAACGCAGGAACAACACTGTGGGTTTTATCCAACAAGTGTGCGTCCTGCGTTTTCTGTATAACAATTATGCGCAATTTCTTTAATCGATAGGTCAAGCCTCCGTTTCCGTTTTCTCTTCCTCTTTTATTTCAGCTTGCGCTTCGGCATCGGCATTTTCTTTTGCTTTAGCTGTCAATTCTTCCAGCGGGGTAAAATCTTTAAATCCCGCATCGATGAGGATATTATACCACATAATCAGCTTCTTGATGTCCGAAGGATAAACCCGTTCCTCGTCATACTCCGGAAGGATTTCGGCCATGTAAGCACGCAGTTCGTTCACCGGCGCATTCGTCTGGATAGAAGCTTTAGCACCATTTTCTTTTTTCAGCATATTGTTGAGCACTTGATGCAAAGGTACTTCCGATTCGACGGTATAAATCGCGATATCGCCGAGCGAAATCACTTTGTCCTTTGCATAAGCGGGAACTTTCTTGTGGTCTGCTAACGATTCTACAATCAGCATGTTCTTTCCGTGAGAAACCAGTCGGAATAGACCGGGGCGTCCAGATATAGACAAAATCGTCTTCAACATAATTCTTTCTTTTTACGTATTTATAGATTTGAATAATGATTAAAAGCGGGACAAAGGTAACATAACTACGGGAGATTCTCAGCATATTGAAGCAAAAACTTTTCAACTTGAGGCAGCAAAGGGCTTTTCCCGTCATTCAGGATGATATAATCCGCCAGCTTGCATTTCTCTTCGTCAGGCATCTGGCTTTTGATGCGTTTTAGGATGGCTTCGTGCGAGGCATGGTCGCGCAAAGATGCCCTTTCGATGCGGATATCTAATGGGGCGTAAACCATCAGGCAGTCATCGACGATTCGGTTGAATCCGGATTCGAAGAGGATGGCCGATTCAATGGCGCACAACGGACGTTGCTGTCGGACACACCACGCCTCGAAATCGCGGTTTACCTCCGGATGGATGATTTGGTTGACTTTTTGCCTTATGGTTGGGTCTCCGAAAATGTAGTTTGCCAATAACGGCTTGTTTAATCCCTGTTCCGTATAGATATCCGGACCAAGCAATGCCGTCAACTGTTCGTGAATAACCGGTGACGAAGCGGTCAGCCGCTTGCTTTCTTCGTCTGCGATATATACTGGGACACCATGCAGACGTAGAAGTTCGGCAACGACCGATTTACCGCTGCCTATCCCTCCGGTAATGCCAATCTTTCTCATAGGGCAGAATGATTTTCCTCCAAGATAAATTCCACTTTGCCGGGGTTGATATTGTAATTCTTTACCCACTCCGGTTTCCGGGTCAGGTCAATGTCGAACGAGCCGGTGACGTTCTCTTCCAATTTGTGGAACGGCACTTCAATGGAAAGGTTTTCCTCCTTCAAATCTTCGAATTTGGAGATAGGGATATTACAGAACACCTCCACCGTCTGTGGGAATGTCCTGATTTTATACTTCTTCGGGACATTTACAATCTGTACGGGGACGGTCAAGGTCTTTTCTGTATATTCTTCGATGGGGATAGTGACCGATACGCGCTCTGTACCTAAATTCGCACCGTCTATGTTTTCCAATGCCGTGTTTTTGGTCAATGTCTTTTTCCCCTCTTTTACTTCAACGAATACGGTTTTGACCTCCTGTATCGAGTCGAGGATATTTTCGCTGGCATAAACAGTAACATGGGAGGGAGAGATGATGATATCTCCCGCTACTAAAAAGCCATTTTGCGTTTGAATCGAGCCATTGAAACGGACAGGGACCTCTTTGCTCTTCCTTAGTCCGTAATTCAGTACGATACGTTGAGGCTCGAAATTGTAGGCTGTCGTTGTCGCAAGGATTTGCTTCTGGATATCCTCCTCCAATTGGTTTCGGCTGATGACGTAGCGATTCGTATCAATCGGGAGTTTTTCCAGATTGACAGTAATCGAGCGGAACTTTTGTCCGAGCGTATAGTTCAGCAATGCGCTTCCCTTGTCCCGGACATGCACTTTCAGATTATCCGGAAGCTTGGAATCGAATATGATATTTGCCGGGACATTGGTATATCTGAGCGGTATAGACAAATCTGTTTCATATTCCTGTTGCAGACTTTGTAGCAACCAGAAGCCGAAGGCAAGAAGTACGAAACAGAAAAAAATTAAAGCTTCTTTCCATCGTTGGCGATGCAAAAAAGCTTTAATGTCTGTTGCCGCCGACTTGAATGTCCGAATCAGTCCATCAAGCCTAACCATAGCAATTCTTTACTTTTGTTTTGCATCTTCCATTGAAGCGAAAACAGATGCTTTGTCGATTTGGATATTTACGCCGTTGGCGATTTCGATTACCATATAGATATCACCGATTTCTTTGATTCGGCCGTAAATGCCTCCTGCGGTAATGACTTTGTCACCTACTTTCAGCGCTTCGCGTGCTTTTTGGATTTCTTTTTGCCGCTTTTGCTGCGGGCGAATCATAAAGAAATAGAAGATGGCAATGATGACAACCATCATAATGATGCCTGACCATTGTGATTGTCCTGCTGCTGCTTGAAGTAAAATACTTAAATTCATGTTTTATTATAATTGGGGTTACACGTCTTTCATCGGTTAATCCGACGGGGCAAATGTAACAATAAATATTAATTTTTCAGCAAAAGCTGTTCCTTTTTTAATTCGTTGACAATTGAATCCAAGATTCCGTTAATAAATGTTCCGCTTTTCGGCGTACTGTAGTACTTTGCCATGTCGATATATTCGTTGAGCGTCACGCTGGTCGGGATGGTCGGGAACGACATAATCTCTGCCAATGCGATTTGCATGATGAACAGGTCAATATTGGCGATTCGGTCGGTCTCCCAGTTCTTCATGTGCTTCTCGATACGCGCACGGTAATCTTGTCCTTTCAGCAGCGTTTGATGCAGCAGTTTGGTCGCGAAGAGTTTGTCGTCCGTCTCTTTGAACATCGGCAGCAGTTCCTGTTTGCTTCCGGCTGACTCATCAAACCGCTTGATGGTCTTCAGCGTGAAGGTCTCAATGATGGAAATGTCGTCGTTCCAGTAGATGCTCTTGTCCTCCAAGTATTGTTCTACCTCTTCGCTCTGGCAGATTAACCGCTTGAAGATAACGCGCCAGAATTCGCGGTCGATTTCATAGTTATCCTCCGGATTTTCCAAATATTCCGAGTAGATTTCCGATGTCAGGATGCTGTCCAGTACATCTTTTACGAAATCCTCATCGTTTGCCCACGAGATGCCCTGCTCGGAAATATGCTGCTGCAGTGCTTCATTCTCTGCCAATTGAGCTGCAAACCGGTTGTCGATGAAGCGTGTGTTCGGATACAGGTCATCTTCCGTCGGCATAAACTTATGCTTGCGGGCATCGAGGATACGTTTGTACAAATTCGTGACTTCTACGATAAGGAGAAGGAAATAGTAATATAGGTCATACGATTTCTGCAGGCTGAACATCAATTCTTTTTCTGCCATTTTCAAATCGCCGCTTCCGTTTTGATAGTACGAGTAAACTATCTGCAATACTTTAATACGGATTAAAATTCTGTTGATCATCGTTAGAAAGAACTTATTATTTTATTTCAGGGCGCAAAGGTAACGAATCTTTTTGATTTTACCGGTATTTCGATAGGGGAAATCTCGATAAAGATATTCTCTTCCGCATTTGGCCTTTCGTATCTCCCAGCCTCCTTTTTCCGACCTCCAAAAGTTTGGGGTGGGCTCTCAGCCTCTTTCAGCCGCCCTTCAGAAATTTTGAGCGACCTCCCGGACCCCTTCGGCTGCTCTTCAGAAATTTTGGACGTGCTCCCGAATGCCTTCGGGACATCTTTCAGGAGTTTTGAAAGAGCTCCCGAACCCCTTCGGCAGGTCATCCGGAATTTTTGGAGAACGGAATAACCCCTTCGGCACGTCTGCAAAAATTTCTGCGGAGCAAAATAACCCCTTCGGGACATCTCCCAACATTTTTGGAGAACAGAATAACCCCCCTATGCAATCGTTTGTCCGGGTTGTAAAAACGAGAGGGCAGCCCCGTAGGACTGCCCCCTGCAACGCAAAACAATATGACATACTATCCATTAAGGATTCTGAGTTAATGTGCCCGGATACGCATTGATTTCGGATTGCGGAATATACTGGATAGCCAACGGGCTGTCGGCAGGATATTCGATGGTTCCATCATGGAATCCCGGGTAACGGCGTACCATCGTTTCGCCTACGCGGAACACGTCGAAGCCACGGTCTGCTTCATAGCACAATTCCAGCTGGCGTTCCTTCATGATGCGTTCGTGCGCATTCGTAGCATCCAGCGATTCGTACCCTTCGCCCGGAAGCGAACGTTCGCGGATGACATTCAAATCCTCCAAGGCATCCGCATAGCGGCCTAACTTCGCCTCTGCCTCTGCACGAATCAGGTACATTTCACCCAAGCGGGAAACCAACGGAGAGTAGAGGTGAGGATAACCTTCCTGCATAGAGCATTTGTAGCTGAAGAACTTCGGATGGCCTTGGCTTTCCTGCATCTGGTAATCATAATCGCCTTCGTAGGTCTTGCCGTCGATAGTGATAGAATACCGTTTGTTTTCTACATCGACCGGAGTAAGCGTATAGGTTTGGCCATCCAACGTACACGTCAGATTTCCATCCGTTCCTGAAGTCAGCGCCTGTTTATAGACATAGGTCAGTTTGCCAGCCGTCATATCCTCATATACGAAACGGAAGCAAGGAATCTGGTTGCCATTCTCATCGGTCGTATATTGCGGATGGATGAAGTTCTCACGCGCATCTTTGCCTTTGCCTGTTTCATGGAACAGGTCCATCAATTTCGCGCTGGCATAAACTTCGCCCCAGCCTTGGCCTTGAATCTCGGCATACATACTTCCTAACGGAGAACCCCAGTCGCTTACATCCGAAGCCACGGTCTTCACCGCGAAGATAGTCTCGGTCTGCGATGGGTCATCCGGAGCAAATTCATTATAGCGCATGAAATTGTCGCGGCTTAACAGCGTAAACTGGCCGCTCTCAATAACCGCATTGGCATAATCATACGATTGCTGCGCATATTCGGTGTTCGGATTTTCGAACGTACCGCTCATGTACATGTAAATCTTTGCCAACATAGCCTGAGCTGCATATTTCGATGCATAAGCAGCCGAGGTATATTCCGTCATCAGGCTTTCGGCTTTCTTCAAATCGCTGATGGCCTGTTCGTAAGTCTCTTTTACTGTCGCGCGGTCCGGCAAATTCAGGTTCTCGATATCATCCGGCATTCCATTAACGATAGGCACACCTAAGTTGGTCTCCGGACTTTGGTAATAGGGACGACCGAATACGCGGCACAAGTTGAAATACATCAATCCGCGCATATAATAAGCTTCACCCAACTTCTGGTCCAGTTCTACCGATTCGCCTTCTTGAATCATTTCCATCAAGTTGCTGGACTGGGAAATGATGTTATAGAAGCTATTCCACAATGAGGTCAAGCCAGAGTTGTCCGCCATGTGGTCATACGTGAAGTAGGTTCCGAAGGGATTGGTGGTCGGTTTGTCTTTGCAAACGTTATCACTCGGAAATTCTCCGCAATAATGGAAATGCTCGTAGCTGGTGCGCAATTTGCCATAACAGCCGTTCAGCAGGATATCGACACCCTGCTCTTTGTCTTCCATTACTTTTTCTTCTGTATAGTAGCCGTAAGGCAGACGCTCTACATCACAACTGGTCATCAATGCGGCAGCTGCCAAACATACATATAAACTCGTTTTTTTCATGATTTCGTTCTTCTTTCAATTAAAATGTAACATTCAGACCAAACATAAACTTACGTGTCTGTGGATAAGGAGCTATAGAAACACCTACCGAACCGGCTTTGTAATCGCTTCCTACTTCAGCCGGAAGTTCCGGGTCGATTCCTGAGAAACCGGACAATACGAACAGGTTCTCACCCGAGAAGAATACGTTTACACGCTGTACCTCCGGAATCTTGAACGGCAAGGTATAGCCCAAGGTCAAGTTACGCATACGCAGATAGCTGGCATCTTCCAAGTAACGCGAAGAACCACGGCTGGAGTTGGTGTTATTGCCATAGAATGCCTTCGGGTGCGTAGCGATATCGCCCGGTTTTTCCCAACGGCTCCAATCGTCCTTCAGGTTCATCTGGTTATAGTTCACGTAAGCTCCGTCGCTATCGAACATCGTACGGTCGTAGTTGAAAATCTTACCGCCTACCGAATAGCCGAATACGGCTGACAATTCGATATTCTTCCAAGAAAGCGAGGTAGAGAAACCTCCGTAGAAGTCCGGACTCATCTTTCCTAAGATAGCTTTATGGTTGGAAGCGTCGCTGTAATCAGTCGTTGTAACACGCTCTCCCTGTTCGTTGGTCGTGTACCACATCGGCGAACCGGTTTCCGGGTCAACGCCTGCCCATTCCGCGCCGTACCATGTATCCACATCCTGCCCTACGGTAAGGATTTTATCCATATAAATCAGATAACTTGTTCCGGCATTTTGCGTAATGATTTCGCTCTTGTCGCCATACAGCTCAGTGATTTTATTCCGGTTCAGACCTAAGTTGGCTGATACGTTCCAATACCAGTCGCCGCCCTTCAAGATATCCAAAGAAAGCGAAACTTCGAAACCGTTGTTCTTTACGGAACCTACGTTTCTGTAAATACCTGCGACGCCTGTTACGCCCGGAAGCGGCACGTTATACAGCAAGTCGGTTGTCTTCTTGTTGTAGTAATCCATGTTCACGGTCAAGCGGTCGAACAGGATAGCGTCGATACCGACACCTGCCGTATAGGTCTTTTCCCATGTCAAATCCGGATTACCGATTTGGGATAGATAAGCACCTGCTGCGCCATTGTAACCGGCATTCGACAATTGGTATAAAGTATAATGTGCATACAACTGGGTCGGGCGGTTACCTACCGAACCGTAGCTGGCACGGAGTTTCAACTGCTGCACCCAGTCTTTTGCGGTGAAGAACTCTTCCTGATGGATATTCCAACCGCCACTTACGGAGAAGAAGTTACCGTATTGTGCATTCTGTCCGAAGTTAGACGCACCATCGCGACGGAACGATACCGAAGCCAAATAACGGTTGTCGTATGCATAGTTGGCATTGAACAGGTAAGACTGCACTGCCCATTCGTTGATGGAACCCTCTACGGCTTTCGGCGTAACGGCTACGTCGGCAACTTCGAATCCCGGAGCGAAGCTGGCTGCCGTTTGCGTCAGGACATCCTGCTGGTAGGTATTCCATTCGTAACCTAAGATGGCATTCAACGAATGTTTGTCCCAAACCTTATTGAAGCGTAATACTTGGTTCGTATAGAGGCGGGTCGTCGTAACGGTCCGGTCTTCCAGCAAACCATTGTCTGCCATACCTGCCTGCGAACGCGGGTCGCTGTATGACTTCCGTTTGTTGCTGTTATATTTGTAGCTGTTCACCGAAGCGAAGGTCAACCAGTCGGTAAACTTGATGTCGAAGTCGAAGTTACCCATGAACTCATAGCGGGTGTGCTTCGTGAAGTTCCACTGCAGGTCGTACAGGTAGTTCGTGGCGTCGCTGTTAATCCAGTTGTCCGGTTTGTAATCCTGAATCAGGTCGCCATTTTCATCATACGGAGAGTCCCACGGGAAGCATACATACATAATCGAGCTCAAATCCTGCTGCTGGTCCATGATGTCGGTCTTCGTAGCCCATACCTTCGGTTTGATGGTCAACCAGTTCGTAGCTTGGTAGTCCACATTGAAGCGCAGGTTGTAGCGCGTATAGTCATATCCTTTTACTGCACCGTTTTCATCGTACACGCCGACAGAAGTGTAAGTCTTAATCTTTTCGCTACCGCCGGAGATGGAGAGGTTATAATCTTGCGCAAATCCTAACTGCGTTCCTTCATCCCACCAATCGAAGTTGCGGTTGCGCAGACTTTCGTCATCCATATAGCTCGGAACAGCGTCCCACTGACGGAATGAATTGTAGTAGTCATACAATTCCGCGCCATCCATCATATCCAGATTACCTCTGTGCAATTGGTTCACACCCAGCTTCACCGACGCATTGATTTGCGCTTTTCCGGTCTTACCGCGTTTCGTCGTTACGACGATGACACCGTTCGCTCCCTGCGAACCGTAGATGGCCGTCGAAGCGGCATCCTTCAAGATAGACATCGATTCGATATCGGCAGGATTCAACGTACCTGCGTCGCTACCTACGATTACACCGTCCACAATCCACAGCGGGTCCGTGCTGCCGTTGACGGTCGATTTACCACGGATAACAACCTTACCCTGCTGGCCCGGCTGTCCACCACCTGAAGTGACCTGCACGCCCGGAACTTTACCCGAAAGCAAGTTCTCAACGGTCGGCGATGTCGCATCCAACAATTTCTCGCTCGAAACCACCTGCATTGCACCGGTCAAGCTCTCTTTCTTCTGTACGCCGTAACCTACGACTACCAGTTCGTCCAAGTTCTGCGAGTCGGCTCTCAGGTTGACCTGTAAAGAAGAGCTGCCGTTCCATTTGATTTCTTGCGTTACATATCCTACATAAGAGATTTGAATGATATCTCCCTGCTTTGCGCCGGGAATAGAGAATTTACCGTCGAAGTCGGTCACGGTTCCATTCGTCGTGCCTTTAATCACTACCGAGGCGCCGATTACCGGTCCCTGTTCGTCGGTTACCACACCACTTACCGTCCCTTCGTCCTGTTGTACGGCAAGTCCTATCGTTTCCATTTCGGTATTATCCGCAGGAGATGCGGCAAAGGCTCCTCCCACAGTCCCCGCCAAAAGCAAAGAAAGGACTACTTTCGGCGTCAAAAGCATTTTCGTGCTATCCATTTACGATAATTAGCTTTAAATTTAACTTATGATATTTTGATTGTCTGCTTCCAAAGGGTTTGTGTATGTTTTCATTCCACTTTCAGCAAAACCGCGCCAAAATTAGACTTTTTTTATCATTGGCAAAAAGTTTTTTACGAAAATATTTCGATTTTGTTTCAAAAGCATTAAAAAAATAAAGGAATTATGGGGGAGGAGAGTAGCGTAGCCCTGCGCCGAACCGCTGCCGCCGGGAGGGAGTTGTTGTTGCCTGATTCCGATTCGCTGCCGTCGGGAGGAGGATTTCGCAGGGCTTCAAAAAGCCGCTGCCGTTGGGAGGAGGATTTCGCAGGGCTTCAAAAGGCCGCTGCCGTCGGGAGGAAGTGTTTGTCGCCTGATTCTGAATTGCTGCCATCGGCAGGAGCTTGTCGTAGGCTCTTTCCGATTCGCTGCCGTTGGGAGGAGGATTTCGCAGGGCTTCAAAAAGCCACTGCCGCCGTCGGGAGCCTTTCGTAGCTTCCCGACAGTCCGGAGCGGGAGGGGTCAGAGGGTGGCGATGAGCGACGCAAAGAGCACCGACATCTTTTCGGCAGCACGGTCGGCTGCTTCGATGACATCGTTGGCATCGTTCACGAAATCATCGGCAAAGTGGTAGCCCTCGTTGGTGATGACCGACATGCCGAACACGCGGATACCGCAGTGGCGCGCCACGATGACTTCGGGCACGGTGCTCATGCCGATGGCGTCGCCGCCCACTTTCCCATAGAACGCATATTCCGCCGGTGTTTCGTACGAGGGACCGGTCAGTCCGACATACACGCCCTTCTTCACCGGGATTTGCTTCTCAGCGGCAATGGCCTCCATCGTCCGGATAAGTTCGCGGTCATAAGCGCGGGTCATGTCCGGGAAGCGCGTGCCGAACCGCTCGTTGTTCGGACCAATCAGCGGATTGGGGAGCATGTTGATGTGGTCGCGGATAATCATCAGGTCGCCCACCTTGAAGGAGGTGTTGATACCGCCCGCCGCGTTCGAGACCAACAGGTTCTTAATGCCTAACAGTTTCATCACGCGGATGGGGAAGGTCACCTGCTCCATCGTATAGCCTTCGTAATAATGGAAGCGTCCCTGCATGGCAAGAATCGTCTTCCCGCCCAATTTCCCGCAGATAAAGTTCCCTTTGTGCCCCGAAGCGGTAGAGCGAACAAAGTGCGGGATTTCGCGGTACGGAATCACCGTAGCCTCTTCGATGCGGTTGGCGAGGGCGCCCAGTCCGCTGCCCAAAATGACCGCTGTTTCCGGATTACCTGAAATACAAGCCGACAGATAAGCGGCTGTTTCAGCATACAAATCGTTTGTTTCCATGTTGTGTTTTTTAAAGTTTATTGGTTTGTTTGGTAGTTAGTAGTTGGTAGTTAGTTGTTAGTAGGAAGATGTGTTAAAGTAGAATCAACTACCGGCTACCAACTACCAACTGCTAACTTCTAACTTCTCGCTACCAAATCATACGCCCGTCGTGCGGCTTGCTCCAATATCTCCTCTTCGCCCGGGACCCGCCGTTCCTGCATCAATACCTTGCCGTTGCAAATCACGGTATCGATGCAATTGCCGTTTGCTGCATAGACCAAATTCGAGACGAAATTGAAATTCGGTGTGAATGCCGCGCTCTTCAGGTCCACCAAACAGAGGTCCGCTAAGTAACCCTCCGCAATCCGTCCGGCTTTCAGACCCAAGATATCCGCACCCACGGCGGTTGCTGCGTCGAGCATCTCCTGCGCGGTCAAGACTTCCGGGTCTTTGCGCCACGCCTTGCCGAGCAGCGACGCCAGTTTCATTGCCTCCACCATATCGAGGTTGTTCGATGAGGAGCAACCGTCCGTACCGATGCCTACCGGGATACCCAAACGCTTCATCTCGACAAACGGGAAACGGATGCCCGATGCCAGTTTCATGTTCGATGCCGGATTATGCACGACCTTTACCCCGTGGTCCGCGAGCATCCGGATTTCATCGTTGTCCACATAAACGGCATGCGCGATGACCAAGCGCGGAGAGAGGATGCCCAATTTATACAAATAGCGGACCGGCGTGAATCCGAAACGTTTCTTCGAGAAATTCACCTCCTCTTCCGTCTCCGCCAAATGCAAATGAATCAGCGCACCGCGCTCGTTGGAAAACTCGTGAATCCAGCGCAGAAATTCGCCCGACACTGTGTAAATCGCATGGGGACCCATCGTGAATTGTACCCTCCGGCTGTATTCATGTTGCTTGTCGAACAGTTTCCAGCAGTCTCGTTTGCAGCTGTCCGCCTTTTCCGGGTCAAAGCCGTCGAAGCAAACTGCCGAGATGTATCCCCGCAATCCCATCTCCTCGACTGCATCGGCGGTAATGGAAGGACGTTGGTACATATCAAGGAAGGTCGTCGTGCCGGATTTAATCATTTCCAAGCAGGCCAGCTTCGCTCCCCAGTAGATATCCTCGCGTTGCATCTTGGCTTCGTTCGGCCATATTTTCTGTTCCAGCCAAGGCATCAGCTTCATGTCGTCGGCAAATCCGCGGAAGAGCGTCATGGCGGCGTGGGTATGTCCGTTGATTAAGCCGGGGATTACCGCTTTTCCGGTCCCGTCAATCAGCGTTTCTGCCTCCGTTTCGATATGAGGAGCGATTTGTTTGATGGTATCTTTCTCAATATAGATATCTGTCGGATGCCCGTCCATTTGGACATTCTTAATCAATATTCTATTTGTTCGCATAATCTATTTATTCATATTTCGCATTTTTATTTTTGATTTTCTCCGAACGGATTCGTGCGAGCAATTCCCGCTTTTTGTCCCGTTTTATGGCAGCCAGCGCGCAGGAATCAAATACCTCCACGACACCGACCTCGTCTCGCGTCAATCCGCCCTTTTGATAAAGGAATCCCGCCACGTCGCCTTTGCTCAGCTTGTCGCGTTTCCCGCGATTGATGCGCAGAGTCGTCCATTCCGACGGCTTCGGATGCTTCGCTTGTGCCGGCAAGAAAAACGGGTCCGGCTCCGGCGTGATATATTCCGGCAACGTCTCGGCATCATGCAGCAGGAGATAGGCCGTTCCCTCTGCATTCATTCGCGCCGTTCTTCCGTTGCGATGCACAAACGCCTCTTCATTTAAAGGCAAATGGTAATGAATCACATGGCGCACCTCCGGAATATCCAGTCCGCGTGCCGCCAAATCGGTCGTTACAAACACCGTTGCCGTCCCGTTCCGGAGCAAAGCCAGACGTTGTTCGCGTTCGGTCTGTTCCAATCCTCCGTGAAAGCAGGCATTGTCCACCCGCATCTTGGTCAGGTATTGGCTGACGCGCTCGACCGATTCCCGATGATTGCAGAAAACCAGTGCCGGTTCGCCATTCAATTCGCCCAACAAGCGATACAGGCAACCCAATTTATCCCGCTCCGCTGATTTTACCTGATAAAGCTTCAGCCCTTTCAGCGATTTCTGCGCCGTAAGGTAAGAAATCCGCAACGGCTTCCGCATTCCGACAAAGTCCGGGACCTCTACAGCCTCGGTTGCGGAGGTCAATATCCGTTGCTTAATATGAGGCAACTGCGTCAATATCTTTTTCATCTCCGGAACGAATTTCAATTCCAGTGATTTGTCGAATTCGTCCAAGATAACCGTGTGTACCGAATCGACCGCTACGCTTCCTTTCTCCAAGTGGTCCAATATTCGTCCGGGAGTGCCAATCCAGACCGCCGGCGCATGCTCCAAACTGCGGCGTTCCGTCTGAAAAGGATGTCCGCCGTAGCAACACGTCTCCTTCATGCCTGTGCCCAACGAACGGAATACCGCCTCAATCTGCAGTGCCAATTCCCGCGACGGAGCGATAACCAGCGCCTGCACTTGCTCTTTCTGCTGGAGCTGCGGCAACAAAGGCAACAGGAAAGCCAATGTTTTTCCCGAGCCTGTCGGACTTAATAACAATATATCTTGCCGTATGTCCGCCGCCAAGACCTCTTTTTGCATCGGATTCAATTCCGGAATCCCGACTTTCAGCAAAGCTTGCCGGATAGGTTCCGGATAGTGTATGTCTGTCTTTTTATTTTCTGCCATTCTTTTTACTGTATTATCCTAATGTCTTATCCTACGGGATACGGTATAAATAGTCCGATTGCTGGAGTAATTTGTTGCGCAGCATAGGCGGAAAGTCCGGTGACTCTTGCAAGAAACGCTCCACTTCATTCCGTGCTTCGGGCGATTTATGTCCGCTTAACAAGGCACGCAACCAAGCAGAGGGGAAGAATATATCCCCCGTCCGTTGAATCTCCGGCAATAGCTCCAATGCCGGACGGATATATCCCAACGATTCCTGTTCGCGCAGTCGATGATTCAAAAGCGACAAGGAGGTAGAGACCCAAGGTTCGATTCGTCGATTCTCCGCCTTCAATAAAGATCGGAATACACTGTCGCGTACGGCACGGTCGGCCGAAACTGCCGGAGAGATAAACCGATATTCCGCCTGCCGGTCCGGATTCGTGATGCGTGCCGACTGGGTCGTTATAATCTCCTCTGCCTGCTCCGGCAAATGGATGGCAAGGAGATAGGATAGGCTGATGTAATCGCGTTCGCTCAGTGAGCATCCTGCCGGAGCCTGTTGTCCCTTCCAAATCTTATACAACCGATCGATTGCCTCTTTCGAGTCCGCCACCGACTGATATTGCCGGAAAGCCTGTGTCCGGAATGCTGTTTTATTTCCCGAAATAACCTGTTTCCATAATGCTTGTTCCAGCCATGAAAGGTCTTTCTGGGCGAATTTTACGGCCGAACCTACATAGCCTAATGCCATTGCGTAGAGCAAATCGCTCGATTCGCCGGACAGATAATTCATCATGTCCCGGAGATAGCTGTCTGCATCAAGGGTTTTATGTTGCAGGTTCTCATGCAACGAAATAAGCAGTGAACCTTTCAAAAGCTCGTCGCGCGTCGTATCCAAACAGGCAAAGGCGGCTTTTTGGTCCGCTTCGGAAAGACGGAAAAAGCCGTAAGCGTATCCGTCGGTATTCGGCAGGACAGCTATCGGAGCAGTATGGCGGAGACGCAACGGAACACTTGCTATTCCTTTTGCATCATCTAATTCTACTGCTACATCTTCCGTTCCGGCTGAAGAACAGACGCGATAAGTGATACGTTGCGGCCAGACGCGTCCTTTTTCCTGCGGGTCTGTTTCCGTTACGACCAAACTATCTCCCTGAACGGAGGCATCGATGGTCGGCATTCCCGCTTCGTGTACCCACATTTGGCTCCAGTTTGCCAGTTCCACGTCCGTATGTTTGGAGAATACTGCGATTAATTCTTCCCATGTCGCATTTCCGTAGCGGAAGGTATGCAAGTAATCGTGCAATCCTTCTCGATAGGCCTGCTCGCCCATGCGGCGCACCAACATTTCCATCATGACAGGCGACTTATCATATACGATGTTGCTATATACCAATCCGGCATTGCGCAGATTATCGAGCGATTGCTTGATGGGCGTCGCGCCGGCTGTCCGGTCTTCCGCGTAGGCAGCCGGAACATATCCCCGCACGAAATAGAGGCGATGATTGATTGAGGGGAACATCGGTTCCACCATCTTGGCAGCAAAATAATTGGCAAAGACCTCCTTCGTCCAGACATCGTCGAACCACGCCATCGTGACGTAATCGCCAAACCACATGTGCGCCGTCTCGTGGGCAATCAAGGAGCTACGGCGGAGCTGTTCGTCGAGCGTCGGGTTTTCATTCAAGAACATACTGCCGTCGTTGTAGAGCGTCGCGCCGGTATGCTCCATGCCGCCGAATTGAAATCCGGGGATGATAATCAAATCGTATTTGGCGAACGGGTAGGGGATACCGGTATAATCTTCCATCCACGTCAAAGCATCCAATACCTGACGGGCAATTTCCGGGCATTGCGCCACCCGCTTGGGGTCTGTCTCCCGATGGTAGATAGAAATGGAACGTTCCTCCCGTTGATAGACTTCCCGCTTCAGTTTCCCTGCAACGAAAGAGAAGAGATAGGTAGGCAACGGCTCGGTTTCTTGAAAATGGACTAATCGTCGGTTGGGAACACTCAGCGTATCCTCGTTTATGATTTTCCCATTAGCGACGGCAATCCATGATTCCGGCAGGTCCAATTGCAGGGAATAGTGCGCCTTGATGTTCGGTTGGTCGAAACAGGGGAAGAGCGTGCGTGCCCGGTCCGGGACCAAAAGCGTATAGAGAAATTCATCCCGCCGGTTCAGGGATTGGTCGGCTGCCCGGAATGCAATGGCTACGTTGTTTTCTCCTGCGCCGATGTTTTCCGCCGGAATAAAGATATGCTCATTCTCCAACCGATATTCCACCGGTTGGTCGTTCAGCCGGACCGACAGGACTTGCGAGGAATCTGCCCGGAAGTCGATAATCAGCGGCTCTTGCTGTTTTTGCTTCCATGCGATATCGACAACGCCCGTGACCGGTTTTTCTTTCTCTTCCGGCAAGGTAAACGACAGTCGGTACGTTACGTCCTGATAAGTTGTCTTGCGAAATTGCGCCAACTCTTGGCTGACTCCGGGTTCCGTCAGTGCCGCAGTCTCCGAAGCATTCGGTTGGCAGGCGATTAAACCGACAAGAAGAAGTAGGTTCCACCAATATTTCATATCCGTAGTCTTTTTTATTCACGTAAATATTCTGCGATTTTCATGAAGTTTCCCTCCAAGAGATACATCTGTTGTGCCATGAAAGAGAAAAACTCGCCCCAGTCTTCGCGGCGATGGAAATCAATGCCCTCCTTTTTCGTATAGATGCGGGCGACCTCCTTCCCGGTTTCCCGGACATAACAGATATCCCAAATCAATCCCTCCGGGAATCCCGCTTCCAGATTCTCTTTATACCACGTCAGTTTTTCGAGCATTTCCAATCGTTGCTCTTCTTGGCGATGATTTACTTCGAGGATGACGTATGCCCCTTGGCGGTTGACATCGAATTTCAGTTCCACGCCCTTTACTTTGGTATTGTAAAGCACCCACATCTTGCGCCGTCTGCGCAAATAGGGCTGTACCGCGCAAAAGGCGGCGAAGCTTTCCCAAAATTCGACCTTCAACTGTTTTAATTCCTCTTTGCTATACATGAGTCTATCGGTAAATATCCTTTACTTTTAGTTTGATAATTTTCCCGAACTCCGCCAGCCGTTCCATATTTATCTGTTTTTCATTCCCGACAATGGCATAGACGGTCGGAGTGCCGGCAATCTGCTCTTGGTAGAACTGTTCGATGTCTTCGATGTCCATATCTTTGATATATTCCAACAGCATCCGGTTCGGGTCGTCGGTGTATCCCTCTTTGTGATACCGAGCGAGGCGTTCGGACAATGCCCGGAAAGTCGGGAACGCATTGTTCACTTCGTTCCGGATATGCTGTTTGACAGCGTCGATACGTTCCGGTCTGCTTGGCATCTTTTCGATTAACTGACGGAAAATAGTCAGTGCATCGATGGTTTTGTCGTTCTGCGTAGAGAACATGGCTTGGAAATAGCCCGGTTCGCCTTGGCTCCGCAGGGATGGCAAATGGTATCTGCCATCTACCCGATAGGCATACGAGCGGAATTCCCGAATCTCTTGGAACATTAGCGACGACATATCTCCGCCGAAATAGCCGGAGAAGAGTTTGGAAGCGCAGCGGGCTTTCAAGTCATCCACCGCTTTCCCTTTGATATAGGCGTAAACGATGCTCTGCGATACCTCTTTCATATCCAAGAAGAAGACCGTCGGCGCATCATATTGCTGCAGCGGGCGTTCGTAAGGGTAACCGGATGGGAGCGATACCTCCTGCAAGCGGAAATAATGCCGCACCATTTTTTGCACCTCGTCGCCCGGTTGGTTGCCACAATAATGGATTTCGCACGCATATTGCTGCACCTCCTTGAACAGTTTCAGCAGTTCGCTCCCTTTGAGCTGTTTGATTTCCTTCAGCGAAGGCTTTCTGAGGAAACGGGAAGTCTCGCCGAAGGCTACCCGCTCGAACAGGGCGAGTGCAATGCTCTCGCTGGAATTGATGAATGCCTTTTCGGTGACGCGCATTTCGTCTGCCACTTGGCGTATCTGCATTTCGTCCGTTTGGGGATGCTGCATGAAAGCACCCACCAACGCGATAGTTTCCCACAAATAGTTTTCGAAGCCGGTGATATGCACGACAAAGCTCGTGTTTTTGTTTTCGAAGGTCAGTGTGCTGCCGATACGTTGCAATTTGTTGCGGAACGTCTCGAAGTTGTCCTGTGTGGTCCCGATGAAATGCAGGTAACTGCCCAGCGGCGCCAGCAGCGGCTTCTCCAAGATGCCTACGCCGTAGCAAATATCTAATGAGAAAATGTCGTTGACCCTGTTTTTGGTCATATATAACTTCACCTTGTCGGACAGGTCGATGGTTTCTATCGGGAAACTTTCGCCATCGACAAAGCGGGGCTCCAAGGGAGGGACCGGGAGCTTCTCCAGTTCCTCTGCGTAGCGCGATTTGGAGTGCCACGGGTTCGGCTGCACCGGTGCGTAGTCCGGTTTGGGCAGATTGTCCTTCTTATACCGTCCGGTCGTCTTCGTGACATAGAGGTAATCCGAGGTAAAATACTTCCGGGCGACGGCGATGACATCTTCGCGAGTCATGGCGTCGATGCGCGCCAGCTCCGCCATGTAGTCCCCCCAGTTTTTCCCTTGCGAGAAGAGGCGCATCATCACTTGCGCACGTGTGCTGACGTCTTCCAGCGCCGAGACGTACTCCCTTTTCTGCTCCAACTTCAATCCTAAAAAGGCCTCTTCGCTGAAATCGCCCGCCTTCAGCCGTTCAATCTCCCGCCATACCAGCTTTTCCGCTGTGGCATACGATTGGAAAAAGAGCTTCGGGACGATGAAAATAGCCAAGATGCCCGCCTCGTTCATGCATTCGTTGAGCGCCATCGATGCCACAAGCTTATGCTCGACGGTCAGTTTGTCCAGCAATCCCGTTCCGTTGGCATTGTTCAGGAGGGCGATGGCCACTTTGAGGGCTACTTCGTCTTCGTGGTTGGCGGCGACGCCGCGGAATCCCATTGCCATCATCTTGACAAAGGGCATCGGGACCTTCAGTTTCATTTTTTCCTTTCCCTTGAATTCGGGGAGAGGCACGACGGCCTGTTTCGGCGCTTCCCCTTTCCGAATCCGGGAGAAGGTACGCTGTAAGATAGGCATCACCTCGTCCGTCTTGAAATCGCCGCACAGGATGAGGCCCATGTTCGACGCCACGTAATACTCTTCGAAGAAGCGGCGCATCTCCGAAAGGCGCGGCCTCTTCAGGTTTTCGGTGCTGCCGATGATGGGATAGGCGTAGGGATGGGGGGCGAAATAACGCTCCTTCAGCCGCTCGACCGGCATACCGCCGATGTAATCGGAATACATGTTCTTCTCCTCATAGACCGTCTCCAATTCGCTTTGGAACATGCGGAAAACGGGGTTAATCAGCCGTTCGCTGTTCAGCTCCGCCCATTGCGCCATGTATTGCGGGGAGAAGGTATTATAATAGACCGTACAGTCGAGCGACGTTCCGGCATTCAGTTTCGTTCCGCCATATTGGGAAATCAGTTTGTCGAACTCGTTCGGGATGACGAACTTCGCCGCCTGCACGCTCAAGAGGTTGATTTGCACTTGGATGAGTTCGCGCAGTACCGGGACCTCTTCCACCGCCAGTTTGTCGTATAGTTCGGCGATTTGGTCGAGGATGACCTTCTCTTTTTCGTAATCGGTCGTTCCGATTTTGTCGGTTCCCTTAAACATCATGTGTTCGAAATAATGGGCGATGCCGGTGTTCGGGCAATCTTTCGCGCCGGCTTTGACGACGACAGCCCCGAATACTTTCGGCTGCGTATGGTCTTCGTTCAACCATACGTTCAACCCATTTTCCAATGTGTAGTTTGTCCACTCGATTTGTCGTTCCTTCAGTTCCATGTCTATGGCAGATTCGTTTTTTTTAATTGAAACGCAAATGTAGTCAATTTTTTGGTTATGCCGATGCAATCGGAGGAGAATTGCGTGAAGAGCGGATAATGATATAGGGCGGTGAAACCGTCCGATGTGCTTAACCGCTGGTGAGCGGAGCGAACCTGCGGTAAAAATGGTATCAAAATCCGGGCTTCGAAGAAGTCCAACAGGTTTCTATCCGCAGGCTCGGCATGGCCTCGCGCAGACGGTTAAGCATAATTGGACAGCTTTGCTGCCCTTTTTTCTTCCTGACTTATGCACTTTATAGTTTTGAACACAAAAAATACTTTCCCGATATCAAAATCTGCTCAATAAAAATTAGAAATGATTTCACGATATCAGGGAAATACTTCTAAAAAAAAATATAAATGATTTCCCGGTATCTAAAACTACTCCATAAAAATAAGAAATGATTTCCCAATATCTAAAACTACTCCATAAAAATAAGAAATAGTTTCTTGATAGCATAAAGATGCTTTATAAAAATAAAAAATGATTTCCATATATCAGGAAAATGCTTCTAAAAAATAAGAAATAATTCCCTGTTTATAGAATATGAAAAAATATTTTATATATTTGCATTGTATATATATTGGATTAAAAACATGAAAACTATAAATAAAATTAGGAATTATCATATTTCTCGCAATGCCGAGCATTACCAGCTTTATTCTTCTTTGAAAAGTTTGGTTTCCGAAGATTTGGCTGCGAAATATGGTTTTACGGCTCATTGGCAGCGCTTTTCGGCTGCCTTTGCGAAGGAAAATGATGCGTATGCGCGGAACCGGGCCTATTATCAGACAAGGTCGGTGACAAAAAATGAGGCGGAATTGAACCTGCGTTTGCGGTCACTCAACCTGATTCTTCGGAGCAAGAAATTGTGCGGAGATGCGGCGGTGGGCGATGCCGCTCGGAGGCTCAGTTATGCGATGAAGCCCTACAAAGGGGTGGTGTTAAAGCCCCAAACGGAAAAAATCGGGATGGTAAAGGATTTGGTGAATATTTTCGAGACGGAGTATGCTCAGGAGATGGCGACGGTGGGGGTCACCGACCTTGTGGCCGACCTGAAACAGGCGTTCGGGGAGTTCGAAACGGTGCTCTATGAGCGGGCGAATGTGCAGCGGGCGCGCAAAGAGGCGGATTCGATGACAGAGGTCCGTCCGGAGGTGGAGCGCACGTTCGAGGAGCTGGCAGCGGTCATTTCCGCGCTCTTTATCGTGGCGAGCTGTGTCGAAAACGACAGTGCGAAGGCGGCTGAACTGGAGGAACTTATCGACGCGATGAACGCCCGTATCCTGCAGTTCCAAAGCGCATTGTCGCGCCGCGGCGTCGGGCAGGCGGAAAGGGTGGAGGAGGACGAGGATGAGGATTCCGGAGCCGCCGCATCGACGGAGGAAACCGAAGCATCGTAACGAAAAACCTGTCTCCTTTTGTACCGTAAATAATTTTTACTACTTTTGGCAATCAAAACAGAACATAAAACAGAAAAATCATGGTATATCGATTCTTAATTTTATCAGATGAAGCGGATGACTTCAAACGGGAAATCCAAATAGACTCTGAAGCGACGTTTTTAGACTTGCAGAATGCTATTTTGGATTCGGTAGGCTACACGAAAGACCAGATGACCTCTTTCTTTATCTGCGATGACGACTGGACGAAGAAGACGGAGATTACATTAGTCGATATGGATACGTCGTCGGATGTGGACAGTTATATAATGGAAAGCACGCACCTCGACGAACTGCTGGAGGATGAGCACCAGAAGCTGATGTTCGTCTTCGACTACATGACTGAACGCGCCTTCTTCATGGAATTGCGCGAGATTATCCCGAACAAAGACCTGAAAGAGGCGGTATGCACCAAATCGAAGGGCGACGCACCGGTACAAATCATGCCGCTGGATGAATTCGACAACAAACTCAACAACAGCACGTCGGATTTGGATGAGGATTTCTACGGCGACTCGGAATACAACCTCGATGAATTGGACCAAGACGGTTTCGGCGGTCTGGGCGACGGGATGATGGATAACCCGTATGATGATAATAGGTATTGATTAAATTACGAATTCAGAATTACGAATTGCGGACTATAGGATTGTAGGGGCGGATTGAATTCGCCCTTTTCAATGGTACTACATGGTAATTCGTAATTCATAATTCGTAATTCATAATTCGTAATTCCCCTCATGCAACATACCCTACTCATCCTCTTAGGCCCCACCGGTGTCGGAAAAACAGAGCTGAGCTTGCGGATAGCAGAACAGCTCGGCTCTCCGATTATATCCGCCGATTCCCGCCAACTGTATAAAGACCTTCCGATTGGTACGGCTGCACCCACTCCGGAACAATTGGCGCGGGTGCAGCACTATATGGTCGGGACGTTGGAACTCTCCGACTATTATAGCGCCAGCCAATTCGAGACGGATGTCCTCTCGCTTTTATCCTTATTATATAAAGATAAAGGACACGAGGCCGTGGTCATGACCGGAGGCAGCATGATGTATATCGATGCTGTCACGAAGGGAATCGACGATATCCCGACCGTGCGCCCTGATATCCGCGAACAAATCTGGAAGGAATACGAAGCCGGAGGACTCGCGCCCATCCTCGAAGAACTGAAACAAGCAGACCCCGTGCATTATGACGAAGTAGACCGGCAAAACTACAAGCGGGTTATCCATGCCGTTGAGATTTGCCGGCAGACCGGACAGCCCTATTCCTCTTTCCGAACGCGGAGCCGCAAAGCCCGCCCCTTCCGTATCGTGCAAATCGGACTGACCCGCGACCGCGAAGAATTGTACGACCGCATCAATCGCCGCGTGGACCAGATGATGGCGGACGGACTCCTCGAAGAGGCGCGCCGCGTTTATCCCTTCCGCCAACTGAACTCGCTGAACACCGTAGGCTACAAAGAGCTGTTCAATTATTTCGACGGTGAATGGACACTCGACCTCGCCATCGAGAAAATCAAACGCAACAGCCGCGTCTATGCCCGCAAACAGATGACGTGGTTCAAGCGCGACCCGGAAATAACGTGGTTCCATCCCGACCAAGAACAGGGAATCCTCGCCTTTATCCGGCAGCAGCTGTCGTAACCGATTTGTAACCGTTTAGTCATCGCATTGCATTGCTTTTGACAAAATCCCGTTACAACAGCACTCTACCTTTGCAGTCGAAATAAATAGACGATTAATGAAACGCTTTGTTTTATCAGTAGCAAGCATCATCTTATTCATTACACCCATAGGGGCAGCAACTTACAAAGGTTACGTTAAAGATGCAAAGACAGGAGAAGAACTGATTGGGGCGACTATCTTCATCAAGGAATATCCCAATATCGGTTCCACAACAGGACTGGATGGCTCATTTGTCATAGACAATGTCCCCAGCGCAGATAAGATTACGATTGTCTGCAGCTATATCAGTTATCAGACTATGGAAAAGGTGATATCCGCCTCCTCTACCGAACCGATTATGTTCGACCTCCCGGCAGATACGAAGATGCTGGAAGAGGTGACGGTCATTGCACATAATCCCGGACGTACGGAAGCCGGAGCACGCGGCATTGAAAAGAAGGCTATGAACGTGGTCAATGTGATGAGTGCGAAGGCGATTGAGCTCTCTCCGGACATTACCGTGGCGAACGTTATCCAGCGCATGTCGGGCGTGACAATAGAACGCAACAGCAGCGGCGAGGGGCAGTATGCTATCCTACGCGGTATGGATAAACGATATAACTATACGCTGATTAACGGCGTGAAGATACCGAGTCCGGACAACAAGAACCGCTTTGTACCGTTGGATATCTTCCCGTCGGAGATGCTGGACCGCTTAGAGGTGACGAAGTCGCTTACAGCAAATATGGAAGGCGACGGTATCGGCGGGGCAGTTAATCTGATAATGAAGGACGCGCCCACCGAGCGCCAGTTTACAGCGAATATATCTACCGGCTACAATGCGATGTACTTCGGGCGCGATTTCCAATCCTTCAACCATGGGGCGATTGTCAAAGAGTCTCCCTATGAGGCGATGGGAAAGCCGGCGGACTATCAGGTCACAGCCAATAATTTCACGAACGATAATCTCCGCATGAAGTGGAAGCGTCCCGCGCCGGACCTCACGGCAGGACTCTCGTATGGCGACCGCTTCTTCGATAACAAGTTGGGGGTCATGCTCGCCGCGAGTTATCTGAATACCTTCCGCGGGAAGGAGAGCCAGCTTTACTATCAGCCAGGAACCTCCCACAACGGTATCGAGTACCGTGATTACTCTGCGCAGCAGACCCGTATCGGGGCGCACGCCAAACTCGACTACCACGTAACGCCGCAGCATAAGCTGACGTGGTACAATGGCTATATGGATATGAGCGAGGCGGAAGTGCGCGACGGGCAGGACGACAAGGAGCGGGCTGTACGCATGAAGTACAACCACCAGTACATCATCAATTCCACCTTGAAGGGCGAGCATCTCTTCTTGGAGGAGGGCGCACTGAAGTTGAACTGGTCGGCAGTGCTGTCTAAGGCGTACAGCGAGACGCCCGACAACGCGGAGATTTTCCTTCAAGGGACGCATGTCCAGACGTCCGGCGCAGCGACGCGTCGGTGGGAGCACAACTCTGACCGCGACAAAGCCGGGTATATCGACCTCAGTTACAAGTGGGAGTTGGTTGATGGCTCCGCCTTCGACTTCTCGGTCGGAGGTATGTACCGCGACAAGAAACGCGACAGCTTCTTCAATGAATACACCTTCGACTCTGCTACCGGCGCACGCGACCCGCAGTACTTGGGCGAGGACTGGAGCAACTTCGATGAAATCCTCTTAGAGCCGCGCAGGTATGGCAATATCGGTGACCCGCTCAACTACGACGCGTCGGAGAAGGTAGGAGCCGGCTACGGTATGGTGAAATATACCGTGGGCAAGTGGGAGCTCATCGGGGGTGTCCGCGTCGAACATACAGACCAAGGCTACGTGCTCAAGTTCCCGCGAGACGTGGACCCCGAAGGGCATCAGAAATATACCGACGTACTGCCCAGCTTCCATGCCAAGTACGGCGTGCATGAGAATGCCAACCTACGTCTGTCGTACGCACGCGCTATCAACCGTCCGAGCTTCTTCGAGATAGTGCCTTACACGATCATAAACGAAGACTACAAAGAAAAGGGAAACCCCAGCTTAAACCACACGGTTGCTGACAACATCGACCTGCGATACGAATTCTTCCCCAAGCCCTCCGAGCAGTTCATGCTGGGCCTCTTCTATAAGAACATCCAAGACCCGATAGAGTACGGATTGATAAACGAAGGGCAGGATACCTACTACCAACCGATGAACTTCGGCGACGCCCAGAACTTAGGTGTTGAAGTGGATATTATGAAGTACTTCAATTGGCTGGGCATCAAGGCAAACTATACCTACACGCACTCGAAGGTAACGACCAACAAACGTGTCATGGAGGGTTCGGAGGTGAGGATGATGGAGCAGAGCCGACCGCTCTTCGGACAGGCTGCGCATGTGGCCAACCTCTCGCTTCTGTTCAAGGATACGCGTCACGGGTGGGAGGGTCAGCTCGCCGGTAGCTATACAGGCAAGCGACTCAGTGACATATCGAACTGGTATGATGATGACATCTTGGAAGACGGTTACTTCCAGTTGGATGCCTCGGTAGAGAAGAGCTTCAAGTGCGGACTGAGTGTGTACGCAAAGGCTTCCAACCTGCTGGATGTCCCACTTCTCCAGTATATACAGAATGGACCGCGTACAGCGAATATCGACTATGAGCGCCACGACGGAAATGTCATCGAACGGAAGGAGTGGCACGGTCAGTCTATCCTGCTCGGCGTACGCTACAAACTCTAATAATATAGGATTACATCAGGTGGTAATTTGATGTTCCGCGTGGCGGTAAGATGAGCTGACGCGTAGTGGAAAGATGAACTGACACATAGCGGGAAGATGAGCTGACGCGTGGCGGGAAGATGAGCTGACACGTAGCGGGAAGATGGACTGACGCCCTAAGGGGAGACGCTGTCACGCGTAGCGGGGAGATGAAATCACCTTATAAGGGGAGATGAAGTCACGCCCTAAGGGGAGACGTTCTACCGCGTAGCGGGAAGATGAAATTACAGCTTTAAGATATTGAATACAACCTTTTAAACATTACAGATATGAAGTTAAGAAGTTATTTATTAATTAGCGCAGCGATGCTGGCTACTATTCCTACCTTTACGGCTTGTGATGACGACGAGCCGAACACTACAGTAACTCCTACGCCGGAGCCTACACCAACACCTACGCCTGAGGAGCCATCAGACCCATGGGCGAATGCGGATGTTGTTACGTGGCCGGGTGATACGATAGTCAACATAAGCGAGCACTTCACCGTTCCCGAAGGGAAATCGCTCATTATCGAGGCAGGTGCTCAGGTGCTCTTTAGTACGTCGGGCGTAGGTACAAACCATGCACCGGTTGAGTTTACCGTGGATGGTAACCTTTACTGTAAAGGGACGGCAGACGCACCCATATTGTTCTCTGTGCCTGAGGAGGAGCGCACGGAAGCCAATATCTTTGCCGGCTTGTGGGGCGGTATCGTAGCGTCGGAGTCATGCGGCGAGATGCTGATAGACCATACCATCATAGAATATACCGGCGGACAGGTTATCGAGGGTTCTCCGGCTGCCACGAGCGGGGTATATACAGCAGGAGATGACGCTTATCCGCAGATTACTACTAACAACATCAACGGTAACTACGTAATCACGAACTCTATCCTCCGCAACGGATGGTCAGACGGTATCTACCTGATGGGTGGAAATGCCATCATCGCGAATAATATATTCGCAGCTAACGGTGAGACCGGCGCAGAGGCAGTGAACGTGAAGGCAGGTTGTAAGGTGGACGTAGCAGGCAACCTTATGTTCAGCCCGAACACGAACGGTCTGAAGTTGTCCAGCTCCGGCCAGAGCGAGACACGCAGTCAGGCCTTGGTACAGGCTTACAACAACACGATTGTAAACTCCGGATGGCGTCGTGACGGCGAGAAGGGCGGTTGCATCTATGTAGAGAAGAACATCTTAGCGAATGTGTTCAACAACCTGATAGTGAATTGCAAGTTCCGCGCGATGACACCGAGCTTCACCATCCCTAACGACCCGGAAGAGGGATACGATGACAACTCCGTAATCGACTACAACTACTACGCTTCAGGCAGCCAAGAGAGTGACATCGTCTTCAACGAGGAGAGTGGCGTAGCGTACGCTTGGCAAGGCTACAACTATGAGCATGAGGATTACAACACCGGCGTAGTCGACGCACACAGCATCATCGCTACGGAAGGCGACTCAAAAGACCCACAGTTCGTCAACTTCGACATTAACGCGGTTCCATTGACGCAGTATGTATATGACGAGGCATGGGATTTCCACCTAAATGCAGGTTCCCCGGCTTTGGAAGGCGCAGCCAGCGGTACGGAAGCCTTCGCAGCACCCTACTTCGCAACAACAGGTCTGACCGTCGATGGAGAAACCTATACCTCTCCGGCAGTGCAGGCACATTACGGAGCGTACGGTGCAAATTAACCCTGAAGGATAACGAACAAATCAGTAAGAGAAAGAATGAACAGACGTAAATACATACAGGCACTGTCCGCCTTATTCGCAACGGCAACGTTAGGCAGCTGTACGGCTCCCTCCTCCGAGAAGGAGGAGCGCCAAGCTGCCCGGGCTGACAAGGCAAATGCCCTGAACCCCAATCCGGCTACCGGCTTCGAAGTGCCCCAGATACCGGAGGACAATCTCAACTTCTATCTGGTAAGCGACTTGGGACGCAATGGTTACTATGAGCAGAAGCCTATCGCGGAGCTGATGGGTAATCTGGCAGAGAAAGTGGACATCGAGTTTGTCGTAGCGGCGGGGGATACCCACCACTTTAACGGCATTGCAAGTACCCAAGACCCGTTGTGGATGACGAACTACGAACTGATATACAGCCACCCCGACCTGATGATTGACTGGTTCGCCATAAATGGCAACCATGAGTACCGAGGCAATACACAAGCCGTACAGGATTACAGCAAGGTAAGCCGCCGCTGGATAGCGCCCGCCCGCTACTATAGCAAACAGTTCGAGGCCGGCGAGAAGGAGACATTGGAAATCTTCTTCATAGATACGACACCGCTCATCGAGCGATACCGCGAGAAACCGGAGAAGTATGCCGATGCCTCCAAACAGAGCATCGAAGAACAGATGCGCTGGCTGGAGAAAGCACTCGCCTCCTCGAAAGCAAAGTGGAAGCTCGTCGTGGGACACCACCCGCTCTATGCCTATACGGACAAGTCCGAAAGTGAGCGTACCGATATGCGCAGCCATGTGGAAGCGCTGCTTGAGAAGTATGGTGTGGACATGTACCTGTGCGGGCATATCCATAATTTCCAACATATCCTGCCCGCCGGCAGCAAAGTAGAATACTTGGTAAACTCCTCAGGCTCGTTATCCCGAAAGGTACAGGAGATAGAAGGAACCCGCTTCTGCAGTTCCGACGCAGGATTCACCCTTTTCTCCGTTAACGACAGCGAGCTGGCATTCTATTTAATGAACAGCAAGGGCAAAATCATATACCAATATAAGAAAAGCAAGTAGGCGCAGCAAAGAAAAGAGGCTGCCTCGGATGGATTCTCACCATGCGGGGCAGCCTCGATTTGTTGTGTTAGCAGGAGGGGAGCTGCGATAACTCTCCGTTCATTTATTCAACATACAGGACCAGTCCTTTCAGATATTCCCCTTCCGGATGATAAATATTCACCGGATGGTCGGCGGGTTGGGTCAGTTGGTGCAGGATGCGGACCTTCCTGCCGGCTTGTGCGGCAGCGCTGAATACTGCCAAGCGGAAATTCTCCTTGCTGACCACCTGCGAGCAGGAGAAGGTGAACAGGATACCCCCCGGCTGGATTTTCTCGAAAGCGATGGCGTTCAGTTTCCGGTAGCCTTGCAGGGCATTGCGCAATACATTCTTATGCTTGGCAAATGCCGGCGGGTCGAGGATAATCAGGTCATAATTGCTACCCATCCGCTCCAAGTATTTGAAGGCATCTTCAGCATAGGCTTGATGACGCGGGTCGCCCGGAAAGTTCAGTTCGACGTTCCGGTTGGTCAGCGCAATAGCTTTTGCCGAGCTATCGACCGAATGGACCACTTTCGCTCCGCCGCGCATGGCGTAAAACGAGAATCCTCCCGTGTAACAGAACATATTCAATACCGAACGCCCTTTGGCATAATGTTCCAGCAACGAGCGGTTTTCGCGTTGGTCCACGAAGAATCCCGTCTTTTGTCCCTTTTGCCAGTCCACGCAGAACTTCAGTCCGTTTTCTAAAGCGATATCTTCTACATCGTGACCGTATAGATACCCGTTTTCGCTGTCAAGTTCGGCTTTGTAAGGGAGGGTCGTTTCCGATTTGTAATAGATATTCTGCAGCGAGTCGCCGATTACCTCTTTCATGGCTTCCGCTATTTCAAAGCGGCAGCGATGCATTCCCACCGAATGCGCTTGCATGACTGCAGTATGGGCATACATATCCACAACTAATCCCGGCAGATTGTCGCCTTCGCCGTGAATCAGACGGAAGGTATTGTTGTTGGTGGCATTCGCTAACCCTAATGTGCAACGTAGCTGATACGCCGAGCGAATTCGTTCTACCCAAAAGGCATGGTCTATGTCGCGTTGCTCGAAAGAGAGGATGCGTACAGCGATACTTCCTATCTGGTAATGCCCAATGGCAAGGAAATCCCCGTTTGCACCGTATATTTCTACCAAGTCTCCCTCTTCCGGTGCTCCATCTATTCGCTGGATAGCTCCGGAGAACACCCACGGGTGGAACCGCAGCAGGGATTCCTCCTTCTTAGGCTTCAATAAAACTTTACAGTAACTCATGATGCTTCATTATTCAATTGGTTATATATCTGGAGACACGCCCATGCGTCCAACGCGGCATAGCGCTGTTGCTGTTCGGTCAGCACGTCAGTTTCCCAGTTGGTCAGGCGTTGTGCTTTGGATATCTTTTTCCGGAACAAAATGGCATATATTTTTTGCAGACTTGCCTCTTCGATGCCGAATTGCGCTACGAACGATTGTAGCTCCAAAAAGTTTTGCGGCTCGATATTTACCCGTTTTCGCATCGAATTGAAATCATCTCTGACCGATAATCCGATTTTCATCACCTTTTCATTGCCTAACAGCTGCAATAGAGAGGAAGGAAATCCCATGCGGTTCAATCGGAACAGAAAACAGGTATCCTCTGTCGATAATTGCACTAACGAAACTTTATAGCGCTTTCCTTTCCGGAAGCTCGGGCGCGTCTCTGTATCGAATCCGATAACCGGGAACTTCTGCAAATACTCCACTGCCCGGTTGGCTTCTTTCTCGTTGGTTAATACAATGATTCGTCCCGTATAATGTTCTAACGGGAAAGCGTCTATTTCTTCTTTTGTGATTGTATGTGCGTATTTATCTGTCATCATTTTCTCTCAATTCCTCATCCATATAACGTAGGCAATGCAATGCTTTCAACGCATTTAATAATTGTTGTCCCCAATATTCGCAGAAGTTTCGGTAGCAAAGGGCAATCGATTCCCGCATCACCACTTCATTTCCTTCACGGAACAGGGCGACGAAGTTTCCTACATCTTGATAAACATCCGCTAAATTCTCTGAAATAAAAGCGGCAATCGGGGTTTCGCTATATTGCATGTCCGGGTGGAACGTATCCAAATAGCTGTCTTTCTCTTCTAAAAGTCCAGCAATTCCTTTCCGTACCGATTCGTACATATCTTCTGTGACATGCAACTCCGGTTCATAAATTTCATCCGGCTCTACTCTGGGTAATAAAGCCGCCTTTAAGTAAAGCAAAGGCAATATTTTTGTCGATTTATCCACAAATTCGTACAGTTCCAGCTCTGCCGCCCGTTCGACAAACGAGCAGTATTCCAAGGCAACCGTAACGAATTCTAATGTATTCCGTGCATAAACCGGGTTCTCTTCTTTCTTCATTCTTTTTCCTCTATCAACTCATGAATGCAAAAATCAGTCTGCTGATTTTATCTGCAAAAGTAGTATAAATACGCTACTTTCCCAAACCCAAACGGCAGGAGACACCTTTTTTCTGAAAAAGAGGAGCAGGGGATAGGAACAAATAAGCATCCGGTCCTGCTCGTTATCCGAGAGGAACGGATGCTTTCTGGATTGTTTGGAGCAGTTTCGCCTTTCTCTTATTTATACAATGCGTTTGCCAAATCAGTCAGCCCTTCGGCTCCGGGCAAATCCGGATAGGTCCGCTTCATTGCTTCGACGAATGCCGTTGCATTTGCATTTTCTGCCAATAGCCGTTTCATTGTTTCCAGATAATCGATTTTGAATCGTACGTCATCGGCTTTAGCAGCTCCGCCATGTCCGCCGATAAACAGTTCCGCGCCCGATTGCAATGCCCGTTCAGCTTCTGCTATCTCAGCATCGATGGCTGCGGGTGAAGAGATTTGCAAATGGCTCGTATGGGCCTTTGCCGGAGTCCAATGGGTGTAATAGATTTTCCCGCCAATCAGGATACTGGCTCCGGGAAAATCGGTAGCCGCCCCATGCCGGAACTCAAAAGGCACGCCGGCATAGATTTGTGTCGAACCAAATTTCACTTCTGTGGCTTTTCCGGTCGGAAGTTCTGTCATTGCATCGCCGAATGTCTGCGAGAAATGTTGCATCATGCCGCCATAGATAGCGCCTTTCGTGAATTCCGGCATTCCTTCTGCCATAATTACGTCATGATTTCCGGTTCCGCCTACATGATAGTTCGTAATCCGTTGCTCAACCGGTTTGTTCAATTTAGAAAGATACTCGTCGAATTCTGCCACATTCTCTTTGAAAAGCGGTTGTTCCATCGTAACCAGTGCGTTATTTCCTTCGATGATGTAGCTCGCGTCCGCCATTACATCGTTCGTGTAATAGACATGCAATTTGAAATTGCCGAATTCCTTTACTTCAAAACGTCCTTGTGCCATAACTGTAATTGTTAAAAGATTAAACAAAATAAATAATACCTTCTTCATATTCGTAAATATTTGATGTTAAACATTAGTTTCAAAAAGTTTCTTTGTTCTTTTTACACCGCAAAAGTATATTCGTTATTTTTTATCTGCAAGAAGGCACGGATAGGTCAGTTGATTACCCGTAGGTAACCTTTGTTGGATATGAAAGGTTTGCGGGATGCATTTTTTTGAAATTTTTTTTCTTGCGCTTGAAAAGCTTTTTACTTACTTTTGTGGAGTAATTTGAAAAATAGTGGAATATGAACAGACAAATGATTGAAGATACGTTATATCCTACCTGTCCGATTCGGAATATCTTGGCGCGAATCAGCGACAAATGGTCGTTATTGGTCCTTTATACCCTTGATAAAACGGACAAAGAGACCATTCGTTTCAAAGAGTTGCAGCGTGAAATACCGGATATATCTCAGAAGATGCTGACCGTGACGCTCCGGACGTTGGAAGAGGATGGGTATGTGACGCGAAAGGTCTATCCTGAAGTGCCACCCCGTGTGGAATACAGACTGACAGCCCGGGCGCATTCCCTGTTGCCTTGCATCGATACGCTGATTCAATGGGCTTTGGAAAATAAAGATGCGATTATGAAAGACCGTAAACGGGCAGTTTTGCCGGCCTGAAGAGGGTTGTGTAGGAGATGCTTCGACTCCACTTCGCTCCGTTTTTTACCATTTTTCTCCGAAGAAAATCTGCCAACACGTGTTGGCAGCATTTCCGGAAGCTCGGGAGACCCCCCAACACGTGTTGGCAGCATTTCCGGAGGCTCGGGAGACCTCCCAACACGTGTTGGCAGCACTTTCGGAAGCTCGGGAGACCTCCCAACACGTGTTGGCAACACTTCCGGAGGCTCGGGAGACCGGCAACACGTGTTGGCAGCTGAACCGGGAAACGTTCGATTCTGTACGACGCTTCCTGATTTTCATTCGAAGTGCTTAAAATTCGTAGGTTTTTGTGTACCTTTGCCGCCTGAAGTAAAAATAGCTATTTATACATATTGAGTATGATAACAGTAAACAGTCTGGATGTTCAGTTTGGAAAAAGAATTTTGTTTCAGGATGTGAATCTGAAATTTACTCCGGGTAATTGTTACGGAATTATTGGTGCGAACGGAGCAGGTAAATCGACCTTCCTCCGGGTAATCAGCGGACAGTTGGAGCCGACGCGCGGAAGCGTTTCGATGGGACCCGGCGAACGCCTCTCGGTTTTGTCGCAGGACCACTTCGCGTTCGACGAATATACCGTAATGGATACCGTATTGATGGGACATTCTACGCTTTGGGATGTGATGAGCGAAAAGAATGCGTTGTATGCAAAAGAGGATTTTAGCGATGCGGACGGAATCCGTGCGGCAGAACTGGAAGAGAAGTTTGCCGAGATGGAGGGTTGGAACGCAGAAAGCGATGCGGCATCGTTGTTGAGCGGTTTGGGTATCAGCGAAGACTTGCATTATATGTTGATGAAGGATTTGAGCGGTAAACAAAAGGTACGTGTGCTCTTGGCGCGTGCGTTATATGGCCAGCCGGATAACCTGTTGCTTGACGAGCCGACCAACGATTTGGACTTGGAGACCGTCAGCTGGTTGGAAAATTACCTTTCTAATTTCGACCATACCGTATTGGTGGTCAGCCACGACCGACATTTCCTCGATTCGGTCTGCACGCATACGGTCGATATCGACTATGGCAAATTGCAACTCTTTGCCGGAAACTATAGCTTCTGGTATGAATCGAGCCAGTTAGCGCTCCGCCAGCAGCAGCAACAGAATAAGAAGGCAGAAGAAAAGAAGAAAGAGCTGGAAGAGTTCATCCGCCGGTTTAGTGCGAACGTAGCAAAGTCGAAGCAGACGACCAGCCGTAAGAAGATGTTGGAGAAATTGAATATCGAAGAGATTAAACCCTCGTCGCGCCGCTATCCGGGTATTTTATTTACTCCGAATCGCGAGCCGGGTAACCAGATATTGGAGGTAAAGGGCCTGACGAAGAGCATTGAAGGCAAATATCTGTTCAAGGATTTGAACTTCAATGTCGAGAAAGAGGATAAGATTGTCTTTATCAGTCACGACCCGCGTGCCATGACTGCGTTGTTCCAGATTATTAACGGGGAGGAGAAACCGGATGCCGGTACTTTCCAGTGGGGACAAACCATCACGACCTCTTATCTTCCGTTGGACAATACCCGTTATTTCAATTCGGATTATAACCTGATTGAATGGCTGTCCCAATTCTCGCCGGATACGAATGAAGTATTCCTGAAAGGATTCTTGGGACGTATGTTGTTCTCCGGAGAAGAATTGTTGAAAAAGGTAAGTGTCTTGTCCGGTGGAGAGAAAATGCGCTGTATGATTTCCCGAATGATGCTTACCGATGCCAATTGTTTGATATTGGATACGCCGACCAACCATTTGGATTTGGAATCTATCCAAGCGTTCAATAATACGTTGAAGACGTTCAAGGGAAATATTCTGTTCTCAAGCCATGACCACGAGTTCATTCAGACCGTCGCTAACCGCATTATCGAGCTTACGCCGAATGGAATTATCGATAAGATGATGGATTACGACGATTATATCAGCGACCCCGCAATTGCAGAACTGCGCGAGAAACTGTATAAGCAATGAAAAAGCGGTTATTATTCCTGATTCTCCTTTTTATTGCTTGGCTTCCGGTTTTTATGGTCCAGAAGCCTTGGTTTATGATTTATAATAATCAGTTGGCGGACGGTTGTTCGCCGGCTGATTACCTGCAAGTGATAGCCCACGGGCTGTTGTTGGATTGTACGGTAGCGGGGTATCTTACGGCATTGCCCTTATTTCTGACATTGGCTTCGGTATGGATTCCCGGCGAATGGCTCAGGAGGGTATTGAAAGGTTATTTCCTGCTGGCTGCATTCCTTATTTCAGCCATCTTTGTGGTCGATGTGGCGCTCTATTCCTATTGGGGATTCCGTTTGGACGGGACCGTGCTTTTCTATCTCCAATCACCGAAAGATGCGATGGCGAGTGTCCCGATGCGGCTATTCGTCCAGCAGATTGTCGCATTCCTTATTTATGCGCTGTTCATCTATTATTATCTTTCGAAATGCCTGTTGCCATTGGTTCCGACCGGATGGGTGAAACGGCAGATTCCGGCAAGTTTGTCGATTATTCTGTTGGGCGGACTGATGTTCATTCCGATTCGCGGAGGCGTCACGACCTCTACTGCCAATGTCGGGATGGTTTATTTCAGCAATAACCAATTTCTGAACCATTCCGCCATCAATCCCTGTTTCAGTTTGCTTTCTTCTGCGTTCAAACAGGAGAATTTCGAAGAGCAATTCGATTTCTTTCCGGAAGAGGAGCGGGCTGCGGTGATGGAAGAGCTTCACGCCGGGCAAACAACGGCCGTCCCCGATTCGTTACGTCAGTCATTATTGACAACTACGCGCCCGAATATCCTGCTGATTATCCTCGAAAGTTTTTCGGCGAATACGGTAGAAACGACAGGCGGAACGGCAGATGTTACGCCGAATCTGAACCGGCTCAGCCGGGAGGGCGTTTTGTTTACGAATATGTACGCGAATTCTTTCCGTACAGACCGCGGGTTGGTAGCTATCTTGGATGGCTATTTGGCACAACCTACCACTTCGATTATGAAATACCCTGCGAAGGCACAGACGCTCCCTTCGTTGGCGCATTCGTTGGGTGATGCGGGCTATACGTCGGATATGTTTTATGGCGGAGACATCAATTTTACGAATATGCAGAGCTTCTTTTTCGGTTCGGGGTATAGCCGGATTGTTTCGGACAAGGATTTTCCGATTACGGACCGATTAAGCAAATGGGGCGCCAACGATGATGTCACTTTCCGTCGTTTGTTTCAGGATTTGAAGGAGAGAAAATCACAAGAGTCTTGGATGACGACCTTCCTTACGTTGAGCAGCCACGAGCCGTTCGAGGTTCCTTATCACCGCTTGGAGCATCCTTATCTGAATTCGGTCGCCTTTACGGATAGTTGCTTGGGCGATTTTATCGACAGGTTGCGGACATTGCCCATCTGGAAGGATTTGCTCGTGGTGATGGTGGCGGACCATGGATTCCGTTATCCGGACAATCTGAAGGACTATGAGCCGAGCCGTTTCCATATCCCGATGCTTTGGATAGGAGGAGCCGTTAGCCGTCCGAAAATAATCGACAATTATTGCAACCAGACGGATATTGTTGCCACTTTATTGGGACAGATGGAACTTCCGCACGATGAGTTCTACTTCAGTAAAGATATTCTGAATCCGAATGCCCCGGAATATGCCTTTTATACTTTCAAAAATGGTTTCGGGATGGTGGATAGTTCCGACTTTGTGGTATATGATAACGAAGGCGGCCGCATCTTGATGGAAAGCAATCCTGCTGCATCTGAAGATAGGCTGAGAAAAGGCAAAGCCCTTTTGCAAACGTTGTATGATGACTTGGGCAGTCGGGGAAAGAATTGACAATGGGCAAACAGCCTGTTGTCGGTTCTTTTCTTATTCTTGATAAGTTAACTGATATCCAATCCCTTTCAAATTCTCTATTTTCAAATAAGTATCTTTATTTTCTTTATCTATGAACCTATTATAGATTATATCTTCATAAAAAAGATGAATTTATTTCAAGGTAAAGAATGAGTAATAATTTCGGAATATCCCGGTTGCTCTCTTGTCATTCTTTCATGAAGTTGATTTTTTTTTTGCCATATTGTAAAAAAAATATCGAAAAAAATTGCAGATTACTATTAAGGTATTTATTTTTGCATCTGAAAACATTTGTGTTTATAAAAGTAAAACCAAAAGATATGTTGGGATTTGCTTGAAAGAGCATAAATAATCATTTTAAATCAAGAAACAAATGAAAAGCGCGAATAGGATTTGGTTGGCTTTGTGCTTATGCTTGTTGAATGTGATGAGCGGCATGGCGCAATTGGCTATCTCAGGGCAGTGTGTGGATGAGAAGGAACAGCCGCTTGCGGGGGTTAACGTGGTCGTATTTGCAGCAACGGATACTACGCACGTCTTAAAGGGTGCGGTGAGCAATGCTGAGGGGCGTTTTTCCTGTGATAATCTGTCTGCCGGAGATTATGTCTTGCGCTTTTCTATGGTCGGCTTCCAAACACTGTATGCCGAGCAGTCGCTTCAGAAAGATATTGATGCGCGTTTTGTTTTAAGGGAGGATTCGGAAATTATAGACGAAGTGGTGATTACGGCTACGATGCTGAAGAGTTTCGGAAACCGGGATGAGATATTTTTGCGGAAAGAAAATATGGAAGTCGGCAACAACGCATTGGATGCTATATCCAGTTTGCCTCAATTTTCTTCAGGCGGGTTGAGCAACGAGTTGACGACCATTGACCAAAAGAGCGTCCTTATCGTTATTGATGGGAAACGGGCCTCGTCATTGGATTTGCAAACCATGCAGGCTGAGGACATCAAAAAGTTGAACTATTACAGCGAACCGCCGGCACGGTACGCGAATGAGAATATCAGTGCCGTATTGGAAGTGATTACCAAACGGCCGAAAGAAAGAATGCTTACTGCCTATATTGATACAAGAAATGGGGTTACGACCGGATACGGGACCAATGTCATCAACCTCGGCTATACCGATTCGCTCAATCAGTTCTCTGCCTATTACTTGATAGATTATCGTGCATTGAACGATAACCGGATGAACAATAAATACCAATATGCCGATTACACGAACGATTACGTAGGTAAACCGGGCAGTTATAAAGGCCAGTACCATACCGCCCGCCTGACTTACCAACGTTATCAGGGCAGCAACCTGTTTAATGCCCGATTTACCTATCGGAAGAGTCCCGGACACGAGAAGTATGAACAAGATGCGATAAGCCGGAATGCGGACGAGCAGATAACGGGCCTTAACAGCCGGAATCTGGAGAGCGATTACAATTCATGGTCGCTTGATTTATACTATTCCAAAAACTTCACCGATACCCGTTCGTTAAGCGTCAATGCGGTAAATACCTATTACACGTCTGAGTCGGATAATACCTTGTCGCGCGTGATGGAGGGACGCCCCGAATGGAATTATGCCTACGAGAACCTTTTCAAAAACAAATCCTATTCCCTGATTGCGGAGGCTTTATATAGCGATAAGTTATGGAATGGCGATTGGTACGTGGGCGCGAATTTCCGATACAAAAACTTGAACCAGCTGTTTAATGGAACCAGCGAATCGGATTTGAATTATAACCGGAGCTATTTCTACACCGAATATGCAAACCAATGGAAGAAGCTCAGCTATTCCATCGATTTGGGTGCGGAGAATGTGAATTACCATACGGTCAGCGGGGATAGCTATCATTTCTGGGTATTCCGTCCGGCCCTGTCGTTGAATTATGGATTCAGCAAATTATTTTCTGCTCGTTTGCAGAGTTCGGTCAATTCCCAAATTCCGGATATCGGCTATTTGACGAACAATATCGTCAGCATAGATGAGAACTATTATACAATGGGAAATGCAGACCTGAAGCCTTTCTATTACTACAATACGAATCTTTCGTTCCAATTCGTCTCTGCCGATAATAAATGGTATATTTCTCCTTCGGCATTTTATCGGCACGATGTACGTCCCTATATGCCGGTTTTATATGCAGACGGTACAAATATCATACAGCAGAATGTCTCATTAGACCATTCCGATTCGTTCGGCGCATCGATTGTCGGAAGCTGGAATCCGGTGAAATGGTTTACCATTCAGCCCTATTATATGTTCTTTCAAAACCGTTATCAAACGCCGTCGCAAGAAGTCCGGAACGATACGCACCAATTCGGAATAAACGCATTGTTTGTCATAAATAAAGTACAGGTCAATGCCTTCTTCAATATTCCTTATACGACAGTGAATGGCGACTTGTTTACCGAAAACGGAAGGAACTGTTTCGTCTCCGCTTTATGGAAACATAAAGATTTCTCCGTAGGCGCAGAATGGATGTATTATGCACATCCTACTCGGACTTACGCAAACATACCGAATTTCCAATATGAGGAAGAAACCGTTTGGAATAATTTCAAGTACCTGTGTACACTGAGCTTTACCTACTATTTCTCTACCGGAAAGGCAAGACAACACAAAGGAACCCAACTGACAAACAGTGATTCCGACTCCGGATTGATTCGGGAGAATACAGCGAAATAAAATAACTCCTAAACCAGAAATATTATGAAACAGAATTATCTTAAACCGGTATTTATCGTGATGATGCTCTTGGGGGCATTCGTCGCGCAGGCCCAGTATAACTTGTCGGGCAAAGTGGTTGATGCGAAGGATGAGGCGTTGGCAGGAGCTACGGTGGTACTGATGTCTGCCGATTCGTTGATGGGTGGTACGATTACCGATGCCAAAGGTGCGTTCGAGTTGAAGGGTTTGCCCGGTATGGATTATGTCTGTGTCATATCGATGATGGGTTTTAAAAATCATGAGCAAAACATTTCGTTAAACAAAAACACAAAGCTCGGCACAATCATCTTGCAGGAAGATGCGCAACAGCTGGAGACCTTGACGGTCGATGCCGACCGGCGCGACCGAATCATAGTGGGCGCGGGAATGTCTACTTTTATCTTATCCGAAAAGGCATTGGAGGCGGACAATGTATATGAAGCCTTCCGCGAAATCCCTAAATTGCGTGTGGATGAAACCAACCGGAGCATCTCATTGGCTACCGGCGGAACGCCGATTATCCTTGTCAATGGCGTCAACCGTCCGGGCTATGTCAACAGCTTGGACCCGTCGCTGATTGAATCGGTGGAGGTCATCGAGAACCCTTCCGCCCGTTACCGCGGCGAGCAGAAAGTGCGTGCCATCGTAAATATCAAAACGAAACGTTCGGAAAAATCCTACCTGAACGGAAATCTTTTCAGCAAACACAACGTGGAGGGCGTTTTCGGCGTTTCGGGTGGCTCGTTTGAAGTGGGTAACAGCAAAGCTTCCCTCTACCTGAACGCGCAGCATTTCTATTTCCATAATGATGACGGCGAGCAGACCAGCTATTCCAACTCCGGCAATCTGGTTCGCGATTGGGAGGGCAACTACCGTTACAAAAGCCAGTCCTTCTCCGTTAATGTAGGCGGCGACCTCGTGGCGTCCGACAACGACTATCTGGCATTTGCTATATCGTATATCAACAATCCGCAAAAGTATGGACAGCACGGGACGGGTACAATCTTCGAATCCGCATCGCCCGAACACTTCCCGTTGCTTATCGACCAATATACGCGCAACTCCTATTTCGACAATTCCTATAATCTTTACTATAAGCATGACTTTGCCGAGGACAATACCCTCGAAGTGACCGGCGCGTTCGGTCTCTACGGCTCCGGAGCCAAAGGGTCCGGCAGCGAACAGAGCGATATCTATGCCTACAACTCGTTAATCGATTTGAACAATAAGAAAAAATCGCTCAAACTGGAGCTGAATTACGATTTCGCCCCGTCCGACAAGGTGGCGCTGAGCTTCGGCGCAAATACCTACCTGCAGCATACGACGATTGATGACCGCGCCTCCGGTGCACTCCGTTTCCACGACAAAGAGGCTACGGAATACCTGTATGCCGCCATCCGCAACAAGCAGCAGTCTAAGTTTTCCTACATGTTCTCCTTGGGCTTGGACTTGGTGTTCGCCGACATCGCCGGCTACGGAAACAACTACATGAACTTTGTCCCCGCCGCCTCATTAGGCTATATGCTCAACGAGAAGTCCTCCTTCCAGCTGAGCTATTCGCGCAACCGCACCTCGCCCGATGCCGCTTATCTGAACCCTTACAATACCTCGACCGACAGCTTGCGGCAGAGCGTGGGCAACCCTTACTTGAGGCCCTATATCGACAATATCCTGCAATTCTCCTATACTTGGAACGGCAAAGGGATTTACCTCTCGCCCTTCATCACCTACGACTATTGCTCCGACCAGATATCCACCATCGGGCATACGGTGGGGAACGTCTATACGCAGACCTACGGCAATCTCGACAAATTGCAGCAACTGCAAGTCGGAGCCAGCGTGCGCTTCAACCTTTCCCGCTTCGGAAATCTGAATCTGACCGCCTACTACCAGCGCGATTACATCGACGACATGCCCTTTAGCGGAAAAAGCTTGCAGGGCAATGCCTCACTCAACCTCTGGTACAAAAAGGTCTCGCTCTACGCATACGTTTGGTTAGTGGGGAATACCTACACGAGGACAACGAAGAGCTACAGCACGCCGGAATCGGAACTGACCTTGACATGGAAGCTCCCCAAAGGCTGGGCGCTCAATGCCGGACTGCGTTACTTCGCGGCGGGCGACAACCATTATGAAGGATGGACCGAAGCGGAAGGCTATACGGCACACGTCAAGCAGAAGATGACCGACCGCTACATGATGCCGATAATCGGCATTTCGTACAATTTCAATAACAAGGTCAACAAGAAATGGCGCCAGCAACAGCGGTTGTATAATACCGACAAAGGGCTCGGAAATATCAAAGCGGAATAAAAAATGCCCCCAAAAAGCCTTTTTTCTCCGAAAATCCACCCCTTCCGCTATGTATTCCGAAGAAAAAACGTAGATTTGTAGTGCGTTGTAAGTATATTTTGCCTCGCCGCTCGTGCGCAGCAAGCCAAAATAGGGTTACAAAAGGCTCCTGCACGCGAGCGGCAAGCCAAAATAGGGTTACAAAAGGCTCCTGCACGCGAACGGCAAGCCAAAATAGGGTTACAAAAGGCTCCTGCACGTGAACGGCAAGCCAAAATAAGGTTGCAAAACGTTGCCGCGCACAAACGGCAGCCCAAAATAGGGTTACAAAAGGCTCCTGCGCGCGAACGGCAAGCCAAAATAAGGTTGCAAAACGTTGCCTCGCGCAAACGGCAAGCCAAAGTAAGTATATAATAGCCTGCTTCGGCAGAGAAAAAAGATATGTTTAACCTCTTAAAATATAAAGCGTATGAGAAATACACCGAAATTGAACATCATGAATTTGCAGAAATTCATCTTATCCCTGTACGTAGCCTTCCATCAGGCCATTCTCGCCTGCTTGGACAAAATCGCTTTCTACGAGAAATTCCTCATCCCCGAAGATGTGCTGAACCTCTACAAAGACCTTGTCGCGCAGCTGACCGACCGCAACAACCAGCAGCAGGCACGCCTCGGCACGGAGGAGCAATCCGAAGATGACGCCGAACGCGACCGACTCCTGTCGTTCCTCTTCTTCGCCATCCAGAACGGACTGCGCTCGACGAAAGCCGCCGTCCTGAAGGCAGCCAAACAGCTCGAAATCGTCATCCGCGCCTATGCCGACATCCAGCGGCAGGCCTACGCTGCCGAGACAGCCAGCATCCGCGGACTGATTGAAGACCTCGCCAAAGAGGAAAACGCGGAGGCGGTGACCACGCTGAACCTCCAGCCGATTATCGACGAACTGCAAACCGCCAACGAAGCCTTCGACGCGAAGTGGACCGCCACCGCCAGCGCAGCTGCTGCCAAATCGCGCCAGTTATCGACCGCCGAACTGCGCCGCCAGACGGACGACGTGTTCAATGAGCTTTGCGAACGCATCTACGCTGCCGGATTCGTGGCGCCCGACGAAGATACCATCAAACTGGTGACCGACAAGATTAACGAAATCAACGGCATCATCGACAGCTATAAGAAATCCTATAACCGCAGTGCCGGCCAGAAGAAAAAGGAGGAAGAGGAAGGCGGCGAAGGCGGCGACACCCCGACCGAGTAATCCTTTTTCGTCATGTTGAGCGGAGCGCAGCGGAGTCGAAATATCTCCTGCAAACAACAAGGAGTATTTAAATAGATAGGAGATCCTTCGACTCCGTTCCTCTGGAACTCCGCTCAGGATGACGAAATGTAGTAATCCGGAATCCGAATATTATGAAGACAAACAATCATCAAATAAAAGATTATGACGCTGTATTGGATGCAAAGTTTGGAAAAATAGGAACTCCCGAACGAATGCAAGCGGAAGAAGATGCGTATGCGTTTTACACCGTAATTCATGAACATAATCGGCCTTCGGCTGGTGAGCGTAAAGCGAATGAGTGGAACGGAGCGACCGAGAGCGTCGCTTGTTTGAGCGAAGCGAGTTTGCGGCGCGAACAGCGGAGAGCAACGAATGAGTAGCGAAGCAGGCGCAGCCTTGACTTTTTGGTTACTTTTGGGTCAAGCCCAAACAACAAACAGCATAAAAAAGAAAAAGAAAAAAGTGAAACCCTTCCCCCATATCAAGCAACCCGACTCGATGGAGTGCGGCGCCACCTGCCTGCGCATGATTGCGAAATACTACGGCAAGGAATATTCCGCCGAGACCATGCAGGAGCTATGCCTTGTCACGCGCGAAGGCGTTTCGCTGCTCAGCATGAGCGATGCCGCCGAATATTTAGGCTTCCGGACCGTCTGCGGACGTATCACGCTCGAAAAGGTCATCGAACAGCGTCCCTTTCCCTGTATCCTCCACTGGAACCAAGAGCATTTCGTGGTGCTTTACGATGTCAAGACCAAACGGAATGGCGAACACCAGTTCTATATCGCTGACCCCGCCAAGAACCTGCTGAGGCTCGATGAGGATACGGTGCGCAACGCTTGGATAAGCACGCGGACGCGCGGCGAGGAAAAGGGAATCCTGATGGCATTGCAACCGACCCCCGCATTTTATGAGAAACCGGACGAGCGGCGCAAAATGCCGAAGCCGTTCCGTTTCCTCTGGAGTTATGTAAAGCCCTACAAACGGTTTTTCGTCCAGTTGCTGCTGGGGCTGCTGGTCGGCAGTATCCTCCAGCTGATTTTCCCCTTCCTGACGCAGGCGATTGTGGACAGGGGTATCGCCGCAAAGGATTTGAATCTGATTTATCTGATATTGGCAGGGCAATTGATGCTGGTAATCAGCCGCGCGTCGGTGGACTTTATCCGCCGCTGGATTCTGCTGCATATCAGTACGCGGGTGAATATCTCGCTGCTGTCGGACTTCCTCATCAAACTGATGCGCTTGCCGATGGCCTTTTTCGATACGAAAATGGTGGGCGACCTTTTGCAACGCATCGATGACCATGAACGCGTCGAGCGATTCCTTACCGCCCAGACGCTGAATGTGCTCTTCTCGTTGTTCAGCTTTGTGATTTTCGGATGCGTGTTGTTATATTATAATTTGCTCATCTTCCTGCTGTTTTTAATCGGTAGCGCGCTCTATGCGGTTTGGGTATTCCTCTTCCTGAAGAAACGGCGATTGCTGGACTATACCTATTTCGAGCAGCGTGCCAAAAACCAGAGCAAGACCATGCAGATGCTGAACGGTATGCAGGAGATAAAGCTGCAGAATTGCGAACGCCGGCGGCGATGGGAATGGGAGGACATACAGGCTGACCTTTTCCAGACGAATATCGAAGCGATGAAACTTCAGCAAACGCAGGAGGCAGGCAGCATATTGATTAATGAGGTGAAGAACATCGTCATCACGGTAGTGGCTGCGACGGCGGTGATACATGGAAATTTGTCGCTCGGTATGATGCTCGCCATACAATATATTATCGGCCAGCTGAACGCCCCCGTCGAGCAGTTCGTACAGTTTATCTATGGCTGGCAGGATGTGCAAATCAGCTTCGAAGGCGATGCGCGGGACATAGAGCTTAAAAACGTCACGTTCCAATACGAAGGCATCCACTCGCCGAAAGTCCTTGACAATATCTCGCTCGTCATACCCAAAGGAAAGATTACCGCCATCGTGGGGACAAGCGGCAGCGGAAAGACAACGCTTATCAAATTGCTGCTGGGATACTATAAACCGGTCGAAGGCATGATTACCGTAGGCGGGAATGATTTGCAGAAGTTCAGCCTCCGCTGGTGGCGCGACCAATGCGGCGCGGTGATGCAGGACGGTTACATTTTCTCGGAATCGATAGCGCGGAACATCGCGGTGGATGACAGCGAGATAGACAAAGCCCGTCTGCTCCTCGCGGCGCGTATCGCCAACGTGGAGGAATTCATCGAGCGGCTGCCTTTGAAATATAATACGGTAATCGGACAGGATGGGCAGGGCATAAGCCAAGGCCAACGCCAGAGGATTCTCATCGCCCGTGCCGTGTATAAAAACCCCGATTTCCTCTATTTCGACGAGGCGACCAATTCGTTAGACGCGAACAATGAGCGTGCCATCGTCGAGAACCTGACGGAATTCTATCGCGGGAAGACGGTCATCATCGTGGCGCATCGCCTAAGCACCGTCCGGAATGCCGACCAAATCGTCGTACTCGATAAAGGGCACATCGTAGAGATAGGCACGCACGAAGCATTAATAGCCCGGCAAGGCGCATATTATAACTTAGTCAAGAACCAATTGGAATTAGGCGCATGAAAGATAATGATTACAACGAGATGAAGCGAAAAGCAGAGGAGGAGCAGGACAAAATCGAACTCCGAAGCGAAAAGGTCCGCAACCTGATAGGCCAAATGCCCCCCTTCCTGATTCGCTGGGGAAATACGATACTCTTCATCATCCTCCTCTTGCTTGCCCTTGCCGCTTATTTCTATATGGAGTTTTGAAGTTGACAAGTGAACGAGGAGAACAAGTTGGTTAGCATGTAGGATTGGCCTTCGGCTGGTGAGCGTAAAGCGAATGAGTGAAACGGAGCGACCGAGAGCGTCGCCTGTTTGAGCGAAGCGAGTTTGCGGCGCGAACAGCGGAGAGCAACGAATGAGTAGCGAAGCAGGCGCAGCCTTGACTTTTTGGTTACTTTTGGGTCAAGCATCCCCACCCCACGAAATTCCGGAAAAAACCGTACCTTTACGAGCCGAAAAAAGGAAAAATCGGCAAATAGCTAATTAGAATGTATGGTTATCAATAAGAAAGCATTAGAGACAGGTGTAATTTCTGTATTAGGAGCACGCGTCCACAATCTGAAAAATATCGATGTGGAAATACCGCGTAATACATTGACCGTAATCACCGGAATGAGCGGGAGCGGGAAATCATCGTTGGCTTTCGATACTATCTTCGCAGAAGGACAAAGACGTTATGTCGAGACTTTTTCATCATACGCCCGTAGTTTTTTAGGAAATATGGACCGCCCGGATGTCGATAAGATAACGGGACTGAGTCCGGTCATCGCCATCGAACAGAAAACGGTGAACCGGAACCCGCGTTCTACCGTAGGGACTGTCACGGAGGTGTACGATTTCTTACGTTTGCTGTATGCACGTGCCGGCGAAGCGTGGTCTTACCTTAGCGGTGAGAAAATGGTAAAATATACGGAGGAGCAAATCCTCCGGCTCATCATGGATAAATACAGCGGCAAACGGACCTATATCTTGGCTCCGGTAGTGCGTGCCCGCAAAGGACATTATAAGGAACTCTTCGAGCAACTGCATAAGAAGGGGTATCTGAATGTCCGCGTGGATGGCGAAATGCGGGAAATCATATACAATATGAAATTGGACCGCTATAAGATACATAATGTAGAGGTCGTCATCGATAAGCTGGTCGTTTCGGAAAAGGATGAGCAGCGCCTGAAGGATAGCCTGCGGTTGGCAATGAAGCAGGGCGACGGGTTAGTCATGTTGCTGGATGCGGAGACGAACGAAATACGCCATTATAGCAAACGGCTGATGGACCCGGTCAGCGGTTTGTCGTACAGCGAGCCTGCGCCGCACAATTTCTCTTTCAATTCGCCGAACGGAGCCTGTCCGAAGTGTAAAGGATTAGGCGAAGTCAATATTATAGATACCGGCAAACTGATTCCGGACCCTTCGCTCAGTATTTATGAGGGCGGCATCACGGCATTGGGAAAATATAAAAAGTCGATTATCTTCCTGCAGATAGAAGCGATTTGCAAGCGGGCAGGGCTTACGATAAAGACGCCGATAAAGGATATTCCGGAGGATGTGATGGATGAAATCATGAACGGAACGGATGAACGGCTGTCGATTAATTACGAAGAGATAGGACTTTCGAAATATATGCTGTCGTATGAAGGGGTTGCCAAATATATCATGATGCAGCAGGAGGATGACGCTTCTGCATCGGCTCAGAAATGGGCAGGGCAATTCATCCGCACCGCAGAGTGCCCCGAATGTCACGGGCAGCGGCTGAACAAGGAGGCGTTGCATTACCGGATTGCCGGGAAAAATATCGCGGAATTGGCGGCGATGGATATTTCGGAATTGAAAGAATGGATGGATAACCTCGAAGGGAAATTGGACGAGAAGCAACAGCGGATTGCTGCTGAAATCTTGAAGGAGATACGTTCCCGCTTAGGTTTCTTATTGGATGTTGGACTCGATTACCTATCCCTCAACCGGGCATCAGGCAGTCTTTCCGGCGGAGAGAGCCAGCGTATTCGATTGGCAACGCAAATCGGCAGCCAGTTGGTCAACGTATTATATATATTAGATGAACCCAGTATCGGATTGCATCAACGCGACAATGTGCGATTGATTAATTCGCTGAAACAGCTCCGCGATTTAGGAAATTCAGTTATCGTCGTAGAACATGACAAGGATATGATGCTGAATGCAGATTATATCGTGGACATGGGACCGAAAGCGGGACGATTGGGAGGCGAAGTGGTATTCTCAGGGACTCCGGCTGAAATGATGCAACGCGATACATTGACGTCGGCCTATTTGAACGGGAAAAAGGAGATTGCCGTCCCTAAAGTAAGACGTCCGGGCAATGGGCATTTCCTTACCGTAAAGGGCGCCACAGGAAATAATCTGAAACATATCGATGCGAGCTTTCCGTTGGGAACGTTTATCTGCGTCACGGGTGTTTCCGGCAGTGGAAAATCGACGCTGGTGAATCGCACATTGCAACCGATACTGAGCCAGAAGTTCTATCGATCGCTGGAAGACCCGTTGGCCTACGATGCGATAGAAGGATTGGAGTTTGTAGATAAAGTGGTCAGCGTGGACCAATCGCCCATCGGACGGACGCCCCGTAGCAATCCGGCAACGTATGTAGGCGTCTTTTCGGATATCCGTAATCTGTTCGTAGAGCTTCCGGAGGCGAAGATTCGAGGATATAAGCCGGGAAGATTCTCTTTTAATCTTCCGGGCGGACGCTGTGAGACCTGCAAAGGCAACGGCTATAAGATTATCGAGATGAACTTTTTGCCCGATGTATTGGTTCCTTGTGAGGATTGCCATGGGAAACGGTATAATCGGGAAACGCTGGAAATCCGTTATCGAGGGAAATCGATTGCAGACATTCTGGATATGACCATTAACATGGCGGTTGAGTTTTTTGAGAATATTCCGTCGATTCTTTCCAAAATTAAAGTGCTGCAAGAGGTCGGGCTGGGATATATTAAGCTGGGACAACCTTCGACTACCTTGTCGGGCGGAGAGAGTCAGCGTGTGAAATTGGCAACGGAACTCTCGAAGAAAAGCACAGGGAAGACGGTATATATATTGGATGAGCCTACGACGGGTTTGCATTTTGAGGATATACGCGTGCTGTTGGATGTGCTGAACTGTTTGGTCGATAAGGGAAATACGGTCATCGTTATCGAACATAATTTGGATGTGATAAAGTCGGCCGATTACATAATCGATATGGGACCTGATGGCGGACGGAATGGCGGACAAGTTTTGTTCGCCGGAACTCCGGAGGCGTTGGCAAATAGTGGAATCGGTTGCACTGCACCTTTCCTGAAGAACGAACTAAAATAAGCGATGATGGACGATACGTATAAGACGATAACAAACCCTTCCGAGGGCTATTATATAGAGAAGCGCAGCCGTTTTATCTCGTTCGCTATTCCGGTGCGGACAGTTGAGGAGGTGAAAACGGAAATCGCCCGACTGCGCAAAGAGTATTATGATGCCCGCCATGTTTGTTGGGCGTATATGCTGGGGGCAGATAGGAAGACATACCGTGCGAATGATGACGGCGAACCTTCATCTACTGCAGGCAAACCTATCTTGGGACAAATTAATTCCAATGAGTTGACGGACGTGTTAATTGTCGTCGTCCGCTATTTCGGAGGGATTGAGTTAGGTACAAGCGGGCTGATTGTAGCGTATCGGACAGCTGCTGCCGAGGCCATCGCCGCGGCGACAATAGAGGAACGTACGGTTGACGAAGATATAACGGTCGTTTTCGAGTATCCTTATCTGAATAGCATCATGCGGATTGTCAAAGAAGATGCGCCGACAATCGTTGCGCAGAAGTTTGACATGGATTGTGAAATGACGCTGCGGATTCGTAAAGGTGAAGCCGACCGTTTGCGTAGTCGTCTGCAAAAAGTGGAGACGGCGTATTTGAAAGAAAAGGAGTAAGAACAAAATTGATGACAAATGAAAATGGAAGAGCGTAATGAGGATTTAAGAAGTTATCAGGAGTCATTCCGAAACATGAAGGGGCATATTCATGTGCTGGAGCGTTGTGTGCCGGTGGAATTGCAGATGGAGTATTTTCGCTCTTCTAACAATTATAAAAAAGCATTGCCGGTAGGATATAAGGCGACTGACGAACAATGTGAAGCGTGGTACGAAATGCTGATGGAGCCGATGGAATTGAATTTCGACAATCACATCCGCGATTTGCTGATTTGGTTGGCTGCCTCGAAGAATCCGAAGGCGTTTACTTATCTGAAGCATTATGTCGAGCAAGAGCCTGCGCCGAAAGAATTGGATTGGGCTTATCTTGCGTTGACCGACAGCCAAATTACTTTGGAGTCTGAACTGTCTGACGAAAAGCAGATATATATTGCGACCGGATTAGGTGGGAAAGGCGAGAAGTTGCGCTTCTATGTACTTTTGCTTTCGTCCAACCTGCAGGAATTCGAAGCGTATCAGCGACAGATTGTCGAGCGAGAGTTCAGTTACTACTTTCCGAAGGTAGATTGTGAGATTGACCGTTTGGTAGTGGGTACGAATTATGTCGAATTGATGCTGCTCATACCTATTCGCTCCGATATACGCGAAGTAATGGCACGGATTATAGAGGAGTGTAATGAGTACGGGAATTTCCTTGCCGATGTGTACACCATTACGAACGTCAAGATATTTACCAAAGAGGACATTGAGGAAACTATCAGAAAATATGCACAACGCAAAGACATTGAAGCAGGCAATTAAATTCGGCATTGTCGGCGTAGGGAATACATTTATTACAGCTTTTGTGATTTGGGTGATGCTGAAGCTTTGCGGCTGCTCCGACTTTGTTTCTAACATTGTGGGATATGGAGTGGGGGTGCTGAATAGCTTCGTCTGGAACCGCTGCTGGACTTTCCAGAGCTCTGCAGGATGGCGGCGTAGTGCGCTGCGGTTCGGTGGCGTCTTTGGCATTTGCTATTTGTTGCAGTTGGGCGTATTGTTTATCCTCAATGCATCTCTCTGCATCGACCCCTACTACAATCAGTTACTTGCTATGGCCTTTTATACGGCAGCCAATTTTATACTTAATAAGATATACACTTTTAAAGAATAGTCATACATTTATATGGCAAAGAAGAGTCAAAATACAAGCAGCTACTCACGCCAAAAGACGGTAGTTGTCCCGGACTTGGGGAAGCTGCAACCGCAGGCACGTGAGCTGGAGGAGGCAGTTCTCGGCGCATTGATGTTAGAGAAGGATGCGTACTCTGTAGTTAGCGAGATACTGAAGCCGGAGTGCTTTTACGAACATGCACATCAGCTGATTTACGAAGCGATAGTAGATTTGGCGGTGCAGCAGTTCCCGATAGACATGATGACCGTTACGGAGCAGCTGCGCAAACGTGGCGACCTCGAGCAAGTCGGAGGGGCTTACTACATTGCACAGTTGACGAGCAAGGTGGCGAGCAGTGCTCACATCGAGTACCACGCCCGAATCATCGCGCAGAAATATTTGGCGCGCGAGCTCATATCTTTCTCCTCCCAGATACAAAACAAGGCTTTCGACGAGACAACCGATGTGGATGACTTGATGCAGGAGGCTGAGGGCAAGCTCTTCGAGATTTCGCAGCGCAATGTCAAGAAGGATGCGACGCAGATAAATCCCGTCATACGTGACGCTCTGAAGATGTTAGAGAATGCAGCCAATCAGGAGGGCGGGCTGAGCGGACTTCGCACGGGCTTCGAAGGCTTGGACAAGATAACTTCCGGTTGGCAGAACTCCGACTTGGTTATCATCGCAGCGCGTCCTGCGATGGGTAAGACAGCGTTTGTCCTCTCGATGGCAAAGAATATGGCAGTTAACTTCAACATCCCTGTGGCTTTGTTCTCGCTCGAAATGAGTAATGTGCAGCTTGTAAATCGTTTAATCGTTAACGTCTGCGAGATTCCGGGCGATAAACTTAAGAGCGGACGGCTGGATAAGTATGAGTGGGAACAGTTGGACTTCAAAATCAAGGAGCTGTACGACGCTCCGATCTATGTCGATGATACTCCCAGCTTGTCAGTTTTCGAGTTGCGCACGAAGGCACGTCGTCTGGTGCGCGAGCATAATGTAAAATGTATTATCATCGACTACCTTCAGTTGATGAACGCCAGCGGGATGAACTTCGGTAGTCGTGAGCAGGAGGTAAGTATGATATCAAGGTCGCTGAAGGGATTAGCCAAAGAATTGAATATTCCGATTATTGCGCTCTCGCAGCTAAATCGTGGCGTAGAGAACCGACAGGGGGTTGAAGGTAAGCGACCTCAGTTGGCAGACTTGCGTGAATCGGGTGCGATTGAGCAGGACGCCGATATGGTCTGCTTCATTCATAGGCCGGAGTATTACAAAATTAAAGAAGATGAGCGCGGCAATTCGTTGATAGGCGTGGCAGAGATTATCATCGCTAAACACCGTAATGGTGCGACGGGTGATGTCCGCCTGCGTTTCAAGAGTGAGTTTGCTAAGTTTATGAATATAGAAGACGACATCTCTGTGCAGGAGTTTCGGTCGCAGTCCGTACCTAACGGCAACATGGCACAAAATCAGGTGGCAGATATGCCGGATTACTTGCGTCCAAGCGGTAACGAAGAGGTTCCTTATTAAACATTACGGCGCGGTAAAATCAACGAAATCTACTTTATAACTATTTATTCCCCTCTTATGATGAATCTGGATAGCAGATAATCTGAATAAGAGGGGAATTTGTTTTTATTAGATTATAGTTTATGCAAACTATATTTTGCAGCAGATGTTTACTGGTGTGATTATGTGTGATTTAATTTACTTGCATGATTCTATTAATTTATAGCTAATGCAACCTAAAAGAATCCTATTTTCTTTGATTTTGTAGAATGTCTTACCTATTGGAATATTATCTTCCGTTAGGTTGTGATATTTCTAAATTGATGATATAGCTAATTTTTGTAGGTTGTATGAAGTATGACTTAGTAGCGTTTGATATTCTTATAGATTGTACTTTGTCTGATTTAGTGGAAGAGCGGATGATTTTAGGTTGTGTGAAGTCTGGTTAAATTACGTATGTGTACTTAAAAAGAAACGGCTTGCCGTCTCATTTGTTTTGTTGGAGGCGGAAGCCGTTAGGTATGAAAGCAAATTTACAAATTAGTCTCTGTTCGAGAAGTACTTCATGAATTGAGCTCGTTCATACAGTGCCGGATTCGGGATGTTGGCACAGTTCAACTTGCCGATGAAGTCATTTAATGTCTCATAGTGATGCTGATGCATCCATTCCTCCATGCAGGTGAGGATTTGGGAGATAAGCTCAGAACCATGTGTATATAGCGCACTGCACATCTGCACGGCAGAAGCTCCGGCGAGCAGGCATTTGATAACACTTTCCCAATCATGCACTCCCGTGGAAGCGGCGAGGCAGGCATTTGGCAGCTTGCCCGAAATAATGGCAGTCCAGCGGAGCGTATCACTGAGGTCTGCATGGTTGCTGAACACATTGCCGGAAGTGATTTGCAACGTGTTGATATCTATGTCCGGCTGATAGAAACGGTTAAATAGCACGACGGCATCTGCACCGTTCGCATACAACCGATTGACGAATGCCGGCAGATTAACCATATACTTCCCTATCTTCATGATGATTGGAATAGATACAATCTGTTTGACGCGGCGCAGCACTTGGATATACCAGTCTTGAATCTCATTGCTGCGTGCGTTGATGTCGGTTTCGAGGAAGAACATATTCAGTTCGAGCGCATCGGCGCCGGCTTCTTCGAGCTGCTTCGCAAATTCCGTCCATGCTTCCGCGCGGTAGCAGTTGATACTGGCTATAATCGGCACGCTACACAGACGTTTTGATTCATGTATCAAGTCGAGGTAGCTGCCGATTTGATTAGCTTTCACGTAGCCCCGTATATAATCTGCAGCCTCGGGATAAGCTTCGTCTTGCAGCAACGTGTCGCCCTGCATCTCGATTTGCTCTTCGAACAACGATTTAAGTACAATCGCCCCAGCACCTGCCTTTTCGAACTCGAGGTTTTTCTCCGGACGGCGGGTGAGTCCGGAACTACTGACGATGATAGGAGAGTTGAGCAACATCCCCGCATATTGAGTCATCATACTTTTCATATTCTTTCGTTTTAGATATTATCGGTTTAAACAATCACAAAGGTAATAGCATTTTGCCAATAAACAAGGAATATGATGAAAAAGCTGCCGAAGTATATTGTGCCCGACAGGTTGCAAGCCCTGTTTTTTATTGTCGGACTGTAAAATAGTGAATGAATATGCGTATGCAACCGGCAGATTGTATTATCTTTGCGAAGTCGCAGCGGATGGCATCTGCCGGGGGCAGGCGAGCCGCGATGATATGCTGGAGGCAAAGTCGTTTCCCACGACGGAGTTACCATAATATATATAAAAGAAAGAGTCCGCAGAGTCCTCGTTCTGTACTCTGCAACAATATAAACTAATAGATTAATGTCAAAAGTTTTGATTATTGGTGCGGGAGGTGTAGGAACCGTAGTCGCGCACAAAGTAGCAAAGAATCCAGTCTTTACAGAGATTATGTTGGCAAGCCGTACGCAGTCGAAGTGTGACCAAATCGCGGCGGCAGTAGGTGGGGGGCGTATCCGCACAGCTCAGGTCGATGCAGACGATGTGAGCCAGTTGGTCGCTCTATTCCGTTCATTCGAGCCCGAAATCGTGATAAACGTAGCGTTACCTTATCAGGATTTGACGATTATGGAGGCTTGCTTGGAGTGCGGAGTCAATTACTTGGATACAGCGAACTATGAGCCGAAGGACCAAGCCCATTTCGAATACAGCTGGCAGTGGGCTTACCATGACCGTTTCCGCGAGAAGGGGCTGACGGCAATACTTGGTTGCGGGTTCGACCCGGGCGTATCGGCTATTTTCACGGCTTATGCGGCAAAACATCATTTCGACGAGCTGCACTACTTGGATATTGTAGATTGCAATGCTGGTAATCATGGCATGGCATTTGCTACTAACTTCAATCCGGAAATCAATATCCGCGAGATTACGCAGAATGGCCGCTACTACGAGAATGGAGAGTGGCATACGACTAAGCCGTTGGAAATCCACAAATCTCTTACTTATCCGAACATCGGTGAACGGGATTCTTATCTACTCTATCACGAAGAGCTCGAATCATTGGTGAAGAACTTCCCGACTTTGAAGCGTGCCCGTTTCTGGATGACCTTCGGACAGGAGTATCTGACCCATCTCCGCGTGATTCAGAATATCGGTATGGCACGAATCGACGAGGTAGATTACAACGGCACGAAGATTGTTCCGCTGCAATTCCTCAAGGCGGTGCTTCCCGACCCGAAATCATTAGGAGCCAACTATCATGGGGAGACGTCGATTGGTTGTCGGATTCGTGGTATAAAGGATGGCAAAGAGCGCACCTACTATATCTATAACAACTGCGACCATGAGCAGGCATTCAAGGAGACCGGTACGCAGGCAGTCAGCTACACAACAGGCGTTCCGGCAGCATTGGGTGCGGCAATGTATGTCCGCGGCTTATGGAAGAATCCGGGAGTTCATAACGTAGAGGAGTTCGACCCTGACCCATTCTTGGCTGAACTGGGCGAACAGGGGTTACCTTGGGTCGAGAAGTTTGACATAGACTTAGAGGTATGATCGATAAGGATGTCGTATTGAGCAACTGGGATATCAGCGCTATTCCTTCGCCCTGTTACGTGTTGCATACGTCGCTCTTGTCGGCGAATATGGAATTAATCGACAGGGTGCGTCGGGCGACAGGTGCTGAAATCATTGTCGCACTCAAGGCGAATGCGATGTGGAGCATCTTCCCAGAGCTGCGCAAACATTCAGACGGAGCCACTGCAAGTTCGCTTGCAGAGGCTCGTTTGGTCTATGAAGAGTACGGTCAGAAGACGCATACCTATGCACCGGTATATACGCCGGAAGAGATTGACGAGATACTGAGTTACAGCAGCCACATCACCTTCAATTCGTTGGCACAGTATGCTCGTTACCGGGAGAAGGCGCACGAGGCAGGCGTTTCATGTGGCTTACGGGTGAATCCGGAGTATTCGACTGTTGAGACGGCGCTTTATAATCCGTGTGACCGGGGCTCGCGCTTGGGTATCTTGGCAGAAGACTTGAAGGAGTTGCCGGATGGAATAGAGGGGCTGCATTTCCATGCCTTGTGCGAATCGCGGCCAGCCGACCTGAGGGCGACTCTCGCGGCGGTCGAGGAGCGTTTCTCCCGCTTCTTCCCTCAGCTGAAATGGCTGAATATGGGCGGAGGCCATCTGATGACCCACAAGGATTACGACGAGAATGAACTGATAGCTATCCTGAATGACTTCCAGAGCCGCTATCCTCACCTCAGGGTCATCCTCGAGCCGGGGAGCGCGTTCACGTGGGATACCGGCTGTCTGGTCGCTACGGTGGAGGACAAGGTCTGCAACGGAGGGGTGAACACGCTCATGCTGAATGTCTCCTTTGCCTGCCATATGCCCGACTGCTTGGAGATGCCTTATAAGCCGACAATTGTCGGGGCGCACGAGCCAATGAGCGGAGAGAAACGCTGGAGGATAGGCGGCAATAGTTGTTTGGCGGGCGACTACATGGGCGACTGGTCGTTCGACCGCGAGCCGGAGGTAGGCGACAAGCTGATGTTCCGTGATATGATTCATTATACGATGGTCAAGACGACCATGTTCAACGGGGTGACACATCCCTCCATTGGGATATACGACCCGGCTGAGGGCTTCCGCCTTGTGCGCCGTTTCGGGTACGAGGACTTCAAGGGCCGGATGAGCTGACCTCTGTACAAGCCTGTTTGCTCCGTTTTTTACCATTTTTCTCCGAAGAAAATCTGTCTACACGTGTTGGCAAGCCATCCGAGGGTCCGGGAGACCTCCCAACACGTGTTGGCAGCACTTTCGGAAGCTCGGGAGACCTCCCAACACGTGTTGGCAACACTTCCGGAGGCTCGGGAGGCCGGCAACTCAGATTTGACTCACCCTTACTCCTGTTTTCTTCCCTCGTCAAGCCCTCTGCCGACTTGCCGGCGGTGGTGAGAAAATAATTCGAGATTGATGCGCAGATTGGGATAAAATCCCTAATTTTGCAGCTTTGTTTGTAGAATATTTAACATTAGTATGGCAGAGAACAATCACTTGAGCAGGCTGCTGGCGTTGTTAGGTCTGACGTTCGCATTCTGCTGTTTCCTATACTACCTGCCCGATGAGGTGGCAGGATATTCATTGAAGCGGGTGGACCTGTTTGCCGACCTCCGGGAGCCGGACGAGGCCCTTTCGCTCGACTCTCTGGCGAAATCGTGGCTGGCAGAAGACACGCTGGCGGTCGATACGTCGGCACTCCAAAGGCAGGCAGTCGAGAAGGCAGGCATCGACTCTGCCTCGCTTGCGTTGCGCGACTCGCTGTACCGCACGCTTTATGCCGTCGAGGGGGCAGACTCGCTCGGCACACGTATCGAAGACTATTCCGTAGGCCATGTGGGGCTACATCGCTTCTTTGCCGCGCTGCGCAGCCGGGAGACGTTGGGTCGCCCCGTGAGAGTAGCCTTCTTGGGAGACTCATTTATCGAAGGAGATATACTGGTGGCGGATTTCCGTTCGGCGATGCAACAGCGCTTCGGCGGGCGGGGTGTGGGCTTCGTCCCGATAAGTTCGGTAGCGGCACAATACCGGCCGACGGTCAAGATGTCGGCATCCGAGGGATGGAAAACCTATTCCCTGCTGACTGACCCTGAGCGGACTTATACTCTCTCGTGCATGACTTTCGAGGCAGAGAAGTTCGACGTGTCATTCTCCATAGAGGCAACCCGCCGTTATCCAGAACTGGATTCCGCCGGCTGCTTCAAGCTGATTTATGAGAAGAACCAAGCTACGCAACTCAGCCTCTCGCTGAACGGCTTTGCTGATTCTGCCTACTTCACTTTGCCCCCGACCGATACCCTCACGCAATATCTCTGCAAGGGACCGATCCACAAAGCCGACCTGCGCTTCCGTAACGCAGCAGGGTTCCGTGCATTGGGCGTTGTGATGGAGGACGAACAAGGCGTGTCGGTTGATAACTACTCGCTACGTGGCAATTCAGGAATGATATTGGAAGACTTGGATTCAACCGAGTGCCGCACCCTGAACCGCCTGCATACCTACGACCTTATCGTGCTACAGTATGGACTGAATATAGCCAACGACAGCATCCTTCAGTATGGTTGGTACGGGAGACGTATGGAGAAGGCCATCCGCCACGTGCGAGCCTGCTTCCCTACTGCCGACATATTGCTGATGGGAGTATCTGACCGTAGCCGGCAGGAGAGCGGAGAGTTCCGCACCATGCCCTCCGTTCTTGCCCTGCTCCATGCACAGCGTCAGACTGCCAAGCGGGCAGGTATCCCCTTCTGGAATACCTTCGGGGCGATGGGCGGTCGTAATAGTATGGTCCGCTATGTAGAGAAGAATTGGGCAAGCAAAGACTACACGCATTTAGGCTTCGGCGGAGGTCGCGAGCTCTCTCGCGTATTGATGGAGGCCCTATTAGCCGAAATGGAATTCTATGAAAAGGCAGAAGAAGAATAAGAATAAGAAGATACGAGGTATATGGATACTGCTTGGCATCTTGCTGACGGTATCTGTCTGGGCGCAGTCGCTTTTCCGCACAGAGAAGCGGCCACAGGAAAGCACGCAGCCGCTCGACACTGTCCCGCTTCCGCTCCCTCTTCCGGGCATGTGGGTCGAAGGACTCGACACCCTGCAGTTTCCATCCGACAGCACCCAGGCCGCCCTCTCGCGATTCTTCACCGGACTTGATTCCTTGAAGGCGGGGAAAGATACCGTACTAACGATTGTCCACTTGGGCGATTCCCATATCCAAGCCGGGCGGTATAGCGGCAAAACGATGCGACTTCTGCAAGGGGAGTTCGGCAATGCCGGACGCGGATGGGTCGCGCCCTATAAGTTAAACCGAACGAACGAGCCACCGGATTACTTTATCCGTTCCTCTATTCGTGACTGGGTGGCAGGGCGCATCACGCAACGTCGCAAGAAAACCTCGATAGGCATGGGGGGGATAGGTGTGCGGAGTTACTCGAACTCCATTAATCTGCGGCTCACAATTGCACCGAAGAATGGTGCGGGATATGCCTTCAATGAAGCTATCCTCTATCGGAGGGAGAACGCTATGCCTATGCTTCCTACAGACGAAAGTAAGCAGATAGCGACTGCCTTCTTGGCGGATACTGCCTATGCGGAGGTGAAAGCTGACACGTTCCGTATCGAATGCTTGACTGACACCTTGCTGTTGCATAGCACACGTCGCAAACAGGGAACCGACCAACTCTTGCCGGCCTCCTCGTTCAATAATACATATTATGGGTTCAGTCTGACGAATGGGCAGCCAGGAATCCTATATCATTCCGTTGGAGTGAATGGAGCGATGTACGTCAATTATACCGACTCGGTTTATGTGGAGCGTTTAGCCCTGCTCCGCCCTCAGTTGTTGATTATCTCTTTAGGTACGAATGAGACCTTCGGACGTCGCTTCTCAGGAATTGAGTTCAGCGAGCAGGTCAAACGTTTCCTCCGCTTGGTGAAGCACGCCATGCCGCAGGTGGAAATCCTGCTGACTACGCCTCCTGAGTGCTACAAACGTACATATGTCAAGAAGAAACGTGTTTATGTCCGGAATGAGAATACCGAGAAAGCCGCTGCCGCGCTCCGGCAGATAGCGAAAGAGGAGGGCTTGGTTTGCTGGGACCTATTCGCGGCTACGGGAGGAAAGAACTCCTGTCGGAAGTGGCAGAGCCAACGACTTATGGCCCGGGACCGCATCCATTTTACGCAAAGAGGATACGAGGACCAAGGGGTATTGTTGTATCGTGCCCTGATGAATGCTTATAACCGGCATCTGAAATCAAAGCAATATTATAAATCTATTATAGAAAGAGATTAAGAGACAATGAGTAGAATCGTCAATCAAATAGAAGCGGGACATCCCGGCTTATTCGAGAACCTGTCGTTTGACCATTTAGGAGAGTTGCTGGCTTATCAGCCTGAAGCTCCGATGCTGTTCAGTAGCGGGCTGTTCTTCTTTTTGTTCTGTATCTTCTCCGTTTTCTACGTAGCAATGCGAAAACATACGTTGGCCCGCATCATCTATGTCACCCTGTTTTCGCTCTACTTCTACTATAAGAGCAGCGGCTTGTGGTTTGGGCTGTTAGTCTTCACGGCAACATCCGATTTCCTGATTGCGCAATTGATGAGCTACGCCAAGGGAGTGAACAAGAAGAAAGCGCTGGTCGTATTGAGTCTATGTGTGAACTTAGGAATGCTTGCCTATTTCAAATATTTCAATTTCCTTCGCGATATAGGCACTTCGTTCCTTCGAGAGATGGGTAACCTTTTCGGCTATTTGCCTTGGCAGAGTCTGGAGGTCGAGCGGTTGGATATATTCCTCCCGGTCGGAATATCCTTCTTTACGTTCCAAAGCATCAGTTATGTTATTGATGTATATCGCGGCCGCATACAACCGCTTACTCGTTGGATAGATTATGTCTTTTATGTGTCTTTCTTCCCTCAATTGGTAGCAGGACCGATTGTACGTGCCCGAGATTTCATTCCACAAATATACAAAGACCCGAAGGTAACGCGGGCAGAGTTTGGCGAAGGTCTATTTCTTATCCTTTGCGGATTGATGAAGAAGTGTGTCATATCCGACTATATTAGTCTTAACTTCGTTGATCGAGTATTTGATGCCCCTGCGCTTTACACTGGATTAGAGAATCTATTGGGAGTATATGGCTATGCTCTTCAAATCTATTGTGATTTCTCCGGTTACTCGGATATGGCAATCGGCATAGCACTTCTCTTGGGATTTCGTTTTAATATCAACTTCGATTCGCCTTATCAGTCCGCTACGATTACCGAATTCTGGAGGCGGTGGCATATCTCCTTGTCAAGTTGGTTGAAGGATTATTTGTATATCTCTTTAGGCGGGAATCGGAAAGGTAGGATGCGGACCTATATCAATCTCTTTTTGACTATGTTCTTGGGAGGTTTATGGCATGGCGCATCGGTTCGTTTTATTATTTGGGGTATGTTGCATGGCATTGCATTGGCTATTCATAAAGCTGTAATGGCGGCATTCCCAAGTTTTAAGAAAGTAGGAGCAGAAATGTCCCTCGGACGTCGTATTATCGGGACAGTGTTTACTTTCCACTTGGTTTGTTTCGGTTGGATATTCTTCCGTGCGGAGTCGATGCAAAAGGTAGGAGAAATGTTAACGCAGATAACAATGCATTTCCATCCTGAGATTTTGGGGCAATTCGTCAGTGGATATAAAGAGGTGTGCCTATTGATGTTGTTAGGATATTTGTCACATTTTATCCCGAAATCCATCGAGGGGCGAATGCAGGAGGCAATTACCCGTTCTCCATTAGTTCTTCAGGCAGCATTGTTGGCTCTGGCTATATTTGTGGTAGTGCAGTTTAAGAGTGCGGGCGTACAGCCTTTCATTTATTTCCAATTTTAGGGAAATATCATTGGACAAAAAATAAAAATCCCCGAACTTTTTGGAGAAAGTCCGGAGATTTATTTTCAACATATGAGGAAGAGAATTACTCTCTCTTGCCTAATTTATGGTCGATGATACCATAATGGTGGTCGCCATAATTCTTCAAGTCATCCAGGATGCCTTTCGCTGTAGCCTCTTCTTCTACCTGTTCGCGAACGAAGTCAAACAAGAAGGCACGTGAAGCATGGTCTTTGTCTTCTTCGGCGATGTTGAGCATGTTATCAATCAATTCCGATACATACTGTTCGTGTTTGTAAACGTGTTCGAATACTTCAACCGGAGAACCCCAAGCAGTAGGAACTACATTAACTTGTCCAATCATAACATCACCGCCACGTTCGATAGCGTAATCAATCATTTTGTGTGCATGGTCAAGCTCTTCAGCAGCTTGTTTTTCCATCCATGTAGCAAAACCGTTCAAAGCCTGCTTTTTGAAGTAAACAGCCATTGAAAGATAGAGGTTGGCAGACCACATTTCTGCATTCACCTGTGCGTTAAACGCTTCTGATAATTTTGTACTCAGTGTCATAATCTTTTAGATTTAAAACCTTAATTAATTCTGCTTATGTCTCTACAAAAACCAGACCAAAGCGAATGATTTGCCAAGTTATTTTCTGTAGTCTGCCAATTCGTCTGCTTGGAACTTGCGAATGATGTTGAAATGCTTTTCCACTTCCGCTTCGGCATAGTTTACATAGACACGGGCCGACTTCGCGAATAATTCTGGCGCTCTTGTGGCATCTTGAATCAGGAGGTGCGACATGATATTCACCGCCGCCATCTCCATCAACCGGCGTGCTACGAAGTCCTGCAATTCTTGATTCTGAGCCTCTTTCACGGCATTCGTACAAGCTTCTAACTTGCGGGTCATCTCTTTCACACGCTCCATCAAGCCTTCCATTTCCGGCGAGCAAGGAATCGATTCGTATTCATGCAGCGTAGCGGCGTATGCTCCGTTTGTGACGTAGCGGATGGCGGCAACCGTCTGAAGCTGAGTCGTTCCTTCGTAGATGCTCGTGATGCGGGCGTCACGGTAGATGCGCTGGCAGGCGTATTCCATCATGAAGCCCGAACCGCCATGTACTTGGATGCAATCGTACGCATTCTGGTTGGCATATTCCGAGTTCATACCCTTTGCCAACGGTGTGAAACTATCTGCCAATTTAGCATACGTTTTTTGCTCTTTACGTTCTTCGGGTGTCAGTTTGCGTTCGCGGGCGATGTCATCCAATGCCTTGTAAATATCTACATAACGGGCCGTTTGATAGAGCAGGGCGCGACCAGCATCGAGCTTTGCCTTGATAGATGCCAACATGTCATATACGGCCGGGAATTCGATAATCGCCTTACCGAATTGCTTGCGCTCTTTGGCATATGCTAACGCTTCGTTGTAGGCAGCTTGGCTCAGGCCGACCGACTGGGCAGCGATACCGAGGCGTGCTCCGTTCATAAGCGCCATTACATATTTAATCAAGCCCAACTTCCGTTCGCCGCAAAGCTCTGCCTTCGCATTCTTGTAAACCAATTCGCAGGTAGGCGAGCCGTGGATACCGAGCTTGTTCTCGATGCGGCGGACGTTCACGCCCCCGTCGCGTTTGTCGTAGATGAACATCGAGAGGCCGCGTCCATCGCGTGTTCCTTCTTCCGAGCGGGCAAGGACGAGATGCAAGTCCGCGTCACCGTTGGTGATGAAACGCTTCACGCCGTTCAGGCGCCAGCAGTTGTTGGCTTCATCGTAAGTAGCTTTCAACATGACGCTCTGGAGGTCGGAGCCGGCATCCGGCTCGGTCAAGTCCATCGACATCGTCTCGCCGGCGCAGATGCGCGGGATGAAGCGGCTGTGCTGGTCTTCGTTGCCAAACTCGTACAAGGTCTCGATGCAATCCTGCAGCGACCAGATGTTGCCGAAGCCCGCATCAGCTGCTGCTACGATTTCGGCACACATCGTATAAGGGGTAATCGGGAAATTCAAACCTCCAAAGCGGCGCGGCATCGTCATACCATTCAGTCCGGCCTTCACCATGGCGTCGAGGTTCACCTTCGTACCCGAGGCATATTCCACGCGGCCATTTGCGCAGTGCGGACCCTCTTCATCGACTCCTTCTGCATTCGCTGCGATGACATCGGCGGTAATCTCGCCCGTTATTTCCAATACTTTGTCGTATGAGTCCATGGCGTCGGAATAGTCCTGTGGCGCATAGTCGAACTCATCTTTATCCTTGTATCCGCGTTCTTTCAGTTCGCAGATACGTTCCATCATCGGATTGTTCAAGTGGTACTTGAGTTCCGGTATGTCTGTATAATAGTTTGCCATAATTTTTTATTTGAAGGAGTTATAGGAGTTAAAGAAGTTATAGGAGTTAGAGCCGATAGTCTTTGTTTGTATAATTAATAAAATCGTGCATTGGCTATGCCTTTACAGTAAGCATTAAGCAACCGGCTGACCTCTTCTATTTGGTACATTAACTCCTGATATTTGCGTTCATCAATATAATTAAGGTCTTTGGATAGAATAATGTAATATCTGCATTCTTCCAAGCTACCTTGCGCAATATTCATGAAGCGGAGTTTGTCGGCTTTGCTTATTTTGCGATATCCTTCTGCTATATTCGCCGGAATAGATACAGCTGCTCTTTGGAACTGGGAGCATAGTCCGTATCGTTCATATTCTGGGAATATAGTTGTTGCCTTGTATATGGCTAACACAAATGCATGTGCTTTTTGCCAAGCAATGATATCTCTGAAGTTTTGCGTCATCAAAAACTATTGGCTTTAACTCCTCTAACTGCTTTAACTGCTTTAACTCCTTTGTTATTTACTGTTCTTCTTATAATACTTAATCATCTTCGGAATCACTTCCTCGACCGTCCCGTTGATTACATAATCCGCAATCGTGTTGATGGGGGCGTTCGGGTCGTTGTTTACCGAAATAATAATGCCGGCGTCTTGCATTCCGGCGATGTGCTGGATTTGTCCGCTGATGCCGCAGGCGATGTAGAGTTTCGGGCGGACGGTCACGCCGGTCTGTCCGATTTGGCGGTCATGCTCGCAGAATCCGGCATCCACGGCAGCGCGGCTGGCGCCTACTTCGGCGTGGAGTTCCTTGGCCAGTTCGAAGAGCATGTCGAAGCCCTCTTTCGAGCCCATGCCGTAGCCTCCTGCGATGACGATGGGTGCGCCTTTCAGGTTATGCTTTGCTTTCTCCACGTGGCGGTCGATGACCTTCACTACATATTCCGTCTCCGGTACATATTTCGCTACGTCGTGGCGGATGACTTCGCCTTGGTAGTTCGCATCGAGGATTTCTTTCTTCATCACGCCTTCGCGGACGGTGGCCATCTGCGGGCGATGTTCGGGGTTGATAATCGTGGCTACGATATTTCCTCCGAATGCCGGGCGGATTTGGTAGAGCAGGTGCTCGTAGGTCTTGCCCGCTTTCTTGTCTTCGTGCGAGCCGATTTCGAGCGAGGTACAGTCGGCGGTCAATCCGCTGGTCAGGGCTGAAGATACGCGTGGACCGAGGTCGCGTCCGATCACCGTTGCCCCCATCAGGCAAATCTGCGGCTTCTCTTCCTTGAATAGATTAATCAGGATGGAGGCGTGGGGCAGGGTGGTGTAAGGGAACAATCCCGGTGCGTCGAACACGTGCACCTTGTCCACGCCGTAGGGCAATACTTGCTTTTCAATGCCTTCCAATCCGCTTCCTGCGACGATGGCTTCCAGCTGGCATCCCAATTCGTTTGCCAGTTTCCGTCCCTTCGTCAGGAGCTCCAAACTTACGTCGGCTACGGTCGTGCCTTCCAGTTCGCAATATACAAATACGTTATTCATTGCTTTTTAGTTTTTTATTTGAAGGAGTTAGGAGGAGTTAGAGCAGTTAAATGTTTCTGTTCGTATAAACTAAAACTATCGGCTTTAACTCCTTTAACTCCTTTAACTTCTTTTCTTAGCCAATCGTATGGTTAGCCAATAGTTCGACAATCAAGTTTTCTACATCCGCGTCCGAGCCGGTCAGCGTTTTGCTCTCTTTGGCTTGGAATACGATATTCTGTATCGCCTTCACCTTCGTGGGCGAGCCGGAGAGTCCGCACTGCGCGGTGTCGCCGTTCACGTCCGCTACGCTCCATTCCTGAATGTTGAGGTAGGGGCGTTTCTCGTAGAGGTCGGCGTAGGGGACCTCTGCCGGGCGTTCCTGTTTGCCCAGTGCGCGTTTATACTTCTGCACCAACTTCGCATTGCGCGGGCGGCAGGGTGCAGCCGAGCCGTTTACGGTGATGACCAGTGGCAGGGGCGCTTCTACCGTTTCCACGCCGCCGTCGATGTGGCGTTTTATCGTGATGCTGCGGTTCGCTTCGTCCACGTTGAGGATTTCTTCGGCATAGGTGACTTGCGCCAGCCCTAACTTCTCGGCCACTTGCGGGCCTACCTGCGCCGTATCGCCGTCGATGGCTTGGCGTCCGCCGATGATGACATCATACGCGCCAATCTTCCGGATGGCAGTTGCCAGCGCATAGGAGGTAGCCAGCGTGTCGGCTCCGGCGAAGGCACGGTCGGTCAGGAGATAGCCTCCGTCGGCTCCGCGGTAGAGTCCTTCGCGGATGATTTCGGCTGCGCGGCCGGGACCCATGGTTAATAATGTAACGGTCGAGCCCGGATGGGCATCTTTCAGGCGCAGCGCCTGTTCCAAGGCGTTCAGGTCCTCCGGATTGAAGATGGCGGGAAGGGCGGCGCGGTTGATTGTGCCGTCTTCCTTCATGGCGTCTTTTCCGACGTTCCGCGTGTCCGGAACCTGCTTTGCTAATACAATAATCTTTAAACTCATTTTATTGGGATATTAGATTCTAATTTTCTTGCGGTTGCAAAAGTAAGAATTAATTGTGAATTACGAGTTACGAATTATGAATTCCCCTAAAAAACTTATACACTTTTAGTTCCAATAAAAGTATCTGTACTTTTTAAGGTGAGACAATAGTGTACACTATCCATTAAGAACTTGATTAAAATGGTAATCCGTAGTCGTTTGGTAAATCTTCGCATATAATCTGTTGAGAAGGAATAAATGTCATATCTTTAATTTTGCTACAATATACCATTCGCAAAGCATAGTCATTAATTTCTTCTCTACGAGCTTTACTTAGAGCTAAAAAATTATCATCTTGTTCAATTCCTAAAAAACGTCTTCCTGTAAGTGAAGAGGCGATTCCCGTCGTACTGCTTCCAGCAAATGGGTCAAGTATCCATGAATTAGGTTCAGTTGATGCAAGAATTATTCGGACTAACAAACTTAACGGTTTTTGCGTAGGATGCTTTCCACAAGTTTTTTCCCACCGAGCAATAGCCGGCAGATGCCATACATCTGTCATTTGCTTGCCTCCGTTGATGAGCTTCATCAGTTCATAATTGTAATAGTGCGGCTTGTTCTTGTGCTTCCTTGCCCAAATTACAAATTCTGTACTATAGGTAAAGAAACGACAAGAAATATTAGGTGGAGGATTAGTCTTTGCCCATGTTATGACATTGAGTATTCTGAAACCTGTCTGCTGTAGGGCATTGGCCACGGAAAAGATATTGTGATAGGTTCCACTAATCCATATCGTTCCATTGTCTTTCAACTTTTCCCGGCATAAACCTATCCATTGCAAGTTGAATTCATCGACAGATCCCATAGTTTTGGCTTTGTCCCAATCTCCTTTGTTCACACTTACGATTTTTCCGCTTTGAACGCTGATTCCATTATTGCTAAGGAAATAAGGGGGATCTGCGAAAACCATATCAAACTTGAATTTGAATTGGGGAAGCAACTGTATGCAATCCCCTTCAAGCAAAGTGAAATCGCGGTTGTGAGATTTATAGTAAGCCTGCATCATAACTGATAAGATGGAACTATCTCTACATCTGTCGTTTCATATGGGACGGGCAATCCCAATTCTTGTAAAGGTATATAGTCAAAATAATATTTACATCCTACACTAATAATATAATCTAACGTATCTTTATAGCATCCTTTTTTGAACCAACTGTCTAAAATGTAACAATATTCAACTCGGTAATTAAGCTCAGAGAATAATTTGATATATTGCTTCTTTTTGAAATCACATGTTTGTAATTTCTCATCCACACTACCAGCTACTTCCTGATGCTTTACCTCTAATATGAATGCTGTATTATTTATGATTACATAAATGCAATTGTCAGGAAGCAGTTTCTTAGATATGTGTTTTGTCCAATCAATGTTATTTTCTGCCAAGAATCTATATAGCTCATGCTTTTTAAACAAACGCGCTACAAGTTCCTCTTTAAAATAAACTTTTGTATCTGCCACTGAATAATCCTTTTGTGTATTCAGAAAGTCTTTCAGATCAACTTTTGCTTCATATCGGAGTCCCGTTAATGTGTTGGAGCCTCCAGTACCTCCTCTTATCATATTGGTAAACTTAATTGTTTTTCAATTTTGTGAATAATAAAATCTTTTTGCAGCTTTCCCGCATAATTGCGCACTAACAGTTCCGTAAGTTTTCCGCGTTTAGCCGCATTGGCATTCACACTTCTTGATGCCCAAACCCTGTGAATTTCATATTTCGCATATAAATCGTCGAAGAAGCGATCTGTCCCATTTTTCCCAAAGCAGTCGGAATTGCTGAGCATGAATGGTATTTTTGCATCTTGAAGGCGGTCGCAAAAGAGTTTAAGACGTATTTGTTCCATGTCATTAAATGCTTCCTTCGCATAGTTATTGAAGCTGGACGTATTACTCAATGGGCGGTAAGGAGGATCAAAATAAAAAAATGTATTGCCGTTTATATGCTTGGCTGTTTGCTCGAAATCGCCTGTCAAAATAGTCACATTCTGCAAAAGTTTGCTGTCTGCATGAATTGTATCGGCATCACAAATGAGCGGCCGTTCGTAACGCCCAAACGGGACGTTGAACTTGCCGGCTTTATTTACGCGGTATAGACCGTTGAAGCAAGTCCTGTTAAGAAAGAAGAAAAGTGTAGTATTCTCTATCGGATCTGTAGGTTTATTATTGAAACGGTCGCGAACATGCAGATAATATTCCTTTCGGGCCTCTTCATCTTTTATCCGGTAATAATCCTCTTGGATCGCGGCAAGTGAGCATATGAGTTTATCCGGTTGGTCACGAACTACGGTGTAGCAGGTCGTTAAATCAGGGTTTATGTCGTTTATTACTGCATGTTTGATGTTTTCGTGCTTTTGAAGCATATGGAACAGCATAGCACCGCCACCCACAAACGGCTCTATATAGGTGACATCTTCCTTTTTATCAAAGTCGGCAGGAAGCAAGGCTTCGAGTTGTTTGATGAGTAGGCTTTTCCCACCTACCCATTTGATGAAAGGTTTCGCTTTTATCATTGTGTATAAAATATTGCGGTTGCAAAAGTAAGGATTTCTTTTGAATTAAGAAGGAAGAATGGGGAATGAAGAATGCCTCATTCCTCATTCCCCATCCCTTCTCACGGATTCGGAATCCCGACCGGTTCTTCGTCGTCGCCGGTCGAGGGTTCTTCGCCTTCGTCGGGCGTGACGGGTTCGCTGCCGTCATCGGGGTCGTCCGCACTGCTGCTGCCGCCGCTGATGGCTGCCATCGAGCCGATGAGCCCGTTGATGATGTCGATGAAGCTGTTGATTTCGTCGCTCGGCTGCACGATGGCGTAGGCGTTGATGACTTGGGCGATGTCCCCATACATTGTATTGACTTCGCGCTTCAACTCGTCAGAGTCGATGTCGCTTTGCTTCAATACATCGCTGACTTCGAGGTAGCGTTCGTCATACATCTCGCTGAGCTCCTCGTTCGTTGTGCGCAGCAGTTCTACTTCTTGCGTCAGACCTAATACTTGGATAGCTGCTTTGTTTTCTTCGCTGTCCAATAAGTCCAACATGCCGCGCACTTCAGAGGTCTGCTTGTGCAGTTCGTGCCGGCCGATGCCCCGATAAGGTGATAACTCCTGATACAGCAGTTCGGCAGCGAGGCGTTTCTCCTCGATGGGCGAAGTGCGCATGACGTTGACCACGCCGTTGACAGAACCGATGGCGCCGTCACGTGTCTTGTCACCTGCGCGCATCTTCGGCGTGGTGCGGTAGCTGCGTTTGCGGTTGATAATTGATTCCAACAATTTTACCTTTTCCCGATACGCCTCTATTTTATCTTCTACGTGGAGGATTTCGGGCGTCGTCAGCGTGATATGCTTTTCGACAGTAACGTGAAAATCGGCGCATGCACCAAGGGTCATGCGGCTCATGTTGAATGTTCGTAATTGATGTGCCATATAATAAAAATTTTAAATTAATACGCGGACCATGCACCGGTGCAAAGCTGCTGTATTAATACGGCGTCCATGCACCGGTGCAACGTCGCCGTATTAGTACGGAGAGCCCATGTACCGGTGCAAACCTTCTCCGTAGTAGTACAGAGGACTCATGCACCGGTGCAAAGCTTCTCCGTATTAGTACGGAGGACTCATGTACCGGTGCAAAGTTGCTCCGTATTAGTACGGAGGACTCATGTACCGGTGCAAAGTTTCTCCGTAGTAGTACGGCGGCTCTATGCACCGGTGCAACGCTTCGGCGTACTAATACGGCGTCCATGCGACCGGTGCAACGCTTACAAAGTTAAGCGGATTGTTTAAGAGCGCAAAAGATTTTTCTTATTTTTTTAAGAAACAACCTTATGTTCCTTGCGGCATCTTGTTTTCAGCCGTTTCCGTCATCATTTCCGTTCGAATTCATTAAGAATATCGTTATCGTAGAAGCAGATACGGTTCGAGGCAGATATCCACGCCTCCACAGTGGGTCCGTCGCCCTCCATCGTCAACCACAACGTAGGATGCTCGTAGCGATAGGTTCCCAGCGAGACGATTGTATCCATCTTGACCGTCGTCGCCTCCTCATTCTGCACAAGACCGCACGTAGTCATCGTGAACGTCCCGTCGCCGAAACTCAGCGTCTGTTCGTCAGGAAACGGAATAGGAGAGAAAGCCACGCTTTCCCCATAGACCGGCGTGATATTCACCCATTCGGAGTCCGTCAATGTCTGCGGCTCGCCGTATATCCGCATCTCCTCGCTGTCGGAGCAAGCCGTGCAGAGGAGCAGTGCCATACTTAAAAAAACTGATAGTAAATGTTTCATAATGCGATTATTTTTTGCGTATATTGTGCGCCATTACAAATCCACTATTAAATAAATATCCCCCAGCGTTAAATTTGACAGGGTCTTCTACAAGATAGAAACCATTAGATGAACCGTTCCAACCCCAATTCATATTTAGATAGTCGTAATAAGTTGCATTATCATATATATGTCGTTTCCATCCGTCACAAACCCACATATGTCCACTTCCGGTTGAAGATTGAGCACCTATGATTAATGGTCCTCCATTTTCTAAACTATATTGACAATCAAAGACATTGAATCTTGCTACACCACTGCAACTAAGTCCATATGAAGATAGTGTAGATGCAATATATGTACTAGGTGCATTACTTTCGAACAGTCCATATTCAGTATGCAACGCGACTCCGACGTCATGGACTAAAGTGCTTACTTGGTCTATGACTGTAGCATCAGATGATGATGTTACGGTTCTGCTTGCTAATATGGAAGACCAATTTAGATTTGATGGTACTTTATGATATGCTAAAATTTGAGAAACAGCAATGGCTACACACCCCGCCATTGATTGATTGGGGCATTTTGCATTATAAGGATAGCCTTGTCCCCATGATGTAGAAGTAAAGCGATAAACAGATTCTACGCTCATTTTAGTCTGAATTGCTTTTTCTTGCATATCCGCGTAGTATTGTTGCAAATCTTCTTTGATAAGCATTGGTATGTCTCGAAAATATAATCGCAAAGGTTCAATAAATGATGTGTCTGATGGGGAGCCAAAAGGAACAGATATCAAAATCTTTTTAATTCTTTTATCTCCTACAACAAAAGAATATCCCTCTTGCCCATCTGTTTCAGTAACAAATTCATAAATGGGAATTGTGTCTTTAATAGTTAGAGGTAGAATTTCTGCATTGTCAATACATAAGGTCTTTACCTTATGACTTTTGATATTAAAAGCAGTTCCAGATTTTGTCAACGTATTGCCCACAAAATCTTCTAATAACAACGTTGCCTCGTTTACATCTAATTTATTTGTAGATGCTAATACTTGTTCTTCTGTAATTGGAATATCCAAATCTTCAGTAGTACAAGCTGATACAAAGCAAATTAAAAACAATGAACCAATAAAAAATCTAAGTGTTTTCATAAGCAAAAGTTTTTTGATTAAAAATGATAACAAAGATAAATAATGTATTATCTGTCCGCAATTTTTTTTCATAATTATTAACAGAATAGATTCTGATAAGTTATAACTCTGTATCTTAAGCCTCAAATCATTTTCTCCAGCCGTTCTTTCCAGATATCGAACGCGCCGCAGTAACGGTCGGCTTTCAGGCCGTCGGGCTCGATTTCTTTGATTTTCTTCAGGGAAGCGAATGCCTCTTCCGGCGAATGGTAGATGCCCGCACCGATTCCTGCCCCTTTAGCTGCGCCGATTGCGCCGTTCGTGTCATACACCTCGATGACCGTGCCCGTCACGCCCGCCAATGCCTCGCGGAGAATCGGGCTGCGGAACATGCTCGAATTGCCGACACGCACCGCCTGAATGTCGATGCCCATCTCATTCATGATGTCCATCCCGTATTTAAAGGAAAAGACAATCCCTTCTTGCGCGGCGCGGGCAATATGTGCCGCGGTATGGATATTGAAATTCAACCCGAATATCGTACAATCCACCTGTTTGTTCTGGAGCATCCGCTCTGCGCCGTTACCGAACGGCAGAATCGACAGCCCCTCCGAGCCGATGGGTACGCTCTCTGCCAGCAGGTTCTGCTGGTCGTAGGTCGTGCCTTCCGACATCATGGTCTTCTTGACCCACGAGTTCAGAATCCCTACGCCGTTGATGCACAGCAAAACACCCAACCGGGGATTTTCTTTCGTGTGGTTCACGTGGGCGAATGTATTGACGCGCGAAAGGACATCCGCGCCCAAGTTCCCGTTCACGCCATAAACGACGCCCGACGTCCCCGCCGTAGCTGCCACTTCGCCCGGATTCAGGACATTCAATGCCAGTGCATTATTCGTCTGGTCGCCGGCGCGGTAAGTAACCGGTGTGCCTTTTTTCAAGCCCAATTCGGCAGCGACAGACCCCAGCAATTCGCCTTGGAAACCGAACGTATCGACCAGTCCCGGAATCAAATCGCGGCGGAAACCGAAATAGTTCATGATATCTTCCGACAGGCAATGTTCCTTGAAATCCCAGAAGATGCCCTCCGACAAGCCCGGTATCGTCGTGGCAATCTCGCCGGTCATGCGCATGGCAATATAATCGCCCGGCAGCAACATCTTGTCCGCCTTCTGGTACAGCTCCGGTTCATACTCTTTAATCCACGCCAATTTCGCTGCCGTAAAGTTACCGGGGGAATTCAACAGATGCGACAGGCAACGCTCCTCACCAATCGAATGAAATGCGCGGTCGCCATAAGAAACCGCCCGGCTGTCGCACCAGATAATCGAAGGACGCAGGACCGTCCGGTTCTTATCCACCAGCACCAGTCCGTGCATTTGGTAAGCAATCCCTATCGCTTTGATATCCTCGCCTGTTACTTTCGTATCCTCCAGTGCGCCTCGGATGGCATGTTTCAGATAAGTCCACCAATCTTCGGGGTTCTGTTCCGCCCATCCCGGATGCAGGACCTTCATCGGAGCCTCTGTCTCCGGATATGCATTAGCTCCGATTGTTAATCCGCTTTCCGCATCGACAATCGAGACCTTCACGGAAGAACATCCTATATCACAACCTAACAAATACATATTGAATCCTATTTACGAAATCCATCTATGGGAATTAGGGGAAGGGGAGAAGCCTTACTCCTTGTTTCCTTCCTCTTCGCTTACTTTCCGTACCAAAACCTTGTCGATACGCGCGCCATCCATATCGACGACTTCGAATTCGAAACACATCCAGCTCAGTTTTTCTCCGGTCTTCGGGAGACGCTCCAAGATATCCAGAATCAAACCGCTGATGGTATTGTAATCGTGTTCCGAATATAAATCCTCCATATCGAAGTAGGCAAGGAAATCGTAGAACGAATACTGACCATCGACCAGCCAAGTCCCATCTGCGCGTTCGACCATTTCCAGTTCTTCGTCCGCTTCCGGAACCTGTCCTACCAATCCCTCCATGATATCCTTCAGGGTCACGATACCTTCTATCCCGCCGAATTCATCCGTCACGATGGCATATTTCACGCGCGCCTGCTTGAATTGCTCCAATGTCGTATAAACGCTCTGGTTTTCCGGAACGAATTGTGCAGGACGGACGATTTTGCGCAAAGAAAAGTCCGGCGTATTGATATGGACAAACAGGTCTTTCAGCGAAACGACCCCGATAAAATCGTCGAACTTCCCTTCGGCTACCGGATAAATATCGAACAAGTTCGCTTCTACCTTTTTATTTATCTCTTCTGCCGAATCCATCACGTCGAGCCATACCATATCTCCGCGGTGCGTCATAATCGAATCCACCCGGCGGTCGCCCAAATTGAATACGCGCTCCACGATGTCGTGCTCTACTTCCTGTACTTCTCCGTCATCAAAGCCCTCTTTGACGATAGCCTTGATTTCTTCTTCCGTAACTTTCGAGTCTTCCACCTTATCCAGCCCTAACATTCTTACAGCCAACGCCGTACTTTTGGAGAGCAACCAAACGAAAGGCGAAGCCAACAGCGACAGCATGTGCATCGGACGGGCTATCAGCATCGATACCCGTTCGGAAAAACTCATGCCTATCCGTTTCGGGACCAATTCGCCGAAGATAAGTGTCAGATAAGTAACGATTACGACAATCAAAGTCTTCGAAATCCACAGCGCGTGCGGCTCCAATTCCGGAATATACGCAATGAATACGGCTAAATCGCCGGCCAATGTTTCCCCTGAATACAAACCGGTCAAGATACCAATCAATGTAATGCCTATTTGTATGGTAGATAAGAATCGGTCAGGCTCTTCGGATAATTTTAATGCCGTTGCTGCTGAACGACTTCCTTTTTTAGCTTCTGTCTCAAATTTGGATTTTCGAGCGGAGACTAAGGCTATTTCTGACATGGATAAAATTCCATTTAATAAGATAAGGACAATAATTATAAATACTTCCATTGATTAATTTACTCTGATTAGGTTGCGAATATACAGATAAATCCGATACGCCGTTCTTTCCCGAAAGAAAATTCTCAAATTTTTTTAATTTTCGATTTTCTCCCTTGTTGTTTCGCAAGGACAAGCCGTTTTCATCTTCAGGGCAATCTTTTCATCCGGACGTCGGCTCCCCACATCAGCTTTTCGCGCAATGTCTGATAAAAAGTATGGTTATACCGCTTGATGACTTTGGTTGTATAGTTCGCTTTCGAGATGGTCAGTTGGATACCTGCCGGAAAAATCTCAGAGCGGCCGTCCAATGAAATCAGGAACGTGCGGTTACGGCTCTCTACATTCAATTTTATCTCATAATCATCCGGGATAACCAACGGGCGGACGTTGAGCGAGTGCGGAGCTACCGGACTTAATACCAAGCTATTGTCCTGCGGAAGGATAATCGGTCCGTTCACGCTCATGGAATAGGCCGTCGAACCAGTCGGCGTGGCGATAACTAATCCGTCCGACTGGTAAGAGGTGAGATATTCGCCGTTCAATTCCGTATGAATCGTAATCATTGAAGACGTATCCCGCTTTAATATGGCAATTTCATTCAAGGCATAATTATACCCCCGGTATGCCTTTTTCTCCGTACCCAATCGGAGCAGCGTCCGCTCTTCTACCTTATAATAATGTTTGAACAATTCCTCCAGCGTATCCTCTACTTCTGTACTTCCGACATCTGCCAAGAAGCCCAGTCGGCCTGTGTTGATTCCCAGAATCGGTATATTCTGCCGATTAACCCGGGCTGCCGTCCGCAGAAAGGTCCCGTCGCCTCCCATACTGATTACGACATCCAAATCGAACTCGTCGCCGGACAAAATGCCTGCAACAGGAGGGTCGAAACTGAATGTCTCATGCAGAAATGCCGCAAAATCCGCGTCAACATAGACTTCAGCTCCCAACGAAGCCAATTTGCTGAAGACACGCCGGATAATACTCTGTTTTTCTAATTGATATTCGCTACCGAAAATGCCGATTTTCATATATTAATATAATGTATAAATTCATTGACACGCTCACGGAAAAGGTCATCTATCACACCGTTCTTCATGAAATAGCCGGAAACGGTATAATTGAACCGTTCGAAACTACGAATCACAGCCGAAGCATCCTCCAAATCCAGTTTAAGCGTTAATTGCAAATGGTTGTTTTTCGGATGAGTCCGTGATAGCAAGCTCAGGATATGCGCATGATTGGACTCAACGATGCGGGCAATATCTACTAATGAATAATCGGTCGAAAGCAAATCCAGCATAATGATACTCCCCGCCGCATTCGCTTGACAAAGCTCTGCCAATGCATCGATTAAACGTTCGCGAGTTAATGAGCCTAAATATTCCTCCTGCTCCGATACGACGGGTAAAATGCTCAATTCCCGATAGACCATAATCGGCAATGCCTCCAACAAATGAGCATCCTCGCGGATAGAATAGTTGTCCGCCCCGTTCAATTCTGCCAACGATAGAGAGCTATTTGGCGCCGAAAGAATCTCTTGCTCTGATATCAGGGAATGATAAGTAAACAAATCGTCCGCCAGCAAAGGCAAATGGTTTACCTTAAAATCATCCATCAACCTCAAAGCATATTCTCCCGTATCAAAACTTTTTAACACGGGGATTTCCTTTGTTATGAAATCTTTTACCAACATTTGTCCATTAATTTCCTAAATACTGCTATTTTTGCAACTGACTTTGGTGCAAAAATAATCAAAGAAAAACGATTTAGTGATATACAAATGACAAATTTAAGTGTAAACATTAACAAAGTGGCAACAATCCGCAATGCTCGTGGTGGCAATATGCCGGATGTTTTAAAGGTTGCTCAAGACGCAGAAGCATTTGGTGCGCAAGGAATAACCGTCCATCCTCGTCCGGACGAACGACATATACGTTACGCTGATGTATATGCCCTGAAGCCTTTGATTAAAACAGAATTCAATATCGAAGGGTATCCTTGCGAAAAGTTCATTGACTTGGTGCAAAAGGTAAAACCGACGCAAGTTACGTTGGTCCCTGACGCTCCGGATGCCATTACATCGAATGCGGGCTGGGATGTAAAGAATAATTTCGACTTCCTGTCGGATTTGGTGGAACAATTTACCGGGAATGGTATCCGTACTTCCATATTTGTTGGTACAGACCTCGATAATATCGAATGGGCAGCTAAGACAGGGACCGACCGCATCGAATTATATACGGAGCCTTATGCGACTTTATATCCGACCAATCGGGAAGAGGCAATCGCCCCATTCGTCAAAGCGGCGCAATTAGCCAAGAATTTAGGCTTAGGCGTGAATGCCGGTCATGATTTAAGTTTGGTAAATTTAGCTTATTTCAGTCAGTACATTCCTTTCCTCGATGAAGTTTCAATCGGACACGCATTAATATGCGATGCATTGTATTTAGGATTGAAAGAAACCATCAAACAATACAAAGAGTGCTTAATACATTAATCAAATACTAACGCAAATACTTATTAACGATGAGTCTTTTACTTTTATTACAGTCGGTTGCCGCACAAGCTGCCGACCAGATGCCTGACTTGACGCAGGTGGCAGAAACTACTATTCCGGCAGAAGCAGAAATGAACATACTGGATTTGGCAGTTAAAGGGGGCTGGATTATGATTGTCCTGTTAATCTTGTCGCTTATTGCGATTTATATCTTTGTCCAGCGACTGATTGTCATCCGCCGCGCAGCAAAAGAGGATGTAAACTTCATGAACCGAATCAAAGATTATATACACGAAGGGAAAGTCGATTCGGCGTTGAATCTCTGTCGGAGCACGAATACTCCGGCTGCCCGTATGATTGAGAAGGGAATTTCTCGTTTGGGACGCCCGATGAACGATGTGCTGGTAGCTATCGAGAATGTTGGCAATCTGGAAGTCGCCAAACTGGAAAAGGGCTTCCCGTTGATTGCAACCACTGCAGCTGGTGCGCCGATGTTAGGTTTCTTGGGAACGGTTACTGGTATGGTCCGCGCCTTCTTCGATATGGCGAACGCAGGAACTAACGTCGATGTGTCATTGCTTTCCGGCGGTATTTACGAAGCCTTGGTGACGACTGTCGGCGGATTGGTTGTCGGCATCATTGCCCTGTTTGCTTACAACTATTTGGTCTCTCAAGTGGACAATGTCGTCAATAAAATGGAAATGCGCACGATGGAGTTCATGGACTTATTAAACGAACCGGCAAACTAATAGCATCATGGCTTTAAAAAGAAGAACCAAAGTATCGGAAAACTTCAGCATGGCGTCGATGACGGACGTTATCTTCCTGCTGTTGATTTTCTTTATGGTTACATCGACGGTTGTGATTCCGAATGCTATCAAAGTTACATTGCCGCAATCGCAGAAACAGACTGCCGCAAAGCCTTTGACACGCGTTACAATCGATGCCGGGCTGAACTATTACGTCGCTTTCGGCAAGCAAAAGGAGATGCAGGTCTCTTTCGAGGAGATTACTCCGTTCTTGCAGGAATGCTACGCCAAGGAACCGGAAATGTACGTGGCATTGTATGCTGACGAGACAGTCCCGTACAAGGAAATCGTGAAGATTCTCAATATCGCAAACGAGAATAAGTTCAAAATGGTGCTGGCTACAAGGCCGCAAAAGTAATCTATATGAAATTGAAGAAAGAGGATATATACGGATTAATCGGCACGGTGGCATTTCACGCCGTCCTGTTCCTGATTCTCTGGTTTACGGTGCTGAAAGCGGCCATACCGGAGGAGGATAGCGGCGTGTTGGTCAACTTCGGTAACGTGGACAGTGCCGCCGGGACATTCGAGCCTCGATATACCGGGCAACAACTCCCGCAAGAAACCACTACCCCTCCGCCGCCACAGCCGGTTGCCGAGGCTCCTAAAGAGGATTTGTTGACGCAAGACCTCGAAGAGAGCGTCTCCTTGGACGAGCAAAAGAAGGAAGAGGAGCGGAAGAAGGCGGAAGAGGAAAAGCGCCGGAAAGAGGCAGAAGAGCAGGAACGCATCCGTAAGGAAAAGGAGGCCGAAGCCAAACGCATCGCTGAAGAACGGCGCAAGCAGGCGGAAGCCATCAGCAACAAAGTCGCAGGCGCATTCGGTATCGGCGCAGCGGAAGGCAATAGTCAAGGCAGCGCAACGGAAGGCTCCGGCAATCAGGGAAGTCCGTTCGGTAATTCGGACCACGGTGCGGATGAGGGCGTCGGCGGATATGGCTCGTTCAACCTCAACGGTCGCTCGCTGGGCGCAGGCGGACTTCCGCGTCCTGCCTACACCATCCAAGAGGAGGGGAAAATCGTAATCAACATCACGGTGAATCCGAAAGGAAACGTTATCTTTGCGGAAATCGGCCGCGGAACAAATATTGACAACGCTTCGATGCGGCGCAGCGCATTGGAGGCTGCCCGGCGGGCAACGTTCAACAGCATCAGCGGAGCCAATAACCAGAGCGGGACGATTACCTACGTCTATAAACTTAAATAATCGAAAGAACAATGGAAAAAGCATTTGTATTTTTAGCTACCGGCTTCGAAGAGATGGAAGCCATTGGTACAGTTGACGTGCTGCGTCGTGCAGGAATCGATGCAGCCACAGTGTCTATCACCGGAAACAAGGCAGTAGCCGGAGCACATAATATCACTGTTCAGGCAGACTACCTGATGGAAGAAGCGCCGCTCGAAGGAGCCGCTGCGCTCGTATTGCCGGGCGGACTTCCCGGAGCCACGAACCTGAACGCTTGCACGCCGCTCAAAGAGGCATTGCTCCAGCAATATCGCGAAGGGCGCATCGTAGCGGCTATCTGCGCAGCCCCGCTGGTATTGGGCGGACTGGGATTGTTGAAGGGACGCCGCGCCACTTGTTACCCCAGCTTCGAAGAATATCTGATTGGCGCGACTACGGCAGGCGCTAACGTCGAAGTAGATGGCAACGTCATCACCGGCAAAGGCCCCGGACTTGTGTTCGACTTCGGACTGGCATTGGCCGAAGCCATCAAGGGCAAAGCCGTTGCCGAAGAGGTCGCCGGCGGGATGTTACTTTGAATTCTCGTATGAATTACTATAAAGCTTCCGAACCGATGCGAATCGCTTTGGAGCAACCACTCTAAGAGGTCTTCTCAAAATGATATTGGGAAGGCCTCTTTTTTATTGCCTGCACCCGACACGTTGACCTAATGAAAACGATTCCTGCACGCCGAAGAAAAGTTCATCTCCTGCCGATGGAAAGTTCAACACTTAGGCAGGAAAAGTTCTGCGCCTGCCGTAGAAAAGTTAAAACGCCAGTGTGGTTTCTATAAACGCCAGTGGCGTTTTTACAATTGCCTGTGTCGTTTTTATAAACGCCACAGGCGTTTTAAGATTTCCCGCCGACAAAAATAACTTTTCCCGCCGAGCTTTTTAACTTTACACCGGCAGGCACAGAACTTTTCTTCGGGGGGTGGAGGTAGGGGATAGGCATACTGATGAACAGGATTGCCCTATATGCGGTCAGGATAATCTATTCGAACAGGATGTAGCTTGTTAAGGGAATCATCGACCGAATTTATCGGACAATATCCATATAATAAGGAAAAGCAAACGATTATGTATTAGGCGTATTGCGATGAAAGGCTGTCTTAAAGCAAAAAAGGGAAGCTCTTCCGAACTTCCCTTTCGTGATCGGGCTGGGATTAAAATATAAATATAGAATAATATATAGTGGTATATAAATCAAATAATTATACATTAAGAAATCGCTATTGGTATCGCAATATCTATATTATTGTATTATAGAAAGAGGGGAAAAACAAAAAATATTTTTCTTTTTTTGCCCGGCACATCCCCGACACACTTTTTGAGGGTAAAAAAACGGGCATTCTTGTAATCACTGCTGGATTTCCTTATATTTCATGAGAAAAGAATTAGGAAAATAGCTAAAGTATGGGCGCTTTAATTATGTTTGGTTTGGTTATTGCCATTGCTTTTGCCGGAGGCATTTACTTTTATGGTGCAGGATAAGAAAACGGAGCACCATGTAGAATAATGGGAACTTTAGTATAATTTTTTAATTGCTCCGTAAAATGCGGGGGCTTTTCTTTTACCTCTAAAGCCCCGAAAAAGAGGATGAGTAGAAGCTATTTCTTCAGCTTGTAGACCATCCGTCCTACCACAATCAGGATAAATACGAACACAAGCCCGATAGCCCATCCGCCATAATAGACTTTGACGCGCTGCCATTTGGTGAGCTCCTTCTCCACGGGATAGGGGACGCTCACGGTATCGCTCTTGTTTATATAGAGCGTGTCCGTCCGGTCTTTGTATTTGTAGATGTACTTCAGGCGGAACTCTGTCACCGTGTCGCCCCGCTCCGTGATGTGGACGCTGTCCTTTACGAGGATGCTGTCCAGCCGGGCGGATTGGATATAGACCGTATCGTGCCGCACCGTCTCCAGCGGGTAGTACTTAATCGTCTTGCATCCCGACCATATTGCTGATGTCAGCAAAATGATAAGTAGGTATATAACATTCTTCATGCCAATAATATCTATACCATACCCGTACTTGGATGCCGCCCGGATATGATTAAGGCGGTATTCTTTTCTTGACATGGATGGAATACCGCCTTTTCAAATTATGAGATTTTCTTATACTCTTTGTTTTAGATATATCACATTTTGTTTGAAGTCAAATACGTCTTTTATTATGTCTAATGGTAACTTCATGGTTTGTGCCATTTGTACGTTGTCATAATTCAGCCCTTTAGTTATCAATTCATAAGATTTTCTTATGATAACAGGTTCATCAATAAACACTTCCACAGGTTCTTTTTTTAACCAACCGTAGCGGCTCATCTCCGTTCGCTGGCTAATAAAACGCCGTTCATCTATTTTCCCCAGTTTTTTTGCACGCAAAAGGATAGAATACATTGAGGTAAGCCAATACTGTTTCAGTGTTTTGGCATCCTTCAATTTCAGCCCGTCCAAAGAATGCTTAATTCCATCTGCTGGCATAAGCAGCTCTGCCGCAAAACGGTTTGCCTCATCTTCCTTATCCCGGCTTTCAGGAACAAAAATGTCGCAACTTTGGTGCATTATGATATGTCCTAATTCATGCGCCAAGCTATATCGAATGCGGTCATTGCTCATGTTCTTGTTAACCACAACCAAGTGATTTCCTTTATCGCTAATCAATGATACGCCATCAAATTCCTCATACGGGCAATTCCAAAAGAACATGGTAACACCGTTGCTTTCCAATATGTTGCAAATATTTTCAATAGGTTTCAATCCCAACCGAAATTGCTTGCGCACATAAAGGGCTGCTTCTTCTGGCGTAATCCCATTCTCTAAGTCCATGTATTTAAATTTGAACTCCGGAATTTCCACTTCGTCCGTCATCCAATCAAAACAATAGGCACAAAGGGCCACAAAACGGTCTATCCGATCCCTATCAGACACCCGAATACTTGCCTTCTTACGATAATGCTTACATACAACCGTATTATCAATGTCCAAATCGAGGAACTCAATCGGGAATCTTAATAGCTCCATAATCCGCTTTAATACACTATCCGACAAACTGCCCAATCCTTTTTCGAATTTCGACAGATTCGATTGAGACAATCCATCAACGGCTTTTGCTAATTCAGTTTGCGTATAGCCGCGATACTGCCTTGCGAATGTTAATTGTTTGCTTTTCATCTTTCCATGACACCTTTATATTTATAAACAAGCAGACGGCACTCCGGTTGTTTATTATTCTGCTTCTTTTCTTTCCCCTTGTTGTTTGAGTCGAACTTCTACTTCCTCTGATTGGGCTGTTTCCGCAACCAAACCTGATGTAGTTCCGTCTATTGTCCATTTCACTTCGCCGTCATAATAAACGAGGCGAGGATTTGTGATTTCACCGTTCTTGTCTTTCGTATATCCAAAGAACAAAAGCGGTTCGGACTGAGCTAACTCATCTCCCTTAAACAGACTTGCCTGCTCTTGGTTCATGATTGACTCTGATAAGAGAGTGGGCACATACGACGGCTTACCGTTCTGATTCAATTTCTTTATCATGATTTGGACTCCTTCCCACCTGAATATTACCCTGCCATATCTGGCCTTGACCAAATTATCTGGGAAAACTTCGTAGAAACTTCCCGAAATCATGCTGTTTAAAATACCCGAATCTATTTTCTTTGTGAATAACGGATTAAACTGTCTTATCACCTGATTATAACCCGACAAACCCTCTTCATACGCCTTGAACATATCTGGAAGGTAGGGCTTTAGTAATTCTTCGGCATCTTTTTTGTCCAAAAAACGCCGTTTCTCGTTTTTTTGTTCTAAATTTGCATTCATAAAATCTAAGTTTAATTGGCGTGCCGCCTGTTATCTTAATAAAAGTCCTTATTACGAGTAAGGACTTTTATTCGGTGCAAAGATATATAATTCCTCGCATTTTTTGTATATAATAAATCTAATAATTTGTATTTTTGATATTCCACCATGTCAAAGAACGCTTTCAATACGCTTCACCTATACAGCATTAGGTTCTTAAATTATGTTTCGTTTCCTGTTTTTGGCGGCGAAATGGCAAGATTTCGTGCCAAAAACACAGGTTATCGCCATTTTTGGCGGCGAACTATTGTTTAACGATGATTTGTTCCCTATTCTCCCCTTCCGCCTTCAGGGACACATGCAGGAAGTTCTGTTTCCTATACAATATCGCTTGGTCGAAGGGCAGGCGGTGCTCTTCGATGAGCTCCAAGAGGTCGCGGGCTTTGCCGTCTATGCTCAAATCACTTGCCTCTCCTCTTAAATGCTGCGAGGTCGGCACGCCTCCAACCGCCTTGTTGAGCGCCGGGCATCTATATCCGGAGTTGATATGTATCGGCCCTCCGTAGATATCCCTTAATGGCTGGAGCAGCTTGGCGCAGAGGTTGACGATGGCGAGCCGCTCACGGTTGCCCGGTATATTCTGTATCCCCAGCCGCTCTGCCGTCTCGCTGCGGGTGAACTCCTCCATGCTGAAGTTATCGGTTATCTTTCCCATGTCAGTTATTCAATCGATGATAAAAGTCCAACTTGATGTTATCATACACCGCTTTGACGTTGGTGTAGGCGCGGCCATTGTTCGGTCCGGCTTCGTTGTAGAGCTCGCCCTCTACCGCCTTCGCCACCCACTCAATCCACTCCGGGTTGCAGTAGCCCGATAGCTTCTTGCCTCGGTAGGTGAACGAGTCGAACCGGCTGTTCCTGTCCTCGTACATGTTCCTGAGGAGGGTGCGCACCTTCTGCGCCGTGGCTTCACGGTCGGCGATGTGGTTCTCCTCGCGCACCTTCTTAATCATGCGGCAGACCTGCTCCGTCGCAAGGTCGAAGTACACGTTGGAGATGTTCTTGATACGCAGTTGCGTCTCCGGCACGATGCCCTCCGCCACGTCCACCATCATGCTGTTCACCTTATCCAGCTTCTCGGAGAAGTCCGAGACCAGCCGCTGGATGAGGTTCTTATAAGCCCGCATGTTCCAGAGCATCACCCCGGCGGCGAACACAAGGAAGAAGGCGGCGACCATCACCAGAATGCCATACTCCGATATGCCGCGCGCCACTTCGCTTACTGTCTGAAGTTCGTTCATGCCTTCTCTTCCGTTTTGGGTTTGAAGATAGACCACAACGCCTTAATCACGTCATAGAAGCCAGCAGCCGACAACCCTACTGCCACGCCTGCAATCAACGCCTGCCACCACACGAGCCCCGCGAGGAAGTCCGACACCTGCAAGCCCCAGCAGAGCATCGTCGCCGCGATGCCCACCACGACCGAGCAGAGCACCTTCGCCCACTTATGCTGGTCGATATAGGCCACCACCTTGCACAGCTCGGTCACGAACATCGTCACCAACGCCATCATGCCGCCGAAGGTCGTCACGTCAATCATCACACCGCCGGTCGTCTCCGCCGGGACTACTTCCTGCGCCATCGCGCCTACGCTTACGAGCATTAAGCCCGTCATTAACATCATCTTTTTCATGTTGTTCAATTAATAATTAAAAGGTAAAAAATAAATAGTTATTTGTCTTCCGAAAAAAGGTTCAACCTTTTCGCAAAAAGGTTGGACGTTTTTGCAAAAAGGTTGAACCTTTTTCGCGAGAGGTTAGCACCTTTTTTCAGGGGTCCGGTACATCTCCAAAAAGAGGATACTACTTCTCTATCGAGAGGATACTACTACTCATCAGAGAGGATACTACCTCTTTTTTGCGTCGTCCTTGCCTCATCTCGTCGTTTTTGCCTCTTGTTGCTTTTTCAATACATAGTCGAGGGTGACCATCGCATTGTTGACCAGCGGCTGGTCTCCGTTATCTACTTTGGGCAAATCCAGCTGCCGGCGCGCCTCGTTGATGGTCAACAGTCCGCCCTCTATCTGAGTCTTTATCCATGTCGCCTGCGCCGCCTTGTCCGCCCGGAGCAGTCCGCTGGTGTCGAACTTGACCTCGATGCTGTTCCTCTCCGAGGGGCGGAACACCTTGCGCTTCAGCTCCAGCTCGATATTCTCCAGCATGGGGGCAAGGGTATCGGTCAGGAAGGCGAGCTGCGTCGCCTCGACGGTCGAGTAGCTGGACTTCGAGAGGTCGAACGCCTTGACGGGCGATACGCCGAAGAAGCGGCAGATGTCTATCACGTTGAACTCGCGGGTCTCCAGCATCTGGGCGTCGGAGGGGTTGATGCTGACCGATTGGTAAGTCATATTCCCTTCCAGCACGCCTACGCCGCCCTTCGAAATCATTTCCGCCCAGTCCTTCTTAATTTCATCCTTTTGCCCGGCACGGAGCCTGCCGTCCACTACGGTCAGGATGCCGTTCACATTGCCGCCCCCGTCGAAGAACTCCTTCGCATAGTCTTCGGCATAGCTGGATATGCTAAGGGTGTTGCGGGCATGGGTCAATGTCGATACGCCCGTTATGCCGTCATAAGAGAAGTTGAGGATATGCACCATGTCGATAGGCTCTACCAGATGCTTGAACCCTGTCACCTGATAACGCATCCTCATCGTGCCGTCCACATTGATATAGACAATGTTTACCAGCCCGGCGGGGATGTATTGCAATGACAGCGCATTCCCGAACTCGTCCCGGTCGATATAGGCATACCCGTTCCCTTGCAAGAGTACGGAGCTGACCAGCGTCTTTAAGAAGGTGAAGCGGGACATGTCCGGAGAAGGGAACTCCCGCAAAAGCGTATAGGCAGGATGGGAAACATAGAGCGACTTATACCCTTCGTTATCCTTCCGGAATGTCTCGATAGGCAGCTGCGCTACGCTTTCGCTGATGACGTTCACGCAGCGATATACCGCAGCGAGGGCCATTGCCGACCGGTTGCCAACGTGCCCCATCCGTCTTGCATTGATGAATGATTCTACCGGCTCCTTCTCCTGCTTCCGGCGAATCTGTATGTCAAACCCAAATATGTTCATAACCGCTCTTTCTATATATACCTTTTTTATGTTTACGCAGGAATGGTATATATAAAAGGCTATGGCAACGAAGCAATATACATACCAGACGCGCTATCTGGCTGCGACGCCACGAAACAAGCGGCTAACGGAAAGCATCCAGTCGGCTGCCCAGTCGGGCGGCGGAGGCATAGGCTATGTTCCTTCCTCCACTCCCCAGTACTGGCAGCTGGTCACGACCGACGCAGAGGGCAATCCGCTGGATGAGGCGCAGTATTACCTCCAGCCGGTATCGGGGCAGCACCTCCGTATGCCGGGCGATGTGGTGGCGTATGCTGTGGACCCGGCTGAGCCGATGCAGCTCCCTGTCGCTGCCGACTACAACACCACGGGTCTCTTCCGTGCCAAGGAAGGGGGCGGGTTATTGTATGACTCTGTCGCAAATGCTTGGTACGTTGACCCGGAGTTCCAAGGCGGGGGCGGCATAGATGAGGGACAGCTGGAAGAGTACCTGACGACCAACAAGTATATCACGCAGGACTATCTCCAGCAAAATGGATACCTGACATGGCAATCGCAGCTGACCGCCTACCAGAAGCCGGATGCTTATTCGCCTATCACGCCGACCGACACGTTACTTGCTGCTATCGGCAAGTTAGAGGCGAACTTCGGCAACTATGTCGATTTGACGACCAACCAGACCGTCGGCGGCGTCAAGACCTTCACGGAGCGGGTACTGTCTGAGAAGGATGTGATAGCCTATGCCGTAGGGGATGAGGCGGACTTGGGGCTTCCGGTGACCGGCTATGCCACGACCGGGTTGGTACGTATCAAGGAGGGAGGAGGCATCATCGTGGATTCGTCCGGCATCATCTCAGTGGACCCGGAGTATGCCGGCGGCGGAGGTGTGGACTTTACTGCTGGAACCGCCCTGCAGCTTACCTCGGCAGGCGTACTGAATGTCCTCATCGGGACAACCAGCGGGACGGTGTGTGCCGGGAATGACTCGCGCCTCAGCAATGACCGTCCCAATCCTTACGCCCTCTCATGGAGCGGATACAGCAGCGGGAGCTACGACGGGAGCAGTGCGAAGAGCATTGTTATCCCCAGCAACACCAACCAGCTGACCAACGGGGCAGGGTTTATCTATGACGCGAACGGCATTATCACTGTGCTGTCCGGTTCCGGAAGCTCCTCGAAATACTTGGCAGGGAATGGCACGTTCTATACCATATCTTATAGTGAGCTGAGCGGGACGCCTGACTTAGGGTTATATGTCCGGAAGGCGGGGGATACGATGACGGGAAATCTGACCGTATCCAATAGCGCAGCCGGAATAAATATAAAAGGAAGCAATACGGGCGGATTCTTGGGGTTGTATCTCGGAAGCAATTACTGGCAATTCCAGATAAGCAGCAACAGGGACTTGCGTATCTTGAACAACGGTTCCATTGCCGCCTACTTTTCCGGTTATAACAACGGGAACTTTGTAGCTAATGGAACGATAATAGCGCAGGGCGATGTCGTTGCCTACTCTTCGGGTGGCGACTTTTCTGATTTCGTGCCGGTAGCCTCCACTTCTGTATATGGTATTGTCAGATACGACGGCACGACCATAGGTAAGAATAGCAGCGGGCAGCTCTATGTTATCGGCGGAAGCTCCGGCGGCGGAGGCACATCTGTTAGCTGGGGAGTGTCAGGCAGCGAATATGCCGAGCTTACCGTAGGCTCTACCATGAAGCGGGTATCGCTTAACGGCCATACCCATGTTTGGAGCCAAATTGGAAGCAAGCCGTCTTGGATAGGAAGCTCTAAGCCATCCTATTCTTGGAGCGAGATAAGCGGCAAGCCGAGCATCATCAGCTCCATATCAGTTGCAAGGAGCGGTTCAGGAAACGCGGTCGGCTCATTGTCCGTATCGGGAAGTACCATCTACTACAATATGACCAATATATCCAGCGGCAGCAGCTCTTGGAACGGTGGCACAGTATCCAATAACATCACCATCTCTAACAGCGCAGGAGGGATGAATATTAAAGGCAGCAGCACCGGCGGATTCTTGGGACTATATCGAGGTAGCAGATATTGGCAGTTACAGATTAGTAGTTCCTATGACTTGAATTTCCTTAAAGATGGGTCCAGAGTCGTCTATTTCTCCGGGGTGAACAGTGGGAATGTATGGATTCAAGGTTCATTAGTGCAAAACTCCGACATGCGCTTAAAGACGGTGGTCAATCGTTTGGATAGCTGCTTGGATAAGATAATAGGCTTAGACGTATTCCGATATATACTCAACAATGATATGGCAAAGAAAGTCCGTATAGGAATGTCGGCGCAGCAGGTGAATAGTGTATATCCGGAGTTTGTCTATATGACGGACGAAGGCTATTATGCAATGGATTACTCCAGCCTTAGTTCCCTCGCCATCCAAGGCATCAAAGAGCTATACGCCCGGTTCCGTCCTGTGGAATCGAAGGTGAAGGTGTTGGAGCAGCGGGTACGCAACCTGCAGTCACGGCTCGACAATGCCTATCGGGAAATATTCAATCTTAAAGAAGGAAAGGAGGAGGTGGCATAATGGCATTACCTAAGACCAATCTACGGCAAGACTACCATGTGGCCTGCACACTCGGCGAGGTGGTGAACGGCAAGTTGGAAACACGGCTCTCGAAGCTGTGCCAGTCGTCGAAGATAAACATGTGGGCGAAGTTTAAGCCAGTGCGCTTCAACTTCACCAATAACCGTCCTTCGGAATGGTGGAGGGCGCAGAGCGGCAACTGCGGCATCAACGTACCGACTGTGTCAAGCGACTTCGACGAGGTGATTGGCAAGCAATATACCTACGAGCCTCCGAGGGGAAACGCATATAACGAGCCGTTCAGGTTAGGCGACTTCGCCGGCTACGACCCCGACGCCAAGCCCCAATACACGATAGAGTTCCCGGAGATGATATACAACAATGAAGCCAACTACATCCGCATCCGGGAGACCGGCGTATCGGACACGGCGCTGCTGCTCTCCGACATCCTTTCGTTCCGGACGGAAGAGCTGTACTTCATTGCCCAGATTGTCGTGGACAGCACCAACCATAGAGGCTCTACGGTCTATGTGACCACGCAGGAACCGTTTACGGCAGGGGACTTGGGCAACCAAGTGATGACCCTCCCGTTCGACGAGACCTGCACCAACTGGTTCCTCGACGGCACAACCACCATAACGATGGCGTTGTGCAACTTCCGGCTGGACGGAGCCGATGCGGGCGACGACATACCGCTCGGCGCGATGTTCTACACGCTTCCCTACAACGATCTGAGCGAGATACGGCAGACGCTCAAAAACACGGGCGCTTCTACTATGTTGGACTATGGCGTACAGATATTGGGCGGCAACGACAGCGACGGCATCCAGTTCACGATGATAGCATGGACGCAGCTGCGCGGCACGTTTACCGTGGTCAACCTGAACGAGGACAAACTGTCCCGCCCTTTCAACACGGGGAACAACTACCTCCGCTTTACGCTTGTCATCAACTTCACCGATTCGAGCGGTGGGCAGGACGTGATAGACCGGCAAGTGTTCCACAGCATAGAGCCTGAAGGCAACTTCGGACTGACCTATAATCAGACACGGACGTTCACCTTCCAAGCCCTCACGGGATATAGCGGCGTACACATCCCCTTCGATTTCGAGTTCTACATCTACCAGTTCTACGACGGGGCATGGCGGACTGTAGGACAGAAGCGAGGAACCTACGACGGAATACAATAAATAATCAACCATAGTATTCACCATTTTAAATTCAAGTATTATGTTACGTTTCAAATTCGTTAAACGGAAAGACCTGTCGGAGAATGCGGCAGAAGATGCAACAATGTTTTACCCGCAGCTGGTATCGAACGGGCGCGTATCGTTCGAGGACTTGTGCGACCAAGTAGCCGAAGAATCGGCTTTGACCTCTGCGGATGTCAAGGCGTGCGTGGACCGCTTGGTGAAATGCCTCTCTACGAACCTGAAAGAGGGGTGCTCGGTCGATTGCGGCGACCTCGGTTCGTTCCGCATCAATATCCGCTCCAAAGGGGTAAAGAATGTCGAAGAATACGACCCGGAGACGATGATGCGTGCGCCCGGCGTACAGTATTATCCGGGTAAAAAGCTGCGCGAAATGCGCAAGGTAGACGTCCGCTTCGAGCGCGTCACGACGCCTACGGAAGAGCCGGAGGACGACGAGCAGCAGGGCATACCCAACCCGTGAAAAAGAGCCGCGCGGATTAAGAAAAAGAGCCGCGCGGTTCTCTTCGGCAATCCGCGCGGATAAAAACCGAGAGCCGCGCAGGTAAATTCAGCGAGATATAAACTATTAATTTTTACCTTTTAATTTTTAATTGAAAAGATATGGCAACAACAGTATTCAGCAACGGACGCAACACGTTCGACACCGTGATTGAAGGCGAGACAGTACGCCTTCAGGGACAGACCACCCTCGGTGGAAGTGAAAACAACTTCTACGGCCAGATGACCAAGAAGGACAACGGCGAGTACATAGGCGACTACTCGCAGGGCAACATCTCGCTGGCAGACCCGGCACGCGATGCCCTGATGATGGTCGAGGCGGCTACGCTGTGGTCGCAGCTCGGTCAGGACATCAAGACCAAGGCAGAGGAGGTACAGGCATGAAGCGCGGCGAATTAATCATATTGAACGGAATCTTCTCCAGCAAGATGAAGCTGCCCGCCATGAAGGGGGACGACCTCTACGCCCTCCTCTCTGCCAAGGCGGACATCTCAGCACTTGCTAAAGAGACCGAGGACAAGGCGGAGACGCTCCGCTTGGGCGTCAAGCCGGAGACGGTCGATGAGTTCAACGCCGACCCGTCCGACCCCGACGTGAAGGAGTGGATTGCGAAGTATGTCCCGATGCAGAATCGCCTCTACAACGAGGAGCAGCCGGGCACGCTGCCCGCACCCTGCATCAACCGGACGGACTTCCCCAAGATGTGCGAAGGGCTCACGCCGGGCGAGGCGGAATTAGTCATGAAATATTTAGTGAAAGGGTAACGGCGTATGGATTGTGGATGTAACATCAGCAGGACAGTCGCCGGGACAGAGATGAAGTTCGCCCTCTCCCTCACGCTGCCCGGCAGCCTGACGATGGACGACGTGGACTTCACCGCCGTGTTCTACTTCTATCCGGGCAGGACGCAGCCCATCCCCAAGGCGGAGATGGAACGGCAGGACGACGGGACGTATGTCTGCATCGTCGATACCTCGCGGCTGGGCTACGGCAATACGCTGAAGTGCCAAGTGACCGTAGGCGTGCCCGATGCCTCCTGCGAGGACGGCATCCGCACCGAGATAATCACCCTCGACACCGGAGAATATATCGACCATGGGTTGCGTAACGGGACAGTTGGTCAGGCTTGACGCCCTCAGAGGGCAGCTTGCCCGCATCGAGCGGGTCTGCGGAGCGGCACGGCGCATTGAGCGGGTGGACGGCACAGTGAGCCGCGTCTGCTCGGTCGGTTCACTGTTCTACCTCCGCGTAACGCCGGTCGAGCCGCAATGGATTACGCCCGATACGCCGCTGGTATATCAGGTGGAATGCAACACGGCGTGGCGGGTGGAATGAGGTATGTAACTCCTACTAACTACTAACTACTAACTACTAACTACCAACTACTAACTACTAAAACAAAAAAGAAATGAAAGCAGATTGGGTAAAAGTGAACCCCGCACAGGGGTCGGGCGACGGACAGGTCAGCGTCGCCAGCCAAGCCGAATACCAAGGGCGTCTCCCAAGGCAGAGCGTGCTGACATGGAAGGCGGTGAACTGTGCCGACGTGCCGCGCACCGTCATGCAGAAGGGGAAACCGGAATGGGTCGACATCGCCGACACCGCCTCCGCTCCCAAAGAGGGCAAGGTGGTGACCATATCGGGCGTGTCCAACTCCCGGAAGCTCACTTTCTCGCTCGGTACGGGCGACCTTGAACTGACGCTCCCGGAGCAATACACCGCTGCCAGCGTCCCGACACAGAACGGCGCGGAGATAACGGGCGACCCCGGAGCGGTGGATGTGTACAACTTCTCGATTGCCTTTACGGTCGATGCGAACGACGACTTGGAGGCGAAGACGCGGCAAATCATCGTGACGGACGAAGGCGGACATCAGGACGTATGCCTCTTGACATTGGCTGCCGGCGAAGCATACCTCCGGGTACAGGAGGGGGACATCACCCTCGACTACCTCGGTACGCCGGTCAACGTGCAGGTTGAGTCGAACACCGATTGGACAGTGGAATAGTATGGAACGGAAAGTAGCATGGAAAGAGGGCGAGGGCAACATCGTCGTGACGGAGGCGCAGGTATCAAGCGACACCCCGAACGAGAGCCTCGACCGCGAGCAGCAGATTACCTACCGCACTACCAAAGGCACGGACATACGCCACATCCGCACCGTCTGGCAAGAGGGCAAACGGGAGCGTTTCAACGGCTCTGATGCCCTAATCAGGCTGGCAGACGGCGGGACGTTCAACGTGCTTAAATCCAATGGGGGGGGGGTAAAAGGCTGTTCTTCAATGTGTTAAATGGCGTGTTCGTTACCTCTTCCGGCAAGCCCTTTACGGTGAAAGAAATAACTCATGACTTAGCCGGAAACATCTCTTGAGATAGCCGCGGCTAACTCAAGAGATAGCCGGAGATAACTCAAGAGATGGAAACGGCTATCTCAAGAGATGGATTTTGGGGCAAGCTAACTTGAAAACTAAGAACTCAAAAACTCAAAAGAAATGAGCGAAACATCGAAAGATTATCTAAGCAAATATACCGGCGAGCAGGTCGAGGCGCGGCTGGACCGCTGCAACCTCGTCCCGACGCTCGACCATGTGCCGACCGAAGAGGACCGCTCCTTTGTGGACGATGAGGGGACGCATACCTTCCTCATTGGGGACGAATGCCGGTATTATGATGCCGAGAAGCTGCAGTTCGTATTCTACAAGCTGCACGACATCACGGAAGAGGGCGCGGCGGTCTGGCTGCTCAGCGGCAGCGCCGGAGGGGAGCTGGGCGACACGGTCACGTTCAATGTCACCTCCAACCAAGGGGTCTATGACACCCACCTGAACGGCATCCGCCTCACGGTGCGGTATGACGACTTCGAGACCTCGGTGGTCTATCAGGGCATACCGGTCGAGATGCCCCTCCCGGCAGGAAAGCGGTGCACGGTCGTCCCGCCTGACGTCCGGGGATACAAGACACCGGACGGGCAGCAGTTCGACACGGTAGCCGGCGGAGAGCATGTCATCAACCTGCAGTACTTGGCAGAGAGCGTCTATATCACTGCCACGGCAGACGACGGCGTGGGCTGTGCCTCGCAGGTGGTGACGGTCAAGGTGGGCGATGACGTCTATCTCGAACAGGCGGTAGGCTCCGGCGTGTCGGTGCTTATCCCCTTTGATGCGGAATATACCGTGACCGGCTCAGAGATGAACGGGCACAAGGTCCCGAAGGCAAGCTACACGGCAAGCCAGACCGGGCGGCAGGTGGCGTTGCTCTATGAGTTCATCGAGCAGGCGCTGCTTATCTTCGACCTTGGCAATCACAGCGCGGCGAACATCACCGTGGAGGAAGAGCTGGAGCTGGCTCCCATTTATGCAGCCCTGCGCCGCTGCTTGGTCAAGCCCACGGCGGACGGCGCGGCGATATGCTACCTCTCCGACACGAACAGCAACCAGTACTACGGCGGGCAGGGAGCATCGCTGACCGGCTCGGAGGGCGACGTGGGGGTCTATCTCCCCGACATATACTATAAATATGAGCGGCTCGACGCCACCCACATCCGTTACTGCATCCGCCATGAGCCGGCAGATGATACCTACATCCATATCCCCGCCTCGATAATCGGGGCATACAAGGGCTATGTGGAGGAGGGCAAGCTGTACAGCCGGAGCGGGGTGACGCCGACAGTGAACATGACCTTCGACGAGTTCAAGGCAGCAGCCGAGGCGCGCGGCGAGGGCTTCCAGCTTATCGACTTCGCCCAGCATTGCCTCCTTGCCATGCTGCTCTATGCCCGCTACAAGACAAGGGACATGCAGGTGACGCTCGGTGTAGGGACGGCAGCCTACAGCGGCTCGACCGGTCATGAGAACGTCGCCGGAACGAGCAATGCCAACGGTGGAGCGGACACCACGCCCTTGACCGACACCGGCTATGTCTGCGGTCTCCGCGTGGAGGGCATCTTCGGCTGTATCTATGAGTATATGGAAGGGGTAACGCTGAAGGACAAGACATGGACCATCACCGACCCCGACGGCACGCAGCGCACCATCGAGACCGAGGGAGCCGTGACGGGCTGGATACGCAACATGGCACTGGAGACGGGAGACCACTTCGACCTTGTGCCCACCGCCATCGGAGGCAGCGCATCGACCGAGTACACGGACTTCACCGAGCAGGTCATCAGCGAATACATCCCCCTCGTGGCAGCCCGCAGCTGCTTCACCGGTCAGAGTACCTATGATGACGACGGCATCGCCTATATCAATGCGGTCAATACAAGCTATATCCCCTCGGAGTTCTACGGCACGCGCCTTGCCTACCGTGGCAAGATTACGGTGGTCGATGACGTGGAGTCGTTCCGGGGAATGTAGGGAATGAGGAATGAAGAATTAAGAATTAAGAACGATATGCAAGCAAAACGAGTAAACGGAACAGAAGGGGTCGCGCTGATGGAACGGCTCGACCCGAACAGCCCGGTCTATGCCGTGCGCTGGGACATCAAGGAGAACAAGGGAACGTCGGGCAGCTCGGCGTTCGGCGTGAACTATATGGAGGCGATGTTTGCCCATGAGCCGTCTATCGAGGAGGTGGCTCTGGTCGTGGCGGACTGGCTCCGCAGCGAGACCCAGCCGGAGCCGCTGCAACTGGATGGCGACCGGCTGTGGTACGGGCCGGAGGAGCGCTCTTCGTTGGAGAGCTACCTGCAGGGGACGGAAGGCACAGTGAAGCTCCGCACCTTGGAGGGCACGCTCCGGACATTGGACGCGGCGGTGGCGCTCCGGGTCATTCAGGAGATGAACGCCTATGCCGTCGCCCTCGAATCTTACCTGCAGGGCGTGGCGGAGCAGCTCGATGCGGCGGAGGACATGGAGGCGTTGAACGCCGTCAACCTGACCACAGGCTTGCCTGAAAAGGTGATGCTGGTAGAGGAATCACTAAAGGAGGAATTAGAGGACGAAGAGGCGAACAGCCCGACGGCGCAGGCTACGAAGCTGGCCTCTATGGTGGTCAACAAAGTGCCGCTCACCGCTGCCGAGGCATTGTCACTCAAAGCCCTCTTCCCCGTGTGGGGCTCGGCGCGTCTCCCGATGGGTACGAAGGTAGCCGCGGGCTTCCGGTTCACCTACGAGGACACGCTCTACGAGGTGGTGCTGGAACATGCGCTGCAGGCAGACTGGCTTCCGGGCGTCGTGCCCAACCTCTACAAGGTGGTGCAGGAGGAGCACAAGGGCACGGAGGCGGACCCGATTCCGTGGCAGCATAAGATGGAGCTCGAAGAGGGCAAGTACTATACCGACAAGGGCGTGCTCTACCGGTGCATCCGCAGCAGCGGGCAGACTATGGACTACGACCTGAAAGACCTCGTGTCGGGAGGATTCGTCGAAGAGGTAGTATCCTCTCAACCGAGTAGTAGTGTCCTCTCTGATGAGAAGTAGTATCCTCTCCGGAGAGATGTACCGACCCCTCGACAAAAGAGTACGACTTTCAGGGCAAAAAAGTACGACTTTTTGGATGAAAAAGTACGACTTTTTCTAAGGGAATGGAACTATTTAATTTTCAATTATCAACTTTCAATTTTCAATTTATGAAGCATCTATTATTACTTATGACAGCATGGCTCCTTCCCCTCATAGGCTGGGCACAGGAGCAAGTGCCGCTCATGATGGGCGACCCTATCAGCCATATCATGATATACATGGAGAAGGTGGATTGGCCCGGAGGTCCGGTCTATCGCGTCTACCAATCCAACGCGGAGAAGCAGCAGGTGCGGCAGATTGTGGTGACGACCGACCGCTGGGCTGCTGCGCCGGACTCTATCCTAAACGCACCGGACTCCATCGCGTCGGGCGGCGGAGGCTACCGGCTGGCGGCGCTCTCCCGGCACGAGCTGGAGGAGTACAAGCGGCGCGGAAAGGTGTGGGGCGAGGTGTTCGCCTTCCGCAACGTGCCTGCCGACACCGTGCCGCTCGGACGGGGCTGTATGCAGGTCGAGGTCTATCCGCTGGGCAAATGCTCGCTCTATCCGGACATCGCGCTGGAGCTTCTGACCTTTGAGGCGGACGGGCAGGAGTACCTCAGCGTCGGACCGAACAAGTATCCTTACCAGAAGGAATACAACCTCGACCGCGACTGGCGCATCTGGCTCCCGGACACCTACCGGGCGTATATGGCATCTATGGGAATGAAATGAATTACGAATTATGAATTATGAATTACGAGTTATGAAAAAGGTGATATTATTGCTTGCCCTCTTGCCGGTGGCATTGGGCATGATGGCACAAGAGACCGAAGAGCCCGTTTGGATGAACGACCGCGACACGGCGAACAGCATCCCGCATGTCGGCATCGTCGGCGATGTGGTCTCCGGATATAAGACGACGGTCGAGGCGACCTTGCGCAGCGACGACCGCCTCTATTGGTATCAGAAGGACGACAACGGCAACCCCATCCGCAAGATTGTCGTCCTGAAAGAGAAATGGCCGAATGCCCCGCGGGATATCCTCGAGGGCGACGGGGGCTATAAGGTGGCGGCAGTGACCGATAAGGAGTACCAAAGGCTCTGGAGCACCGGCGCGATATGGGGCGAGGTATGGCAGTTCCGCTACCCGGAGGGGATAGACAAGTTCAACCACGACACCGTCCCCAACGTGCCGGGCTATGAGATAGTCTGCTACCAGCTGGGCGAGGACTTTCCCTTTATATGGGGAGAACAGCAGCGGAAAGTTACCCGCGAACTGATGAGCTTCACCGACTCGACGACGATGACCAGCTACATGACCGTAGCCGCCAACAAGACGGTGGGCGCGGACTATACCCCGTCGAAGACAAACAACAAGTACGACACCCGCTGGATGATGTGCGACGACTACGAGTCGGAGTACTGGTTCTCGAAGTGGCAACGCTATCAGGACGCGGACAAGCAATACCTCGACGCCTACCAGCAGTGGCTCAACGACACGAGCCCCTCCCAGCAGGAGGCAGAAGGGAAGGCAACAGAGACTTCGCTTTTAGGAGTTAAAGCAGTTAAAGGAGTTATAGGAGTTAAAGGAGTTATAGGAGTTAAAGCCAATAGTTTTTGTGGGTATATCGATGATACAATTAGAAAGCATTCGGCTCTAACTCCTTTAACTCCCTGTAACTCCTCTAACTCCCTAAATAACTCCTCCGGAAAGCTCAACGCCATCATCGGCAACGTCCTGTCGGGCTACAAGACGGTCGCCCTCCCCTTCGACGGGCAATCGACCCGCTTCCGCTGGTTCTGGACCGACTCGATGAAGGCGATAGACCGGCAAATCGTAGTGCTCACTGCCGATTCGCCCTATGTGCCGGACAGCATCAAGCAGGCAGGCGGAGGCTATGCCCTTGCCGCCGTCGACGCGGACGACTACCTCTATTTCAAGGAGCGCGGGATGCTGTGGGGCGAATGCTGGGAGATAACCCCATCGGGCGGCGCATTCGAGTTCGTCTGCCTGAAGGCGGGCAAGGAATGGATGGCGGACAGCGACCCGGACTACCTCCGGAACTCCCGCGAACTGCTCTTCTATATATGGAATAACGGCAAGAAGGACGTGCATGTCCCGACCGTCGGGGCGAACCGCACCAAAGGCGCATCGGACTATGCGCCCCTCTGGTTCCCGGTAAGGATGGTCGGCGTGGAGGTGAAATGAGGTGCTAAAAGAGTTCGGAATGAGTGCCTATACGAAGCAAGCTGATGACATCCCCATCAATCCAAATCAGGAGATAATCGTCTTCGATATGGCACTCCCAGCACCCTTTGTACTCGCCTTTCAGCAGGTGGGGCTTATGTTCCGGCGGGATGGGAATTTCGTGGATAAGCATATCGGCAATGCGCTCAAATGCGGCGACCTTCTTGGGAAACCGCCGGAACCGCTTGAAGTCTTTCTTGAACTGGCTGGTAGGATGAAGTCTTTTCATTTCATCAATTCAGCCATTAAAGATTCCACACTGTCGTATGTCTCTGCATCCTTCCCCGACCGGGCTTCTTCGATAGCGGCCATTGTCTCGGGATTAGGGCGATGCTTCAGGGCTTCTGTCAAAATAGCCTCGACCAAGCTGGTCAAGCTGCGATGTTCATACGTCGCTTCTTTCTGCAACCGCTCCACCAGCGAGGCATTTAATGGAAGCGATACCGTCTGTGAATGTTCAATCGTTGCGCCCATATTCTTAATTTATTTTTACGTGATGCGGGCAAAGATAGAATAAATGCAGTACAAAAACAAAAGAAAAGGCGACCGATGACGTGGAGTCGTCGGTATAGGGATAAAAATAAGCTGCGCAGATTGAGGAAAAGAGCTGCGCGGATAAACAAAAAGACCCGCGCGGATTGATTTGCTGACCCGCGCGGGTAAATTCATCGAGCCGTGTAAACATAAAAAAGGTATATATAAAAAAGGGTATGATATGATGAACAAGGAAAAAGAAATCAGAGGAATCTCCTACCGCGCGACGGTAGACGAAGAGAGCCGCCACGTGGAGGGCTACGCGCTCCTCTTCAACGTGGACAGCCAGCCGATGTGGGGCGGCGACCTTATCGAACGCATCGCCCCGACCGCACTCGACGGCGTACTGGAGCGGAGCGACGTGCTCTGCCTCATGAACCATGACGAGAGCCGGGGTGTATTGGCGCGATGGCGGAAGGGCGAAGGCTCACTCTCCCTCACGGTGGATGAGAAGGGGCTGCGCTATGCCTTCGATGCCCCCCGGACGGCACTGGGCGACGAGCTCATCGAAGCCCTGAAGCGGGGCGACATTGCCGAATCCTCCTTTGCCTTTACGGTCGAGAAGGACAACTGGGAACGGAAAGAGGACGGGACGTATGTGCGTACCATTGTCCAGATAAGGCAGCTCTACGATGTAAGCCCGGTGTACTATCCCGCTTATGAGGACACCTCCGTCGCCCTCCGTTCGCTCAACGACCGGAAGGAAGAGGTAAGGAAAGAACTGGAACGCCTGAGGGCAGCAGAATTAAATGAATATTACAACCAACTTAAAAACAGATATTGACATGAAGAAGAAAGAAATGACAATTACCGAGCTGAAGGACCAGCTCGGCGTATGGCAGGAAGAGCGTAACGCTATCTTCGAAACCATCAAGAAGGAAAGCCGCAAGGCAAACGAACAGGAAGAAAAGCGCTTGGGCGAAATCGCAGCGGAAGTAGCCGAAGCAGAGTATGAAATCAAGCTGGCCGAGGCACGCAACAAACAGCGTCCCGTGGCGCAGAAGGTACAGCAGCCGAAGGGCAACCTCTTGGCACGTGCCATCCGCTCCCGCCTCTCCGGTCACATGGACGATGAGGTGGAAGCCCTGTTGGAAGCCGGCAAGCGCTCCATGGCTGATTCGGGCGTGAAGGCAAACGACGGCTCGCTCATCATCCCGATGGAGTACCGGGGCAACTTCGTCTCGGCACAGGTAACGGGCGACGGCACGGAGCTCATCACGGAAGACCTCTTGGGTATCCTGCAGCCTATCCGCGACAGCTTGGTGATGGTGAAGGCAGGGGCTACGTTCCTGACCAACCTGAAGGGCAACATCGGCATCCCGTCCTACTCCGGCTCTTCGGTAGCTTGGGCAGACGAGACCGGCGCGGCAGCCAACGGTAAGGGCACGTTCTCGAAGGTGGAACTCTCCCCGAAGCGCCTCACTGCCTACGTGGACATCTCGAAGCAGTTCCTTGCACAGGATACGCTCTCGACCGACGCCATGCTGACGCAGGACTTGGCACGTGCCGTAGCCGTAAAGCTGCAGGCTACTATCTTGGGCAAGGACGCAACGGCAGCCAACAAGCCGGACGGGTTCTTTACGGGAACGCCTACTTATGTGGTAAGCGGGGCAGCCTCGTTTGCCAACATGATTGCGCTGGAGACCGCCGTGCCGGTAGATGAGGCCTTGGTGAACAACCTCGCCTATATCACGTCGGTGAAGGGAGCCGGCATCCTGAAGGGAACGCTCCGTGCCGCCAGCGTGGCAGAAGGCTTCATCCTGCAGAACGGACAGGCAAACGGTTATCCGGTCTATGCTACTACGGGCATGGCTTCCGGCCTGCAAGACGGCACGGACGAGGAAGGCATCGTATTCGGCAACTGGGCGGACTTCGTGATTGGCCAGTGGGGTGCGCTCGACATCACGGTCGACCCGTACACCCAAGCCGGCAACGGCATGGTGCGTTTGGTCATCAACGCCTTCTTCGATGCTAAGCCGCGCCGCAAGGAATCGTTTGCAGTAGGTTCTTTAAAGTAACAGGAGGACGAGGATATGATACTGACGCTTGACGAGGCAAAGCAGCACCTGAGGATAGACTGGGAGTTTCAGAACGAGGACATGATGATAGAGGAACTTATCGGCGTGGCTGAGGCAGACATTGCCGGGAGGCTCCACTATGATACGCTGTCGGATAAGTTCCCGGATGAGGCCTATCCCTTGCCGGTGAAGCAGGCGGCTAAACTTCTCGTGGCGCATTACTACGAAAACCGCGAGCCGGTCGCCTTCGCTTCGTCAAGCAAAGTGCCTATGATGATTGACAGCCTGCTGGCTCCTTACGTCCGCTATTATGAAGAGAAAGGGGGTGAAGGATGAGAGCCGGGCTGATGCGGGACAGGGTGACGTTCTTATGCCCTATTCGGACAGAGACGGACTTCTCCGTGAATGAGCCTACTTACAAAAAGGCGTTCACGGTATGGGCACGTATCCAGCATAAAAGCGGGGTGCGCGAAGTCTCTGACGACATGCTGGTCAATACGCCCAAGGTGCTCTTTACGGTGCGCAACCAAGTGAAGGTGGCTTATGGTATGCTTATCGAGTATAACTGCATCCGCTATGTGATATTGGACATTGACGATACGACAGAGCGGGGTGCGCTTCGGATAACAGCGGAGGTGAAGCATGATTGACGACAGCATAGAGACAGGCTTCGTAGAGATTGACGACCATGAGGTAAAAGACTTTCTGGAAGCCCTTGGCGAAAAGAAGACGCAGAACCTGTTCCGCGTCCAGATGAAGGCTTCGGCAAGGATATTGCAGAAGAAGACCATCCAGAATTTCATGCAGAAGTACAACTACCAAGGCGTATGGAAGCAGGAAATCATCCGGAAGTCCGGCAAGAAGAAGACAAAGACCCGGCGCGTCGCCAAGGTTACGTCCAAGAATAAAAACGGACAAATCACCGTCAAAGTACACATCATGGAGTACTACAAGGTGAAGTGGCTCGAGATGGGGACCAAGCGGCGTACCACGAAAGGCAGGCTCAACGTAGGGTACTCCCGGGACAGGCCGGATGCCAAAAGAAGGTATTTCATGAGGGTAGGGAAGCCCATGAACAGAGGGAGAATCACCCCCGGGAAATTCTTCGCAAGAGCAATATCCGTAACAGAGAACCGCATCAAAAGCGATTTCGAGAAACGGTTGATGACCGTCATAACCAAAGGGACGAAATGAACATGGACAATCCGAACGACATAGGGAAAGTAATCAAGGCACTGCTCGACGCTTCCTCCGAAGTGGAGAGGCTGACGAAGGGGCGCGTATATCCGATTGTGGCACTGAAGGCGGACATGCCCTGCGTGGTTTACACGAAAACCGACATGTCGCCCGCCGCAATAAAGGATTACCCCTCGTTCTGCAAGGCGACCGTAACAGTCAGCTGCATCGCCAAGAGCTATACGGAGATGGTCGAACTCTCGGGCGCCGTGCTCGATGCCATCGCTGAAAAGTCCGGCAACATCGCCGGGAAAGAGGTGACGCGCGTCAGATGGCTCAACGCGAGGGACAACTTCGACAACGATGCGTATATCCAAGATTTGGATTTTGAGATAAAGATAAAACAACTTGACAATTAAAAACCTGAAAGATTATGGCAAGACAACAAGGAGATTACATCGAAGGGCGCGACCTGATGGTATTTGTCGATACTGGCAGCAGCGGGTCGCCCGTATGGACGCCCACGGCAGCCGCCACGAGCCACACCATCTCGTACAGCGGCGAGACCAAAGAGCGCGTCACCAAAGACACCGAGAACGGCGCATTCAGCCAGAAGTCGGTCACCAAACTGAGCTGCTCCATCACGGTCGAAGCCCTGCGCGTGTTCAACAAAGAGGTAGGCTTCGAAAAGATGCTCGAACTGATGAAGAAGCGCGACCCGGTCAAACTGAAATATGGCTTCACCGACAGCGCCGACAGCTACGAAGAGGGCATGTTCGTCATCACCAGCTTGGAGGAATCCAGCCCGGCCGACGATGATGCCTCCTACAGCTGCACGCTCGAGAACACCGGCGCGGTAGAGACCAAGACGTCGGGCGGAGAGTAGCAGTCTAAAGGGGCGGTAAAATCTATCTCTTGAGTTAGCCGGAAACATCTCTTGAGATAGCCGCGGCTAAGTCAAGACTTATTTTCAGCTAAGTCAAGAGATATTTCCAGCTAAGTCAAGAGATAGATTTTACCGCCCTGCGATTCATTAATTTATAATTCATAACACGATGAAAAATAAACAGATAACCATCAATGGAATAGTTTACCCGTTCCGCCTCACGATAGGCGCAATGGTACGGTACAAGCAAATCACCGGAAGGGACTTCTCGGAGTTCAAGGGCGATATGGAAGGGCTGGGCGTCATCATCCAGTGCGGCATCCAATCGGCCTGCAAAGCGGAAGGCGTGCCCGCTCCCCCGTTTGAGGGCGACGGCCTACTGGACTACATCGGGCTGGATGAGGCCACGGACCTGCTGGGACTGAAGGCGGATGACGGCGTGGGGGAGCCCCGGACGGGCGATGCAGCATCGACGAACTGATAGGCATGGCGGTAGGGCAGGTGGGCATGTCGCTCCACGAGGTGTATAGCCTCACGCCCGAGGAGCTGGACCCTGTCTTCAAGGCGTGGAACCGGAAGGAAGAGGCAGCCGCCCGCGACCGCTGGGAACGCACCCGGTTCCTTGCCTGCTGTATGCTGGCTCCCTACTCGAAGAAGAAGCTCCGCCCGGCAGACATCATCCGATTTGACTGGGAGAAGCCGGAGCCGGACTGTAAGCCAAAGAAGACCACCGATGAGGATATCAAGCGGATGAAGCGCCGGTTTGGAATCGGTTAGCGCATCTGCTCCATCTTCTGCTCCGCCTCTTCCGCCTGCTGCCCTTCAGGGGTTGAGGATTCCGGACGCTCCCTCTCTTCCAGCCGCTCGAGGTACTGGCGGATAGCGTGCAGGTCGTCCTCTATCTGGAAGGTGTCGCCGTCGCTCGAACCCCAAAAGTCGCTAACATCCTTCCCGGTTATCCCGTAATAAAGAAGCCGGAGGATGAGTAGTACGAGCATGATAAGACCTCCGTAACCGATTATAGCGTAGAGTATATTCATAGAATATTAATATAAGTAATCGCAAAGGTAGATGAATAATTTAAAATATACAATAGAGCTGGATGCCAAAGGGAAACTTATCCCGGAGCTGAAGATAACCCGCCAGAGCTTGGACAAGGTAACCGGCTCGGCGAAAAAGGCAGGAAGCCAAATCCAGAAGCTGACGAATATATGCGATAAGCTGTCAAATGTAAACTGGTCTTCTTTCGTCAATAATATAAGTAATGGCGTAGAATCAATTACAAGCGTTTTCGACGGACAGCCCGGCATGGACTTCCAGCAGGGCATGGCAGACCTGCAAGCCATCACCGGCATCGTGGGCAAGGACTTGGAGTCGGTGGCGGAGGCAGCCCGGCGCGTAGGGCGTGAATCCGGCCTTGGCGCAAAAGGAGCCGTGGATGCCTTCACGCTGCTTGCCTCGCAAATCAGTATCGACCAAATCGGACTGAAGGGACTGATGCAGCTCCAGAAGGAAACCATCACCCTTGCCCAAGCCGGAGGCCTGTCCCTCTCGGATGCAGCCACGGCAATGGCGGCGACCATCAACCAGTTCGGGCTGCAAGCCGACCAAGCGAACCGCGTGGTGAACGTGCTGGCAGCAGGCTCTAAATACGGGGCAGCCGAAGTAGCAGACTTGGCACAGTCGTTCCGCATCACCGGAGCTACAGCCGCAGCCGCCGGATTGTCGGTCGAGCAGACCGCCGCCGCATTGGAGGTGCTTTCACAAAGTAACCTGAAAGGCTCTGAATCGGGTACGGCTTTGCGTAACATCATCCTGAAGCTGCAGACCACGCTGGGAATGGACCTGTCCAACACAGGACTGGCTAATGCCCTCGATGCGCTCCGTCCTAAACTGGAAGACGTGACCTATCTCTCCCAAGTATTCGGGGCGGAGAACATTGCCGCCGCGCAATACCTTATTACGAATGCTGATGCCGTCCGAGAGATGACCGATGCCGTGACCGAGACGAACGTAGCCCAAGAGCAAGCCGCCATCCGCATCGACACGGTGGCCGAACGCATGAAGCGCATCCAAGCCAATATCGACGACCTGAAGATTTCTCTCTTTGAAGCGACCAACGGGTATGTGGGTTATGCCTCTGCCTTGGGCGATACGGTGGTGATGATATCGCAGAGCCTGCCGCTATTGGCTTTGCTAAGGGGTAGCGTGGTAAAGATAGCCAGCGTGGCTGGCGGCTTGGCAGTAGCTGGATGGTTAAAGCTCACTGTCGCCGTCAAAGGCGCGTCCGTCTCAATCCGTACAAGTGCGTTGACGATGCAATTTATGGCCGGAGTGATAGCGATGATGCCTGCCCGTATCGCTGCCTTCTGCAAGGCACTGACTCTTCAAAAGGTGGCAACAGCGGCAGCTACAGCGGCTCAGAAGCTGCTCAACTTGGTCATGATGGCGAATCCGGTCGGTATCGTCATAACTGCGTTGGCTACGCTGGTATCAGGTTTGGTGATGGCTTACAAACATTGCGACCGTTTCAGGGCGTTGGTGGATAAATGGGCGTCCGGGTTTAAAGGATTGGCGGAATGGATAGGGAAAGCGTGGGAAAAAGTCAAACAGTTCTTCGGGTTTGGCGAGCAAATGGAAGATGTGGCAGATTCGACCGAATCAGTAGCTGCCTCCATGAAGGCGCTAACGGAATCGGGCAATGGAACATCTGTGTCTCTTCCGGGAGTGAATACGAACCTCTCTACTATCGGCGGCCTACAGAAGAAGATACAGGAACTCCGCGAAGCCCAGAGCAGCGCATCACTGGAGAATGCCATCAACCTCCAGAAGGAAATCGAGCTATATCAGAAGAAATTAAACCTGATGCAACTATCCATAGCCAAAGGAGCGGCCGGACATCTGGCAGATAATAATTATAAGGAGACGCTGGCAGCTCCAGAACTGACCGGGGTTGATGCACCTAAAATGGCACTAAATATCCCTGTGCAGTTCGATACAAACAGGCTGGCGGAGAATTTCCGGACCATGCAACTATTGTTCTCTAATAGTATTAAGGAAATGACCGTATTTAGCGGAGAGCAGATTACCGGACTGGTCACACAGGCTTTTGCCGGATTGGGCGAGGCTATTGCTTCCGGCAATGCTATCGAAACGTTAAAATCTGTCCTAATGATGATTATGGATATGCTCCAGCAGTTCGGACAGACTTTGATTGCAGCTGGTATGGCCTCGGAAGCATTGAAGGCGGTCGCTTGGAGTGGTATCGGTGCCATCATTGCTGGCGGCGCCTTGGTGGCAGCAACGACAGCAGCCAAAGCTGCTCTTCAGAATGCCACGGCTTTTGCACAGGGCGGTATCGTCTCCGGTCCTACATTGGCTTTAGTCGGCGAATACGGCGGGGCAAGGAACAATCCGGAAGTGATTGCGCCTTTGGATAAACTGCAGAGCCTGATACGTCCGGCAGGAATCAGCACGGACGGCCTTTATTTGGAAACCAAGATAAGGGGACGCGACCTGTATGTGGCATTGTAGGGCATAGAGCATGAAAGGAGGCGGACACGATGAGCATGAATCTTAGATATCAGGGCGGATTCTACAGCTACTCAAATGTGCTGTATGAAGTACGTATCTTTCAGGAAGGATATGCAGGAGCTGTTACTGACGTGGCGTTTACCGATGAACCACTGACCATCGAATGGCAGGAGACAGACAAGCTGGAGCCGGTGCAGTCAGGTAGTGCCAAACTGCAACTCTACTCCGACAACGACCGGCAGTTTGTGGACCTCTACACCGTCAAGGCAGGAAGCATCCGGTTAGACGTGTACCGGGAAGGGAACCTATACTGGTCCGGTACGCTTGACCCCGAATTATACGAGGAGCCATTTGCCTACCTGAAAGATTACGGTGTGGAGCTTACCTTCTCCGATTTTGCTATCTTAGACCGATTGAACTTCACCGGAGAGGGATTCAAGACGCTCCGGGAGATTATCACTGGGGCACTTGCTGCATCGGGTATAAATTATGGCTCTATCGCAGAGCTTGTCAGCACCAAGCTCTTTTCTACATCCTCGTCAAACCTGCTGGACGCGGTATCGGTACAGTGCCAGAACTTCTATGATGAGGACGGAGAGGCAATGACCCTCCGTGAGGTATTGGATGAGACGTTGCGTCCGTTCGCTCTCCGTTTAATTCAGAAGGGCGGTGTGGTCCACCTGTATGATTTGAACGCCCTTTATATAGCTTTTGAACCAGAGGCGGTCGAATGGGATTCGGACGATTCCACGCTGTCGGTGGATAAGGTCTATAACAACGTGACGCTGACCTATTCGCCTTACGAGCAGACCACGCTGCTGGAGGGCGAGGTTGACCCGGACAGTGTGAGCGGCCAGCGCCTTACCACTTGGTTCAGCACCAATACGGGGGATGCGGAGGAGATAGGGTTCTACACTTACCTGTCCGATGAGGGGAAAGGGCTGGAGAAGAATGCACAAGCTAAGTTCTACCGCATCGAGCCGGTTTACTCCGGAGAAGAAGAGGCGGGCATTGCTTGGACCGTTGAAACCTTCTCCGGCCGTAATTCAGGAAACTGGGTGAGCCATGTGCAGCAACCTTCCCAGAATATCGGGGCTATGCTCCTGAAAGTCCCCCATATGCCCTATCTGGCTAATATCGGGTCGGCTCGGAGCAATTACCGGCTGAAGGTATCGCTCAGCCTCCTGTTCGACCCGCGATATAATCCGTTCGAGGAGGCTTCCATCAACAACGAGGAGGGCAACTGGGAGGAGCAGCAGGACCGCGCCAACTTCGCCTATGTCCCCATCAAGCTCACTATTCGGGATGATGATGGCACGGCGCTCTACCATTATGTGAACAACGCCGTAAAGGAGAGCGAATCGTTTGCCAATCCCGGAGAGCGTGCCTATTGGCGCAGCGGAGAGGCGGCATGGGGCGATGCGTGGCTCTGCTGGTATCAAGGCAACCGGCAGAACGAATCCGGATTGGGAGGATGGCAGCAGAACAAGCAGATTATCGGATATTATCGCGACGGGCTGCCTACGCTGTTTGACAAACGGGGTACGGGCGAATTGATTAACCTTCCGACAGTGGGAGGCTATCTGGAAATGCAGGTAGGGACGGGAATCCCCATCTATGACTATGGCAAGGAAATCAAGCAGGGCAACTACGACCAGTGCCGATGGATGCTCCTGAAAGAGCCTAAGGTGGAATTTGTCCATAAGACTGGCAATAGCATCAGCACGAAGGATATCGAGCTCTCTGCATGGCTCAACCGCGACGCGAAGGAACCGCTGGAAGTAGATACCGTCCTTGGTACGATGCCCGAACCGTCGCCGGCAGCACTTGGGCAGCTGTTCGACACGGTGAACTATGCCGTCCGCAACAGCTTCTACCGTGCCGGCACGACCGACCTCTTGGAGAAGCTCTTGATAGGCACGGTCTATACCCAGTATGCCACGCCGCACAAGATACTGAGCGGCACGACGGTACTGCTTCCTACCTTTACAACCTATACGGATGCGAACGAGCCGGGCACATATCTCCTTATGAGCGAAACGCAGGACTTGCGCGCCGAGCAGAGCAACATCGAGATGGTACAGTTTGAAGCTGATGATTACGAAGGGGTCGAATATGTGGATGGCTGATATTCGCCAGCCGGTAAAAACCTTTATCTTTGTATAATAGTATCGGGGTGGCGGATTATCATTATAAAAGTTTAACATTTAAGACTAACGGACAAGATAGGGTGTGTAAGCCAATGATTTACTACCATATCGCCGGACAATAAGGAATGGAAATAAAACAGAATATAGCCGCACGATTATCTCCTAACGATGTGATTAAGCTGCGAGAAGTGGCAGACCAATACGGCACTACCGTATCGTCGATTGTCTCTTCTATACTTCACGAGATATTAGATAAGCTGTATGACTCTGACGGGAATATGTTGAATATTAATTCTGTCAAGTTGAAATCCAACCTCTCTTCAGACAATGCCTATTATACGATTAAGGATATTTCTAAGTTGTTGGGCATGAATCCGGATACTTTGGGGAGAGCAGTTAGGCGTAACCGGGCTAAGGTGTCCCATTTTGTCCGTTCGGGCATTATGTATGTTTTACTTAAAGATATAATCAAACTCTATGGCAAGGACAAACATGGTGAGAAAAGGTGACTGCGGGCAGCGGACCAAGGAGCTTATCGCCCGCTATTACCTTACGCTTATGGGCGAGTTTAGGGAAGATAGCGGGAAGCTGTACCTCTCGATGGACAGATGCGATATGTTCCACAGCGCGATTACGCTTATCCTGCAGGACAACAGGTTCCAGCATTTGGAAACCGACGAGGCTATCATGCAGAACATCCGGAGGCGCATCCGGAATGTAATCAAGGAAATCGTACAAGACGCAAGGATATTAAATAAACGAAAGGAGGATAAAGATGCCGACCATTTACAAACCGAAGAAGTATAGGCCGATGGAAGGAAAACGCCGCGAGCGGATGGTCATCTACAACTCTGCCCGGTGGCAGGCACTGAGGAAAGCCAAGCTGCGCAACAATCCGCTGTGCGAGCTATGCGAACGGCAGGGAATCGTGAAGCCCGCGGACGACGTGCACCACATCCAGTCCTTCATGCAGACCGACGACCCATGCACGCGCCGGACGCTCGCTTTCGATTACAGCAACCTCATGAGCCTGTGCGATGAGTGCCATTCGAAGATACATGGCAAGAGGGGCGGAAAGAGCCGCGCGGATTGATGAAAAGAGCCGCGCGGATTGATGAAAAGAACTGCGCGGATTGATGAAAAGAACTGCGCGGATTGATTTGCCGAGCCGCGCAGGTAATTTTACAAACACCCCTCCCCTGTGTTTTTTTATGGGCAAGTGCGTCCAAACCACCACCGCCTGCATTTCACACGCACGGCATTTTTTCAAAAAAGCCAAATTGTTAACAAATTGAATATGGGTACGACAAACAAAGTGAAATTCACTCTTCCGAAGACAATACGCCATCAAGAGGCGCGCACAGTGATAAACAACATCGTCTGCGAACTGAAGGCGCGCGGCGAACTGACCGTGGGCGACATTCCGCAGCTGCACCGCATGGCGACGGCCTACGACAGCTACCTCTCGTGCGTGGAGATTATTGCCGAGAAGGGAATGACCATGCGCAACCTGAAGGGCGAAGAGGTGAAGCGGCCCGAGGCGAACCTCTTGAAGGAGAACTGGGCGCAATACCTCGACATTGCCAAGGAGTACGGGTTCACGCCGCGCAGCAAGAAGATGACGAAGGGAACGACAGAGAGTAAGGAGGTGACGGATGCCGACCGGTTCTTCAGCGGCGAGTAAGCCCTACCTGCAATACCCGGCGGACGTGCTGGCAGGGCGTGTCGTGGCGGGCGAATATATCCGTCTGGCATGTGAACGCTTCTTCGCTCTGATGGAAGACGAGCGGTACGAGTTCCGCGAGGAGAGGGTAGAGCGCGTCATCCGCCTCTTCTCGCACCTGAAGCATTTCAAGGGCAGGCATTCGGGCAGCCCCTTCCGGCTGGAGCCTTGGCAGGCGTGGATTGTCGCCTCTATCTACGGCTTCTACCACAAGAAGGACGGGAGCCGCCTCACGCAAACGGTCTATATCGAAGTGGCCCGCAAGAATGGTAAGACTGCGCTGGCGGCGGGCATCGGGCTGCACGCCCTCTTCAATGATGGGGAGGATGGCGCGGAGGTGTACTTTGCCGCCAACTCCCGCGACCAAGTGAAGATTTCCGCATGGCCGCTCTGCTCGAACTTCGCCAAGGCGTTCGACCCGCAGGAGAAGTACCTGAAGGTATTCCGGGATACCATCAATTATGACAAGACCGTATCGTGGCTGAAGGTGCTGGCGGCGGACTCGACCAAGCTCGACGGTCCGAACCCTTCGACCTTCATCCTCGACGAATACCACGCGGCAAAGAGCAATGCGCTGAAAGCCGTATTGGAATCCGGACAAGGGACGCGCGACAATCCATTGGAGATAATCATCACCACCGCCGGCTTCGACAAGCTATCCCCTTGCTACGAACTGCGCACCACCGCCGCAGAGATATTGAACCGCCTGAAGGAGGACGACAGCTTCTTCATCGCCATCTATTCGCTCGACAAGGAGGACGACTGGAAGGATGAGCGCGTCTGGGTGAAGTCGAACCCGAACCTCGACGTCACGGTGCGCTCGTCGTACCTGAAGAAGGAGGTGCGCAAGGCCATCAATACGCCATCGGACGAGGTGAACGTTAAGACCAAGAACTTGAATATCTGGTGCGACTCGTCCGACGTATGGATACCCGACGATTATATCCTTGCCGCCTCTGCCCCCGTCTCGCTCGACCGCTTCACGGCGCAGGATGACTGCTATGTGGGCATCGACCTCTCATCGACCAGCGACCTTACGGCGGTCTCCTTCATGGTCCCCCACGACGGGAAGTTCCATTTCCTGAACCGCTACTATCTGCCCGAAGAGGCGTTGCAGACGAAGAAGAACAAGGAGCAATATGCCGAGTGGGTAAGGAACAAGCACCTGACCCTTACGCCCGGCAATGTGGTGGACTATGACTATATCCTCGACGACATCCTCCGGGTGGACAAGCGGCTCTATATCGCCAAGGTGGGCTACGACGCATGGAACTCCACCCAGTTCGTCATCAACGCGACGGACCGCGGGCTGCCCATGGAGCCGGTCTCGCAGTCCATCGGCAACTTCAACCGCCCCACGAAGGAGATGGAGCGCGTCATCCTCTCCCATCAGGCGGTGATAGACAACAACCCCGTCACCCGCTTCTGCTTCCGCAACGTGGTGATGAAGCAGGACTATAACGGCAATACCAAGCCCTCCAAAGAGTTCCGCGACAAGAAGATAGACGGTGTCATAGCCATGATTGAAGCCCTCGGCGTCTATCTCCTTACGCCGCATTATGGGAATGACGGGATATGATGCTCCCCTTAAAACCTCTCGACCGAGTAGTAGTATCCTCTCTGCCGAGTAGTAGTATCTTCTCCGAAGAGATGTGCCGACCTCTCGGCAAAAAGGTTGGACCTTTTTTGAAAAAGGTTGGACGTTTTTGCAAAAAGGTCGGACGTTTTTTCAGAAGGGCAGGTCGTCCATTTCACCGACGCTGGGGGCGGCGTTGATTTCCTCCGGCGTGGGTCGTGCCGTCTGCGGCGTGTCGTCCCACGTCTGCAGGTTGCCGAGGTAGTAGTTCACGCCCTCCTGCCGCTCGGCCTTCTTCGGGGCGCACGAGACGTAATGCGTGTAGGTCTTGCCGTTGAACGATTTCGGCTCCTTGAACGCCCCGACCGAGATGTTGAGGTACACGCGCTCTACGCCGTCTTTGCACATCACTTTCTTCATCACCTCGCGGGGAATGTCCGAGAGGCAGATACTTCCAAATAAATTGCTCATTTTCTTTCTGATTTTGATTGTTGATACTCTTTTATGAATGCCTCCTTGTCCCGTTCCCACCGTGCTGCTGTACGCTCGCAATGGATGCCGAGGCAGAAGGCTATCTTCTTGTCGAAGTCCCGGAGGGCTTCCTGATATTCTGATGCTGTCATTGTTGTTTGATTTTTGGGTAAATAAAAAGCCCGGCTCACTGGGCGGGGTGAGTCGGGCTCTTCTTTAAGAAGGTAATCGTCTTAGTTTTTATTCTGCTACATTATATACTTCTGCATAGTCTGTCAGATATTTGCCGATTCTTTCAATTTGGGCTTTACTAATATGAGAGAACATCATTGTCTCTTTCAATTTCTTAACTCCATATTCGTCCATTATACGTCCAAACGAGTTTGTCATAAACATGGTGGGTATAGAATCTACGCCTTCCATGTCAATCTTTAGCTTCTGATTTGCATTGATAGCTTGCTGAAGCACGTTAAAAAACGCAGTGCCTGCTTCCGGATACGTTTTCCCTTTTAAAATTTCATTCAATGAGATTTGCATATCAATCCTCCTTATAAGAATACGTATTCATCACTTATTTCTGATTTATCAAAACCAGAAATAGGTAAATCAATATAAATTAATGTTCCCTTTATTTCAAAAGATAAAGGATATGATTTAATTCCATTTACATTACAAAACAGCATCGCTTTATTGCTCACAATTCGTAATGCTGATTCTTTTTCTGTAATCATTGACAAGATATTATCTAATCCAAAGCCTTTGTTATGATTATGGCTTCTGGCCGTAACGCCCTTTTCTAAAGACTTCTTTAATGCCTCTTCATCTTTCTTTATTTTAGGATATACCTTTCTAAGAGTTGAAGCTATCCCTTCTCCAAAATCACAAATTGCTATATGGATAATTCCTTTTTGTTCGTCATAGTGTATGTAAGAGAATGCTATGCCTTCCGCATTTGCATGGTCGAATACATTGAAGTACAATTCTGCGAGGCAGGTCTTCAACATCAAAAAATCCACATCAGGGAATTTATTGCTAAAGTACCGGTGTACGCTTTCTTCATATTCCTCAGACCTTCCGCTTATAACCCTCCAAAGGTTTAATCGAGATTTATCGGGAGAATCTATATGGGCTATGTTTTCAACTCTCCAATACGTAGTAAGACTTATATCTTCATGTATAAATTTTTTGAGTTCATCATTGAAAACATCAAGAATAATTAAATAACCATTCTTCTTTATGAAATCTATAAAACAAGAAAGAGTTACAATATGAAACGGCGTAAAGTCTTTCTTAAATACTTTGTCGTCTATTATTATATTTATACAATCATAAGGATGAGAGGCTTTAGCCAAACAGCTACGCCATTGACAAATATTTTTAACCCATTCCATTTTATCGGAACTGCTAAAATTAAAAGTTTTTCTTATCCTATAATTCATAACGACTTATTTTGTGCCGCAAACTTACTAATTCCCGTCCAAATTTGGACATCGTTTAATTATGTTTAATAACACGTTTAACAAATTTTCCCCTCCTCCCCCTCAATCGCCCTATCGAACGCACCGCTGTAGAGCAGTTTGTTGTTGAAGGCAGTGAAGGCGGCGGCGATGCCTTGCCCGTTATTCAAGTTTACTGCCTTGCTGTTTGGCGTGAGTGCATCGCTCAGTGTGCCGGAAAGGTATTGCACCCTGTCCATGTTGAGGTATTGCAGCGGATTGCCCTCTACGCGGAATGGGCGGCATACCGTGTCATTGAATACGCTTATCGTCAAGTTAGATGTCTGCGCCAGCATGTTGATGGTACTGGCTATCGACGCTAACCTGTTTGCCTCGCCGCTTATCCCGCTGTCCAAGAGGTATTGCGCGACTTGGTACATATAGGTGTCGAGCGAGGGCTTCAGCTCGGCTTCAAGACGGCTCAGGATGCCAGCCAGAAAGTCTCCTTGTACGGGACTGAGCGTCCGCATCATGAGCCGGTTGTATTCCCTGACGGCGCGGTGCAGGCGGTTGTAGTGGTGCTTCGCGCTGCCCTTGTAGAGGGGCGATTCCTTTATCTCTTGCCCGAGCAATGCTTCGTAGGCATAGACTTGGTCGTTGAGGAAGAGCGTGATGTAGGTGAAGGCTGTCACCTTCATGCCGCTCTGTTCGTCTATCTCCTCCCAGCTCTCCGCCTTGGGAGCGCTGGCGAGGTAGTGTTGCAGGAGGTAGTTCTTCATCTCGCGCCTCCTTCCTTTCCGACCATCATTACCCTGTCTCCAGCTTTAAACGGCGCGATGTCTTTTAGATAAGCCCAATATACAACGGCTCTTTCTTCAGCAATTGCCGCCCAGTTCTTGCCGTTATCTAATTCAAACAACTGGAACACATATATTCCATCTTCCTTGCATATCAGCATGAGTACTCTGCCGCACTCCGGCGTTTCGCCTATGCCGTGCCAGTTTTCTCTATTCAATTTCATATCTTTTTCAGTTAAAAACATTCCAATTTCTATTTTTTATCGTTGTACAAAAGCATGGAGCACAAACAGTCCATCGAAAGTTTGGAACGTATTTATGTATTCCAAGCTGTCGCTGTTTGGAATCATATACCCAGTGCCGAATATGCGAATGGTAATGGCCATGTCGTTTGGCGCGGTAGGATTTACCAATGCCCACAGGCACGGTCTGTCTTTCTGCGCTTGTACGGTCAGTATCTTTGCGCCCGTCGGCAACAAAACTACCTGCTCATCTTGGATTTCAAGAGGGTATTTGTAAATTGCTCTTATGCTCATTTGGTGTCCTCCTTTCCAGTGTTTGAAGAATTGGGATATTTTTAGATAATCTTTGCTGAAGTATCCATTCCGAATGAGCCAGTCTATCATTGCGATACAGTTATCGAATATGTTTGGATAGGTTGTAAAATGTTGCTGCCCTTTATACCGGGTGTCATAGTAAACTATTAACGGCGGTTCTATCATAAGCAGCACTTCTTCCCATTCGTCAATGTATTGTGGCATCATCTCCAGTAGTCGCGCAAGACTCCAAGAGGGAGTAACATTACTCATTTTAAAAACATCCGCATTGTATGACTGTATGATATAGGTGAAGTCTTTTCCTGATGGAGCACATTCGAGGTAGCAGTCTGCCGTTTCCGGCTTCACCCCCAAGTCGAGCAGTTTCAGAGACTGCTCGCGGGTAGTTGATATTTGTGATTTGAAATTCATCGTTAAATATTCCTTTTAGTTCAACATTCTCTCGACAAGTATTCCATTCCAACCATTGATATATCCGTCTTTATCTATATCCATGATGATGTAATCCCCGTATCCATTTTCTTTTGGGCACATACATTTGGGAACATAATCGAAATACTCCGACACTACATTTCCTTGTTCATCTGTAATTTCAGCTTCAAAATCATCACATACCTTGAAATGCACATTCGCTGTAACACCCTGCACCCAGTTCATAATCTTACCGGAATCAATATTAATTATAGGTCTCCACCGCCACATACGTCCGTTCCATTCCGCACATGGCATACTTGGCTTCTCATCCTCACTTCTGTATGCGGGTTCTTCGGCTTCGGCATCACACTTGCCGTTTATTTCGGCATCCTCCCAATATCTTACACCTGCATTAACTCTTAAATGCTTGATATTTAATTCTGTTGGTTTATTTATTACTGCTTTCATTTCTTACTCCTCCATGAATTTAGGGATTAAGTCATCAATGTACGCCCATTTAATAAACATATCTACTGAAAGAAATCCATCCCATGTTAAATTTGGATGCAGTAGAATTACACGAAGTGAACCATTTGAATACATAAGAATTAGTTCTTTCGACGTGTCGGCTTTTTCTGTTTTATCATGCCACACGGAATTGATACGCCAGTTGGCGCCATCTATAAAACAATTTTTTCCGTAATCTTTTAACCATTCCTCTTGTCCTTCGGTCGTGCATAATTCTAATGCTGCCTTTTCAATTGTTTCTTTGTTCATTGTTCGTCCTCCTTTCTTTGTTTCCATTCCCTGCAGCCATAGAAGCCGCAATGCACAGAGCATTCCCCCTCGTCGCAATAGCCTCGGCCATGCACATCTTCGTCCTTGAAGTGGTGTTTATCGCTCTCATAGCAACTCCTTCGCTTCCTCTATTAAGGCACGGAATGTAGTTAAAAACTGACTCGCTATATCATACGTCGGAAACGCGAGAATCCGACTGAACTTAGAATGCGATGTTACTATTATGAAACCGTTCTCGTTATGTATGCACCACTTGAAGGGCTTTTTGTCTCCCCATTCTGGTTTCCACCCCAGCTGCTTCCACCATGCGTTGCGACAAACAAGAAGCTGACAAAGGGCAAGCATAGGTTTCCCTAAACCATCGGGAAGCAAATTCTTGTCCATTTCATTTATATTGTCAAATACTACCTGCTTAATCTCAGAAGCGCTGCTCATATATTCACCTTCTTTGAGGACTTTGCAGCATTTTCTCCATGTATTCAGCTGTTCTTTCTCTGCTTTCTCTCCAACAACAATTTTATTCCCCTGTACTTCTTTTACTTCCCAATTGTCGGGTAGAATAATTTTTTTCGTTTCCATTTTGTTATCTGTTTATTCGTTAGTAAATTCAAACTTCTGTTGCAGAACATTGTCTGCATAAAACTCTTTGAACGGCTTGCCGCTTATCCACCACTTAAAGCCTGTTTCTGCATCACAGAAATTATGGTCGATGTATCCGTAGTCAATAAACCATTGGATTGCTTTCAGCCAGTTACGCTTGACGTGAGGCCATCTTTCAATCTCTTTCCTCTTTTGACGGGGCCCAGACATCGGGCAGCAGATACAACCGATGCGGGTATAGCCTTGGTCATAAAGCTCGCAATGTGGGATGCCGTTCTCGTTCAGGAACTCCCACACGTCCCGCTCCGTCCAATGGATTATGGGCGATACCAATATCTTGTCCTTGCCTTCAACACACGTCACCATCTTTTCCTCATGCTCGCTCCACTGGTCGAAGCTCTCTTCGTTGCGCTTGCCTTTTATGCTTGTACTCACTTCTCCGCGTTTGGCTCGCCTTGCGCTTTCTTCTTTTCGGATTCCGATAAGCGTAACCTTACCTGCTCCACTTATCTCTTTGAACTTAGCACAACACCAGCGAAAAGTACGTGTAGGCAGGAAATGCTTCTTCTTCGCCATGTCATAGATGCTCATCCGTGGCCTGATAAGCTCCACGTCCGGGTATTGCCGCTTGACGAAACGGATGACCTCCGGCGGGTCAACACTGGTCAGATTCATGTGCGCCTTGAAGCGGACACCGGCCATCTGCGCTACGTGGTAGAGGGCTTGGCTGTCTTTGCCGCCAGAGAAGGCGAGCCAGAACCCGTTCTCGGGGTCGAGCCTCAGAGCCATCTTCTCGGCTTTGCGGATAAGGTCGATGCTGTAGTCTATCTTATTTTGCAATGACTGTCTCATAACTGTCTCATATCGTTACCCTTTCACAAAATACACCGATGTCTTGTCCGGTCTATTGCCTGCCATGCAAGCCCCAGACGCGATGCAGGCTTTCGCTCCGCCTTCCGTCTGGAACTCGCATCCTTGGCAAATGTGGTCAAACCGGGCTGTCGGTATGGTCGGTATGACCTTTAGTGTTATCCCGTTAACCCTTGTTGTTCCGCCTACCGGAGTGGTCCGTAGGCGAGTCAGTTGCTCTTTGTTCATCGCCTTTTCCTTTCCTCTTCCCGCTTTAATGCCATATACTCGGCAAACGTCATCCCCGAAGAAGATTCTTTTGCCGGGATGAGCCGTTTGTTGTAGTAATCTGCCTCACGAATAGACTCATTCTGCGCTTCGGTATCGCGTCGGATGTCGTATTGCCGGAGCCAGTCCATGATGACCTCTCCATCGATACGCCCGTACACTTTCCCGAAGTAACCCTTCCAAGCCATCTTGAAGAACAGTTTGAAGTCCTCCGGCTTATAATGAGGATATTCCTCACGAACAAGGTCTATCGTATTGCGTATCTGGATAGGGTTCATCGTCCCGTTCGTGGAATAGAATCCTACAAACTCCTCAAACCACGTGTACATTAGGGCGTTGACAAATACGTCATCATACGCTCTTGCCAGATATGCTACCGACGGAGAAGGGGCATTGAACACGTCAATCTCCGTCTTGGGATTTATACTTCTCCAGAACGGCTCGGGCGAATTGGCCCACAGCTTCACGGCTTGCTGCCTTGTCTCCGGCAGACGGGCGAGCATACCCGTTTGTGCTTGCCCAATTTGCTGTACCGATTGCTGTTGTCTCGTTGTTGCTAATCCTGTTGTCATAATTTCCTGATATTACTTTTTCGAAATTTGTCGGCTTGATAAGCCAATCGAAGGTTGCCTTGAAATTGTTTTTGTTCTGCCCGCGCAAAAAATCGCTGGCGTATGCTTTTCGTATCATTTCAGCGAAAGCGGCTTTCCCATGTTCCTTTATCCGGGCATTAATCATTCCCTTGCGTTTGTCAGATATGGGATAGCGCACAACCCCAAACACCCCTTTTGTTTCGCTATTGAAGAAATCAATCAAACCTTGGTAGTTGATAGCTTCGGCGTGGGGCGGAGACCCACAAAGAGGTTCTTCTGAACCTCGTAAAGAAGAGTTATTATTATATTCTTCTCCATTCTTATTATTTGTGCCGTAGGTGTGCCCCTCTTTTTGGAGGTTTTCGACTACCTGTGCCGTAACCTGTGCCGCAAGGTGTGCCGTGAATGATTGTAAATCCATACTGTTTAAAGTGTTAGGTGTGCCGTTGGGTGTGCCGTTAGGTGTGTCCCCATTGTATTTTTCGAAGTTGGTAAGAGTGATTACGCTTACGCCTTGCGTGTTCTCCATCGTAATCATGTTTTCCTTCTTCAACCTTGCGAGGAACTCCCTGACCCACTTCTCAGGGCGGATCCATTTCTTAGCCAGAAACCGAATGGATGCGGGATATTGCCCACGTCCCCAAGTCACTTCGTAACACCCGATGCGCGACGTAGTCGGTGTTGCCTCAAATCGTGCGGACTGTATCAAGTCCAGCCACGCTTCGCACTCACCTGCCATATTCTGTTATCGAAGAACGAGCGGGATAGTTTGATGAATCCTTTATCCATTATCTATAATCATTACGCCACAAATACTGGCGGGTTATTCTTTCGTTGCCACTGGTTCCTTAAATAGGAGATTAGGCTGTCAAACGAGTTGATGAATCCTTCGTTAATCAAGTCCGCTACTTTCTTTTCGAGCTGGAATAATTCGCGTTGAGCTTCTTCGCTCCCGTGTTTGTTCCGCAGCATCTTCTCGTGTTGGTTAAAGATTATCCAGTTCAATGCCTCTCCAATCTTCTGCATGGCTTTTGGCATGAAGTCTTTTGGTACAATCTTCATTACGGCGGAAGATAGCTCTCGGTAAGCGTCGCCGGCATCGTTGCGGTAGCGAATCATTTGGTCATAGACAAACTTGATTACTTGCACCTCGAATCGTGGGTTTAGCCACATGGCGAACTTGATGAAGAGGATTGGGTGCATCCATGTGCCGCCCCTTTTGCCTCTTGATTTTAAATACGCAGAATTTTGCGTATTTAGTTTTTCCTCTATCATTAAGGCATCTATAAATTGTTTGGTATTTTCATTATCAAAGAACTTATAGATTTCTTTCTTCTCCCCGCTACTGGCATTCCACTGTCTTAGTAAGTCAGTAGCATTAAACATACCGTCTTTTGTGCGTTGGATAACCGTAAACATCCCCATAGTACGCACCATTTCTTGATTTGTCTTCATATATCTGTTGATTTAATTTTTCGACAATAAAAAACCGGCCTCGCCGTTAGGCAGGGTCGGGGAAAAAGAAAGAGCGGGCTGCCCGGTGGGGTGTCCGCTCATATATTATCGTTTCTTATATATTCATTTTACTCCTTCGGGGAACATGCCTTTTAATACAATATAAGCAAGTCCCAAAACGGTCGCCGTTGTGGTTGCTAATAATGTATTGATTACAGACTGAGGAAGGACTAATACCGAACATCCGCATAATATTACAATGACAAGCGTTGCTACTAACCACACAGGAGCGATAATCATCACCCAAACGGAAAAATATTTTCTGAAATCAGTATCTTGCTTGTAACGTATATGGATTTGTTTTCTCATAGACAAATCATCCACGTCAGTTGGCAAAGGCGCTCCCGAACTCCCGGGCATAGACTCTTGTGAGAAAGATATGTCATTAAGTCTATTTTGCTGCTGTTGTGGCATCCTTCCTTACAATAATAGTATTAAAATATTCCTGTATATACTCATCCGGGATTTGGTCGCCCCAATTAAATCCTTTTTGGTTTACTGTCCTATCCCAAGGAGAACCCGACTGGTGAGACCACTCAGACAATGTAGATGCGCTTCTGTTTCCAAAAGAAGTAAGCACTATGTTAGCCAACGAACGCATTTCAGCATCTTCGTTTATTTCCTTCAAACGTTCATCGGTCGAACGGATAGAATACAAATCTTTTTTCAGTAATTTTTGTCTTGTTGTTGGGAAGACTGGACCGTAAGGCCAAGCCTGCGGATGCTCATTAGTCAATCTCGAACCTGTTACAGCGAGATATGTTCCATAGGCTATATACAATAGCTTTTGAAGCTTAGTCATATTGATGCTAAGCCTCCGTTCGTTAGCCGAAGCCACAAGATAATGAGCAACGGTAACACTATCGTATTTATAGCTTTCGTTTATCATTTCGCGCGCAAAGTAAAGCTTTTTGTTATTAAGAGTATGCATTTTTAAGATACTTTTGCCTTACTCTTGTATATTATTAACAGGCTGTGAAGCAAAAAAGTTTATAGGGAGGTGCTAATTTTTACGCCAATCTACTCTTATTCTTTCACAAACACCGCCTTCCCGTTGATGGTCTCGTTTATGCCTATCTTACCCTCTTGGTACAGAGCATTTAACTCCCGTCTTGCCTCCTTGCTCACCTCATTCATAAGGTGAGCAAACTCGACGTGCGCCGGGACTTTCCGTTGCTCCTCCCGCTCCCTCTGGAGGCGGCGGATTGTGGCGTAGATGTCTATCATGTCTCTTTCAGATAATCGTTTACCAACTGCATGAACTCATCGAGCGAGTAGCAGAGGGCGTACTTATAGCCTTGCGCCTCGACTGCTTTCTGAAACACTTTCTGCGATTCCTGTTGCCGTCCTTTTGGTTTCTTCATTTCTATGTAGAAACCGTGATGATAGCGGTTAGGGACTGACAGAAACAAATCCGCCACACCTGCCAACGCTCCTTCTGCTTTCAGGATGGCCCCGGTTACGGCATTGCGATAACCGCCATTCGGTATAGCGTATAAGAGACCGGCATACTTGGGGTATTGCAGGCGGAACCATCTAACCGACGCCTGCTGTATTCTGGATTCGATGTTGAGCATAATATGATTGGATTAAAATCCCCCGCAGTTCCCGTCTACCGTGCCACTGGCGTACCTCGGATTGGGCTTGCAGGGGAGGGCTATTTAAAAAATCCACCATGTAGGAGGATTGCGGGCAACCGGGGAATCGAACCCCAAGGCTAATGCGAGATTTATACACGTCGCACGCTATCGGCGTGGGCTACGTGCGGACAGAGTTTATACCCCTTCCGGGGCCAGCCCGACCATCTTGCCCATAGGTTTGCCCCGTCCTATCTTCCCAGACGGGGCGGGGCTTGTAGTCAAACAGATTAAATACAAAATGCTAATCTAAATCTAATACCATGGAAAACATTTATCTGTGATTACTTATTCTGCTTTCGAGTTCTTGAATATATCCCTAATCTGAATGGCTACCTTTTCGGCGGCTTCCCGCGTCTTGAAGTAGTTGCCGGCATAGTAACGTTTGTCATCCACAGAGTGTCCTGTTTCGGTTAGGCAATCTACGGTCAACATACTACCAATAAAGTAGTAGTTCTCGCCATACAATGACCTCCACTGTGGCAAATCCTCGATGCATTTCTCTTCAGCGTTCCACCGCTTGCCTTTCTTGGTCAGGGCGTCGAAGAGGCGTTGCTTCTCGGAATCGGTGGCTGGACGGATGTTATTTTTTACCCAGCCGGGTTCACAGTATGATAGGATACAATCGCATATAGTCGCATATGATATAAAAGTATCACAATTATCCATCTTGAATATACCTATTGATGGACTGTCTGGGGTATTCCCAAACGCTACTACATCCCCATCCTTCGGTTCCCACTTCTCCGGCTCGAAGGTTACAACGAGGAACCCGTTCTCTTGTTTGATTTCAGCCTTGCATCCTTCCGGCACGGCTATTTTGAAATTCTGTTCCATATTATTTATAACTTACATTTCCATATTCATCTGTAATTTTTCTTGCTGTTTCCAGCATTATATACTGGGATTCCTTTTCTTTTTTCAGCCTGATGAATGCCACTGCTGTTTGGATTGAACGATTTTTCAGGGTGAAAAAATCTTGCTACATTATTTGGGAATTTTCTTTTATTCATGTGTTTGATTTTTTGTTGTTATTAAAAACCCCGACAGGCAACCAGTCGGGGATGTATTCGTAATTAGTCATTGTTTCTTTATACTTCAATTATTACAATATCCGGAGCAATACACTTAATGGCTTCTATCTGTTCGCCAATAATCCGATTCTTGCATTCCTCGATGGTCTCGTTCGCCCCGGCGGATACGAGCGATAGGCTTACGTCTCTACCGTCAATATCTGCATATATTTCCACTTCTATTTCTTCCTGCGAAAAGCCTTTGAAGAGAGGAACGTTTAGTTTGAAGGACTTCGGGAGGTTCGAATCTACGACTTGCGAATAGTTGTCCGTGCGGCTCCCGTTTTCTTCCTTGTTCCGCTCGATGTCTTGCGCCACCTTGGCCTTGAAATTCTTCAGGGTAGAAACGAGCATCATGTTCTCGGATTTATCCTTAAAGAAGGCGCGGTGCATCTTGCAGAACTGGGCGAGCTTGGCGGGTTCCCAACGCTTGTCGGTATTGACACCGAACTCGGTCATCTCCTTGGAAGGTTGTAATATTCCTTTTATTATTGCACCATAATAATTTGTTTCATCAATGATAAGCGTAATAAGCATCAAATCCCGATTTACAGTAATGTATGACATACTCTGGTCAATCAGTTCGACACGCTTTTCAAGCCATCGTAAAGGGGAATCGATTGTTCCCTCCAAACTTATTATTTCAGGCTCTTTCGGGTCGATGGCTTCGGGCGCTTTGCCCTCACGCAATACTACTTCTATTGGCTTGCCGTTATAATCTTTCGGCACTGCGATGTTGATTTTGTTCTCGTTCATGATTCTGTTCCTGTGTTACGATTTATACTGAATGTTGTCTTTTGCATCTCTTGCGGCATGATGGGGCGGGAGGATACGAGTTCGCCCAGCTTGTTGTAAAACCCTACCATCCGTTCGTCGTGGTCGATAAACTTGTAACAAACTTCGTTTACGAACTTCGACTTATTCTTTAGTTCTCCAAGCAGCCTTTTACGCTCTTCGTCGTAAGGCTTCATGCGCTCTTTGAAATCAGCCATTGCATCTTTCTTTTCTTGCTCGATTTCGTTTAACTCAATCGAGACGTTGGCCAGTTCTTCCTTTTTCTGCGCTAACTCGTCGGGAGAGAATCGGCAAGTATATCCAATCTCCTCCATTGCGTCGCAGTTGTCTGAAAGGAACTGCGGCCGCTGTTCTTCGGGGATGTTTTGTCCTAAGAATCTATCCATCTTTATTCTGTTTATATGTTAATAACTTCTTTATCTCTTTCCTTAGCAGCCGCTGCGCATTCGCCTCCTTGTTGCTCGTGGGCTGCAGTTTCGTGAGCAACAGGGCGTGCCGGGCTATCCGGTCTATGAGGTAGTCCGGGAGACGGTCGGAGCGTTTCATCTGTTCTTGTATTGTTGGTACATCTCTTCGTATCCGGGGTCTTTCCAATAGGGGAGGTAGATGCCGAGGTCGGTCTGTGCCCATGCCTTCATGAGGTCCATGAAGGAGGCGAGCTCGGACGTGGACATCTCGCTGGTCTTGTAGTCCACTTGGATGACTTCGCCCGTCAGCCGGTTCACGTCTTCTTTCTGACCCAAGATAGTCCGCTTCACGTCCCGCTTGCACGCCTCTTTGTCGGTATAACCGAGGTCGTCGGCGATGACCGATACCCAGAGGTGGAAGAGAGCGTTTTGGTCGAGGGTGCGTTTGTCTGACCTTCGCCGCTCTTTCACCTCGATGTCCTTCCCTTGCGCTACGAGGCGGTTGAAATAAGCCTTTGCCTTTTCACGCTCAAATGAGCTTGCAGTGTGGAATATCATAGCTCGCCGAATATTTTCTTGTCCGTTATCTTGTCGCGGTGGGCTTCGAGGAACTCAATGAAGCGTTCCGAGTGCCGTCTCAGCTTCTCGCGGCTCTTCTCGTGCTCATATTTATACACCTCCGGATACTGCGTCCCGGTGATGACCGGCATTCTTTCCGTGCCGCCCTTCAGCAGGTAAGCCGTGTATTCGAATGAATCTATCCCGGTACACAGCCCCGATTCCACAAGGCAGTAGGGGTAAAGGTGGCGTTGCCAGCCTCCGGCGTATTTGCCGAACTCGTAGGACGATGTGGTCTTGATGTCATAGACCTTGTCGCCCCGCAGTTCGTCGATATATCCGTACAGCTCGACTGCCCCGTAGCAGGTATCTATCATGGCGGACACCTGCACTTGGCTCAGTGCGCCTTTGAAATACTCCGCCGCTTCTTTGACGAACCGGTAAGAGAATACGAACGCGCGTTGGTTGAAATAGGCATACAGCGCGTCATTCTCCGTGTCTCCCCGCATCTGCACCCTGTCGGAGCGACGCCGGTGGATGAATGAATCGACAAGCTCGTTGAACACCGTCCCCTTGTCCGCCTTCTCGCTGTCGAAGGGCACGCGGTTGATGGCGTCGATAAGGGACTGCAGGGCTTCCGCCTCCATCTCCTCGAACGAGCGTTTGTATTCGCCCGTCTCCCTGTCCTTGTTGAAGAATCCCTCAAATTCCCGTTCGGTATGGAGGTATGATTCATACTTGTCGAGAATCGAGGGATAGAATTTGTACTTAGGCTGTGGCTGCTGGTTCATACTTCTTGGTCAATTTGTTCAACTTCAGCCCTATGTTCCTGCATTTATCAGAGATGAGCAACCCGGCGCGCAGCTTGCTGTCCCAGATATGCTTGAACTTGGTAACAGACTCGACTACTTGGTTGGCAGTGTCCGCATCCTCGATGGCTTCCACATTCTCGCGGATAACGTCCATCAGCGCCTCATACTCCGTGCCTGTTTCAGCTTGACGCTTCAGGTAATCGTGATAGGAGTCGAACACCTTGGCAAGGAAGTTGTTCTGCCCGGTGATGTTGCCGTCCGCGTCGATGATGCACGGTATCTTCATCAGTGCCGGCAGGTTGCAGGTGTTCTTGGCGTAGAACTTCTCCGTCGGCGTCCAACTGATAGTCCTGTCTGCTCCAATCATCTGCATGTAGCCGACCAAGTCCAGTTCCTTGATAAGGTCGCCGGCAGAAGAGCCTCCAATCTCAGGGCGGACGATGCGCGTCTCGCCATCCTTGTCCTCCCGCTCATGGGCTACGAATATCAGGTTCTTGCCCAGCATGGAGCATTGCTTCAGGAAATTGATGAACATCGTTTTCCTCACGCCATAGCCTTTGAGCGACAAAGAGCCGTCGCGCATTGCCATCTTCGAATCGTTCTTGATGATGTAGGCAGACATGTAGTCGAGCATCTTGCCCGCCGTATCAATCACGATGGTTTGGAAATCGGAGAGGTCTTCCTTCATCGCTTCTATCACCTCGTCCCATCTCTCGACCTGCAATGTAGGGCATTGGAATGCGCCGTTCACACGCTGCACGCCTCCGTCGAAGTCCAACAGTACAGGGCTTGGAGCGGATAGTGCCAGAGAGGATTTGCCCGTGCCGGGTTGCCCGTAAATAAGGGCTTTAATCGTTGTTGTCACCTTCAGTTCGGAAGGCTTCTTAAATAAACTGCTCATAATATATCACTTTAAAATTAGGAATAAGCCATCCTTCCGGGAATCGAACTCGGCTGCCTGCGAACCGCAGTACCATAAGGATGATAAAGGAAAGCCGGGGCTATCCGTCGCGGACTGCCCCGGCTGGTAGAAAAACATTACTACTTATCTGGTTTGTACTATGGTAAATTCCAGAACGAAAAGAAAATATGTAATGGTAAGAACTATGCGACATCTTTTTTCCCGGACAGCCCCAGCTTATAGCCGGATATAGCTAACAGGGCAAGCCCGATGAAGTTCCATACAAACTCGTCTGACTCGTTCATTATCATCAGGAGACTAACGAATAACGTAATAATATACAATGTCTTTTTCATGACTGTGATGTTTTTAATGTTTATACTTCGTGCCCTCCGGCGAATCCGATTCGCAGCCTCGCGCCGTGTCGGAGGGTTTTTCTTAACTTTGTGGTGTCAAACAAAAAATTAAGAAATATGGAATTAAAAGATTTTATCAGCGAAACGTTGAAAGAAATTGTCAATGGAATAGAAGCTGCGCAATGGGATACAGCAGAAAAAGGAGCTTATATCAACCCTGTCCTATCTTGTGACGCATTCCCCGACCCAAGCACAAGCAGTATTATAAGACTAAGGAATGGTTTAAGGACTGTCGTGCAACCTATACATTTTGACGTTTGTATCACCTCATCCGAATCTAAATCAGGGAAAGCCGGCATAAAGGTTGTATCTGGAAATATCGAAAGTTCAACAGCCACGGAAAGCCGTATAAAATTCGTTATTCCTATTTCTCTCCCGATAATGAATCCTTATGCCCCTTTTGATAATCCTTACGAATGAGAAGGAAAATATATGCAATAAAGGCAATTGTGATTAAGAAGGCTGCAACGAATAATATACCGAATATCCACATAAACTCCTTAATCGGCAAGGTGTCGAGAAATTGCATTAATTCTTCCATTGTTTTATTATTTATTCGCGCCCTGCATCCCATTAAGAATTGCCCAGCAATTGATGCAGGGTCTCTAATGAGACTGTTTTACAAGCCCTGCAATACGGGCATTTAACATACCCTATCGAATTAGGGATAGGAGTAGGTCTTATACCGCTCTTAGATATGTCAAATATCGAATAAGAATATTCGTTATGGCAGATAGGGCATTCTTCTTTTATTTCGATAAGTTTCCTATCTCCGATAATATCTTTGATTTTCATATTAAAAACAACTTTAATTCGTGCCCTACATCCCATCAAAGGGTAGCTTCAAGGAGCGTGCAGGGCTATATGTCGTTACGTCCGCCGCATTTTTGTTTACCAGCTAATACGAGGATACCCTTACATCGGGGACGGACGTTTCTATACTCTGTCATTCCTTGATAGGGTCGCCGCGTCTCCGCTACCTATCGCTTAATGACTAAGTGTGTGACGCAATACGTCAAAGAGCTTCTCTCTTGTTCCCGCCGCAGATATTCGCTACGCTGCGACGGGAGGGTAACGCCAAGTGCCTCAGAGCATGTAGGCAGCGGGGAATCGAACCCCGAACGGCTTGTAATGGATAGCGGATTGAGCCGTTTCCACTCCCCGGCGCTTCGGGTGAGCCTGCCCTTGCTTTTACCGGTTCATGTATTCAATCAGTGCGTTCCGGCTGAATACCCTCTTTTTGCCTATCACCCGGTGAGGCAAGTCCAAGATATGGGACCTCAGATACTGCACCGACAGGGAGGTGAGCTTGGACGCCCCTTCGTAGTCGAGGAACACATCATCCTTCTTGTCCTCTTTTTGAAGGACCTCTGCCACAATCTGCTTGATTTCTTTCCGCATCAATGGGACCATCTCTTCCGCTATCATTCTTGCCTCTTTGCGTGTCATTGTTTTACCCTTTCCACCTTTAAGCCGTTCACTTTACCCGTTTAACCGTACAATACTCTTCCATCTCGCCGGACGATACCGAAAATTGCATCTCCGTCGTTTTGTTCAGTTTGGATGCCAGCACTCTTGCTTGGAAGGTAGTGATGTCCTTCCGCTGGAAAGTCTGTGACTGCCCCGGCTCCAACGCCTTGAATGTCTCCGTCCAATTGGGCTGCATGACGATACCGTCTATCACCCGAAATTTGGCCTTTTTCCAATTTGTATTTAGCATAATATATTTTATAGTAAAAACATAAAGAAACCCTTTATTTGATAGGGGATAAAGGGCTTAAACAAAACATGTTATATGATATTTCACCAGTTCTCGTCGTCTTTATTTTTCAATGCGTTGTTTAAATCAGTTATAAGAGTTTGGCTATAAGCTTTACAACTTCTTTGGAGGTCTGCCCAGTATGCTTTTACGAATTTTATATGCCCCCATTCCGGTTGTTTCCCCGTATTTACTAAACCTAAATCTTTACTGAGTGTACTCTTAATCAGCGCTTCATGTGAAAAATCCTGAAGTGTTACTCTAATTCTATTGTCTTTGCACTTTATGATTATAGTATAATGGATGTTGCCCCAGATGTTAGAACTATTCCCATACTTGTGCTGAAATACACCCTTTCCAATAATAGTGCCTAATTCTTTATCATCTAATTGTCGTACGTGTTGAGCAGAATTATAAGATGTAGCAACCCATTCAGCCGCCTTGTTATAAGCTTCTTTTTGAGTTAAATCAGTCTGTAAAATAGTATCTACAACCAAGGGTGTTTGTGGCTCGTTTGATACTCTTCTTACTCCGCAACTTGTCTGCAATACAAGAAGTAATAAGCCTAAAGATAAAATTAAATGTTTCATGATGTTATGAATTTATTTTTTTATGATATTATAGAAAGCTTGCGCTTGCCCTCTGAATTGTTTCGCCTTTTTGGGCTTTACTTCTCCCTCGTAATAGCCTAAACTTGTCTCATATCGAAACTTTTGTATAAGTTTCTCTGTCAAATCTTTTATAAATTCTTTTTCTTCAGGTATATATAGCATAGATGTTCCCCATATTGTTACCGACCCTAACATTGAATATCCGGCAATGGCATCTGAACAGCAAACGGCTTTTCTTATAGACCCATCCGTGAATTTGATATATAGAAGAGATTTGCCTCCTTGGATGCTGTAGCAATTTAAGTTCCAATATAACGTACAGCCTATAAAGTCCTCTCCTTGTTGGTGTTTTAAATTTAAAGTAAAACTGCTTCCAAGATTCTTTTTTAGGACAACCCCATCTGTGCTTACGATATGGTCTCCCGTAAATTCATCTACATAATTCATGTTGATTTGTGCGCTTATCTGTACGTAAAAGCACAATAGCAATAATGTAAATATGTGTCTCATATTCTATTTGTTATTCCCTATAATTTCCAATAACTTATTTATCTGCATATCTTTCTCTTTAAGCAATTCATGACACGAATTAATCACCTCTAAAAGTTTTTCGGTTTCCGACTTGCTTATAGTTACAGAATGACCATTAATGTTATCCCCACTTTGGTTGTGCTGAACGACAGATAGTGTTGAATCTCCTTCCCCGGTAACTAACCAGTCCAAGTTGACATTGAAGTATTCTGAAATTTTCTTCAAATTTTTTCGGCTTATTTCTCCTTTCCCTGTTATAAATCGACTGAGAGTAGATTGAGATACGCCTGTTTCTGAAGAAAGGATATACATAGTAATACCTTTCTTTTCAGCAAGTTGCTTTACTCTTTCTGCTATATTCATATTATTTAACTTTAAGTTACTTCTAAAATACTTTGTATTTACTCCTAAAATACTTTATCTTTGCCCCTGTTATAATTAACTACTGATATTCGTTCAGGTAATTAAAAATAATAATCTGCAAATATAAAATATATTATGTTAAACAGGATTTGCGGGTTATTTCTCACAAAATCAAAAGATTCCATATAAACCACCTCTCCCCTGTCAAGCTAATGTGAGCATGATGCCTTCTACAAATTCAAATTAATAATTATGAGTTACGATATAGATACCAATAATCCATTGGGGTTTGAGAACCATATAATTTATATTGAAGGAAATTTGATTATAGATACAAACAAATTGCCTCTTATCGGTATGCAGTCAATGTGTAACGCAGATGAAAGTTATGAACGATATGCTACTAAAATAATCCGTGAGGATTTGCAGATTACAGATGACAACGTTAATGAATACTCTTCTTTTACCAACTTCATAGCAAAAGGAGATATTATTTCGTATAAATGTCCCGATGATAATTTGCCTTACCCTTTTGGAAATGTCGATATTTACTCAGATAGAAAAAAGGAGTTTTATCAGCTATTAGATAGAATGGATGAGAACACGCCTCAGTTGATGCTGCAAATGTTGTACGTCAGCGTGTTTTCCAGATATGAATATTCTGTTATTATGGGCCTATTGTTCTTTTTGAAATACAAGATGAAAGAAATTGACGAGTTCTTTGCAAAAAGGTACAAAAAGCAAGTAAGAAAAATAAAGGACAATACTCCAGATAGAATAAAGGAATTTTTATATATGGGACATATACGAGGCAATGTATATGCAGGCAACCCCAAATTTATGAGAGAATTACTATTTGCTGTATTGGATGTAAAAATAGAATTCCCCGAAAGTTTTACCGAAGGATACGAAATAAGAAACTCAATTGTACATAGAGCTGGATGTGACTCAAATGGTTATCCAATCCATCTGACAAAAGAAGATGTACAGAATATCGCAAACGTAATAGATGGATTCACAGACTATATAACCAATCTATTTCACGAAGATGAATTGGCACGGCTTAATTCTGTCAGAGCTCAACTGGGACTACCTCCGATTCGAAAAAATAAAAATTGAAGGGAGAGTTGTATGAGCCGCATTTTGCGTGTTCTAATTCCCATTGATACTGTCCAAATGCCGATTCTATGGTTCCAGACAAATTGATGCCTTGCATAATCTCTGAGCGTCTTTTGTCGGCTTCTTCTTTCGTCTTATGGACGGAGTCAAAAAGAGGGCCGACATGTTCGGGCCAATAATTGGAGAATTCGAAATCAACTGTAACTATATATACTGTCATAAGATAGCCGTTATTATGAAATACTTTGCGAATATAATAAAAATAGGACATGGGAAAAGAAAAATAACCTTAGCAACCGCCTAAGCAGCCCAAGCCGCTCGGAAGGCCGGCTCCTCCGGAACGAGACGTGATAATCCGTAAAGATGGCGGACGGATTGAGCGCATTGAAAAGCGTTCATCGAAATAGCAGAGCCAAGATGAGGAAGAAAAACAGGGAGTAAAAGAACGTGCGGAAAACGAAGCTCAGGCGGTCTGCCATTTCTCCGTTTTTCTTCCTCTGGTATTCAATTTTGGTTTGGAGGCTTATCAATTCATAATATTTAATCGCCGCACCATCCTCTTTTCATTCTCCCAATCACATTGCAGCAACATGCTTTTAGGCGGTCTCCCTGATAAATAGCCCTCTTGTGGCAAGATGGCTTTGAGGATATAAATCGACAAGACTAAGCACAAACAGATGAAAAGAAAACTGATGAAAGCTATCCATTCGTCCTCGATAACAAAATAAGACGCTATCAGCAAGGGGCAAATGGTAGAAAACAACCCTAACAGCCAATAACATCTGTTTGTAATGGCTTTTGCCACTTCTTCTAATTGCTTAAAGTATTTTTCCCCTTGTTCGTAAGCGAAATCCGCTGTATGAGGGTCCATATTGCACCATATATCTTCAGTCAACCAAGTCTTGTTATCGTTTTCGTCCATATCGTTTGCATTTAATTACTACAAATATAGCAATAAACCGAAAATAAAAACTCCCACAGTTTTGAAAATATCTGTGGGAGTTTTAAAAGTTTCTCCGCATAGCAATTTCTACGGTTCCGGCTTGCCTGTTAGCTTGCTCTCCAGTATATCGAAACCTTTCTCTACTTCGGTGTTCAATATCTTGGCGTAAAGTTGCGTCGTTTTGATATTGGTATGCCCAAGCATCTTCGATACTACCTCGATAGGCACGCCGTTGTTCAGGGCGAAGACGGCGAAGGTATGCCGTGCGGCGTGGAACAGAACCCACAAAGCAGCCGTCGGCAAATTAGTGACGATAAAACGTAACCCGTTTGAAATGAGCGGTTTTTCACTATTCTGCCAAATGCCGGAAACGCAACGGAGTGCGGAATATTGAGCCATTTCAGTTACCAA
>CASEMX010000002.1:0-194902 GCA_949289155.1 uncultured Parabacteroides sp.
GTCGAGAATGCTTTGAGCCGTTCGTCCTAACCGTTTTTGTTTCACCGAAGATTTTTGTAAATCACCGAAGGTTTTCACCGAAGATTCTTGTGAATCACCGAAGGTTTTCACCGAACTTTTTCCGTTTTCACCGAACTTTTTCTCCGAACTTTCTTCGTTTACAGGGCACTTTTTGAGGGTACTGTTTACCCTGTCTGCCACCTCTTCTACGGGAATTCTGCTGTTCTCGCCCCAATTCAGATTATAGAAAGTGGTGAAGAACGAGGATGCTTCGGTTTTGTAGCGAGGCTCTTTACCAGGCAGAAAGTTGGGTAGTTTTTCGGTCAGTTCGCGCATCTTGCGCAGGCCGGAGCCACGCTTCTCCATGTAGTCGAGCTGGGTAAACATATCGGCAATAACAGGGTTGCGGCGTATGGACGGCACATTGTAGATGTCGCGGTCTTGAATCTGTGTGCCATCGAGCATCGCACCGGGCGACATCAGTTCCACACGGTCATCGTAGATGTCTATATGTACTTCACCGCCCATTACCGTGTAATCCCGATGGATAAGGTGGTTGACCAGTCCTTCAAAGATAGCTCGGTCGGAATAGTCGGGCAGATTAAGGCGGTAGTTGGGCATCTTGACCCAGCCGCTCATCGTGTAGTTCTTGATGAAGTCCATGCCGTACTTTAAAAGTAGGACGAGGTTTGCCCTATGTTCTACCGAGCTGATGGCATCATCCTTATAAAGCCCCGTCCAACGGGTGCAGAAAATGCGCGATTGGAATACGGTGCAGTTGTCCACAAACAGCAGCCCAGCATTGGTCAGCTTGCCGTCTGGCGTGACCAGCCCGAACGATTCCAGATACTTGTCGTTCCATTCCTGATGCGTCTGTTCGCGGAACGTATTGGCAAGGATGATAAAGGAGTGTTTGCAGGCATCCACTTGTGTAGGGAGCGAATCCCACGTCATGTGCGTACCTTTCAACACCAACGAGAGGAGTTGCTGCGCATTGCACTCCACGCTTTCATTGCCGACCCTGACAAAAGCCGTGCGCGTCCCGTCCTGATAATAGTAATAAGGTGTCAGCACTCCAGCCTTGACTTTCACTTCAAGCAAGGTGCGTCCTTCGTGTTCAATCGGCATAAGTTGCACTTCCGGCACAGGGTCAAGCCGTGCCTTTATCATTTCGCTGATAAAGTCGGCATCCGCTTGTGCATTCTCCAATCCCACAATTTCACCCTCATCGTTTACGCCATAGAACAAGCTGCCGCCATCTGTATTGGCAAAGGCCGACACGGATTTCAGCCACGACTTCACTTTCTTGCGTTCCAGCATTTCCTTGAAATCGTAAGACGTACATTCTGCTATAAGTCTGTTATCGTGTATCTTCATGATTTTCTCGTTGTTATACAGGTATAATGCTCAATGTCGTTTACAAAAATACAGAAAAAAGTTCATTTTATGTACGGACGGAATGGATAAAAACGGATTTGGAAGAAATTTCTCAGTAAAGCACATTCCTTACCTTCATCATCGAAGGTAAAAGAGGATGGAACATAAGTGCTGTATAAGGAGAGAAAACCTCCCCGATGCGATTTTAGGTTATCATTTAACATTGATATTTTCCTCGTTTTTCTTTCGTTATTTTCGCCGAAAAACCGTACTTTTGCAGCATAGAGCTGCGGTTGCTTATGGATGTTTATTTTCGGATTTGCAGGATATTTGCAACACGTACACGCAAGTCGCTGATAGAGATAATGTCTTGTATTTGAGGAAGTGAAATAATCCACCTAAGAGATAATTGAAGGAAAAATCCGTGTAGCTTGAAAGAGTTGCACGGATTTTTTTATGGGGATATGGGATGCCGGAATAATCTTAGCTCAGCAAATCAGTTTATATCCGATGCCGCGGATATTGATAATCTGTATGCTGGGGTCAGCAGCGAGTTTCTTTCGTAGCTTGGTGATAAAAACATCCATGCTTCGGGCATTAAAGAAGTTGTCATCGCCCCAGAGGGCTAATAATACGGGGCGTCGGTTGAGTACCTCGTTTTGGTGTTCGCACAGCATCCGCAGGATTTCGGTTTCCCGATAGGAGAGGGACTCGCTCTGTCCGTTCATTTCCAAAAGTTGGTGGGCAACCCGGAAGCGATAAGCACCTATTTGATATTCTTCCTTCGGTTTGGCGAGTTTGGTGTCGATAGGTCGGTTGAGCAACGCTTGGATGCGCACAATCAGCTCTTCCATGTCGAACGGTTTCTTCAGATAATCGTTGCCACCCACCTTGAATCCGTCCACTACATCCTCTGTCGATGAACGCGCCGTGAGGAAGAGGATAGGAATCTGTTTATTCATCTGCCGAATCATCTTCGCCAAGGTGAATCCGTCCAGTTGCGGCATCATCACGTCGAGCACGAGGATATCCGGCTTGATTTGCCGAAACAATTCGAAGGCCTTTTCTCCATTCGGGGCCAGTGTGATTTGGAAGTCCGGCAGGCTTTCCAAGCTATCTTTAATGATTTTTGCCAAAGCAATCTCATCTTCTGCTAATAATATATGTATCATGTCATTGAGGGATTAAGATAGTGAACAGGGAACCTTTGTTTTCTTGGCTGCTGACTTGGATAGAACCGCCATGCCGTTCGACAATTTCTTTCGCATAGCTTAGTCCTAATCCATACCCTTTGACGTCGTGCCGATTCCCTTTCGGGATGCGGTAAAAGCGTTCGAATATCTGTTTTTGATACTTGGCGGGGATGCCACAGCCATTGTCTTTTATATCGATTTCCAGATTACGTTTGTCCCGCTTTATCCGGATGGAAACATCGGCTTCTTCGCCCGAATATTTTATGGCATTGTCGATGAGGTTGGCGATAACATGCGTCAGGTGGAATTTGTCGGCATAAACCGGTTGTTCGCCCCCTTCGTTTTCTATTTGGAAACGGACCGGTTTGTCTGCTTTCAGGATAAATTGCTCCGATAGGCGTTGCACGATGGGCTCTAATTGGAACGGTTCCTTTTGCAGATGGAAGTTTTTGCGTTCATCAATCGCCATGCTCAGGATTTTTTCGACCAGTTCGGTCAGTTGCTTCAATTGTTGCTTGCAGATAGTGAAATACTCATCGCGCTTAACCGGGTTATCGGCCAGGCGGAAGGTCTGTAGCGCATCGATGGCGGAATAAGTAATCGTAATAGGCGTTTTCAATTCGTGCGTCATGTTATTGATGAAATCATTCTTGATTTGCGCGATGGTTTTCTGGCGCAATATCGTCCGAATCAGGTAGAGATAGCAGGCGGTCGTGAGTAAAACGAAAAAGACAGAGAGCATAAAGGCGTACAGCATACGCCGATAGATTAATCGGTTCCCATCGACCACGAATCCCTGCAAACCGAAGTCCTCATTCATCGTGATGCTTACCCGGCGGGATTGAATCAGGTTTTCCAATTTCAAATCCTTTGGCTTTGACGTATCGATAAGCGTGTCTTTTCCGAAGACGGCATCCACGAAATGTGGCTGGAAGATGCCGTTCCGCTCCAATACCGTGCCGAAGACACTATCTACGGTCAGGATACTAATCGGCCGGATGGCCGTCACCATCTCAAACATTCCGGCAGATGACGCCAATCGCAGGACATCATAGCTTTCCTTGTAATAATCTTTCGTGAAGGTCAGGGGCTTGTCGCGTTCGTCGGTCGGATTCAGAATCATATTCCGATAATAGCGCACCATCTTTTTATTCTCTTGCCGGCTCATTACCTGACTGATGCTATCCACGGCAATGCCCATCGACATTTCGCCGTGCGGAGCGCCTTGCGTGGAATCCTTTTCCATTTGGGTCAGATGAATCGCCAAGGTCTCTGCAATCGATTGCTCGAAAAGCCGGTGCACCTTATCCGCCATTTGCTTCTTCTCCGCCTCGTATGTATTCCAAAGCCAATAGCCTTGCGAAATGAAAATGCCGATGACGGAAATGGAAACGAATAGCAAAATAAAGTGTCGTTGTATTTTCATCTGTTTATGCCGACTGTTCTGTTGATTTATCGCTTATTTTCGGACAAATATAGGTTGTTTTTCGGGAGTTGTCCGGAGCGATAACACTAAATAACACTAAGTAGCGGAATGATAACCCGGCTTGCGGGGCGAATCCTCTACTTTTGCTCCGAACAAATGAAAGGTGAAGATGAAACGTTACTTGTTTATTATAGGCTTGGGCTTGGGTTGCTCCGGAATGCTCCCGGCGCAAAATCTCCGGGGGAAGGTGATGAATGAAGCGGGCAATCCGATAGAGGGCGTAACCGTCGTGCTGCAAAAAGCGGACTCGGTCTTTATGGATGTCAGCCTTACCGATACGCTGGGGCTATTCCGGTTTAAGCAGGAAGAGATGCTGCCCTGCCGATTGATTTTCCAACACGTCGCTTATGAGACGAAAGAGGTAGAAAAGGCGACTATCCCGGATACCGTGGAGGTTTTTGTCCTGAAAGAGCGGAACGCCACCTTGGAGGATGTGGTGGTGACTGCCGAAAAGCGACCGTATGTGCGGATAGAGGAGGGCAGGTTGAGTTACGATTTGTCCGCTTTGTCGGACAAGCGGATTGCGGATAATGCTTATGAGGCGGTCGCTAAGTTGCCGGGCATTACGGAGCGCGACGGGGCATTGTCGTTGGCGGGCGCTACTTCGTTGACGATTATCTTGAATGGACGCCCCACCACGATGGATGCTTCCCAGTTGGAGACGTTATTGCGGAATACGCCGGTCGAGCGGGTGGAGCGGGCGGAGGTCATGTATAGTGCGCCGCCGGAGTACCATGTCCGGGGAGCGGTGGTGAATGTGGTGCTGAAACGGGCGTATGCCTATCATTTCTCCGGAGAAGTGGCGGCCAATTACAGGAACCAGTATTTCAATTCCGGCGGAGTGAGCGGCAGCTTGCGTTACACGACGCCCCGGTTGGGTTTCGATTTGATGTATGAGGCAAAGGATGTAAAAACCTTGACGAAAATGGAGACGCGCTCCTTGCATACGTTGGAAAATCAGCTCTATGACATCCGGAATCAGGAGTCCATGCGCGTAAAGGGCTGGGACCATACGGTACGTTCGGCGTTCGAGTATAATTTCTCGGAAAAGGAGCATTTCCAGCTGGCGTATTTGGGAAGTTTCTCGCCTGCAGATAAGGCGAACAGCCATACGACGGGAAATTATCAGCTCAGCGACCTGAACAAGGGGACGGAGAGCGCATTGCATAATATCTCGGCAGATTATGAGGGGCGGAAGGGATTCAAAGCCGGCATGGAATACACGCGCTACCGGATGGAGAACAACCAGCGGTTGCATACGGACTATACCGAAGGGAGCAGGATGGAACTGGGACTGGCGGATGCGCAGAAAATCGACCGGCTCTCGTTGACTGCCGACCATTCTTTTGCTCTCAAGCGGGATTGGACGTTGGGAGTCGGGCTGTCGTATGACTATGCGCATAGCCGGGACGAGCAGGTTTACCACGAGGTGATAGGCGACGTGGCGACGGCGGATACGCATTCCGATTTGCATGAGCATACGGCCGATTTGTATGCGTCGCTGAGCAAGCCGCTGCCCAACGGGGGTGAGTTTTCGTTGTCGGCGACGGGCGAATATTACCGGATTGGGGAGTATGAGCGTTGGGCGCTCTTCCCGCAGGCCTCTTTCTTCTGGATATTTAATCCGGAGCACTTCCTGCAGATAGCCTTGTCGTCGGACAAGCGTTATCCGGAGTATTGGGCGATGCAGTCGGCGGTCAGTTATATCGATGGCTATTCGGAGATACACGGCAGCCCCGATTTGCGTCCGGCGAACACCTATCAGCTGAGCGGGACCTATATTTTCAAGAAACGCTACATGCTGTCGCTCTTCTTCAGCCACACGTCCGACTATTTTGCCCAATCGCCCTACCAGTCCGCCGAGCGGCTGGCGTTGATTTATAAGATGCAGAATTGGAATTTCATGCGGCAATACGGTGCAAACCTGCATCTGCCCTTCTCCGTGGGCAAGTGGTACGATGCCTCCTTCGATGCCATCGGGATGTACATGCACGAGCGGTGTGACGACTTCTACGACATCCCGTTCAACCGGAAAAAGTGGGTCGGCGTGTTCATGTGGGACAATACCTTCAAGGTAGGGAAGGGGCTGAGCTTCGAATTGAACATGGATTATCAGTCGCCCGCCATCCAAGGGGTCTTCGATATCCACCAGCTGTTCAATTTGAACCTTGCAGCGAAATACAGCTTCCTGAACGACAGGGCGACGCTCTCGGTTCATGCCGACGACCTCTTCGACACCGGTGCGCCCACTACGGCGGTCCGCTTCAAAGGGCAGCACTTCGATATGGATAACAGCTTCTATAACCGTTCGGTGTCCATCCGCTTCTCGTACCGTTTGGGCAGCTATAAGGAAAAGGAGCAAAAGCAGGTCGATACCTCCCGCTTCGGCCATTGACTGCTGCCCCACCGGTGGGAAACATCTCCCGAGGTCTCTGCTGAGTTCGCCCACCGGTGGGAAACATCTCCGGAGGTCTCCGCTGAGCTCCCCCACCGGTGGGAAACATCTCCCGAGGTCTCTGCTGAACTCGCCCACCGGTGGGAAACATCTCCGGAGGTCTCTGCTGAGCTCGCCCACCGGTGGGAAACATCTCCCGAGGTCTCTGCTGAGCTCGCCCACCGGTGGGAAACATCTCCCGAGGCCTCCGCTGAACTCTTCCACCGGTGGGAGACATCTCCGGAGCCCTCTGTTGGACTCTTACACCGGTGTGGGACATCTCCGGAGCCCTCCGGAGAGCCCGCAAACCCCTTTGTGACTGCTCCGGAGCCCTCCGGAGGTTCCGCAAACCCCTTTGTGACTGCTCCGGAGGCCTCTTCTTACTTCCCCATTCATTCGGTCTTAATGACCCTTGCCGGATTCTGGTTGGCTGCCCTCCAGATTTGCCCGAAGGCGGAAAGCAGGGCGGTAATAATGACGATGAGTGAGATAGAGAGGTATAATTCCCACGAGATGCGGACGTGGTACGCATAGCTTTGCAGCCAGTCGCTCATGATGGCATGTCCCAACGGAAAGGCAAAGGCGGCGGCGATGGCGATTTCGATGATGTATTTGCGGAAGAAGATATAAACGATATCCTTCTCGGTGGCGCCCATCACTTTCCGGATGGCAATCTCCTTGCGCCGCTTCTGGGTGGAGACGGCGGCGATGGCGTAGATGCCCAACAGGGTGATGAACAGGCAAACGAGGGCCAATATCGAAAAGAGCCGCAGCCCGACCTTCTCGGAATAGTTCAACTGGTCGTATAACGCGGTCAGGGAGACCGGCGAAACGCCTGAGAGCGTGGGCGATATCCGGGGCAGCAGGTCATGGAGCTGCTCGATGACCGCCAGCGTCTGTCCCTCCGCTGTGTGGAGGTAGATGCTGTTCTCAGTGAACCCGGGTTTTATGAAAATGGTCGGCAGAATCGGGTTGCGGAGCGAAAGGGTATGGAAATCGCGCACGACGCCGATGACGCGGTAGCTCTTTTTCTCATTCAATGTCAGTTGGACGGTCGAGCCGACCGGATGTTGGAGCCCCATGACGCGGGCTGCCTCTTCGTTGAGGACGATATGGTCTTGGTCGTACTCGTCGAACCATTTCCCCTCAGCCATTTTGACATCGAATACCTCCGGGAAATGTTCGTCGGTCGTGATGACATTGAACGAGGGCTTCTCATTGACGTTTTTGCCTTCCCATTCGACATTCGTCTGCATCTTGAAGGGATTCACGTTGTGCTGGGGCGTAAAGCCGGTATCGGTGATTTTTGTCACTTGCGGAATGGAGCGCAGCTGTTCCATCAGCGATTCCCGCAGGTTCTCGTCCATGAACGGCGGGACTTGGGACAGGTAAACGATATTGTCGGTTGAGAATCCCAAGTCCTTTTTCTGCAGGAAATGCATCTGGTTCATGATGACGATGGTCGCCATCAGGAAGATAATGCTTGCGGCGAGCTGGAAAACAATCGCGATATGCTGGAGGCTCGGATGGCGGACCACCTTTTTCAGGGCGACCAACGGCGCCGAAGCCGCGCGGCTAATCCGATAGGAGATGACCATGCCGCACAGCAGGATGATTCCCACCAAAAGGAGCCCGCATTTCAGGAATATCCCAAGCATCGCCGTGCGGCTCATCTCGATATCCAACAGGTCGGAGAAGAAATAGCCAGCGGAGAGCGTGACGTACAGCGCCAAGAGGAGGCCCAAAACACTGATGCATATCAGCTCGCAGGACATCTGCTGAATCAGCTGTATCCGGGACGCTCCATGCACGATGCGCAGGTGGAACTCCTTCATCCGCTGGTAAAACAGGCCGAAGTTGAGGTTCATGAAATTGAACAGCGCGCTGAAGAGCAATAATACGCCGGCGATGATGAAGATATGGATAAAATTCAGCGTAAACGGGACGTCCGGGTTCAGATTATGGCGCACTTGGGCAATCGGCATCATCTGGATGGAGATATCCTCGTTTTGGTAGAACTGCGCCGGATAGTTGTGCAGCTGCTGTTCGATGTCTCCAGTATCGGCTCCGGGCGGAATCTTCGTGTAGGCCTGCAACGCAGCGAGCGACCAAATGGCATTGCTCTTTTCGCTGACATATTCTTTCTGCATCTTGACCTGTTCGTGCGACAACAGGGCATCGAAGGATAAGTTCGTATTTGCCGGGGGATTTTGCACGACCGCGGTAATCAAATAAGGCGAGTCGTAGCTCAAGCTCGTGCTCTTTATCTGCTTCCCAAGGGCATTCTCGGCAGAGCCGAACAGGGATTGGGCGACGCTCTCCGTAATGACGATGTTATTCATCACCTCTAAGGGGTTGTGCGAAGCGGCGCAGATGACTTTTTGCGGGAAAACATGCAGAAACGTGCTGTCGGTAAAGATAGTGCGCAGCTTTATATAGGGAACGTCGTCTGTTTGGCAGTCATTATTCTCGATAAAGAAGGCGGTCGTGTTCGAGAGGAGCGGATACCGTTCCTGTAATTTCCGGACCAGCATTCCGGATACCAAATCGTTGTTCTTGCTCTCTTGCCTGTTGTAGGTATAGATGCGGTAAATCTCTTTGGAGTCGGGGTAAAAGCTGTCGTAGGAGGTCTCGTAATGCAGCCAATAGAGCGCGGGAATAAAGCAGGTCAACGAGAATACCAATCCCAAGATGCTGATGAACGACCGTGTCTTGTGTTTCTTCAAATTGCGCCAGAAACTTTGTAAGTAAGCTTGAATCATAATCACAGTATTATTTATTGTAAATAGGTTATTCGATTTGTGTAATTCATTCGTTGGGCAAAGATAACGCTTTCTTTCTTTCTTTCTTTCTATAGATACTTTTTTGTAAAAGTCCGTTGTTGCTTCCGAATTGTCCGATGAAATAAAATTTGGCAACGTTTTTGCAACATTATCTGTGGGTCGGGAGGGCAGTCGGCGGGTCCGGTTGTCGTTCCGCTCCGTAGTTTAATTTGATAAAGTGTTGATAATAAAAAACAAATAAGATATGAGCGAGAAGAAGTTTAAAGGACAGCCTCATGTGAAGGATGAAAAACAGGAGGCAATGGCAAACGAAGAAACGACAAATTTGCAGGAACTGGAAGAAAATACGGCAGAAAATCCTGCCGAAGATGTCAATCTGTCCGATGAGATGGCAGCGTTGCAGAAGAAGTATGAGGAGCTGAACGACGCGCACTTGCGTTTGCGGGCGGAGTTCGATAATTACCGGAAACGGACGCTGCGCGAGAAGAGCGAACTGATTAAAAACGGAGGCGAGAGCGCGCTGACGCATTTGCTTCCGGTGGTCGATGATTTCGAGCGGGCGTTGCAGAATATCCAGAAGGTTGAGGATATGGCGGCGTTGTCCGAAGGGGTGACGCTGATTTATAATAAGTTTGTGGCTTATTTGAAGAGCCAGGGAGTAAGTGCCATCGATGTTATCGGCAAACCGTTCGATATCGAGCAGAGCGAGGCAATTGCTACGATTCCGGCTCCGCAACCGGAGCAGAAGGGCATGGTGCTGGATTGCGTGCAGACGGGATATATGCTGAATGATAAGGTGATTCGTCATGCCAAAGTAGTGGTTGGAGAATAATTAAACAGGGAAGGACTCAAGATGGCGAAGAGAGATTATTACGAGGTATTAGGCGTTGAGAAGACTGCATCGGCAGAAGAGATTAAGAAGGCTTACCGAAAGAAAGCTATCCAGTATCATCCGGACAAGAATCCGGGCGACAAGGAGGCGGAAGAGAAGTTTAAAGAGGCAGCGGAGGCGTATGACGTGTTAAGCGACCCGCAGAAGCGTCAGCGGTACGACCAGTTTGGTCACGCCGGTGTAGGTGGTGCTGCCAGCGGAGGCGGATTCGGTGGAATGTCAATGGATGATATCTTCTCGCAATTCGGAGATATTTTCGGAGGGCATTTCGGATTTGGTGGATTCGGCGGCTTTGGCGGAGGCTCGCGGGGGCGTCGGGTGAATCGGGGTTCGGACCTTCGGGTAAAGGTGAAGCTTACATTGAAGGATATCGCCAGCGGTGTTGAGAAGAAAATCAAAGTCAAGAAATATGTCGCTTGTTCGCATTGCCACGGGACCGGAGCCGACGGCGATAGCGGTACGAAGACGTGCGATACCTGTAAGGGAAGCGGCGTCGTAACGCGCGTTGCCAATACGATATTGGGGCAGATGCAGACGCAGACGACCTGTCCGACCTGCGGTGGCGAGGGAAAAGTCATCGTGAAGAAGTGTCCGCATTGCGGCGGCGAGGGAATTGTGCGCGACGAAGAGGTGATTACCATCAATATCCCCGCCGGTGTGGCTGAAGGAATGCAGCTGTCGATGAACGGAAAGGGAAATGCGGCACGGCACGGCGGCATCAATGGTGATTTGCTGATTCTGATTGAAGAGGAACCGCATCCTGAATTGTTGCGCGACGACAACGATTTGATTTATAATCTGCTGTTGAGTTTCCCACAGGCGGCATTGGGCGGAACGGTCGAAGTGCCGACGGTCGATGGCAAGGCGAAAGTGAAAATCGACCCGGGTACGCAGCCGGGCAAAGTGCTCCGCTTGCGGAATAAAGGACTTCCTTCGGTGAATGGCTACGGAACGGGCGATTTGCTGGTGAATGTCAGCATTTATGTTCCGGAAACGCTCTCTTCGTCGGAAAAGGATATGCTGAAAGAGTTGGAAAACTCGGCGAATTTCCAGCCGAACAAAACGATGAAAGAAAAATTCTTCGATAAGTTCCGGAGATTATTTAACTGAGAATAGCCTGAAGCGTTAGAAGACGAGGCACAAAGCGCGGAGCGTTTACTGATTATTGGTTAATCATAAATGGCTTCGCGTTTTGTGTCTCGTTGTTTTTATAGACCAAGGTACTCTTTCCGCCGGGCTCTTCGCGACTTTCTTTGCCTCTTTTGCAGTAAAAAATTCTCTCCATAGCCATTTTTGAAGTCGTCGGAAAAGGCAAAACGCCGTGCATCGCTGCGAGAAGGTAGCGCGGTTAGCGCAACCATTTTACAGCGCTGCATGGGGATTTCGCTGCCGATTTTAATCTTTTTTAATGTGTATTCAGCCGATAGCATTTCGTGTCATGCTGCGGAAGAGAGTAGGGGAGCCAGATATTTCGCCAACAAGTAACCGCCGCCTAAGAGCCAAAGATAGAGAAGGGCGGCAAGGAGAAAAGGCTTTGCGCCGGCGCGTTTGAACTTCTCTATGCTGGTCTCCGCGCCTAAGGCGGTCATCGCCATCGTCAGCAGGAACGTGTCGAAGTTGTTGATGCCACTGACGACGGGCGCAGGGAGCAGGTTCAATGAGTTGAACCCGATGACGGCTAAAAATCCGAATGCAAACCAAGGAATCGTAATCTTGCCGCGACGGATGGCAGTATCGCTCCCTTTGTTTGCAGCGCGGACGGCAGCACGAGCCAGTGCGAAACTCATCACCACCAACACTGGCGCCAGCATCATGACGCGAATCATCTTGACAATAATGGCGGCATCCGATATTTCTTTTCCCATTGCGTTGCCGGCTCCTACGACGTGTGCTACTTCGTGAAGCGTCGAACCGGTGTAAATCCCCATCTCTTCGGGCGTAAGAGGAATTATCCCGGCACGGAACAGCGCCGGATAGAGGAACATCGACAAGGTCCCGAATATAACGACAGTCGATACAGCAACGGCGGTCTTGTGCGGCTCGCTTTTTACGACCGGCTCTGCGCCGAGCACGGCCGCCGCTCCGCAAATGGCGCTGCCTGTTGCAGTCAGCAGTGCCAAATCCTTGTCCATTTTCAGCCATTTGCCGAACAGGATGCCCAGCAGAATGGTTGCTGTGACGATGATGACGTCGATAAATATGGCAGGGAGTCCGATAGCAACGACACTTTGGAACGTCAGTTTGAACCCGTAAAGTACGATTCCGGTGCGCAATACCTGTTTGGTGCAGAATTGGATGCCCGGAACCCACGTCTCCGGCAAGTGGTTACGCAGGCTATTGGCGTAGAGCATTCCTAAGATGATGCCGACAATCAGCGGACTGAACGAAAGGTTTTTTACGAAGTCGAATTCCGCGATGTAGAAGGCGGAACACGAAAAGAGGGCTATCAATAAAATGCCATGCAGGATGCTTCCCCGTTTTTCACTAAACATATCTTTTGTCTTTTAGAATGAATATTTTCCAAATTGAATTCGGCTGCAAAGATAGGTGTTGTACTCCGAGAAACCGAAAAGCAAATAATTATGCCCTATAACGAGAGGTTATCGTCCTGTTTTCCGCTGAAGGAGGAAGCGGATGAAGTTTTCGTCCTGCCCGGAGCTTCGTCCCAATGGGCGGGCAAACTTGAAAAGGCGCTCCATCTTCAATCCTTTTACATCGATGACTTTGAATTGGTTGTTCATTAATTCTTTTACGACCGAACGAATCGATACGACGCCTAGTGTGTCGGAGTTCTCCAAAAACAGCTTGATGCTTTCCGTGCTACCCAATTGGATGAGGATGTTCAAATGCGCCAGCTTTATTTTGTGTTCTGCCAATGCAGCCTCTAAGACCTGCAGTGTTCCGGAACCATTTTCGCGGAGAACGAACGGTAGCGTGCAGAACTGTTCCAGCGTCAATTCGTCATATCGGGCAAACGATGATGTCGTATGAGTAATAATCACCAGCTCGTCGCGCATGAAAGTCTCATAGTGGAGCGTATTCAATGCGGCGCATCCCTCCACCAGTCCCAAATCGATTTTCCCGTCGGTCAGTGCCTTTTCGATTTCATGGCTATTGCCGCTGATAAGCGACAAATGAATTTCGGGAAATGTTTGGATGAATTGCGCCAAAAGCGGAGGAAGTACATATTGGGCAATCGTGGTGCTGGCGCCTAACCGCAATTCTCCGGAGAAATGGTCGGTCAGCAGGTTCATTTCAAAGTCCAATTGGCGATAAGCCGCCAGCAAAGATTGCGCATGCGAAAGCAAAAGTTTCCCAGCACGGGTCAGTCCGATTTTATTGCCGTTCCGTTCGAATAAAGGCGTTTTGTATTGCTGTTCCAGCTCGCGGATATGTTTGCTGATGGCAGGTTGGCTGATAAACAGTTCGCGCGATGCCTGCGTAAAACTGAGGTTTGTCGCCACGCTATAAAAGACCTTTAAACGAAAATCCATCTGCTCTGCTTATTTGATTTCTCTTCCGGTGTACATTTGCTCGTAATAATGGATATAGTTCCCGTCGATGATGGATTCGACCCACGACTGGTGCTCCAAATACCAGCGGATGGTCTTGACGATGCCGCTTTCGAAGGGAGTCTCCGGTGACCATCCCAATTCCTGTTGGATTTTAGACGGGTCAATGGCATACCGTTGGTCATGCCCCAAGCGGTCTTTTACGAAAGTAATCAAATCGTCGTTAATCCAGTCGATGGAGATTTCCCCATCCGGACCGATTATCCTTTTCTTCAAGACATTCCGATAAATCGGTTGGTCGGTCATCAATTGGCGAATTGTCCGAATGGTCAGCTTAACGATTTCCAAATTGGTTTTCTCGTTATGCCCTCCGACATTATAGACTTCTCCAGCGCGTCCTTTATGGAGAACCAAATCAATCGCCTTGCAATGGTCTTCCACATAAAGCCAATCACGCACATTCGAACCGTCGCCGTAAACCGGCAACTTCTTCCCTTCTAAAATATTCTTGATGATTAGGGGAATCAGCTTCTCCGGAAAATGATACGGACCATAATTATTGGAACAGCGCGTGATACTTATCGGCATTTTGTACGTATCCGCGTAGGCTTTTACGAATAAGTCCGCACTGGTTTTGGAAGCACTGTAAGGACTGTGGGGGCATAACGGCGTGGATTCGGTGAAATAGCCGGTTGCACCGAGGCTTCCATATACCTCATCGGTCGATACTTGGTGGAAACGGACGCCGTCTCGCCAGATGGGATAACCGGTCGCATCTTTGCCCGATGTCCATGCTTGCTTGGCTGCATCCAGCAGATTTTGGGTTCCTAAGATATTGGTTTGTAAAAAGAGCTGCGGATTTTCGATACTTCTATCAACATGGCTTTCGGCGGCAAAATTAACTATATAATCGAACTGGTATTGCTTGAAAAGTTGGTCTGCTAATGCGCGATCGCAAATGTCTCCCTTCACGAAAAAGCAACGTTCATTATCAATATCATCCGCAATCGTCTCTAAATTCCCGGCATACGTCAGCAGGTCTAATATCACAATCCGAATATCTTCATACTTCGCGAGCATATATTTAATGAAGTTCGCGCCGATAAAACCGGCAGCACCTGTTACTAAATAGCTTTTCATATCCGTGTTGTCTCGTTATTCTAAAATAAAATTCATTTCCGCCTCTTTCAGGAAGGGTGCATTCCGGTCTTTGTCCGAGAGATTCAGCAGTTCGTCGGTGGCGATTTGCCATTCGACAGCCAGTTCCGGGTCGTCGTACCGTATGCTTCGTTCGGCAGAGGGCATATAAAGATTATCTACCTTGTAGGTAAAAACCGCCTCGTCGCTTAATACATGGAAACCGTGGGCGAATCCTCTCGGAATAAAAAGTTGTCGTTTATTAGTTTCCGATAATTCTACGGCAACATGCTTCCCGAAGGTCTGGGAACCCTTTCGCAAATCTACCGCAACGTCTAAAACGCGGCCTTTAATCACGCGAACCAATTTTGCCTGAGAATAGGGAGCCAATTGATAGTGCAATCCGCGCAAAACCCCCTTCGACGAACAGGATTCATTGTCTTGTACGAATCGGGTGGCTCCGATATGTCGGTCGAAATCCTCTTGTTTGAATGTTTCCATAAAGTATCCTCGTGCGTCGCCGAATACTTTAGGCTCAATAATCCAAACCCCCGGAATAACTGTTTTGATGTAATTCATTATTTATCTCATTAATTTCATTGCAAAATAACGTCTTTTTTTCTATTTCTGCTTATGGCTATATCTAAATTTTACGGAAAATGTGCTGGTAGCCGCTCCGATTGCCGGAAATCATGCTATCGCGCGAAAAATCCCCTTGAATGTTTGGCTGAATCAAAAATATTTCTTTCCTTTGCACTCGCAAAAGCAAATCCGGTTCCTTGGATGAGTGGCTTAGTCAGCGGTCTGCAAAACCGTGTACGGCGGTTCGAATCCGCCAGGAACCTCACCCGAATACTCGGTTCCTTGGATGAGTGGCTTAGTCAGCGGTCTGCAAAACCGTGTACGGCGGTTCGAATCCGCCAGGAACCTCCAATAAATAAGATGTCGGAAACTCTATTATTCTTCAAAGGATAGTAGAGTTTATTTTTTATATAGGAACAAGCATAAAAAAACGGTCATTTCCGAGGAAACAACCGTTTATAAAATAATCAGATAATTCTTTCCTTAATCAGGGGCGATCCTTGTTTTAGCGTAGACGGTCTAACGAACGAACTAATATTTCGTCAGCTCCGATGTTTCTAATTGCCAGATAATCCAATATTAGGCAGATTAAAGGGAATGTCAGTGCAATCTTGCCCGTGAAACTCATTACCTCCACCGTTTGCTTTATATCCCAAATCTGGTAAATGAACAATCCGTAGAATCCTAACATCAGAATCGCGTTGAAGATGCAGAGACGGATTTGAAGGATTCGTTTGCGGAACAGGAAAATAGTTACCATTGCTATCAGCGCGATGACCGAAGATAGGGCCAATAAAGCCCATGCCGGATAAATCAGATCAGATTGTTCGGTAGCTATTGTAGTAAGCCCGGTTACGTCGAATAGATAGAAGTTATTGTCTATTTCCAGATTGGCTAACGGCAGGAAAATAGTCGTTGCCATCAGGATAACGATGATTAATAGGTAAACAGTCTGTATTCTTTGTATCATAGCTCTTTATAGATAAAGAAAAATTGACAATCGGCAAGGGCTTTTCCTGATACCTTGATTGCGATTGTCAATTCTTCATCATTCACACGTTGTTATTGAAAATTGTTTTTGTCTTTCGCTGGATTCCGATAATAAATCTTACCCTCTTCATACTCTTTGGCTGCAATCAGTGTTGGTTTCGGCAGCTTTTCGTAGTAACGAGAGATTTCGATTTGTTCTCTGTTTTCGAATACCTCTTCCAGATTGTCATTATACGAAGCGAACTCTTGAAGTTTCTTTTCCAAGTCCTGTTTCATTTCCGTACTAATCTGGTTCGCCCGCTTCGCAATAATTGCTACAGTTTCGTACACATTACCCGTATCCGCGCATAATTTCATCATGTCGCGTGTAATCGTATTCGTCGGAGCGTTAGTTTTTCTGTAATCCATACTTTATTTATATTGATTGATTCGTTTTTAATACGTATTAGTGATTCGCTTGTTTGCGTATTCGAAATACTTCTTTGCCTCTTTCATGTATTTTCCTTCTGGGTATTCGTTCGCGTAGTTGTAATATTCATCTACTACGTCACGATAACGGCCTTGCAGCTTCTCTTCTACGCTGACTAATGCCAATTCATACTTTGAACGCAGCATCAGATACATAAATTCTTCGCGATACTTGGAATAGGGATAATTTTTCAGGGCATTTTCAGCCGTGATAACCGCCGAAAGGTAATTATTCCCCATATAAGTTCCCAAATTGAAGTATAAGCGTGTCGCCAATAACTCTTTCAGTGCCAGTTTCTCCTGTAATTCGAACATAATTCGTTGAGCTTCCGGCGCTCTTTCGCTTTGTGGATAGTAATCCAAATAGAGCTGCATCTGCTCGATAGCTTTATATGTCTGAGTTTGGTCCAACTTTGGGTCCGGCGAATCCAAGTAAAGACCATAACCTGAATAGTATCGGGACAATTCCGCGTATTCTCCTTTCGGATAAGTCTTATAATAGGTCTCGAAATACTGAGATGCTGTCTGATAATCCTTTTGTCCGTAATAACTTTGGGCAAGCAGATACAACGATTCCTCAGCATGAGACGTACCTTTGAAGATCGAAACCAATTCATCCAGCAATGTCGCTGACTTGGAGTATTGTTTTGCATTGAAATACTTCTTTGCATAGGAATACTTCAACTCATAGTCTGTGCTTTTCAATATTTTATTGTACTCTCCGCAAGAGGTCAATAAAACAGCACTCATCATCCATAATAATACAATCTTCTTCATCGATATATTCGTTCAGCGTGCAAAGATAGCGATTCTTTACGAAAAACAAGGTAGATAACGTAGTAAATTTACAGCTTATACAAATCGCTGGCAGCAATCAGTTCCAGTTTATTTGCCGTTAATACCTCTGCGCAACGCTCGATGTTGTCCGGACGGATAATGACATTGGCTGCATCGCCTTGCGAGAAGGCGTACATATATTCCACGAAAATACCTGCGGCGGTGATGATTTCCATCGCTTTTGCCAATGCGCCCGGTTGATTCGGGCAGTGCAGGCAGATCACATCGGCTACACTGACGGCATAAAGGTGTTCCCGAAGGACTTGTATGGCTTTTGCCGTATCGGAAACAATCAGGCGGAGGATTCCGAAGTCGGAATTTTCCGAAACAGTGAATGCCGACATATTTACGCCGGCTTCGCCTAACAATTTGGCAACTTCCGTAAAACGGCCTTTCTTGTTTTCCAAGAAAATGGATAATTGTTGAATCAGCATAATAGGTTCTCCTTATAAATAATGACTATATTCTTGTATATTAAACCAGCTTTCTATTGTCGATGACGTGTTTAGCCTTGCCCATACTCCGTTCGATGCTCCGAGGCTCGACGATTCGGATATCCGGCTTCAGTCCGATGACGCTTTGGATGCGGTCGGTTATCTTCTTTTTCAGCGCCAGCATCTTGTTCATCTCGTCAGAATAATATTCCGGACGGACTTCTACTTGTATCTGGAAGGTATCTGTATTGTTTACCCGGTCGACTACAATCAAATAGTGAGCTTCGAACTCCGGAAGTTCCAGAATGATGGATTCCACCTGCGACGGGAATACGTTCACGCCGCGGATAATCAGCATATCGTCGCTTCGTCCCATGATACGACCCATGCGTACTGCAGTACGTCCGCATTCGCATTTCTCATAAATCAGATGGGTCAGGTCGCGTGTCCGATAACGGAGCATCGGCATTCCCTCTTTTGTCAAAGTGGTAAAGACCAATTCGCCTGTTTCACCCGGAGCAACGGGTTGTAACGTCTTCGGATCGACAATCTCTGGGAAGAAATGGTCCTCCCACAAGTGCGTTCCGTTCTGGCATTCGCATTCTCCGCCGACACCCGGACCGGATATTTCGGTCAGTCCATAGATATCGTATGCTTTGATGTGCATTTTCTCCTCCAGTTCCTTACGCATATTCTCGGTCCAAGGTTCTGCTCCGAAGAAACCTGCGCGTAGCTGGAATTCTTCCAACGGTATGCCGGAATTATGGATTGTCTCCGCAAGATAAAGCGCATAAGAGGGAGTGCAAGCCAATGCCTTTGCTCCAAAGTCGTGCATGAGTTGGATTTGCTTCTGCGTATTTCCGCTACTCATCGGAATAACCGTCCCGCCGATATTCTGCACGCCGTCATGCACGCCTAATCCTCCGGTAAAGAGTCCGTAGCCGTAAGATACTTGTACGGAATCATTCTTGGTAATTCCACCGGCGGTAAGGACACGGGAGACACATTCCGCCCAAATCCCCAAGTCCCGGCGTGTATAACCTACGACTATCGGTTTTCCCGTCGTGCCTGACGAAGCATGTAGGCGGACAATCTCCGACATCGGAACAGCCAGCAGCCCGAACGGGTAATTATCGCGTAAATCCTGCTTTACGGTGAAGGGCAATTTGGTAATGTCGTCGATAGATTGTATATCTTCCGGAACAACTCCCAGCTCTTGCATTTTTTTGCGGTAAAAAGGGGAGTTGTGATAGGCATGTTCTACCACTCTTCTCAGTCGTATGCTTTGCAATTTCCGCATCTCTTCGCGGTCCATGCACTCCATTGTTTCGTTCCAAATCATCGTTTTTCTGATATTAACTAAGTCAATTTGATTAAATATTTAAATAGATGGGCGCAAAGTAGTAACTTTTCCAAGACTGTGCAAATGTTTCTGCTGAATTTTGCCGGTAAATCTGATAATACATAGGATATAATAAGAAAAATTACCGATAAAATTTCCCGATAGTCAGCTCCCGGTATTCGGACGGCGATATGCCCATCTGTTTCTGTACATAGCGGCTGAAATGGGAAAGCGACGAAAAACACATCCGGTCGGCAATCTCCTTCAACGGGATTTCTTTCTGAAGAAGCAGGCGGGCTATTTCGTGGGTCGTGAAGCGGTCTATCCAATACGTGGCAGGCTTTCCGCTCACCTTCTTGCAGACCTCGGTCAGGTAATGCGGAGTGATGCAAAGCCGGGAAGCGTAATGCGCGAGGTCACGATGCCGGATGTATTCTTTGTGATAAAGCAATTCGATAAACCGCCGCAACAGGTCGCCGTTGCGTTCCGACACATTGCGCTCCGCTTGGCTTCTCGCGTGAATGTCGTACAGGTCAAGAATATGGACCAAAAGGAGATGCCCCAACATCTCTTCACGGAACAGATGCTGCGTCTCGTCCAACCGTTCACGGAGTTTCCACATATCTTCCAGGCAAATGCGGTAATCGTGAGAAGAGAGTTTCATCACCGGATTCCGCAGCAAAGCCAAATGCCCGATAATGCCGTAGTTGCTCCGGATAGCCATCGACGTAATGAAAGCCTCGGACAAGCTCATAATAACGGCATCAAAATCATCCGACTCCGAAAAACCGGAAGCCAAGGCAGGGTTGGTCAGAATGACGTAATCGCCGGACACGACATTGTAACGCACATCCTGAAAGCTGAAGCTCATATTCCCAGCGGTGCAAAGGATGTGCAGCACGGAGTCGGCATATTGGGCAAACGGATATTCCGAAAGCGATTGGAAGAACTGTATTTTATCCCACATATTCATCTGTCGAATCTTGTCCGTGCAAAAATAAAGATTATTTCCATACCGTGGAGCGGTAGCATAAGAAATGGCAGCGGGGACAACGCTAAAAATTTTCTGCAAGCACTATCCGAGACCTCCGACAGCACTTATCCTGAAGGATTGGCATCGTCCGAGCCTCCGACAGCACTTATCCTGCAGGATTGGCATCATCCGAGCCTCCGACAGCACTTATCCTGCAGGATTGGCATCATCCGAGCCTCCGACAGCGCTTATCCTGAAGGATTGGCATCATCCGAGCCTCCGACAGCGCTTATCCTGCAGGATTGGCATCGTCCGAGCCTCCGACAGCGCTTATCCTGCAGGATTGGCTTTGTCCGAGATATTTTTAGACAGAATCCACGAATCGTGAAAATCTCCCGACGCATTGTGTAACGCCTTTCCGCCAATACCTGTGTAACTTTGCCGCATCAACCAAAAGACATTCGATATGAAAGAAGCAAGATTGAACAACGGCGTAATGATGCCTGCCATCGGATTCGGAGTCTATCAGATTCCGACGGATGAAACGGAAAAGACAGTAAGCGAAGCATTGGAAACGGGCTATCGGATGATTGACACCGCAGCCTCCTATTTCAATGAGGAGCAAGTGGGCAATGCCATCCGGCACAGCGGAGTGAAACGGGAGGATATTTTTGTCACCACCAAGCTTTGGGTGCAGGACTATGAATACGACGATGCCCTGCGTGCTTTCGACAAATCGTTAAAGTTGCTCGGGCTGGATTATGTCGACCTCTACCTGCTGCACAAGCCCTACGGCAACTATTATGCGGCGTGGAGAGCTTGCGAACGGCTCTACAAGGAAGGGCGTATCCGCGCTATCGGCGTGACGAGCTTCTCCAATGAACGCCTGCAAGACCTTTTCCTGCACAACGAAGTGAAACCTGCCGTCAATCAGTTGGAAACCCACCCGTTCTTCCAGCAGAAATCCGCCAACCAGTTCCTGCAATGCGAAGGCATCCAGCACGAAGCGTGGGCTCCGTTCGCCGAAGGGCAGAACGACATCTGGAACAATCCCGTGCTGAAAGCCATCGCCGGGAAGCACGGACGGACAGTCGGTCAAGTTGTCCTCCGTTGGCTGAACCAGCGCAATGTGGTGGTCATCCCCAAGACTGTGCGCAAGGAACGGATGATAGAGAACTTTTCCATCTTTGATTTTACACTGACGGAGCAGGAGATGGAAGCCATCACCGGACTGGATACTGGAAGAAGTCCCATTTATGATGATATGGATTTGGCGACAGTAAGGGGAATCGGGCTACATAAAATTCACGATTGAAGCATCCGTAAGAAGGTTACAAATGTAGGTAATAAGGGTAAATAAACCTATCTGACAACGATTTACCTTTGCAGCAACCCAATTATTAAACAGAACAGATTATGGATATTTTCGAGAAAGACCTTTCGGGCGCGATGGTATCACCCGAAGAACCCGGTTACGACCAACTTATCAACACTATTTTCGAAACAATGAGTACGGCTGCGGAAATGAATGCCAAAGGATGGCTTTCGCCCGAAGAAGTACACGACTACCTGCGCCGCATCACGGGCAGGGAAATCGACCCCAGCACCACGCTGCTGCCTCCGTTCTATGTGGATTACGGCAAGAACATCCGCATCGGCAAGGGATGCTGGATTCAACAGGGTTGCACCTTCTTCGACCGAGGCGGCATTACCATCGGCGATGGCGTATTCATCGCTCCGAAGGTAAATCTTATCACCATCAATCACGACCCGAATCCCGATAACCGCAGTGCGACGTATGGTCGTCCGATAGTGATCGAAGATAAGGTATGGATTGGCATCGGTGCCACTGTCCTGCCCGGTGTGCGCATCGGTTACGGTTCCATTATCGGAGCCAACAGCGTGGTGACGCACGATGTGCCGCCTATGACGATTGTAGGCGGTAATCCAGCGAAGTTTATTAAGAAAATAGAAGTAAAGAAATAACGATGAAAAAGACAATCACATTGAACAACGACGTCGAAATGCCCCTGATGGGTTACGGCGTTTGGCAAATCACTCCGGCGGAGTGTGAACATTATGTATCGGAAGCCCTGAAAGCCGGGTATCGCTCTATCGATACGGCTCAGGCATATTATAATGAGGAAAGCGTAGGGGAAGCCATCAGCAAGAGCGGCATTCCCCGCGAGGAACTCTTCTTGACTACCAAGGTCTGGATTAGCAATGCGGGCGAGGAGAAAGCCGCGAGGAGTATCGATGAATCCCTGCGCAAACTGAAGACCGATTACATCGACCTGTTACTTATACACCAGCCGTTTGGCGACTATTACGGAACTTACCGTGCAATGGAAAAGGCATACAAGGCGGGAAAGGTACGTGCCATCGGACTGAGCAACTTCTACGATGCCCGTTTCATCGACTTGGCAGAAAATATGGAGGTGAAGCCCGCCGTAGTGCAACTGGAAACGCACGTTTTCTCCCAGCAAGTGAAGATGCGCGAGCTGATGAAGGAATACGGCACACGTCTTATGGCTTGGAGTCCGTTAGCACGGGGTATGAACAACCTGTTCAGCAACGAGACTTTAACAGGAATTGCCCAAAGGCACGGCAAGGACATCGCTCAAATCTGCCTGAAATTCTTGACAGACGAAGACATCATCGTCATTCCGCAATCCACCAAACCGGAACGTATGGCAAGTAATTTTGCTCTCGATGATTTCGAACTGACCGATGATGAACGGGAAGCCATCCGCCGATTGGATATCGGTCATCCGCTTGCCGCCGACTTCAATGACCCAGCGCTGGCGAAGTATCTGTTGGAATATGACAAACAGTTTAATCCGAACCCCCGAACTGATTGAGCAGCAACAGAAAGCGTCGGTAGCCCATGCCGAACGGCTCATCCAACTGCTTGAGTCGCTTTAATAGCTGTTGGGAGCAGGGCAGAGTGCGATAAAAGCGTAATGAAGATGAAGGACCAATATGCGCTCAGCCCTGACCTCTTTTCCTACTCGGACGAGGCTCCTTTTCCTACCCTGACGAGGCTCACTCTTCCCTTCGTATGAGGCTCTCGATATCGTTCGTACTCTGTTCTATATTCTTTATAGAATAATAAAATATTCTCCAGAGAATAAAAAAATATTCTTTAGAGAATAATTCTTTATCCTCTAAAGAATATATAGCTTATCCTTATGAAAATAAAGATGATAGTCCGCAGGGAAGGGGGAGCCTCGTCCGAATAGGAGGTAGAGCCTCGTCCGAATGACACCAGCAGCCTGCGCCGGGCGGAAGAGGGCGATGCATATAGGGAAGGAGGATGCTGCGCTTAGAAGTTGATGCGCATCGTACAACGCACGCCACGCCGCTGGATGCCCGGGTTGTCGAGGTAATTCAATCGCCAAACGTAGTCGAGGCGCATGAATTTAAAGATATTCTCGATGCCGACGCTGGCCTCCATGTATGGGGTTTTGCCGAGGCGATATGTGCCTTCGGGAAATTCATACAGGCCTTCGGCGCGGCTGGCGGGGTCGTTTTTCTCGGTCAGATGTCCCCATAGTCCGCGGAAGCAGATGACTTCGCGCCACTTGAGCTTCTTGATTAACGGGATGCGGTTGAGGATAAGCCCATTCATATAATAGGTAAGGTCCCAAGAGGCATACTCGTCGTTGATGAATTCGAGGGCGTTCATGTTCGTATAGGCTTCCGGCTGAATCGTGTACGAAAGGTTCGCGTTCGGCAAGATGAGCAACGGATAAGGGACGGCGGTCCACACTTTGCCAGCCTTTATGATGGCATCGAGGTAACCAAAGGCTGAAAACCAGAACCGCTTCTGCATCCCGAACTCCGTCCGCTGGTAATTATAGGAGGAGCCAAGGACATCCTTTAGGGCCATCGTATGCGAGAGGTTTACTACCCAAGCGTCGAACGTGATGGGTATGCGGGAAGTACGGGTTTGGTAGAACTTCTCGTTATGCCCGTATCGGAAGTTGAGTTCCAATTCGGTCATGTCGTAATGGCCGACGGGCAAAGCGGTCCCATCCAGCGAGAAGCGGTTGAACTCCGCCCAAGGCGTGGCATACTCGCGCAGGTTCCGGATGACAGCCCCGTAGGAGATGCCATTGTAATGCTCGCGGATGTAGGAAAGCTCTGCGTTGCGAAGGTAAGTGGCGCGGGTATCCTTCTGCCGGCGAATCGAGAGGAGGACATTATCCTTGCTGGTGTACATGTAGTGTTGCCCCAGTTTGTTCAGGTCGTACATATACTCGAAGCGAATCGAATGCCGGGGGAATTCCTTCGGGTATTGTTTGCGATTGAGGAATGAATACTCGACGGCCGCGTCGTATTTCATCTTGCGGTCGCGCGTGCCGAATGCCGCATATCCATCGAAGAATAGGCGTTTGTGGAGCATCGGCGTCGTGGCTCCGCCCACGCGAAACCGTGCGCCCTCGATGGCATTCCCGCTGATGGTCGAGTTCATCGGCCCCAGTTCGAACTTGTTCTTGTCAATCTCCTTGTTTGTCGGTATGTATCCGGAGACCATCGTGCCGATGACTTTCTCCGTAATGGCAAAGACAGGGATGGCGCGGAGCCGGGACATGAGTTCGGCTACAGACTTCGGGTTCCGTTTCTCTGCCTCTTGCGGACGGTTTGCTGCCCAGAATTCTTCCTTTCGCCGGTATGCTTCCTTCTGGATGATGGTAGGCGAGGGGTCGTCGAAGGCGGCCAATGCCTCAGCACCGGGGACTGCAAACGATTGGTTGCTGTATATGTTGAGGCGGCGGGCATACATTCCTTTGGACTTTTCGTTGATTTTGAAGTTCACGCCGATATCATCCTTTGTGATGATGCGCGTGCCGTCGGGCGTCCGCCGGAAGGTCTGCTCGATTTGCATGTGCGATACGAAGTTGAGGTTGATATCCTTCGGCACATTCAGCACAGTTTTCTGCACGAAGAAGGTAGAGTCGAGCGTCACGTAGAGATGGCCCGTAAAACCGAACGACTCGGATACGAAGGGAACGAATCCCAAATCGACGCACTTCTGCCCTTCGACCTGAAGCGTATCGAGCAGGTAATATTTATAGAAGTTCGGCCCGATGTCTGATAGGGGACTGACGAAGCGTTGCAGGAAGAGCGGGATGTTATTCTGGAAGATATTGACCTCGCGGAATACTTCGTTGAGGAACTGCTGCACACCGTCGCGCGAAAGGACATCATCGACGCCGGAGGACTTGCTGCCCCGGACGATACGCCGCTCCGAATGGGGCTCCCGGCGATAATAGACCGTCTCGACCCGTTCCTTCTCCGAGACGGGGAGGATGGTCGTGCCCATGTCGAGCGTATCGATGTATTCCTCGACGAAGTCAAACTTACCGGGCTTCGCTTTCTTCTCTTTGGGCTTGTAGTCGTTGAGGGCAATAATGATTTTCTCGTATTGGTCGTATTGGAAATAGTCGTGGTTGCGCGGGTCGTTCGCCTCGCGTGAGGCAATCATTTGCTTCACGAAGCGGACTGCAGGATTGTCTTTCTTCCGGTACTTTTCTTTACCCGGCTTGATGACGACGTCCGTCAGGGTAATCTCGCTTTGGGCTAATTGCACGTTCAGGTTTCGCAACCGCCGGGGAGAAAGCTTCAGCTCTTTCGTCCGATAACCCATATAGGAGATTTCCAGCGTGGCGGATGCGGAGGGAACGGCAAAGGAGAAGCGGCCAGCATCATCTGTGGCCGAGCCGGTAGTGGTTCCCTTCACCAAAATGGAAACGTACGGGAGCGCCTCGCCGGTAATCGAGTCCGTCACGACGCCTTGTACTGTCCAATTCTGTCCTTGCACATAACCTAAACACAGCAAGGAGCCTAAAAACAAGATAAATTTTCTCATGCAATCTATTTATTCTTCTAACTGTAAGTATTTGCGCTGCCAATCGGCGTAATAGTCCGGTTTATCGACCAGCAGCTTGCCGTCGGGGGCGATGAACAGTTGTACCGTACTGCCTTCGGCGCACAGGACGGAGTCGCGTTCTCTATATATATGATAGGTATAGTCCAAGCGGGCGCCCGGCTTATAGACGTAGCGCGTGTGGACGACCGCCACGTCATTGATTTCCAACGGCGCATAATACCGGACATGCAGGTCGTAGAGCGGCGCAAAAATACCGGACGCCTGGATATCGGCATATCCGATGCCCGGAAAGTGCCGGCCGAATGATTCGCGCCCGTCCTCGAAGTAGGTGACATACGCACCGTGCCACGCCCGGCGCATCGAATCGATTTCGCTAAACTTGACCGGGATTCGGCAAATATCCTCCAGTTCTTTTATCATCGCGTGCCTCCTTAGGTGTAAAGTCCTCCGTTGATTGAGATGACGTTGCCCGTAATGTAGCCGGCATCGGGCGAGACAAGGAAACCGACCAGGGCGGCGACCTCTTCCGGCGTGCCGAAGCGTCCCATCGGAATCGATTTCTTCCATGCCGCTTCGTCGATGCCTTCCACCATGTCCGTGCGGATAAAACCAGGCGCCACGGCGTTGACCGTCACATTCTTCCGGCCGACTTCCTGCGCCAATGCCTTTGTAGCCGCGATGAGGCCTCCCTTGGCCGCCGCGTAGTTGCTTTGTCCCGGCATTCCTTTGAGGCCGGTGACGCTTGCCATATTCACGATGCGGCCGAATTTATGGAACATCATGGGCTGCAATAGGGGTTGGGTGACGTTGTAAAAGCCGCTCAAGGTAATGTCCAGGACGCGGTGCCAATCTGCTTCGGGCATTAATGCGAGGATATTATCCCGGCGGATGCCCGCGTTGTTCACCAACACTTCGATGTATTCATCCGGATGTGCCGCCGTCCAAGCCTCGAGCGCAGCCGAAACTTCCGCCTGGTGGCTCACGTCGAACGGCATCAACTCGCCTGTTTGTCCGGCTTCGCGCACCATTTCGAGTGTCTTTTCCGCCTCTTCCAGGTTGCTTACATAATTAATTATCACGTGATAACCCATCTGGGCTAACTTTACGCAGACCGCGCGTCCGATGCCCCGGCTGCCTCCTGTGACTAATGCATATTTCATATTATTCTATAATTAATTTGTTGGTTTGTTCTTTGAAAAGACCGACTCCCAAATCTTTTCCTTCCCGACCAGCTCCGCACACGTCAGCAAGGCCGTCATCGTGACGCCCTGCAACCCATGCAGCATAAGGCTTTGCCCCGTCAGGAGAAGGTTGGGAATGGGGGTGCGCACGGAGAGAATCGTCTGCAATGGGTCGTGGAAATCCTTCCGGACGCCGTAGGCCGAGCCTTCGGGCGAATAGGTGTAATGCGCGTACGTAAGCGGCGTGCTTGTATATTGTTCGGCAATCATCGCACGGAGTCCGGGGATGCACTCCTCGGCCAAGGCGATGCATTCGTCCGCACGTCGTGCTTTCATCTCTTCGTACGCCTCGCCGCGTTGCCCGGGTTTCGTCCCAGCCCAAAACGAACAATCCGACCATGCCATTGGCGTAAGCAAATCGAGTTGGGATGCAAAGGCATCGCCTGCGTTCGGGACGCGGCAACTCACCATCAACTTATCGACGCGGCCTCCTTGCCATTCCTCTTCCGCCCACACGTTTGGCTTTCGGTAAATGTACTGGTTCCAATTGAAATAGGGCAACGCCTGCGGCTTCAATCGAAGGGAAAGCGTGAACATGCCGCACGTGTTCTCCAGCCCGGCGATGCGCGAACGGTATGCTTTCCGAAGCAGACGGCTCTGCCCGACAAGCTGGCACGCTATGGCAGGATGCGCGTCGCAAATGAACGTACCGCCCTCGTAGAGCTCACCGTTCGCACAACGCGCGTAAGCCAACCGGCCATTTGCCTCGGCCAGATGAACCACCTCCGCTCCGCAGACCACTTCGCCTCCCTGCGACCGAATGCCCCCGATGAGCGCATCGACCAGTAAAGACCCGTCGCCACGCAACCGCCAGCTGCTCTCCACAAAACTGCTATTGCCATGCAAGAAGGTGAATAGCGGAAGCGATTCTTTCCTCAGTTCCATCTTGAGCGACGCACCGCTTAGCGCGTCCACCAGTTCCGCATTTTGGAATGTCTCCATTAGGTAGGCGTAAGCGCCCGTTCCCCAAAGCGAGGTGGCAAACGAGGCAGCGTCCGCTTGCGGGTTCAGGACTTCGGCCGAGGTCCGATTGATTTCAGCCAGTAACGCCGTGTAGTCGCTTAACGCCTGCTTATGGGAAGGGAACTGAGCCGCTAAGGTTTCTGCGAATGCCTCATAACCTTGTGCGAGGGTAAACTCCCGGTCGGCAATGCGAATCCGGTCGAACAACGGGTCCATCTGATGCCAAGGAAGCCGCAAGAGACCTAAGTACTCGAACGCCGCGTGCAGGGATTGACCTTCCGCCAACCCTCCGACGTAGTGAAAGCCTGTATCGAAAGACCAACCACGCCGACGATAGCTTTGCAGGCATCCGCCCGCTTGCCGCTCTTTCTCGAGCACGACGACATGCATGCCCATTCGGGACAAGACATACGCGCAGACCAGACCGCCCAAACCGCTCCCTATGATGACGACATCCCGCTTCATGCTTCCAGACAAATCAGCTCGCCTTTAAAATCCACATATTGCTTGGCAGCATCCGAAATCGTAGCTTTCACTTGGAAACCATGCGCTACGGGCAAAGCTGAGACGTTGACGTCCAGTTCCGGACAAGCCGTAGGAGAAGCCAACGCCGTCAAGCGGCATTGCGTCACCGTACGGATCTGCAAGTCTTTGCCGGTGAGAAGCATCGCACACTCTTTGATAAGCTCTACGTTGCAAATGCCCGGGCATACCGGATTCCCTGGGAAATGCCCACGATACAGTTCGCACTCCGGCAAGAGGCGGATGCGGAACAAACCCTTTCCGTCTTCTATTTCCTGGGATACCAATTGATAATATCTATTTTCAAGTAACATGCCAATCAATCTTTGTTTGGGATTCTTTTAAGGAACGAATATCTTCATCTGGGTGTCGGCGATGACTTCCTCCTGTACGCGGACTTCGCCCGAAAGCAACGTGACGCCACCCACTTCAGCCCCCATCCGGATCACCGTATGCAACGTTTCGCCTACCCGAGGGCAACGATAACAATGGAAACGCTTGATTTCCCCGATAAGCCCTACAGGTGGTTCGGTGGCTCCTGCTTCCATTGCCTTATATCCAGCAAAAGCAGAGGCTGATTGCGCGATGTGCTCTATCAGCCCTACTTCAGCTAAATGTTCTTTTTCGATGAAGTAGTTGTCGGCTTTTACCTCGAAAGAAGTATCTGCCTCGTCTCCTTCAGCGCGGACCAGTTCGTCCACCATTAGGATAGGCGCCCGTTGCGGTATGAGCCGGGTAATATCCACCTTTCTCATTTCGGCAAATGCGCTTCGATATAGTCGTAGAGGTTATTGAACGTCTGGATGCTTGGCAGGTCGGAAACCGGAATCTTCACTTTGTAGGTCTGTTGGATTAATGCGACCAAGTCGACCAAGCTGAGGCTATCGAGCGAAAGCGTTTCTTTGATGTTTGCTTCCGGGTCGAGCACGTTCTCTTCTACTTCGAATTCTTCAGCCAATGCCGAATTTACTGTTTTAATGATATCTTCACGTGTCATTGTATCTGTTTGTTTTTATTTTAATGATTTGATTCTATATTTCGTACAACAATAGTCGAGTTGGTTCCTCCGAATCCAAACGAATTGGAAAGGAACATATCGAAATGGGCTTCGCGTGTTTCCGGGACGATGTTGATGCAAGCCGTCTCTTCGTCCGGATTCTCGAAATTCAGATTCCCGGCAATGAAGTTGTTCTTCATCATCAGGATGGAATAAATCAACTCGCTGGCTCCGGCCATCCACATTTCGTGTCCGGTCTGTCCTTTCGTCGAAGTGACAGGTACTTTGTAATCCCCGAAGATTTGGGCAATGGCCAACGCCTCTTTTCCGTCTCCGGCATGGGTCGATGTGGCATGGGCATTTACGTAACCTATTTCTTTAGGCAGGATATTTCCATTCTTCAGGCATAATTTCAAAGAGCGGGCAGGACCTGCCACGTTCGGAGTGGATATATGCGCTCCGTTGCCCGAAAATCCCCAACTTACCACTTCAGCCAAGATAGGTGCACCCCGCTTCACGGCATGTTCGTAGCTTTCCAATATCAACGTGGCGGCGCCTCCTCCGGGAACCAATCCGTCGCGGTCCCGATCGAACGGGCGGCTCGCTTTAGTCGGTTCGTTTTCTCTGAGCGAGAAGGCATTGATGCCGTCGAAAGAGGCTACGCTATATAAGTTCGCTTCTTGGGCTCCTCCGCAAATCACGCAATCTTGCAAGCCGTCCCGGATAAGCAGAGAGGCTAATCCTACCGCATGTGAACCGGACGCACAAGCTGCCGATGCCGTCAGGTTAATCCCTCTCAACTTAAACGCGCAGGCCAGGTTCATCGTGACCGTAGAGTTCATCGATTGGAATATCGCCCCGCTTCCGCATGCCGATGTGTCTTTAAACTCGCGGAACTTGTCCAAGGCATGCATGGTGGCTTCGGCTACCGAGTCGTTCCCATATACAATTCCTACTTCGTGCGCATCAAGGTAATCCTGATCCAAACCGGCATTCTCTAAGGCTTGCTTGGTAGCCATATAGGCATATTGCGCCTCTTCGGGCATAAATTGCCGGAGGCTACGAGATACGAACGGCTTTAAATCGGGTTGCTCCAAGTGAGCACACAAGGCCGAACGGAAACCCAAGTCTTTGCGTTCTTGGCTAAAGATGATTCCGCTCTTTCCTGTATATAAGGCATCGCGCACGTCGTCCAATGTTTGTCCGATGCACGACCAAATGCCCATTCCAGTTATAACTACTTTCTTTTCCATATATCGTTCTATTTAAATCTGAATATAGTTGTATTTACTGAGCTATACGCCTATATTTCATTTATTCGTTTTGTATAACATCTGCGCCGCTTCGTGAACGAGGGATTCAACGGTTTCCATTGGCTCAGCTCTTTCACATTGGTCTCCAATTGTGGACCTGTTTCTGCCCAACGGATATGAAGCTTATTATAAATAGGTATCAAATCGTCGAACACCAAAGCGTTCACGCCCAATCCTTGGTAATCCGGGCGGACGGCAATCAGGAATAGCTCGGCTTTCTCGTCGCGTTTCCATTTCAAAGCCCGAACCAAATGGAACCATCCGAAGGGAAGCAGCCTGCCTTCCGATTTCTGCAAGGCATGGGAGAGGCTCGTCATCGTAATGGCGACCCCAATCAATTCGCCTGCTTCATTCTCGATGATAGGAACCAATTCCAAGTCCATTAGTGGAATGTAGCGCTTGGCGTAATCGTCGATTTGCCTATCCGAAAGCTCCGTATAACCGAAAAGCGGGGCGTAGGCTTGATTCAATAGTTCGAATACCTTCCGCGCATAGCCTTGGGCAATGTCCTTTGGGGTCAATTTCCGGACATGCAAGCCGAACATTTCCTTCGACAATTTGGCCACGCGGGCATATTTGGCAGGTACTTCTTCCGGGACATCGATGCGTATTTGTACCCAATCGACCTCTTTTTCGTAACCCAACGCTTCCAAATGCTTCGGGTAATAGGGCGGGTTATAGATGGTAATCATCGAACCCAATTGGTCGAAATCCTCTACCAACATGCCTTCTTTGTCGAAATCAAAGATGCCCATGGGACCTTGGATGTGCTCCATGCCCCGTTCTTTCCCCCACGCTTCTACGGCATGGAGCAGGGCGGCGGATACGTCCGGGTCGTCGATAAACTCGATGAGGCCGAAGCGGACGTTCTTTGTCTTCCACTTTTCGTTGGCCCGATGGTTGATAATCCCCGCAATACGTCCGACGGCTTTCCCGTCCGCGTCGTATGCGATGAAGGGTTGGATGTCGGAGAATTCAAGTCCTGCGTTTTTGCGTGGGTCAAAGGTCTCGCGGATATCCATTTCCAAGTCCGGAACATAATACGGACACCCTTCGTACAGCTCTCTGGGGAGCCGTACGAAGTCGTTCATCTCACGCTTCGTTTCTACTTTCTTTACTTGAATTTTGTTCATAGTGGAAGCAAAAGTATATAAAATAAAAACACTTATGAATAAAGATTTTTTTTTTGACCAATATTGGAGAATTTTAGGCCAGAAGCCGTCTCAAGTAGGATTTGAAATGGGTTTTAGGAAGGTTTTTTCATGGATTTTATAAAGAATATGGGTAATTATCGGGAAAAAAGGATAAAAAAAGACCGTATCTTGTTTAGTTGATACGGCCTCTTGTGTCGGGGTACCAGGATTCGAACCTGGGACCCCCTGCTCCCAAAGCAGGTGCGCTAACCGGACTGCGCTACACCCCGTAGCAGGTCAAGGTTCTTTTGCTATCCCCCTTCCTTAAATGCGCTGCAAAGGTACAACTTATTTTTTAATTGCAAAATTTTTGAAGCACTACTTTTTCTTTTGTCGTGGTAATTAGTTTAGGATTAGTTTATTACATGAAACCTTCCCCGTCTCGCGGGAGAGCGTTTCCCAAAGCTGGAAACCTTACAGCAGGAGTTAAAGGAGTTAGAGGAGTTACTGCTTCGCAGAGGAGTTAAAGCCGAATGTCTTTTGTATGTATGATTTAGATGCATCTTCAAAAAGGTATTGGCTTTAACTCCTTTAACTCCTATAACTGCTCTAACTTCTTATTGCTAATCAGCAGGGAACCTTCCTGCGCACCAACGGGAGCTCTTCCGGGGGTCCGGAAATCTTCCCGCGCACCAACGGGAGCTCTTCCGGGGGTCCGGAAATCTTCCCGCGCACCAACGAGAGCCTTTCCGGGGGTCCGGAAACCTTGCCGCGCACCAACGAGAGCTCTTCCGGGGGTCCGGAAACCTTGCCGCGCACCAACGAGAGCTCTTCCGGGGGTCCGGAAACCTTGCCGCTCACCAACGAGAGCCTTTCCGGGGGTCCGGAAATCTTCCCGCGCACCAACGGGAGCTCTTCCGAGGGTCCGGAAATCTTCCCGCTTTATCCAATCTGCTGCATACAGATAACCCTGAGGTGGCATAAACTAAGTAGGGACGATTACTTAATTATGGAAGTTTCTCCGTATAACAACTCAACTTTTTATCCGATGTTTGCTTGGAACGAGAAGATTTACGACCTTTGTACTGGAAATCCGATAAAAATAAACAGTATGGAAAAATGGATATATGCCTTTTTGTGCTTTTTGCTGCTATGTGGCCAGCCTGTGCAGGCGGCAGGCGAGAAAGTATGTCGTACAGGTTTCAATTATGAAATCAGCCGCAGCGTGAATTGGGGGTATGGTAGGCCGGTGATAACGGAAGTAACGCCCTATTCGGCCGCAGAGCAGGCAGGAATACAGCAATATGACATTATCGACCGGATTGATGGCATCGATGTAACGGAGATTTCTCCGGAAGAAATCGATATTTTGTTGAATCCGGCGAATAAACAGAGCGTAATGCTGACTTTGCGTTCGACTTTCAGCCCGAATCGGCAGGTCCTGCTCCCGAAGGAGTGCAAATCGATAGATGCCATTTCGGAATCGCAGTTGGCGCAAGCTTATAATATGTATAGTTTGGAGACAACGTCCGAGCGCGATTTCCTTTGTCCCTTTCGGATTAATACAACGAGGGACAGTGTGGATTTTTCCTTGTTCCGCACCTATGCTTTTGCCGACGTCGACCCGGAAAATGAGGAGTTAGAGCATAATATCAACCGGATTATTCGGGCAGAAATGGAGAAGAAGGGATTTTCTGCGGATGCCGATAAACCCGATTTGTTGATTCAGACGTTTTATTTCTTCGATAAGAATCCGGATTATGTGGGTCCGAATCCGATTAAACTGAAGCAGGCGGTTTATCGGTACGATTTTACGCACAGCAAGATGCGGAAACTGCCCTTCCTCGACCAGACCGCAACCGAATCGGAAGCGGAATATATCTTGCAGTTCGGTATCCGTATCATCGACCAGAAGATTCAGCGTGGGCGTGTGTTGTGGGAATGCGAGGCGAATGAACTGTTGGAATCAGCTTTTCATTTGGAAAAGTATGCGCAAATCCACGTCCCGCTGATGTGCATGCAATTTCCTTACGTCAAAGACCGGAACAATGTCCGTTTTCACGTAAAACAGTGTATTTATAACTATACGGGCATCAATTATGACATGAATCAGCTGGAAAGGGTGGTATCTGTCGATAAGAATTCGCCGGCTTCTGCCGCAGGTATCCGTGCCAAAGATAAAATAGAGGAAATCGAAGGAATGAGCCTTGCCTATACCATCGACGAACTGACGTCGGCTTACCGGCAATTCGTGATGAATACGATGAAGTTCCGCGATCCGGATACGCGCTTTACGGATAGCAATGGTTTCAATCGTTGTATGTATTGGGATACGTTCCAATATCCGGAGGTGAATAAAGCCATCCGGAACCCGAATAACCTGACCGTCTTTGCTTACCTTTATTATTTTACGCCCTATATCAACCCGACGAGCAATAATGCCATAACTTTTGATATCAAACAGGGGAAAGAGCGTAAACGGGTTATCATCCGTCCGACCATCCGGACGGGTATATCGGTCACCATTATAAATTAAAAAGTAGAATCAATTTAGAGAGATTTATGTTTTATCCTTTGAATTTCGAGCAGAAGACCGGATTCGACAAAATTCGGCTTTTGCTTTCTGATAAATGCTTGAGTCCGTTGGGTACGGAACGTGTATCCGAAATGGACTTCTCGACAGATTATACGACAATTACCGACCGCTTGGAGCAGGTGGCGGAATTTGTTCGCATCCAGCAGGGAGATGAGGATTTCCCTGCCAACTATTTTTTCGACGTACGCTATTCTTTGAAACGAATCCGTCCGGAGGGGACTTGGTTGGACGAGCGGGAGCTGTTCGACTTGAAACGTTCCTTGCAGACGATTTACGATATTGTCCGTTTTTTCCGTCCCTCGGAAGAGGATGAGGAGGTAAAATATCCGGCGCTGACGGCTTTGGCTGGAGATATCTTGGTGTTCCCCCAGCTTATTGGTAAAATTGATACCATTTTGGATAAGTTTGGCAAAGTGAAAGATAATGCTTCGCCGGAATTGCAGACGATTCGTCGGGAAATGACGATTACGATGAGCAATATCTCACGGAGTTTGCAATCGATTCTGCGCAACGCCCAGAGCGAAGGTGTGGTGGATAAAGATGTGACTCCGACCATGCGCGACGGACGATTGATGATTCCGGTGGCTCCTGCGTTCAAACGGAAAATAAAAGGAATTGTCCATGATGAATCCGCCAGCGGGAAAACGGTATTTATCGAACCGGAGGTGGTCGTTGAGGCGAATAATCGCATCCGGGAATTGGAGGGCGAGGAAAAACGGGAGATTATCCGTATCCTTACCGGGTTTACTGATGTGATTCGTCCGTTAACGACAGATATTTTGCAGTCATACGAATTTCTTGCCGATATCGATTTTATCCGGGCAAAGGCGTTGTTTGCATTGGAGATAGGAGGAATCCGCCCGGTTGTGGAGAACAAACAGCAGGTCGATTGGGCTCGGGCTGTTCATCCATTATTATATCTCTCTTTAAAGAAGCAACATAAAGAGGTAGTCCCTTTGGATATTACCCTGACGGACGAGAAAAGGCTGCTGATTATCTCAGGGCCGAACGCAGGAGGCAAATCGGTCTGTTTGAAGACGGTCGGTTTGCTGCAGTATATGCTGCAATGCGGGTTATTGGTCCCGATGCATGAGAGTTCGCGCGTCGGTATTTTCGAGAATTTGTTTATCGATATTGGCGACGAGCAGAGTATTGAGAATGATTTAAGTACCTATTCTTCGCATTTGACGCACATGAAGTTCTTTGTAAAGAATTGCAATGAACGGACCATGCTGTTGATTGATGAATTTGGTAGTGGAACCGAACCGCAAATCGGAGGCGCCATTGCAGAAGCCCTATTGAGCCGTTGTAATCAACGGAAAAGTTTCGGAGTCATTACGACGCATTACCAGAACTTGAAGCATTTTGCGGAAGATACGCCGGGGGTGGTTAATGGGGCCATGCTTTATGACCGACATCTGATGCAACCGCTGTTCAAACTGGCGATAGGTAATCCGGGAAGTTCGTTCGCCATAGAGATTGCCCGGAAGATTGGGTTGCCTGAAGATGTAATTGCCGACGCTTCGGCGAAAGTCGGACAGGATTATATCAATATGGATAAGTACCTGCAGGATATTGTCCGGGATAAACGCTATTGGGAAGGGAAGCGGCAGAATATCCGCCAGCGGGAAAAGCGGTTGGAGGAGGTAATCGCCAAGTATGAGAAAGATTTGGATGAGGTAAGCAGCCAGCGCAAAGAGATTGTCCGGGAGGCAAAAGCCGAAGCTTCGCGGATTTTGTCGGATGCCAATGCGAAAATAGAGAATACCATCCGTGAGATTAAGGAGGCGCAGGCAGAAAAGGAGCGTACGAAACAGGCTCGGCAGGGATTGCAGGAGTTCAAGAGCCAAGTGGATGGCGCGAAAGAAGAGGATGAACGCATCGCCCGGAAGATGGCAAAACTGAAAGATCGGAATGAACGGAAGAAGCAAAAGCAGAAAGCTGCTGCCCAACCCCAGTTTAACAAGGATGTAATAGAAGTAGGCGATAGTGTACGCCTGAAAGGGCAGACAACGGCCGGCACGGTATTGGAAATACAGGATAAAGAGGCGGTCATTGCCTTTGGCATGATTAAAAGTACGGTGAAGCTGGAGCGATTGGAGAAGGTAAGCAAAGGGCAAATCAAGAAAGAAATCCAAAAGAGTACGTTTATCAGCGAACAGACCAGCGACCAGATGCACGAGAAACGGTTGCATTTCAAACAGGAAATCGATGTCCGGGGAATGCGTGGGGATGAAGCGTTGCAAACCGTTACCTATTTTATCGATGATGCGATACAGGTCGGCGCGCAACAGGTCCGTATCCTGCACGGTACGGGAACCGGCATTCTCCGTCAGTTAATCCGCGAATATTTGCGGACGGTGTCGGGGGTGCGTTCGTTTCATGACGAGCATGTCCAGTTCGGTGGGGCAGGCATTACGGTAGTTGAATTGGAATAATCGGGAATATAGGTATGGGACGGAAGGAGATTGCCGGGCATAAACGGCGGCATCATGACAGCAACAGGCGATTGGCGGAAGTGTATCACTATGCGGGCGAGGCGCGATTGGATACGACATTGCGCTTGACCTCTTATACGGCGAATCATGTCCGCTCCGAAACGCTTCAGCCGGAGAAACTTTCGGCAAAGCGACTGTATGCCGAGCCGGAGACGCATTGGATTGAGGTAAGCGGCCTGTCGGATGCATCGGTCATTACGCAAATTGTCAATGAATTTGGCTTTCATCGGTTGGATGCCAAGGATATTCTGACGCCCCAGCACGTTGCCAAAGTGGAAATCAGCAATGAGCGGACGCTGATTGTCTTGAATGTCTGTTATTATAACGAACAGACGGAGCTGCAGAAGGAGCATATTTGTCTGTTGATGTCGCACAATGTCATCATCTCCTTTACCGAACGGAACGATTATCCGTTATTCGATGGGGTACGTCAGGCGATTGCTGATAATTTGCTGGATATCCGCAACCATAATATCAAGCAATTGCTGATTCATCTGCTGAATGCCGTCACCTCTTGTCTGGCTGATTCGGTTGCAATGACAGAGGAATTGCTGGAGGATATCGAAGATTCGTTGTTGGACATCTCGCAGGTCTCGGAAAATACCGGCATATCGATTCAGCAGCGCCGGAGGGATGCGATAGCTATCCGGCGCAGTACATTGCCGTTGAAGGAGGAATTTGCCAAGATGGTGCATACCGTGGGCTATTTCTCTCCGGAGCAGCTTCCTTTCTTCAACGATACGAACGACCAAGTCCTGTTTGTATTGCAGACGGCCGATATGTGTCGGGAAATTATCGATTCGTTGATGGACCTTTACTTCTCAAATAATGATTTGCGTCTGAATTCGATTATAAAACGGCTTACGATTGTCTCCACCATCTTCATTCCGTTGACCTTTTTGGCCGGTATATGGGGAATGAACTTCCGGTTTATGCCCGAATTGGACTGGCGGTATGGCTATGCAGTGGCTTGGTTGGTCATGCTGGTTGCTGCTTTCGTCTCTTGGCTTTATCTTCGGAAAAAGGGATGGAATTAGTCGGATATTTCATCTTGATTCGCTGCCAACACGTGTTGTGAGGTCGCCCGAGCCTCCGGAAATACCCCCAACACGTGTTGGCAGGTCTCGCGGGCTTCCGAAAGTGCTCCCAACACGTGTTGGCAGGTCTCGCGAGCCTCCGGAAGTGTTCCCAACACGTGTTGGCAGGTCTCGCGGGCCTCCGGAAGTGTTCCCAACACGTGTTGGCAGGTCTCGCGGGCCTCCGGAAGCTTGGCAACACGTGTTGCCGGGTCATTGAGGTCCCTCAAAAGGTTGCCAAAACGTTTAGGGAGGTCATTGAGGCTCCTCAAAGTGCTGCCAAAACGTTTAGAGAGGCTTTTGAGGCCCCTCAAAGTGTTGCCAAAACGTTTAGACAGGTCATTGAGGCTCCTCAAAGTGTTGCCAAAACGTTTAGACAGGCTTTTGAGGCTCCTCAACGGTTTGGCAAAACGTTTAGACAGACTTTTTCTCCATCCCAAAGAATGGAATCGTCTGATAAACGATAGGAATATAGGTTATAAATCGTTGGACGTAAAAGAGAATGGAAGCAGCATCCGCGAAGAGGAGAGGATTCGTACCTGCTCTTTCCCGCAGAGCATGATTTTTATCGGTCGGTCGAATCGGGTCTCCGTCTCGATAAGAACCTGACAACATGCGCCGCAGGGGGAAATCTGCTCTTTGATTTGCCCGTTCTGGCAGGCGATGATGGCTAATGCCTCGACCGGTGTATCCGGATAGTTGGCGGCTGCGGCAAAGAGGGTGACCCGTTCGGCACATAGCCCGGAGGGATAGGCGGCATTTTCCTGATTGCAGCCGGTCACGATTTGCCCGTTTTCCAATAATGCAGCTGCGCCTACATGGAAACGGGAGTAAGGAGCATACGCCTTCTGCGACGCATCGAGCGCTTTGTCGTATAACGTTTTCTCTATCTCGTTCAATTCGTGGAGCGGAACCTCCGTAAATTCGATTTCATGGGTAATTGTTCTCATATTTCTTCGTTTTATGGGCGCAATATACGGAAAATATGTGTCTTTTTTGTATGTTTGCAAACGAATATCATTTTAAAAGACAGATTATCTCTTATGAAAGCGCTGTTTCGACTCTTGTTATTTTGTTTTTGCTTGTTGTGTGCCTTCGAAAGCGGGGCAGAGGATATGTCTGCTCTGTCTTCTTATCACCGCTATATCCGGAAATATAAAGATTTGGCGATTGAACACCAGCAAAAATATAAGATTCCGGCCAGCATAACATTGGCTCAGGGATTATTGGAGTCGGGCGCCGGACAAAGCGACCTTGCCCGTCGTTCGAATAACCATTTCGGTATCAAATGCCATGACTGGAAGGGGAAACGGGTCTATCATGATGACGATAGGAGAGGGGAATGTTTCCGAAAATACAGCAAGGTGGAAGATTCGTATGAGGACCATTCCAAATTCTTGGCGTTGCGTTCGCGCTATGCCCCGTTGTTCCGGCTGAAAATTACCGATTATAAAGGCTGGGCAAAGGGGTTGCAGAAATGTGGATACGCTACCGACCGGAAATATGCCAACAAACTCATCAAGGTAATCGAGGATTATAAATTGTACCAATATGATTCTTCCAAGAAAAAGAAAAAATCGGAAGTCGTAGTCGGGCATACGATTTACCGGAGCAATGATTTGCTGTATGTGCATGCCAAAACGGGTGATTCCTTGGAGGATATTTCAAAAAGTACCGGCATCAGCCTCCGGAAGTTGAGCAAGTATAACGAAATGCCGAAAGATTTCCCTCTCCAAGCCGGTGATGTTATTTATTTGGAGAAGAAAAAGAAAAAAGCCGACAAGGCTTATTCTCAACATATTGTGCAAATCGGAGAATCGATGCACAGTATCTCCCAACAATATGGAATCCAAGTTAAAAGTCTCTATAAATTGAATAAAAAAGACAAAGATTATATCCCGGAAGAAGGAGATGTCTTAAAACTTAGATGATAAAGATAAAAAAACAGTATATTTGCAGTCCATAACAAATAGATAGAATGAGCGATCAACGTTATAATTTGCGCGGTGTTTCCGCATCGAAAGAGGATGTTCATAACGCAATCAAGAACATCGATAAGGGTATTTTCCCGAATGCATTCTGTAAGATTATCCCGGATATCTTAGGAGGCGATCCGGAATATTGTAATATAATGCATGCCGATGGGGCAGGTACGAAATCTTCCTTGGCGTATATGTATTGGAAGGAGACCGGTGACCTGTCGGTGTGGAAAGGCATTGCCCAAGATGCCTTGATTATGAATATCGATGACCTGCTTTGTGTCGGTGCTGTGGATAATATATTGGTTTCATCCACTATCGGACGGAACAAATTGCTGATTCCCGGTGAGGTGATTTCGGCGATTATCAACGGGACCGATGAGTTGCTGGCAGAACTCCGTGAGATGGGCGTAGGATGCTATGCCACGGGCGGAGAAACAGCGGATGTCGGCGATTTGGTGCGTACGATTATTGTCGATAGTACAGTGACTTGCCGCATGAAACGGACGGATGTAATCGATAATAAGCATATACAGGGGGGCGATGTGATTGTCGGACTGGCTTCCTACGGTCAGGCTACCTATGAAAAGGAATATAATGGCGGAATGGGAAGCAATGGATTGACTTCTGCTCGTCATGATGTGTTTGCTAAGTATTTGGCAATGAAATATCCGGAAAGTTATGATGCCGCTGTCCCGGAAGATTTAGTTTATTCCGGAGATTTGAAACTGACAGACCAGATAGCGGAACTGGGCATAGACGCCGGTAAATTGGTTCTCTCGCCGACGCGTACGTATGCTCCGGTTATCAAGAAAATATTGGACCAATTGCGTCCGAATATACATGGGATGGTCCATTGTTCGGGAGGTGCGCAGACCAAGGTTATGCATTTTGTCGAAAATAAACGGGTAACGAAAAATAATCTTTTCCCGGTTCCTCCTTTATTCCGTATTATCCAAGAACAGAGCGGCACGGATTGGAGCGAAATGTATAAAGTTTTTAATATGGGTCATCGTATGGAAATTTATATCGCACCGGAATATGCGGATGAGGTGATTTCCATTTCCAAGAGCTTTAATATCGATGCGCGTATCGTAGGATTTGTGGAAGATGCCGCATCCAATGAACTGATTATTGAAAGCGAGAATGGGCGGTTTACGTATTAATTGAAGTAAATGGCAGACAATAGTTTATTACATAGATTAGACGGACTGGTAAGTCGTTTCGAAGAGGTCGGGACATTGATTACCGACCCTGCTGTCATAGCGGATATGAAACGATTTGTCAAGCTAAATAAAGAATATCGCGATTTGGAGAAAATCGTGAAGGCTCGTAATGAGTATGTCAAAGCTTTGGATGGAATAACGGAAGCCAAACATTTGCTGGAAACGGAACAAGATGCGGAAATGCGCGAGATGGCTCGGGAAGAACTGGAACAATGTAACGGACGCATCCCTGCATTGGAGGAAGAAATCAAACTCCTGCTTATTCCTGCTGATCCAGAAGATGACAAGAACGCGATTGTTGAAATTCGTGGCGGAACAGGTGGAGACGAAGCAGCTATCTTTGCCGGAGATTTATACCGCATGTACGTGAAATACTGCGAGTCGAAGGGCTGGAAAGTTGCTGTTTCCAGTTTTAATGAGGGGGCTGCCGGCGGATACAAAGAAATAATATTTACTGTGACGGGTGAAAAGGTATATGGAACCTTGAAATATGAATCGGGAGTGCATCGCGTGCAGCGTGTACCGGCTACCGAAACGCAAGGACGTGTTCATACTTCTGCAGCGACGGTCGCAGTGCTCCCCGAAGCGGATGAATTCGATGTGGAAATCAACGAAGGAGAAATAAAATGGGATACGTTCCGGTCGGGTGGCGCAGGAGGTCAGAATGTGAACAAGGTGGAATCCGGAGTTCGTTTGCGTTATATCTGGAAGAATCCGGTGACCAACGTAAGCGAAGAAATTCTGATTGAGTGTACCGAAACGCGTGACCAGCCGAAGAACAAAGAGCGGGCATTGACGCGCTTGCGTTCATTTATCTATGATAAGGAACATCAGAAATATATTGATGATATTGCCAGCCGACGCAAGACTATGGTTTCGACGGGCGACCGTTCGGCGAAAATACGTACTTATAATTATCCGCAAGGACGGATAACGGACCATAGAATCAATTATACCCTATATAATCTTTCAGCTTTTATGGATGGGGACATTCAGGATTGTATCGATCATTTGATTGTCGCTGAAAATGCCGAAAGAATGAAAGAATCAGAATTATAAATAAGGAGAAGAGATTATGAATAAACAGCAATTATTCGAGAATATCCAGAAGAAACAATCCTTTCTTTGTGTAGGATTAGACACCGATATCAAGAAAATCCCGCAACATTTATTGCAGGAAGAGGAACCTATCTTTGCCTTTAATAAGGCAATTATCGATGCTACGGCAGACTATTGTGTTGCTTATAAGCCAAATATGGCTTTTTATGAGAGTTTGGGCGTAGAAGGTATCAAGGCTTTTGAAAAAACTGTAGATTATTTGCGGGAAAATTATCCGGACCAATTTATTATTGCTGATGCCAAACGTGGCGATATAGGGAATACTTCGGAGATGTATGCCCGTTCCTTTTTCGATCATATCAAGGTGGATGCCGTAACTGTTGCACCGTATATGGGTGAAGATAGTGTAAAGCCTTTCTTAATATACCCGGGAGCGTGGGTTATCTTGCTGGCTTTGACTTCGAATAAGGGTTCGCATGATTTCCAATTGACGGAGGATGCAAACGGAGAACGGTTATTTGAAAAGGTATTGAAGCGTTCGCAGGACTGGGCGTCGGATGAGCAGATGATGTATGTGGTAGGAGCTACGCAAGGAAAGATGTTTTTGGATGTCCGTAAGTACGTCCCGAATCATTTTTTATTAGTACCGGGGGTGGGCGCACAAGGAGGAAGCTTGAAAGAGGTGGCAGAATATGGCATGAACAAGCAGTGTGGATTGCTGGTTAATTCGTCGAGAGCCATTATTTATGCTGATAAGACAGCGAATTTTGCCGCTGCTGCGCATGAAGCCGCAAAGACGGTTCAACAGGAGATGGCAGGTTATTTAAAAGATAAAGGTATCATTTGATAAAAAAGTGAGGTAATGGAGTTTTCTGCCCAACAAATAGCAACCTTTTTGAATGGAACCATTGAGGGGAATCCAGAGATAAAAGTAAGCAGTTTCTCAAAAATAGAGGAGGGTAAGCCGGGAACATTAACTTTCTTGGCGAATCCGAAGTATGAACATCATATTTACAATACGAAAGCCAGTATTGTATTGGTAAATAATGATTTTATGCCGGCAGAACCGGTGCAGGCCACGATTATCCGCGTAGCAAATGCGTATGCGGCATTAGCAATGCTGCTAAATCTCGTAGAACAGCATAAACATAAGCAGCATGTCGGTATAGATTCTACGGCATTTATCGCTCCTTCTGCCCAAGTCGGCGCAGATTGTTATATCGGACATTTCGCTTATATTGGCGAAAATGCGAAAGTGGGGAAGAACTGCCGGATTTATCCGAATGTTTATATTGGAGATAACGTAACAATTGGGGATAATTGCATACTTTATCCGCATACTACCATATACGAAAGTTGCCTTGTGGGTAATAATTGTATTCTTCATGCGGGAGCGGTAATTGGAGCCGACGGGTTCGGTTTTGCTCCGGAGGGAGAACAATACAAAAAGATTCCTCAATTAGGAAATGTTATCTTAGAGGATGATGTAGAAGTCGGCGCGAATACGACTATCGATCGTGCAGTAATGGATTCGACAATTATTCGCAGAGGAGTGAAGTTGGACAACTTGGTGCAAATAGCCCATAATGTTGATGTTGGAGAGAATACAGTCATGGCAGCACAGGTCGGAATTGCCGGTTCCGTGAAGGTTGGAAAACATTGCATGTTTGGTGGACAGGTAGGATTGGCAGGACATATCAAAATAGCCGATAATGTGACACTGGGAGCTCAAGCGGGCATTATTAGTGATGTGAAAGAATCGACTACCTTGTTAGGCGCTCCGGCTATTCACGCAAAAGATTTCATGCGCTCCAGCGCTATTTTCAATAGGTTGCCGGAGATGTATCGGACGATGGGGCAATTACAGCGAGAGATAGAAGAATTAAAAAGGTTAATCAATAAAGAATAAGAGATTATGCAGAAGCAAAACACATTGGCTGCGAGTTTCAGCTTGCAGGGGAAAGGTTTGCATACAGGATTGGATATTCAAATAACATTTAATCCGGCTCCGGAGAATCACGGCTATAAAATCAAGCGTATTGACCTTCCGGAACAACCGATTATCGATGCGGTTGCTGAAAATGTGGTAAGTACTCAGCGGGGAACGGTAGTCGGGAAGAAAGAGGTGATGATTGGTACGATTGAACATGCCATGGCAGCACTGTATGCAGCGGGTGTGGATAATTGTTTAATCGAAGTGAATGCTCCAGAATTCCCGATTTTGGATGGTAGTGCCCGTTATTATGCAGAAGAGATACAGAAGGTCGGATTGCAGGAACAGGCGGCTTCTAAAGATTACTATATTGTTAAACATAAAATTGAGGTCAAAGACGAAGAGAGCGGAGCTTCTATCACGATTCTTCCGGATGACACGTTCAGCGTAAATGTATTGATTTCTTTTGATTCTCCGGTATTGAATAACCAATATGCAACGATGAATAGCGTAAGTGAGTTTGCTTCCGAAATTGCCTCATCGCGTACATTTGTTTTTGTCCGAGAAATCGAAACATTGTTGCAGCATAACCTGATTAAAGGCGGAGATTTGGATAATGCGATTGTCATCTATGACCAAAAAGTATCCCAAGAATCGCTGGATAAGATAGCCGATATGATGAATTTGCCGCATAAGGATGTGCAGAATTTGGGCTATATTAATGATAAACCGTTGACTTTCGACAACGAACCAGCCCGTCATAAATTGTTGGACGTAATCGGCGATTTGGCATTGATTGGCAAACCGATTCGCGGTCGGGTTATCGCAACGCATCCGGGACATAGCATCAACAACAAATTGGCGCGTATCATTCGCAAGGATATTAAATTGAACGATGTACAGGCTCCGGTTTACGACCCCAATAAAGAGCCGATAATGGATATTAATCGCATTCGCGAACTCCTTCCGCATCGTTATCCGTTCCTTTTAGTCGATAAAATCATTGAAATCGGGAAGAATTATATCGTTGGAGTAAAAAATATATCGGTTAATGAGCCGTTTTTCCAGGGACATTTTCCGCAAGAACCGGTTATGCCGGGCGTATTGCAGATTGAAGCGATGGCGCAGACCGGAGGGTTGCTGGTATTGAATACGGTAGAAGAGCCGGAACGTTATTCTACTTACTTCATGAAAATAGACGGTGTGAAATTCCGGCAGAAGGTGGTTCCGGGCGATACGTTGGTTTTGCGATTGGAATTGTTAGCTCCGATTCGTCGGGGTATCTCGACAATGAAGGGATATGTATTTGTCGGGGATAAGTTAGTGAGTGAGGCTGAGTTCATGGCTCAAATAATCAAAAACAAATAAATTCTTGATAGATATGAATGTTTCTTCATTAGCTGTCGTTCATCCGGAGGCAAAGATTGGTGAGAATGTGACTATCGACCCGTTTGCCGTGATTGAAAGGGATGTAGTAATCGGCGATAATTGCCATATATTTCCTCATGCCGTTATTCTGGACGGAGCACGGTTGGGAAAGAATTGCCGTGTATTCCCCGGAGCCGTCATTGCAGGGATTCCGCAGGACTTAAAGTTTAAGGGCGAAATCACAACTGCCGAAATAGGCGATAATACTACGCTGCGTGAGTGTGTAACGGTCAATCGCGGGACAGCTTCTAAGGGAAAGACAGTGGTCGGGAACAATTGTTTGATTATGGCTTATTCACATATCGCGCATGATTGTGTGGTAAAAGATAATGTGATAATCGGGAATGCTTCGCAAATAGCCGGTGAGGTCGAAATCGATGACTTTGCAATTGTCAGCGGAGGCTCTTTGGTACACCAGTTCACGCGCATTTCCAAGCATGTAATGATTCAAGGTGGTTCTCGAATCGGTAAAGATATTCCTCCATATACGTTGGTGGGCCGCGATCCGATAGCTTATTGCGGAATAAATATCGTCGGTTTGCGCCGGCGCGGCTTTACGAACCATCAGGTTTTTTTGATTCAGGATATTTATCGGACATTATATACACGCGGACTGAATAATACAGACGCACTGAAAGCTATTGAGACGGAATATGAGCCCAGTGTGGAGCGTGATTTGATATTGGACTTTATTAAGTCGTCGAAACGGGGTATTGTTCGCGGTTCGATTGATGAACTGTAGTCATAATGGTTAATAATAGATGTTTTAGGCGGCGGATTTTATCTGTCGCCTTTTTTATGTCCGGTAGGGGAGTCCAGAAAATAAGTCGGAAGTTCGAATAAAAAAGGCCGACATATCAACATGCCGACCTTTCCATAAAATGATATGAGTAAAATTAAACTATCGTTCAATTAAGCTTCTGCTTCAACTGCATTTACAGAAACGAATGAGCGGTTATCTTTTCCTTTATGGAAAGCAACCACGCCATCAATCAACGCAAATAAAGTATGGTCTTTGCCCATTCCTACATTTGCTCCCGGATGATGTACCGTACCTCTTTGACGAACGATGATATTACCGGCTTTAGCCATCTCACCGCCGAACAACTTTACACCTAATCGTTTGCTTTCTGATTCGCGGCCGTTCTTAGAACTACCAACACCTTTTTTATGTGCCATTTCTTCTTACTCCTTTTACGTTAAGCAATAACTTCTTTAATCAATACTTCTGTGAACTGTTGACGGTGACCGTTCAATTTGCGGTAACCTTTTCTTCTCTTCTTATGGAAAACCAACACTTTGTCGCCTTTCACCAACGGAGAAACTACTTCACAAACTACTTTTGCTCCTTCAACTACTGGAACTCCTACTTTTACGTCGCCGTTGTTGTCCACTAACAATACTTTTTCAAACTCAACAACTGCGCCATTTTCAGCGTTCTGGATGTGGTGAACAAATAATTTCTTTCCTTGTTCAGCCTTGAACTGCTGACCGTTAATTTCAACTACTACGTACATCTGTTTTTTCTATTATTTAACAGGTTAGGTCCCGAAGGTGAATGCTTTCGGCATTACTTCTCTACCTTCTGAGGAAAATCGACTGCAAATATAGATATTTATCATATACCCTGCAAGTCTTCTTACTATTATTTCCGAAGAAAAATGAAAAAGATAGGATAAAAAGTGGGAGAGATGCCGAGGAAAAGTTCCAGATGTCAGCAGGAAAACTTCGTACGCCGACGCCGTATGTACATTCGGCGACGTTGTACGTACATACAGCGTCGGTGAATGAAGTTTGGGTCAGCAGGTAAGAAACTTTTTGTCGGGCGTACGCGAGTTTTTCCTGCTGACCTATTGTGTTTAGTCTGCTTTGTCCAATTGGAAAAGGTAGCTGCCTGAGCCGACCTCTACCTGTTGTGCGTCGGCATGTCGGATGCCCGGTTGCTTCAATTCCTCGGTTGCCTTATAGCCTTTGGGGAATTGGATTTGGGCAGAGGTATTGCCCGGTACGACAATCCGCCATGTCAGTCGGTTCCCTTCACGCTTCCAGTCGCTTTCGATGGTCCCGTAAGCCGATTGATAGGAAGCTTTTGCTGCATCCAGCCCGTCGGGGAATGCCGGAGCCATCTTTATCTTCTTGAAAGCGACCGCCTCGTCTGCACATTTGATTCCGGCAAGGTTTTCATAGTACCAAATCAGCAGGTCGCCTAGTAGCATGACGTGGTTGGCCGAGTTCATAGCAGGGTCGGCAGTATCTCCGTTCCAAAGCTCCCAGATAGTCGTTGCGCCTTTGTTTATCATATAGCCCCAGCTGGGATAATCTTCGTTTGTGACGATCCGGTATGCCAAATCCTTCCGTCCGTATTCCGTCAAGCCGCGCATCAGGTGCTGGATACCCAGTACGCCGGTGCTGACATGCCCGTTAAAATCGACTTCAGTCTTTCTGACAATGTTATCGAAGACCTTTTGCTCGTAGCCTTCCGGTACTAATCCGAGGCGGAGGGAGAGGATATTCGCCGTAACGGTATTGTTGCCATATTGGGCGGTTTGCGGATTGAAATACCGTTTGTTGTATGCCTCTTTTATCTTGTCTGCTAGTTGCTGGTACTCGGCGATGTCGTTTTCCTGTCCACATAGCTTGGCAAACTTCATCATGAGGTGCAGCAAATCATAATAAACTGTGGTTCCCAATATCGCGCCATCGGTCTTACGTGCTGGGTCTTGCGAGTGGATTAAGTGTTGTTCCTCCGGAGGCATGCACCAATCGCCGTAAGTATCCTTGGTGATGATATAATCTGCCATGGCTGTCCGCTGCATATACTGAATCCATTTCTTCATGGCCGGATAATGTCGGCGGATGGCGCTGTCATCTCCATATTGCCGGTGGAGCATTTCGGCTACGGTAAAAAATGCCGCCGGCCACGTAACGTCATCATTATATAAGGTCCAGTATTTGGGCGACACATCCGATATTTGTCCTTCGGGACTCATCGAATCTTCTATGTCTTGCAACCATTTGTTGTACATTAACGCATTATTGAAGAGATAAGCTTCGCCGCTGGCTCCGGTAACACGGTCGCCCAACCATCCCAAACGTTCGTCGCGTTGCGGGCAGTCGGTCGGCATTCCGCGGTAATTGCCCCGTATTCCCCAGAAAGCATTTTGGTAGATTTGGTCGATGATCGGATTCGAGCTTTCAAAATGTCCGGTCGTTTCCATTTTGTCATAAATCACATATCCGGCAAAGTCGGTTGTCTTCGGCGCATATTCCAATCCGTCGATTTCCACATAGCGGAAGCCATGATAAACGAAGCTGGGTTGCCAATGGAACGACTCTTCCGATGACGGTGTATAGCGGTCTGTTACTAAAGCCGAGCGGAGGTTTGCCACATACAACGTAGTGTCCGGATTCAATAACTCGGCAAACTTGAAGGTTATCGGTTTGCCACTCTTGCCTTTCAGTTGTACGCCGAGCCAGCCCACCATGTTCTGTTCCATATCCAAGATATATTTACCGTCCGGACGAGCCCATACTTCGACAGGTCTTACCGTATCTTGGATAGTCAAATTCGGATTCGGCTGTGCAGTCAGTTTTCCGCCCGGTTCCTTCATCAAATCAGCTGTCTTCCAAGTCGAATCGTTATATTGTAGGGTATTCCATCCCGTCAACTCCTTCCGGGCGTCATATTCTTCGCCGTCGAATTCGTTATTCGCGACAATTGGACCTTGCGACGAGACCTTCCAGCTCGTATCGCTGACGATTTGTTCGGTTGTCCCGTCGATATATTCCACTTCCAGCTGAGCCAACAAAGAGGGCAGGCCGTATGTCAGCATTTCCGGATTACGCATAGCAAAATAACGCCCGTTGCCCAAGACTACTCCCAGTAAGTTATCGCCCTGTTGCAACAGCTTGGTCACATCATATACATTATAATAGGTACGGGTCGAATAATGGGAGGGCATCGGCGCAAAAATATCTTCGCTGATACGCTTCCCATTCAAATAAGATTCGGACGAGCCGAGTCCCGATATATATAAAGTCGCCCGTTTTACCTCTTTTTCGATAGCGAATGGTTTGCGCAAATAGCGAGCTGCCAACCGAGTGTTCCCTTGGACGGTCTCTCCAGCATTCGACAATTGATTCTCTCCAATCCATTGGGCTTTCCATTCTGCTGGATGCAGGATAGCCATCGACCAAGTCTGTGTTTCGCTCCAGCTGCCGGCAGACTGGTTGGTTTTCACTTTGACCCGCCAGTAATAGGATTGTTTCGATTGCAGCGGCTGACCGTCATAGGGAATGAACAACGACTGTTCGGATGTGACATCTCCTGAATCCCACACCAGATTTTTCCCAGCTTCCAGTTCTTCCGGTGAAGCAGCTACTTGAATATGGTAACCAACCTGTACCAAGTCTGGTTGATTAGAAGCAATTTGCCACGAGAAACGAGGCTGAGTAATGTCTATTCCCAATGGGTTCGATTTCATTTCTACTTGTAATTGGGAGACTTCTACCGGGTCGACAGGTGGATTGCACCCGGTTCCAGCTAAAGCCAGACATAGCCCATACATAATAATATGCCTTTTCATGATAAGATACGTTTAATTGATTAATAAAATACAAATAACGGTTATTCTCGGAGAAATATACTACGAATTTTGATTTAGAATCTTTTTATTTTGACAGAAATCAGAATTCTTTCTTAAAATAGACCATATCCACCAGCTGCTTGCCGGCTTCTATGATTGGATGGTCGTAATGTTTGGTGAAGAAGCTGGGAATACGGTGCGAATAGGTGAATCCGCAGCTTTCATAAAATGGGACGGTCAGCGGACTGTCGCCGGTACCGACCAGCAGGGTTCGGCATTTAGGGCGGTAGTGTTCGCATAGGAAGTGAATCAATCGGCGGCCATATCCTTTCCGTTGGTATTGGGGATAAGTGGCTATGTTCTTGATTTCATAAATTCCTTCTCCCTCTTGGGTGACTACGCATACTGAGACTAATTCTCCGTTATCATATAATGCAAATAGTTCTCCGCGTTCCAGATACCGGTCAATCATCGACTCCTGCTCGTCGGCTAAAAGCAGCAAATCCAAGTATTGTTTCTTGTTTTGGGTGATGAGGGTAATCATGAAAGGAGAATTTAGAGGGAGTTAGAATTTAAAGGAATTATGGAAGTTAAAGGAGTTAAAGCCAATATCTTTGTCCATATCTTGATACTATCTAAAGGCATTTGGCCCTAACTCCTTAAAATATGAAATTAACTTAAGAATGAAGAATCAAGAAGAGAACCCGGAGGGAATACCTCATTCTTAATTCTTCATGCTTCATTTATTTTAGATTCCTAATGAGGCTTTGATGGCTTCGATCTTATCTAATGCCGCCTTGTCGGCGCTTGCCAATTCATCTACGCTGTCCACTTTCGAATGAACCTCGATATAGAACTTAATCTTAGGTTCGGTTCCGGAAGGACGGATAGAGACTTTTGTCTTATCTTCGGTGAAATATTGCAGTACATTGGAGGTTGTCGGCATATCCAGCGTCAACGTTTCGTTGGCAAGGTAATCTTGTCCTTTTAACGTAGAGAAGTCATTGAACAAAACAACCTTAGAGCCGGCGATCTCGGTCAACGGGTTCGCACGGAACTGTTTCATCATCGCTTCAATCTCTTCAGCACCGCTCTTGCCTTTCTTTACTACAGAAATACCCTTCTCTTTCGAGAAACCATACTCTACATAAATCTTCTGAAGCAATTGATATATCGTCATACCATTATCTTTTGCCCAAGCAGCAATCTCAGCCAACATAGCGCAGGCAGAAACCGCATCTTTATCACGGACGAAGTCTTCACACAAGAAACCGTAGCTCTCTTCGCCGCCACCGATGTACTGCAATTTTCCTTCGTTTTGCTTCATGACGTTGGCAATCCATTTAAATCCTGTATAAACATCGTAGAAACCTACACCGTTGCGTTCCGCAATTGTACGGATGGTTTCGGTTGTAACGATAGTTTTTACGATATATTCCTTACCTTGAATCTTTCCTAACTCTTTCCAGCGGGTAATTAGGTAATAAACGAACATCAGCGCCGTCTGGTTACCGTTCAGCAATACCCATTCTCCTTCATTATTCTTGACAGCTGCGCCTACACGGTCAGCATCCGGGTCGGAAGCTAGTACCAATTCAGCATCTGTCTCCTTTGCTTTTTCTACTGCCATAGACAATGCTGCTGGTTCTTCCGGATTCGGAGAGACAACAGTTGGGAAATCTCCGCTTACCACATCTTGTTCTGGCACATGGATGATATTGGTGAATCCGAACTTTGCCAAAGCCATCGGAACCAACTTGACACCTGTTCCATGAATCGGAGTATAAACAATTTTCATGTCGTGATGGCGCTGGATGGATTCAGGTGACAATGAAACCGTCTTCAAGTCGTTTACGAACTGTTCGTCGATTTCTGCACCTATAGTCTCGATCAAGTTCTTATTGCCTTGGAATTTGATGTCGGCAGCCGAACGGATTTTATTTACTTCGGCAATCGTATTCTTATCGTGCGGCGTAATCATTTGTGCGCCGTCATTCCAGTATGCTTTATAACCGTTATATTCTTTCGGATTGTGAGAAGCTGTCAGGATAATGCCGCTCTGGCAACCCAATTTGCGGATTGCATAAGACATTTCCGGTGTCGGACGCAAGCTTTCGAAGATATATACTTTGATTCCATTGGCAGAAAAGATATCTGCAGAGATTTCAGCGAACTTGCGACTGTTGTTACGGCAATCATGACCGATAACCACTTTGATTTGCTCTAAGTCGGAGAATTCTTTTTTCAGATAATTGGATAAGCCCTGCGTAGCTGCACCTACAGTGTAGATATTCATGCGGTTAGAACCTACTCCCATGATGCCGCGAAGTCCACCCGTTCCGAATTCTAAGTCTTTGTAGAAGGCTTCAATCAAATCCGTTGGATCTTCTTTGTCTAATAAAGCTTGAACTTCAGCCCGTGTCTCGGCGTCATAACTGTCCGTAAGCCAACTTTGTGCCTTACTTCTTACTTGTTGTAATAACTCATTGTTTTCCATGTCGTACAATGTTTTTTAATTATATAAGTTGTATTGTCTCCTGTTTAGGAATGTAACAAAAATAGATATAATTATCGGACTAAAAAAACTTTTATGGAAAATATTCATTATCCTTATGAATTTTAACAGGGAATAGGAAACGGAATCGGAATTTTGAGCGGACAGCTTTGGTATATATGTAAAAAGAGTTATATTTGCAGCAATACACATATACAAACTTATTGAAAAACAACATGAGACACAAATTATCCTTATTATGTGCTGTTTCTTTGTTCGTGGGAGTAGCTTGTACGCCAGAACAACAAGCGGACGAAGAGGTGGGATTGGTGCAATATACCAATCCGATAATTGGAACGGACTTTACCGGGAATACTTATCCCGGAGCACAGGTCCCGTTCGGTATGGTACAATTGAGCCCAGATAACGGACTTCCGGGATGGGACCGTATTGCCGGGTATTTTTATCCTGATTCGACGATAGCCGGTTTTAGCCATACCCATCTTTCCGGCACAGGCGCCGGCGATTTGTATGATATTTCGTTCATGCCAGTCACGAATCCCTATAAACGGGCAGAGGCTCCGTTGGGAGTCTATTCGACTTTTTCCCATAACGACGAGTCGGCTTCGGCAGGATATTATCGTGTTTTTTTGAAAGACTATAATATTAATGTAGAACTGACGGCAACCGAGCGTTGCGGCATTCAGCGTTATACCTTCCCGGAGGCGGAAGCTTCGATATTCCTCGATTTGAAGAAGGCGATGAATTGGGATTTTACGTTAGATACTCATATCGAGGTGGTAGATTCTTGTACGATACGCGGGTACAGGCATTCAATGGGCTGGTCGCCTAAGCAGCATGTCTATTTCTATACCCGTTTCTCCCGTCCGTTTGATTCGTTCAGTTTGGATACGACTGCCATCGAGACGATGGATGAGGGACGCATCGGTACGGCATCCATTGCCCGTTTCGATTTCAAGACGCAAAAAGATGAAGAGATACTTGTTACCACGGCTTTATCGGGTGTTAGCATGGAGGGAGCTGCAAAGAACTTGGCAGCAGAGGCTCCAAAGGATGACTTCGACTATTATCACCGTCAGGCGGTAGCGAATTGGAACCAGCAGTTAGGAAAAATAGAGGTGACGTCGGAGGATGCCAACCTGAAAACGGTATTCTATACGGCGATGTACCATGCTATGCTTGCTCCTACGATTTATTCGGATGTGGATGGACAGTATTTTGGTCCGGATGGGAAGATTCATCAGACAGACGGTTGGACAAATTATTCTACTTTCTCGTTATGGGATACCTATCGTGCGTCGCATCCGTTATATACCTATATCCAGCCGAAGCGGGTAAACGATATGATTCAATGCTTCTTGCATTTTTATGAGCAAAGCGGGGCATTGCCTTTGTGGAATCTCTATGGTTGGGAGACAGATATGATGATAGGTTATCATGCGGTTCCGGTTATTGTGGATGCTTACCTGAAGGGCGTTGGAAATTTCGATGCAGAAAAGGCTTTAGAGGCATGTATCGCTTCGGCGAATCGAGATGATTACCACTCGATAGGTTTCTATAAAAAACATGGCTACGTGCCGCGTGATGCAGAGAACTGGTCGATGTCGAAAACGATGGAATATGCTTACGATGATTACTGTATTGCCCGGATGGCTGAGGCAATGGGGAAGAAAGAGATTGCCGATGAGTATTACCAGCGGGCTAAAAATTATAAGAATGTATTTAACCCAGCCACTTCATTCATGCAACCGCGCGATTCGAAAGGGGAGTTTTTGCCAAACTATGACCCGGAAGCCTACATCGAGGATATCTGCGAAAGCAACGGCTGGCAGTATTATTGGGCGGTACAACATGATGTAGAGGGATTAATCGATCTGACCGGAGGAGAAGAACGGTTTGCTCAGCGATTGGACAGTATGTTTACTTTCGAACCAACAGATAAAAGCAAACTGCCGATATTCAGTACGGGAATGATTGGTCAATATGCGCATGGAAATGAGCCGGGACATCACGTAATCTATTGGTTCAATCGCACAAAAGAACCATGGAAAACGCAAAAGTATGCGGCGCAAGTCATGCATACTCTCTATACGAACGAGCCGGCTGGTATATGCGGCAACGAAGATTGCGGACAGATGTCGTCGTGGTACGTCTTCAGTGCGATGGGATTCTATCCGGTGAATGCCATAGGCGGTATTTATGAAATCGGTACGCCTTTGTTCCCCGAAGTGAAATTACATTTGGATAATGGCAAGACCTTTGTAGTCCAAGCAAACAACGTGAGTCGGGAGAATATTTATATTCAATCAGTGAAGGTCAATAGCCAACCTTACGCTAAGAGTTATATTACTCATGATATGATTATGCAGGGCGATACCTTGCAGTTCGAAATGGGTAACCAACCGGGACCAGTGTGGTATAAGTAAAAAAGGTTATGAATTACGGGTTATAAATTATGAATTTTATAACCCGTATTCATCATTCATAATTTAGATAGCTCATTTTATCATTCTGATTCCCTTCAGTTCAATCTGTATGAGATGCTGTTTATAGAGTAAACCGATAGCCTGCTTGAATGTTTTTTTGCTGCAACGGAAGAGATTATAGATGAGTTCCGGTTCACTCTTATCATGTACGGACAGGTAACCACCCTTCAATTGCAAAGTGTTCAGGATAGTTTGAGAAATACCGTCCACCTTCTGATATCCCAAAGGCGAAAGGCTGATATCCAATTTGTCATCTTCTCGAATCTCTTTGACATATCCCTTCAGGTGTTCCCCTTTTTCTAAACGTTGAAATACTTGGTTATGGTAGAGCATGCCCCAATGAAGATTATTGACGATCACCTTATATCCGATTTCGGTTTCATCGGCAACCAGCAGGTCTACTTCTTGATTCATCCGGTACTTCGGCGGGACATTGTTCACAAATTTCTCGATACGGGCGGATGCCATGATGCGGCCAGTCACGTGGTCCAAACGCACATACACCAGATACCATTTCCCCTCGCGCATGGTCATTTTTTGCTCTTTGTACGGAACCAAGAGGTCTTTCATCAATCCCCAGTCAAGGAATGCGCCGGTGGTATTGACCGCTTTCACTTTCATGAAAGCGAACTCGCCCACTACCGCTTTAGGATGCAATGTGGTAGCAATCAGTCGCCCTTCATTATCATGATAGATGAATACCTCCACATCATCGCCTACATTTGCGTCCTTAGGTACATATCGCGCAGGCAATAAAATCTCCTTCTCGTCTCCATCCAGATAAACACCGAAGTTCACCATCTTCACAATCTTCAGCGTGTTATAATTACCAATATTAAGCATAATCTATGATTGATTTTTTGCAAACATAGCGAATAAATCCCAGATGGTGAAAAAAGCAAGCATATTTGTAGCGCGATGCAGCAATAATTACGCGAATGCATCGTTACTAAAAGTGAAAGAGATTCCTCATTTTTGCGTGATAAAGGGATAATTTGTAATTTTGCAACTTTGAATATTAGAATAGAAAATATGAAGTTAAAGGTTTGTTTATTCACATGTCTGTGTGTCTTGTTGGCGGGATGCTCTGTCTCGAAAGATATTGTGTATTTTCAAGGAGTAGATTCTTTGACTCCTGAGCAATTGAAAAAAATGAGTCAAGCGTATTCGACGAAGCTGACCTATGATGATTTGTTATCTATTACAGTCGCCAATTGGGATCCTGCTTCTGTAACTCCATTTAACCCTCCGGTATTTGCTTATTCGACAACCGAAGGGGAACAACCTATAACTCCATCCCAAACATTATATACCTATCTGATAGATAAAGATGGAAATATTGAATTTCCTGTGTTGGGAAAAATTCATGCCGAAGGGTTAACGAAAGAAGAATTAGCAACAAAGTTGCAAAATATGATATCCGAATATGTGAAAGATACTCCATTAGTAAAAGTACAGTTACTGAACTTCAAGGTAACGATGATGGGGGAATTTAATCGTCCGGGTTCATATACCATAAAGAGCGACCGTGTTTCTATATTAGACGTAATAGGTATGGCTGGCGATTTACCTTTGACCGCAAATCGTAAGAATATTTTAGTGATTCGAGAGCAAGATGGAACAAAAGAGGTTCATCGTTTAGACATGACCAGTCCGGATATATTTACATCCCCCTGTTTTTATCTGAAGCAAAATGATGTTGTATATGCTGAACCTATTAAAACAAAACAGAAATCTGCACGAACAAGTTCAGATAGGTCATTCTTCATGTCGTTGGCAACATCTATCATAAGTTCTGTTTCATCAATTGTGGCTATTGTTATTAGTATTTCCAATAATAAAGAGTAATAATATGGAAGATTTGCAGAAGGATAATGAGGTTATTAGCTTAAAAAAAATTATAATAGATTATATAGGCCAATGGAAGTTATTTGTGGCTTGCGGCATTATTTCAGTGTTGTTATCTATTGTTTATTTAGCTTTTTATCCGAAAACGTATGAAACGATAGCACGTATTAAGATTCAGGAGGATAAAGATTTAACAGGAGGTGGTAGTTTAAGTTTAGGAGACGCATCCGGATTGATGCGTTCTTTCGGATTAAATTCGTCGGCTGCCGGAGGCATTAATGTCGATGATGAGAAAGTTACCCTTCTGTCTAATTCTTTACTTTCAAGAGTAGTAAAAGATTTAGGGCTTGATGTAAATTATAAGTATCCATATTCAATTGAAGATTTGTATGATGAAACTCCTGTTTTTATTAAACTGGATTCGGCTTTCAGAGCGAATTTGATTAAGAAATTGGATTTGAAAATAAGTCGAAAGGTTGGAAATATAATAGTTGAGGATACGAAAGAAGATAAAAAATACCAATTTGCATCCCTGCCTTGTGAAGTTCATTTGGCAGAAGGAGTTTTGTCTGTTTCAGAAAATCCGGAATTTTCTGTGAAAGATTTTTCATTGGAGGTGACTATAAGGCCTGTCAGTTGGGTGGCTGCGGATTTCTCAGAACAAATAGAGGTGGAAGAGTTTTCAAAGACCTCTAATGTGTTAGAAATCTTTTATCAGGATTATAATCAAAAGCGTGCAAAAGACTTGTTGAACAGATTGATGTCTATTTATAATGAGAAAAATTTAGAAGTAAAGAAGAAAGAGAATGACGAAACAGAAGTCTTTTTGAGTCATAGAATAGATAATACGGTTTCCCAACTTCTTGCTGTGGAAAAAAGCATTGAGGAATATAAGCTAAAGAATAGAATGACCGATATAGAATATGACGTGCAATTTTATGCCGAGGCAATGAAGGTATATCGGGAAAAGATAATCGAACTAGAGGCTCAAAATATGTTAATCAATATGCTGGACGATTATATTAAAGACCCGGAAAATAAATATAAAATTATACCGGCAGTATTATCGACTACCTCTGGTGATGGGGAAAATCCGGTGTCATTATATAATGAAGCTTTGTTGGAGCGGGAAAAGATGCAAAAGACATCCAATAAAGATAATCCATTGGCCGCTGTTTTAGATAAACAATTGGACAAATTGCGCGAAGGTGTGTTAGTATCTGTTTCTAATGCGCGTAAAAGCTCAGAACAAATAATGAATGATTTAAAATCGAAGGAAACGGAGATTTTAAAGCAAATGGGCAATGTCCCGACTTATGAGCGGGAATATATCGATTTGAAGCGTCAGCAAGAAATCCTTCAGGGAGTTTATTTGATTTTACTGCAGAAAAGAGAAGAAATCGCTTTGTCTAATGGCAATCAACAAGAAAAAGGCTTCATAACAGATGAGGCCTATGTGAATTATAAACCGGTTGCTCCTCGAAAGCTGTTTGCTGCAATCTTTATTTTCTTGTTCACATTGGTAACCCCTGTGATAATATTGTTTGCAAAAAAGCAGGGGGAAGAATTGTGGCAAGAGTATAGGAATAGAAACACTCAGATATAGGAGGGATGATGTTTTTATGGAAATCTTGCATATGGCTTATTGCTATATTAACGATAACTGGTTGTGAAGACTCTGTAGATATAGAGACGATACGAAAGTGTCATATTATAGCACATAGAGGAGGAACTGCCAATTATCCGGAGAATAGTTTAGCAGCAATTGAGCATGCTATTTCCATAGGGGCTGATGTGGTTGAGTTTGATGTCCGTTTATCCAAAGATAGTACAATAGTAGTTTGCCATGATGATGATATTGTTAGGATTACCAATGGTAACGGTCAGATAAAAGAGCTGACTTTAGATGCTATCTCTTCCTATAATTTGATATATGACGGGCAAGTTACTGATCAACATATTCCAACCTTGGAGGATGTATTATCTTTGGTAAATAAACGTGCATGGTTGTATATCGAAATAAAAGAGGCCTCTATTCCTTTGGAAAGGAGACTAATGCATTTGTTAAGCCGATACAATTATCTTGATAATGTTTCTATAATCAGTTTTGATTATCAATCGTTGAAGCGATTATCGGAATATAATCAGGATGTCGATTTGCGGTATTTGTTTTATAATACAGCAGATTCTGTTATTTTGGAAAGTAGTGAGTTTTCTCACATTTCTGGCTTTATCTTGGACCATTATTGTATGAATAAAGAGGTAGTCGATAAGATAAAGCACATTCATAAAAGCATTGATGTTTATGTTTTGAACGACATAAAAGATATGCCTGCCGAGTATTACGATTGGATTGATGGCATCATTTCTGATGATCCCCAATATTGGATAAATTATAAGTGCAATTAATGGGAACATTCGCTACATTCATAAAGTCTTTTGGCCTTTATTTTTTAGGTAATATATTATCTAAACTGATGATGTTTATATTATTGCCTATTTATACGGATCATTTGAAGCCGGAAGAGTTAGGTTATTATGATGTTGCGAATACTTATTTGAATCTGCTGATTACCTTTTTATTTATAGATATTTATGTGGGTATTATGCGTTTTGTCTTCGACGAACAAAACAAAAATAATTATTACCGTCCGATATCTAATGGAATGATTATCTTTGCTATATCTCTGCTATTGTATTCTTTAAGCGTATTTGTGGTAAGCCTGTTTTTTACGGTTCCTTATCTTATCTATATCTACCTGTATGGTGTATGTGTGGTTTGCAATAATCTGTTCGGCTATCTGGCGCGTACGTTGGATAAAAACAAAGTATTTGCTTTCTCCGGAGTTTTAGGAACATTCATCATAGGGGCAATCAATATCATTGGACTTTTGGTCTTTAAAGGTGGAATCGAAGTGTTGTATGTTGCTTCGATTATTGGATTGCTTATACAGATTTTGATATTGGAAAACCATTTACATGTAACACGCCAATTTTCTATTAAATTTTATGACAAGAGTTTACTGAATTCATTGGTTAAATATTCATTGCCATTATCATTGAACTCATTGGCTTATTGGTTTTTAACGGGATATTCCAATGTTGCGATTTCTAAAATGTTAGGTCTAGAGGAAAATGGTATTTACGTGGTGGCAATGAAGTTCGGATTAGTGATAAATCTTTTGTCCACCTGTTTCAATTTGGCTTGGCAGGAAATTATATTTAAGCGAGGAAATGAGGATAAAGAGAGTTTAAGTCTGTTCTATAGCAAGGCGGTGAATTTGTTGATTAGTTTCTTGATAATGGGGGCTTTGTTTTTAGTTCATATTTCAAATATTATTTTCCCATTTATGGTTGCGGATTCATATAACTTATCAAAGCAAATAATACCATTTTGTATTATTGCGGCAATTATCAATATTATAAGTGGTTTCATGGGGCAGATTTATGCAGCATTAAAAGTAACGAAGACTATAGTGTATTCTACATTTTCAGCTTGTTTGTTAAATGTATTTATCGTTCCGTTGTTTATCTTGAAATGGGGACTTGTCGGAGCTACAGGTGCTATTGTAATAAGCTATTTATGTAATGTTATAATGCGAATAAATTTTATCAGAAAAACAGTGACTATTGAAATAAAATTCGTAAAATTGGCTGCGTTATGTGTATTATTGGTGGGCTCTTTATATGTGTATTATCAATGTGGCCTTTTATATAACATTTTGATGTTGGTCTTTCTATTGATATTGAGTTTAATTCTTTATAAAGAATATCTGAACGCGTTGATTCATCAATTTGTGCGGAAAAAATATGAATGATATTATTAATATAAATGCAGAAGGTACAACATTAAGGAAGCATCAGTTGAAGATGTTGGAAATGTTAGTATTTATAGATGACGTGTGCCGGAAGAATAACATACCCTATTGGTTGTCTGGCGGGACATTGTTAGGTGCTGTTCGTCATAAAGGATTTATACCTTGGGATGATGATTTGGATATTGCATTTTTTAAAAAAGACCTTATAAAGTTACATGGCTTATTACGAGGATATCAAGGTAAATATGCATTACAGGCTTATGATACAGATCCTAATTATATAGCTCCGTATGAAAAATTGAGGATGAAAGATACTATAATAGAAGAAAATAATGATAATGACCTTTTTTATCGTTACAAAGGCATCTATATAGATCTTTTTTATTTGGAGGAAGGATTGCCCTTATTCCACTATTTATCAGATAAATTGCAGACATCAGCTATCCGGTGGGTTAAGCGAAGCAAAGGTAAGAAGAATTTAGGGGTGACTGCCTATATTTTCTTTCTGAAAAAGATAGTATTTCCTATATTCAGAGGCTGTTCGAAAATCTTTGCCGCCTCAAAGGTCAGTTATCCATTAGGTTCTTTTTTTCATACACAGTTTAATAAGAATTGGGTATTTCCTTTAAAGGAATTGGAATTTGAAGGTAAAATGTTTTACGTTCCAGCAGATTATGATTCTATGTTGCAAGCTCAGTATGGAAATTACATGCAAATCCCTTCAGCAGATGAAATAACAACTCATGTTAGAAGTGTTCAGTTTTAAGATATAAAATAGGGTCTCATATGAAAAAGAAGATTATGTTAGTGTTTGGAACCCGGCCAGAGGCAATCAAGATGGCTCCGTTGGCTAAGGTTCTACAAAGTCATAAAGATAGTTTTGATGTCGTTGTCTGCGTTACGGGACAGCATCGGGAATTGTTAGACCAGGTATTGACAGTATTTGACATCCAGCCGGAGTATGATTTGAATATCATGGCGAAGGGACAGGATTTATATGATATCACTTCTCGAGTTTTACTTGGGATGCGGAGCGTTTTGAACGAGGCGAAGCCCGACATCGTATTGGTTCATGGTGATACGACGACTTCGATGGCTGCGGCTTTAGCGACTTTTTATCAACAAATACCTGTAGCGCACGTAGAGGCAGGTTTACGTACGCATAATGTTTATAGTCCTTGGCCGGAAGAAATGAACCGACAGATTACAGGCAGGATTGCCTCTCTGCATTTTGCTCCGACCCGGTTAAGTCGCGAGAATTTGCTGAAAGAGAATGTCGCCGAAGAAAAAATACATGTGGTGGGAAATACGGTTATAGATGCGCTCCATCTGGTTTTAAAACAAATAAAGGGTAACAAGCATATCGAAGAGCAAATTCTTACGACATTGAATAATGCGAGCATCCAAAGTTCTTTGCTGAATTCATGGAAAGACTCGAGTCGCCGTTTGGTGTTAATCACAGGTCACAGACGGGAGAACTTTGGTGACGGGTTTATGCATATCTGCTGTGCGATTCGGGACTTGGCAAAGAAATATCCAATGGTTGATTTTGTCTATCCTATGCACCTGAATCCGAATGTCCGGAAACCGATACATGAAGTGTTCGGCTCGGAATACAAACAAGAGTTTTCGAATCTCTATTTTATCGAGCCATTAGATTATCTGCCGTTTGTCTATTTGATGGACCATTCCCATATCGTACTTACGGATAGCGGAGGTATTCAAGAGGAGGCTCCGGGCTTAGGAAAACCAGTGTTGGTAATGCGTGATACAACCGAACGGCCGGAGGCATTGGAGGCCGGTACGGTGAAATTAGTGGGTACGAGTTATGACAAAATTATCAATGAGGTATCTCTTTTGTTGGATAAAGAGGAAGTTTATATGACAATGTCGAAGGCGGTCAATCCTTATGGGGATGGTTGCAGCTGCGGAAGGATTTCCAACATCTTAAAGTCGATTTGAAATGAAACGGGTCTTGGTGGTTTTTAACGGTTATCCGATGGGAGAAGATGCCGGAGATAAAATACGCGTGTTCAATATGCTCAGTTCCTTGCAGGCTATCGGACTTCAGGTTTTCTTTCTTGCTTTTTATAAGAAAGGATTCTCGCATAAAAAGATAGAACGGCGAAAGGTCTCTGAAGGAATAAAGAGTCTGTTTGTTTATACGCTTCCCGACCGGTTTGGACTGAATACAATTGCGGCATGGTGGCGGGCGATAGTCACTTGGTGGTACGTTAAGATTTTTAAGATCGATTATGTGCAGCTGGAGACTTCGCTATCAGCTTCATGTGCGATGTTTTTAGGGAAACAAATCCCTGTTATTACCGACTTCCATGCGGATCCAGTTCCGGAGTTGCAGATGAACAAACGGTCGGCTTCTTGTATTAAGCAAGCAGAAAAGGATATCAAGTACGCTTTAAGACGTTCACAGAAAGTGATTGCGGTTTCCCATAATTTGATTCGCAATTTAGGAGATTACCATCCTTTTCAAAGCGCGTCTTATATCCTGCCATGTTGCTTTAATGAACAATTATTTCCAACCATAGACGAACAGGCACGTACGGATCTGAAGAAAAGCCTGAATTTGGAGGATAGAATTGTGTTGTGTTACCTGGGCGGGACGCATAGTTGGCAGTGTATTGCGGAAACGTTGGATTTGTTTATTCGGTTGAAGCAATTAGATTCCCGCTATTTCTTATGCATATATACCAATGGCGATTTAACGCCGTTTGCAGTTGCTTTGGATAAAATAAAAGACTCCTATCTCTGCCAAAGTTTGCCTTACAATAAGGTCTCTTTGTATCTATCGATTGTGGACTCAGGGTTTGTCTTGCGGCGGAATAGCTTGGTCAACATCAATGCCTCCCCTACAAAAACAGCAGAATATCTGGCATCAGGGGCAATGGTGGTAGCAACTCAATATTCAGGTGATGCGCCGCAACAGATAGAAGAAAGCGGCTGTGGGTTCGTCTTGAACGATGTGCAAGCCTCTGATGAAGAATTGAAGGCATTGCATGAACAGATACAGAGGTACGTGAAAGACAAGCCCGCCTCTTCGGAAAGAGCTAGACAGTATGCTTTCCGTAAAAGAGTGTGGAATTCGAATGAGCAGGAATTGGAAAGGATGTATAGAGATTTGCATGCCTTATCCTAAAATTCCAATTAAGGATATTTAGGGATGATAGACTCTGTTATTTCTTTGATTGACATTGAGTTACGAAAAATATAGAGGGAGTTAAGGACATTTTTCCTCATTCTCTCTTTCATTTATTTCTGAACACTTTTCTGAAAAATCAGGTGTAATTTGTTTATAACCAGTAGTGTTATTGTAAATTTCGTGTTCTATTTTTTGCAACTAGTCATAAGCGAAGGCGTGTTTGTGCATCCGATTGACTATATGTCAGGATATCCTACTGCTTCGGAGTCAGCAATACCGACGTTGGATGTGCTTGTAGGAATTCTGTCATCTTCAATACCTCCTTTCCTAACTGTTCGTAATAAGTCTCCAGATCGATGGGGTTATCATCGTCGTTGAGCGAAGACGGTCTTAAACTTCTCCACCTTGGCTTTTCAATTGGGCATGGATACGGTCATGACAAGGCTTAAGCAGTTTCTGCAAGGCAGAAATGCCATATCCTTAGCCTGACAGGTATGAAGCAAACACTGTCCCTACTAACTGTTCCAGATAGTTGGGCAACGGGAAAATAGCAATAGGCCTACATTATCCTAATCTGCTTATTTTTTTCAGTTTATCTACATCGATGATCTTAATCTTCCGCCCATCCATAGCGATGACATGCTCTGCCACAAAAGCCGTCAGCGTACGGATAGCATTTGAGGTTGTCATGTTCGATAGGCTTGCCAAGTCCTCGCGAGCCAAATAAATGCTCAATGTCGCTCCATCTTCTTCTAATCCATAACTATCCTTCAGAAACAATAAAGACTCGGCTAAACGCCCACGAATATGCTTTTGCGTCAAGTTCACGGTACGCTCATCAGCAATACCTAAGTCGGTGGATAATTGGCGAATAAAGAACATTGCCAAATCAGGGTTCCCATAAATTAATTCGGTAACGATCTCCAACGGTATCATGCAAATCGTTGAAGCTTCGAAGGCAGAAGCATTCGTTAGATAGTTCTCGTGGGAGAAGAACGCGCGATAACCGAAGTACTGCACCGGCTTAATCATCCGGATGATTTGCGTGCGTCCACCCACGCCGTCTTTGAAGATTTTTACTTTTCCTTTCAAAAGACACATCATATCCGTCGGCTCATCGCCTTCTCGATAAATTCGCGCATTCCGTTTGAAATTTTGAATCGAAGCCTTGTTTCTCAAAATTTCCCGCTCCTTATCAGTCAACACCCGCCAAACTTCTGCTAAACTTGACGAAAAATCAATCTCTTCTATATGCTGCTGTCTAATCACGATTAATAATTATTGTTATATAACATACTTATGGGACATTATTATGACGCAAAAATAGTAACTATTTAGATTTTAAGGAAAGATTTTAGATAAATTATGATTTCACCTGTTTCTTGGCGTCTAATAACGTTTCCAACTTGACCAATTCGTCCCGGTATTGTGCGGCTTCGATAAATTCTAATTTCTTAGCGGCTTCTGTCATTTTCTGTCTAGTTTGCTCAATGGTCTTTTCCAATTGTGCGTAGTTCATGTATTGCACGACTGGGTCAGCGGCCACTGCGTTTTGAGGCTCGATATAGGCGTAAGGTTCGATGCCTGCTTGTTGTTGCTTTTCAGCCACCAATGATACGCTATTCTTGACTACCTGTTTAGGAGTAATGCCATGTTTCTCGTTGTATGCCATCTGTTTTTCGCGCCGACGATTTGTTTCTTCGATGGTTAAACGCATACTTTCTGTTATTTTATCAGCATAGAAAATGACTTTTCCGTTGATATTTCGAGCCGCACGTCCTGCTGTTTGCGTCAGCGAACGGTGCGAACGCAAAAATCCCTCTTTATCTGCATCCAAGATAGCTACCAAAGAGACCTCAGGTAAGTCCAATCCTTCGCGCAAGAGGTTGACTCCGATTAATACATCGAACAGCCCTTTGCGTAAATCATCCATAATCTGAACACGCTCCAACGTATCTACATCGCTATGGATATAATTGCATCGAACACCCATACGGGTCATATAGGTCGTCAGTTCTTCTGCCATTCGTTTGGTCAGGGTAGTCACCAAGATACGCTCGTCGTTAGCAGCTCGCTGCGCAATTTCTTCCATCAGGTCGTCTATTTGGTTGAGCGTAGGGCGAACTTCGATGACAGGGTCTAACAGACCGGTCGGGCGGATGACCTGGTCAACCACTATCCCTTCGCTTTTTTCCAATTCATAGTCTGCTGGAGTCGCACTGACATATATTGCGCAAGGGGTAAGCGATTCAAACTCTTCGAAAGTCAGTGGCCGGTTATCCATAGCGGCAGGCAGCCGGAACCCATAATCGACCAAGTTCTTTTTCCTTGCATAATCCCCACCGTACATTGCCCGAATCTGAGGAATGGTTACATGGCTCTCATCAACGACCAATAAGAAGTCTTTAGGAAAGTAATCTAATAGGCAGAATGGGCGTTCGCCCGCAGCACGTCCATCGAAATAGCGCGAATAGTTCTCAATGCCTGAGCAATGCCCTAATTCCCGAATCATTTCCAAATCATAAGTAACCCGTTCATACAGCCGTTTAGCTTCATACGGTTTACCTATTTCTTTCAGATATTCTACTTGCGTACCTAAGTCTACGTCTATTTGGCTTATGGCTTGGTTGATTCGTTCTTGAGTGGTTACGAACAGATTGGTCGGATAGATATTCAGTTCGTCTTGTTCGTCTATTTCCTGGCCATTCATCGGGTCGAACGATGAGATGCGGTCTATTTCATCGCCCCAAAACTCGATACGATAGGCTACTCCGTCGAACGTTTCAATGGCAGGGAAGATATCAACCGTATCTCCATTTACCCGAAAACATCCGCTTTTGAATTCTATCTTATTATTAATGTAAAGCGCCGAAACAAATCGGCGGAGCAATTCATCGCGGTCTATGTGCATACCCTTCTCTAAATGCGTAACCTTTTCGGCAAATGCGCGCGGGTCTGCCATACCATAGAGGCAAGAAACCGATGAAACCACAATCACATCCCGTCTGCCTGATAAGAGAGAGGCGGTTGCCCGGAGCCTGAGCTTGTCTATTTCCTCGTTGATAGCCAAATCTTTTTCTATATAGGTATCTGTCGAGGGAAGATAAGCTTCCGGTTGGTAATAATCATAGTATGAAACGAAATATTCTACAGCATTGTTGGGAAAAAAGGCTTTGAACTCGCTGTAAAGTTGTGCTGCCAACGTTTTGTTATGGCTTAATATCAAAGTCGGGCGGCATACATTTTTGATGACATTGGCAATCGTAAATGTCTTTCCTGAACCGGTTACTCCCAATAATGTTTGGTATGGAACGCCTGTTTGCAAACCTTCTGTAAGGGCTGCGATAGCTTCTGGTTGGTCGCCTGTAGGTTTAAAAGGCGATGATAATTCGAAATTCATAGTTTATGTTGTTCGTTACAAGAATATGGTTACAAAGATACATATAAGGAATGTATAAAAATAGAGAATAGGCTAAAAAAGAAAAAGGTTGTCGTCACGACAACCAATCTCCATTGTTAACCTTAAATCTAATACCATGAAAAACACAGTGCAAATATATATAGTTTTATGTAATCTCCCATCTTTTTTCAGCGAAAACGGTTGTTTTTTAATTCTAATTAGAATTCTCGCTATAAAGACAGCGATGTTTCAAGATTTTTTTATATGAAGAAAACAGAAAATAAGACTATAAAAAGCAGAGAGTATCGTTGTTTTTCTTTGAGGGGCTATAAAAAGAAAAAGGTTGTCATCACGACAACCAATCTCCATTGTTAACCTTAAATCTAATACCATGAAAAACACGGTGCAAAAGTATAGCCTTCGCCGGTTATTTGCAAGTGTTTGTGCTGAAAAAATATATATGATTAATATTATTTAGCTTTTCTGTCTTGTTGTGGAATGTTTTTTGGAGTTCTTGGGATGTTTCTGCATTTTTCCTACGAAAGAATATTCAATACATCCTATTAATATAGTATGATTGAGGGCTTGTTCAGCCCTTCCGATTCTATCGAATTTTAAACTGATTAAAAATTATGGAGATTATAAATTGCAGATTCAAAATAAAAACCTACTTTTGCATTGTGAATTATCAAAAGTTAAGCAAACAATGATAGATAAAATAAAATCACTGCTCCAAGAAGTGGAGAATCTGACTGCCTCTAATGCAGAAGAGTTGGAAGCTCTCCGCATCAAATATCTTGGTAAAAAAGGAGAAATCTCCGCATTGATGAACGATTTCCGTACCGTTCCCGCAGAACAAAAGCGTGAAGTCGGAATATACATTAATCAATTGAAAGAAACCGCCCAAAACAAAATCAACGAACTGAAAGAAAGTTTCGAAAATGCGCCGACTTTTAGTAACGACATTGACCTTACGCGCACAGCTTATCCTATCGGGTTGGGCACGCGCCATCCGTTGTCATTAGTGAAAAAGGAGATTTGCGATATTTTCGGACGTTTAGGATTCAGTATCGCCGAAGGGCCGGAAATAGAAGATGATTGGCATGTGTTTTCGTCATTGAATTTTGCTGAAGACCATCCAGCCCGTGATATGCAGGATACGTTTTTTATCCAGCATAACCCGGATGTATTGCTTCGCACGCATACCTCTTCCGTCCAGACGCGCGTTATGGAAAAACAACAACCGCCTATCCGCATCATTTGCCCGGGACGTGTGTATCGCAACGAGGCTATTTCTTATCGTGCACACTGCTTCTTCCATCAAGTAGAAGCATTATATGTAGATAAAAATGTTTCTTTTGCTGATTTAAAGCAGGCTTTGCTTTTCTTTGCGAAAGAAATGTTCGGACCGGAAACCAAAATCCGTTTGCGTCCGTCTTATTTCCCATTTACTGAGCCGTCGGCTGAAATGGATATTTCCTGCAATATTTGCGGCGGGGAAGGATGTCCTTTCTGTAAACATACCGGCTGGGTAGAAATCTTAGGTTGCGGAATGGTTGACCCTAATGTTTTGGAAAACTGCGGTATCGATAGCAAAGTCTATACTGGGTATGCCTTAGGTATGGGAATCGAACGTATAACGAATCTTAAATATAGAGTGAAAGATTTACGTATGTTCTCAGAAAACGATATCCGTTTCCTGAGAGAATTTGAATCAGCCAATTAAAATTGTAACCTAAGAATCGGATGTAGTACCAAATCCCCGGACTCTAAACCTTGGTCCGGGGAAAACACACACTACAGGCAGAGAAAAGGGTTCGCAATTTTAATCTGAGTTCTGAATTCCGGATGATGGATGCCCAATCCAATCATTCTTGGAGTTTCAGAATTCAGAAAGCGGCTCAAACCAATCAGTGTCGAGATGCGCAAAGAAGAAAGATATAAAGGTGTATTGGATTGGTTCCAGACTCATGTTCCGGTAGCAGAGACAGAACTTCATTATCGCAATCCGTATGAATTGCTGATTGCAGTCATATTATCTGCCCAATGTACGGATAAACGGGTGAACATGATTACTCCTGCACTTTTCGAAGCTTTCCCTGAACCGGAAGTAATGGCTGCTTCGACCCCCGAAGTTGTTTATGAATACATTAAAAGCGTATCTTACCCGAATAACAAAGCAAAGCATTTGGTTGGAATGGCAAAAATGCTGGTCGAAGACTTTGGCGGGAAAGTACCCTCAGAGGTAAATGACCTTATGAAACTTCCGGGCGTGGGAAGAAAAACAGCCAATGTCATCGCTTCTGTCGTTTATGATAAGCCTACAATGGCGGTAGATACACACGTCTTTCGTGTGGCGAATCGAATTGGATTGACGCTCAACAGCAAAACTCCATTGGAAACAGAAAAAGAGTTGACGAAGCATATCCCGAAAGAACTTATCCCGATTGCACATCATTGGTTGATTTTGCATGGACGATACACTTGCTTGGCACGTAAGCCGAAATGCGATATTTGTGAATTGAAGACTTGGTGCAAATATTTCCTGACGCAACGATGAAGCGTTATCAGAAAGAAATAGCCATAACGCTTGTCTGTCTTTTGATAGCTGGAGGTTTTGTCTATTATTTCTTTCAATCGATAAAGTGGGAGAAACAGGAGGCAAAAGCGAATAGTTATTTGCTTGTCCCATCTTCAGTAGAAGCGATGTTATTCGTGGATAAATCGGAGAATTTGTTCTTGAATAAGCTGAAACAAACGGATAAATCTGATTTTCTCTCTCGATATATTCCCCCCCTTTATTTGGATTTGTTCCGGAATATCCCCGTCAATCAGTTGCTTCTTAGCTTTCATTCAGAAGGGGTAGTTTGTTATTTACCTGCTACTCCGCGTGAAGAGAAACAATTGCGTTCGGGATTAGCTCATTTGCTGAATACTTATCCGCCTCATAGACAAAAGTGGCAAGACATAGACCTTTATTATTATGCAGACAAGGTGAATCGGTTTGCAGGTTGTTTCTATGCTGGGGGATATTGGGTGTCCAGTTATAATAAAGGATTATTAGAGCAGGTTTTACGGAATACTTTGCCTACTGCTGAGAGCAAAATTGGTGCGGATAGTATGTTTTTGGGTAGAGGAAAGGCCGCTGTCAAACTATATCTATCCGCTAAGGAACTTCCGCTATTCGTTACGCAAGGCGATTCCATAGTTTGGAAATATGAAAAGGATTGGATAAACGCAGATATTTATACCGTTCAGGACCGGCTGTCTGCTTTTTTAGATTTCCCTATTGCTCATTCTGCCGATACCTTGAATGCTGCCATTGTGGATACGTTTCGTTTACATTTCGGTCAGTATCTGCGTTTATCCATTGATACGCTTTCTGCTCAATTCAGTTCGGATGAAAGTTCCCTTTATATTACAGTATCTTATCCGATAAATTGATATTAAAATTCCACTGCCAAATTATCATAGGCTAAATGTATATGCGGAGGCAAGGTCTTCTCTACTTCCGCATGCAGTCCGATTTTATGCGATTCGTGGATGAGATAACTTTCTTTCGGTTGAATCCGATGAATATAGGCGATTGCTTCATCCAATCCGGCATGGGTCGGATGCTTGCTGTCCTTTCGGAGCGCATTAATCACCAATAATTCCACTCCTTCCAATTTCGGGAATTCGCTTTCCGGAATCGTTTTCAAATCTGTCAGGTAAGCCAGTTTCCCAATCCGATACCCGACGATAGGCAATTTCCCATGCATTAATCGAATCGGAACAATCCGTACGCCGGCGACTTCGAAAGGTTCCAGTGTGATGGAGTGCATATTGATATTCGGTACTCCCGGATATTTATTCGGAGCGAATACGTAAGGAATGCGCGTCTTGATGGCATAAGCCACATTCTCCTCTGCGTACACATTCACCTCTCCATAGCGGCAGAAGGGACGAAGGTCATCCAATCCGCCTACATGGTCGTAATGCTCGTGGGTAATCAATACGCCATCCAATTGATAGATGCGGTTCTTGATGACTTGCCAACGGAAATCGGGACCACAGTCTATCAGTAGCCGTTTTCCTTCCGTTTCGATGACAGCCGATGTCCGGAGTCGCCAATCTCTGTGGTCTTTGCTGGTGCAGACTTCGCATTGGCAGCCAATCTCCGGGACTCCTGTTGAGGTTCCTGTTCCTAAAAAGATAATTTTCATTATGCGATATATTTTACTTCCGGTATCAATTCAATTCCGAATCGTTCGCGGACGGCATTCCGTATCTCTTCGGCAAATAGGGCAATCTCATCGCCGGTAGCATTACCGTAATTAACCAAGACGAGCGCTTGCTTGTCATAACATCCGACCTCGCCGTGGCGTTGTCCTTTGAAACCGCACTGCTCAATCAGCCACCCTGCCGGGACTTTGACTTTCCCTCCCTCTTCAGGATAGGAGGGAACTGCCGGATATTGCTTCCGAATCTCTTCAAATTGCCCAGCAGTTATGACCGGATTCATGAAGAAACTTCCTGCATTTCCTAAGACTGTGGGGGCGGGTAGCTTTTCGCGGCGTATCGATATGACAGCTTCGCGTATCGTTTCCAAATTAACCTCTTTCCCTTCGAGCCGTTGCTTCAGCGCACCATATTCTAAATGGAATACCGGTGTTTTGCTCAGCTTCAATGTCACATAAGTAATGATATGCGGGTCCTGATGGGGATTCTTGAATCGACTTTGCCGATAACTGTATTCACATTCTTCCACCGTGAAGGTATGTTTCTCGAAAGTCAGTTGGTTCCATGCCTCTACCGATTCGATGACATCTTTGATTTCTCTGCCGTATGCACCGATATTTTGCACGGCAGCGGCTCCTGTTTCGCCCGGAATCAGCGATAGGTTTTCGATGCCGCCCCAACCTTTGGCTACGGCATACGCCACCACGTCATCCCAGACCTCGCCGGCTCCGATGCGCAGATGGACCGAATGTTCATCTTCTGCCACGACCTCTATCCCGCGAATGAGCGAGTGGAGTACGATGCCGTTATAATCGTTTACGAAAAGCAGGTTGCTCCCTTGTCCGATATGGATAGAGAGGCATTCCTGAAAGTATTCGTCCCTCAAGATTTTGTGCAAATCTTCTTCGTTCTCATATTCTATGAACCATCGGGTCTTTACCGGAAGATGGAATGTGTTGTATTTCTCTAACGATACGTTTTGTTCAATTCTCATATAGCTATTTTAATTAACCAATCATTTTACAATGGGTAACAGGATGCGCGTCGCGGCATCTTTCTGATGATAGATGCGGATGCGCTGGCGCATTTCGAAGTCTTCGACGCTACATTGGTAGGTATCGATGAACTTCTGCGGGTTGCGGTCGATGATAGGGAACCATGAGCTTTGGATTTGAATCATCAGCCGATGTCCCGGCAGGAACGTATGCGCCACGTCCGGCAGGGTGTAACAGACCGGCGTAATCCGGTCCGGTTCGAAGGCTTTGGGAAATTCAAAGCTCTCGCGGAAGCGTCCTCTGAACAATTCGCCGCGTACCATCAGCTGATAACCGCTCATCGGGTATCTTTTATTATTCAAATACTTTGTCGCCTCTTCCGGGTAGCGGAAATTCTCCGGAAAGACATCGATAACCTTCACCATGAAGTCGGCATCCGTACTGCTGATGGCGGTCTGGAGTTCTACTTCGATGGGACCTGCCAGCCGCAGGGTGTCTTCCAAGACAGGTGTCATGAAGGTGATGACATCCGGGCGCGCGGTGGCGAACCGTTGGTCGTCTATCATGTATTCCAATGTGCGGTAGGTGGTCGGATTGGCGGTGTAGGGGACCGGTTTGCTCATGTCGGAGATGTATTCGGTATAGGAATCCGTCTCTTCCGGAGCATTGGTCGAGACCGAACCGTCGCCATGCAGGTAATAGGGCACGGCTTCCATCTCCGTCGAGGGCCATGTATCGCTGAACTCCCATTCATTTTTCCCGGTGTGGAAGATACTGACGCGGTGTTTCGGCTTTTCCCCTTTCCCCTCCAAATAATAGCGGAAGAAAGGGTATTCGATTTCATCTTTGTAGAAAGCCGAAGGGCTGCCTCCGAAGTACATGTTGCCGAATCCTTCGAAACTGCGCCGTGTCCAGCCGCCGTGCCACCACGGACCGAACGCCAAATAAAGTTCCGTCTCCGGAGATTGTTCTTTGATGGCTTTATAGGTATTCCATGCCCCATAGCAATCTTCCGAATCGAACAGACCGCCTACGACCAGTATGGCAGGTTTCAGATTGTAGCAGGACTGGCGTGCATCGCGTTCTTGCCAGAAGGCGTCGAAGTTCGGATGCTTCTTGATGAGATTCCACAGCGTCTCGGTGGTGTCTTGCACCAGTGCGTCTGCATCTTTGAAGGTCCCTAAGGCGAGGAAGTCGGTATAGACGTCATTCTTCACAATCTCTTTCATGATGCCTTTTCCTTCATGCCGTCCTTCGAGCCAAGGCAGGAAGTTCGTTGTCTGGAGGAAGGTGAATGCGCCGTTATGATGGCGGTCGTCTCCGCGGAACCAGTCCGTGACCGGACCCTGCGGCGATACGGCTTTCAGGGCGGGATGGTTGGCTGAGGCGGTCATTGTCGCTTGAAATCCGTCGTAGCTGATGCCCCATGTGCCCACGCGCTGGTTGCTGTGGGTGTTGTGGATGAGCCATTCGATGGTGTCATAGGTATCGGTCGATTCGTCGATGTCGTTGTTGGTTTTGCGTTGCTTGTTCAACGGGCGCACCTGTACGAATTCCCCCTCACTCTTATGCCGACCGCGTATATCCTGATAAACGAAGATATAGTTATGGTCGATATACTGTTTCATCGAGCCTTCCCGGTTTTTCACTCCCCCGTCGAACTTCTCTCCGTAGGGTTCGCAGGAGTAAGGGGTGCGCATCATCAGAATCGGGTGTCTCTCCGAGTTGTCTTTCGGTTCGTAGATGGCGGTATAGAGCTTTACGCCGTCGCGCATCGGAATCATGACCTCCCGCTTCGTGTAGATTTGTTTGATTTTGATTTCCATGCTGTCTATCGGCTGCTCCTGTTTCTGCGCGAGGGCAGTGAAGCCGGCGAAGCCCAGCAGGGCGGTGATTAAGATAAGTCTGCTAATGTTTCCCATTTGTTTATTCTGCTTGTTGATTCATCCGTTCGTTCAGGTAGGCGATGCGTTTGAGCGCCTTGCGTTTGGTCTCTGTCATCTGGTGGATATCGCTCAGCGCGGTGGCCAAGTTGTAGGTGGCGACCAGCGCTTTCTTGTCGGCATCCGCCATATATATAATGTAAGGCTTCCCGCCTTTATACTCTACCTTGATGCGTTTATCGGCATTGGTATAGATGAAGTTGATGGCATCCTGCCCGTTCGCCCCTTTGTAGGTGACCACCTCGGTGGTACTTCCCATATCTTTGAAATGATAATTCACCCCGCCGTCATACGGAATGGTCGGCGTCTCGGCAAACATCCCGTCGGGCGTGCTGAGCTTGATGGAGGTATGGTCGATGGGGCGGCCGCCGTAATAGACACTCGCCACGTACATCTCCCCGTTCTCATCGACGCCGCAACGCACATAGCAACGCTGTACGTTCCGCTCGATGGTCTGTTGCTTCCAGATATAGTGCCCAATCTCTTCGTACGCCGAGTCCTTCTCGAACGTGAAGCCTGCCTTCAGCGAATCCGCCTCGTGGAGCCGGATGGGCATCAGGCTGTCGCAAAAGGCAATGTTCCGCTCGGCTTCGCGGAGGTCGATTTGCCGCATCAGTGTCAGCGCCTCTTTCATGGCGCCGAGTTCCTTCGGGTATTTGGCGCGGACACTGTCTATTTCGTTGCGAGCCGAGAAAAATTCGTTTCGTTCATAGTAGGCGCGGGCGCGGTCCAGTCCCTCTTGCGCCTGTTTCGCATCCTGATTACAGCTGCTCAGGACGCACAGCAACAATAAGCCGATGGAGTATTTCTTCATAATGATTCATTTTATTTTTCTGCCTGCAAAGGTAAGAGATTCCTCGATTTTAAGAGAATCTTCATAGCGGAAATGTGGGCAGGGGCGGAAGTTGCCCTCCTGAATGCGTCAGCACCTTGAAAATCGGAAAAACATTATGTATATACTGTATATCAATAATGAAAAATAAAAAACATCATGTATATACTGTATATCGATAATGAAAAATAAAAAGCATTATGTATATACTGTATATCAATAATGAAAAACGAAAAAACATTATTTATATACAGTATATCAGTAATTAAAAATGAAAAATATTATAGATATACAGTATATCAGTAATTAAAAACGAAAAACCCTACTGATATACTGTATATCTGAAGTGGAAAATGAAAAACATTATAGATATACTATATATCAAGAATGAAAAACGAAAAACATTATGAATATACTGTATATCAAGAATGAAAAATGAAAAAGACTACTGATATACTGTATATCGAGAATGGAAAACGAAAAACATTATAAATATACTGTATATCGAGAGTGTAAAACGAAAGACATCCGTTCTGCGGGGTGGGGCGAGGCCTGTCCGCCGGGCTGCACCGCTTCCGATTTTTGCGGGCCTCCTTTTTTTGTGTAAACAGATGTTATTTTAATATATCTTCCCGATAAAAATATTACAACTTGTCTTTTGAATAGTATATATGCTTTCGATTTGTAATATTATTTAGGATATATGTAATAATATGTAATAGTTGGCATTTTTCTTATTAATTGTAAAATGCATATCTGTATGCATATTGCAAAATGGTGTAATTTTGCACTATGAGATAGCAAAAAGAAATTTATACACTCGTTTTGCTATCAATAAGTGTTAGTAGTAGCGCGCTGGCTAACTTTAGTATAAATGTATGTGTAATCAAAAATGATGAATGTTATGGTTGGAGCATTACGACACAAAGCGATGACACTGGCAGGTTGCATGATGCTGTGCACAGCCACTACGATGGCTCAGGACAAGGTGACGGCCGATGTGGGTGCGGAACTGGTGAGCGGTTATATCTGGCGCGGGCAAGATTTGGGCAACATCAGCCTGCAACCCTCGTTGAGCCTCAGTTACAAGGGGTGGTCCCTGAGCGGATGGGGTTCCGTGGGGTTTGAGAAGGATGACACGAAGGAGTTCGACCTGACCTTAGGTTATGCCACCGGAGGCTTCCATGTGGCAGTGACGGACTATTGGTTCAACAGCGGGCCGGGCTATTTCCACTACAAGGCGCATAACACCGCCCATGTGTTCGAGGCTAACGTGGGCTATGACTTCGGTTTTCTGTCCGTCAACTGGTACACCAACTTCGCCGGGAATGACGGCGTGAACCGGGACGGAGACCGGGCCTATTCCTCCTATCTGGCGCTGGCGGCTCCCTTCCATTTAGGCGGGATAGACTGGACAGCAGAGGTCGGAGCAGTGCCTTGGGCCACGAGCTTCTACAACGCCACGGACGATGACCCGGCAGGGGCCGGCGGGTTTGAGGTGGCAAACGTCAGCATAGGAGCTGCAAAGTCCCTGCGCATCACGGACCGTTACGCTTTGCCGCTTTTTGCCCGTGTTACATGGAATCCGGCGACGGAAGGCGCATACTTTGTTTTCGGTCTGCGTTTATTCTAACTGCAAATCAATATACAATAATATAATTAATAGGTATAGGTATGAAAAAGATTGAAGCTATCATCCGACGTTCCCGCTTTGAGGACGTAAAGGAAGCCCTGCTGGATGCTGACATTGAGTGGTTCTCTTACTACGATGTGCGTGGCGTGGGCAAAACAAGGGAAGGCCGCATCTACCGCGGCGTTGTGTATGACACCAGTTCTATCGAGCGTATCCTCCTCTCTATCGTGGTGCGTGACAAGAACGTGGAGAAGACCGTGCAGGCCGTGTTGAAGGCGGCGCAGACGGGCGAGATTGGCGATGGACGTATATTCATTCTCCCTGTTGAGGATTCTATCCGTATCCGCACCGGCGAACGCGGGGACATCTCCCTCTACAATGCGGAGCAAGAGAAGTGACGAATAAACAACAAGTATTAACAAGGTAAAAAGAATAACTATGGATACTATGACTTTATTGGACACGGGCAACACAGCTTGGATGATCGTGTCGACCATATTGGTATTATTGATGACTATTCCGGGCATCGCCCTCTTTTACGGCGGGCTGGTGCGGCAGAAAAACGTACTGAGTGTCCTGATGCAATGTCTGCTCATCGTGGGCGTGGTGAGCATCTTGTGGGTGGCCTTCGGCTACAGCCTCGTGTTCGGTACGAGCCTGATGGAGAGCGGCAGCTGGTGGGGCAACTTGGTGGGCGGCTTCGAGAAGGTGATGCTGTGCGGCATCACGCCTGACACGCTCTCGGCAGGCAACATCCCTGAGCTGATATTCGTGCTCTTCCAATGTATGTTTGCCATCATCACCCCGGCGCTGATACTGGGTGCCTTTGCTGAGCGCGTCAAGTTCTCCGGCTTTCTGGTATTCACAGTGATGTGGGTTATCCTTGCCTACATCCCCATGGCCCACTGGGTATGGGGCGGAGGCTTCCTGCAACAGATGGGAGCCATCGACTTCGCGGGCGGCACGGTGGTGCATATCAACGCGGGTATTTCGGCATTAGTGATGGCACTCCTTGTCGGGCGGCGCAATGACTATAAGCCGGGTCATGCCTTGCTTCCACACAACATCACGTTTGTTTTTATGGGGACGGCATTCCTGTGGTTGGGTTGGTTCGGCTTCAACGCCGGTAGTGGATTGCAGGCAAACGGCATCGCCGCCAACGCCTTCCTCGTGACTCACGTGGCCACGTGCGTAGCCGCTCTGACATGGATGGCCATCGACTGGATACACCACAAGAAACCTACGACCGTGGGTGTCTGCACCGGCGCTGTCTCCGGATTGGTAGCCATCACCCCTGCTGCAGGCACAACGGACCTGCTCGGCGCTTTCTGCATCGGCCTCATCACGCCCATCGTCTGCTTTTACATGGTAGCCGTCATAAAGCCCAAGTTCCGTTATGACGACGCGCTCGACGCATTCGGCGTACACGGCATAGGCGGCATCATCGGCTCCATCCTGACGGGCGTCTTTGCTACGCGCTTTATCTCCGGTCCGGAAGGACCGCAAGGGGCACTCTATGGCGATTGGCATCAGTTGTGGGTACAGGTGCTGACCACGGTTATTTCCATTGTCTTCAGTGCAGTGATGACTTGGGTGCTCTTCAAAGTGACGGACCGACTCGTAGGCATTCGCGTGGACAAGCGCGTGGAGGAGGAAGGACTGGATATCTATGAGCATGGCGAATCGGCCTACAATAGGTGATTCCAATACCCATATATGACCCCTTATGGATACCCATATATGACCCCTTGTGAATACCCATATATGACCCCTTGGGAATACCCATATATGCCCTTTTATAATACCCCACGCGTGCCCCCTTTACTCCACGCGTGGGTGTAGAAGTATCATTTTCAGGAAGTATGTTTTCCATCGCGGAAAGAGATTTAAGTATCTGTCTGCCGGGCTGCACTGTTTCCGGTTTTGCGGACGTGCTTTTTTTGTGCTATCTTTGCCGGGCTAAGACGGAGGAGAGGCTCTGTCGGAATGTGAATATATTGACTGATTGTAAAGAAAATGTATCTGAGTAAAGAAGAATTGGTGAGCCATATATCGGCAAAGCCTTTCCGGTTGGTATCGGAGGCAGCCGACGAGATGGGTGTGGAAGCCTATGTGATAGGAGGGTATGTGCGGGATATATTTCTGAATCGCCCGTCAAAAGATATTGATATTGTAGCGGTGGGAAGCGGAATCGAACTGGCAAAACGGGTGGCGCAGAAGCTGGGACGGCGGGCCTTCCTGTCGGTTTTCAAAAATTTCGGGACGGCGCAGGTGAAGTGCGGCGATTTGGAGCTGGAGTTCGTGGGGGCGCGGCGCGAATCGTACAGCCACGACAGCCGTAAGCCGGTGGTGGAAGACGGGACGCTGGAGGACGACCAGAACCGGCGTGATTTTACTATCAATGCCTTGGCGCTTTGCTTGAACAAGGAGCGGTATGGCGAGCTGGTCGACCCCTTCGGCGGATTGGAGGACATGGAGGAGCTGACCATCCGGACGCCGCTCGACCCGGATGTGACCTTTAGCGACGACCCGCTGCGGATGATGCGCGCCGTGCGGTTTGCTTCGCAGCTGGGCTTTTTCATCGACCCGGATACCTTCTCGGCGATTATCCGCAACCGGCAACGCATCTCGATTATCTCGAAAGAGCGGATTGTGGACGAGCTGAACAAAATCGTCCTCTCGCCGAAGCCTTCGCTGGGATTCGACCTCTTGGACAAGTGCGGACTGTTGCCGATTATCTTCCCGGAGCTTTGCGCCTTGAAGGGAATCGAGACGAAAGAGGGAATCGGGCATAAGGACAACTTCGCGCATACGCTGATGGTGCTGGACCGCCTGAGCAAGACGACGGACGATTTGTGGCTGCGCTGGAGCGCCATCTTCCATGATATCGGCAAGCCGGCGACCAAACGGTTCGACCCGCGCTTGGGGTGGACCTTCCATAACCATAATTTCGTAGGGGCGAAGATGATTCCGAATATCTTCCGGAAAATGAAACTGCCCATGAACGAGAAGATGAAGTATGTCCAGAAACTGGTCGGCCTGCACATGCGTCCGATAGCCCTGTCGGACGACGAGGTGACCGATTCGGCCATCCGCCGGCTCTTGTTCGAAGCGGGCGACGACATCGACGACTTGATGAAGCTCTGCGAGGCGGACATCACCAGCAAGAACCCGGAGAAGGTGCGTCGTTTCTTGGCGAACTTCCAAATCGTACGCTCCAAATTGGCGGAGATAGAGGAAAAAGACCGGGTGCGCAACTTCCAGCCTCCGGTGACCGGCGAAGAAATCATGGAGACCTTCGGTTTGCCGCCGTCGCGTCCGGTGGGAGTGCTGAAAGAGGCGATAAAGAATGCGATTCTGGATGGCGTGATACCGAATGAGTACGATGCCGCTTACCGGTTCATGTTGGAACGGGCGGAGCAGTTAGGACTTAAAAAGGTGGAGAAATAAAAAAGAAAACGAATGAAGATACGGCAAAAGCCCATTCTTCATTCGTTCGTTCATTATTATATGGCAATATTAATTAAAGGGCGAAATTGTTCTTGCGGTTAATCCACTTTCCGCGGGTGAAATCCGGGAAGTCAACCAATGCACCTCCGCGGGCGATTGACATTTCCGAAAGCGCCGAGATAGCACTCCAAGCCGCCGCATCGTAGCAATCCATCGGAGCCGGCATCTTGTTGTGGATGGCGTTAATTAAATCGAACATCATCACATAATCCATACCGCCGTGTCCGGCTTCTGCAGCTTGCGCTTCGTGTTCAGCCCAAAGTTTGTGGTCATATTTCTTGAACCAATCTTCTGCATTGTCCCAGCGGTGCGGTTTGGATTGTCCTTGAACATAAACGGTATCGCCGTCGTTCATCCACAGACCTTCTGTACCTTGGATACGGAATCCTAAAGAGTAAGGACGCGGAGAGTTGGTGTCATGTGTAACGATGATAGTCTGTCCGTTCGCGCACTTAATCATCGACGTCACGATATCGCCCAAGTTGAAACGGACCTTAGCCAACGGATGGTCTTCTCCGCCGTTGTCCACAATGAACTTATGCAAGCCTCTGGATTGCGTAGCCATAGCCGACAGAGAAATGAAGCGGTTTCCGCAGTTGATATCCATGCAGTGGGCTACCGGACCGATGCCGTGTGTCGGATAAACGTCGCCATTGCGATGAACCGAGTGATTCGTACGCCATTGCGCTTCTGCAAAAGCCGTCGGACCCATACGCAAGTCGCCGCTGCCCGGCTGATAAGTATAATGCTTGCCGTCGTTGAATTTTACATCGCGCAAATCATGCTCGTATCCGCAAGTTCCGTGCAGGAGTTCGCCGAACAAACCTTGGCGTACCATATTCAACGCAGCCATACAGTCGCGGCGGTAACATACATTCTCCATAATGTTCAAATGGCTGCCTGTTGCTTCGGAAACATTAACCAAGTCCCAGCATTCTTCCAATGTATTGGCAGCAGATACTTCTACACCTACATACGGAACACCGGCTTTCATGGCAGCAACCGACATCGGTACGTGCCATTCCCACGGGCTGGCAATGATGACGCAGTCGAACTCTTCGTTGTTCAACATGCGTTCGAATTCGCGTTCTCCGCCTTTATATACTTTCGGGGCATCAACGCCGAACTTCGCAATATGTTTCAGCGTGCTATCGATAGGTCCCTGCTGGATATCGCAGATGGCAACAATTTTATTGCCCGGAATAGCTAATACATTATTAATATGCTCGTGGCAACGCGAGCCTGTTCCGATGAAACCGAAGCGAAGTTTGCCGTCATCCTTGCCAGCTGGTTTCTTTTTCGCTTGTGTTTCCGGAGCGATGTTTACTGCTGCTGCATTTCCGGTCATTGCCAGACCGGCAGCACCTAAGCCTGCAGCCGATACTTTCTTTAAAAAAGAGCGACGAGTGTTCTCCATATCGTTTAATGTTTAGTTTTTGTAGGATTTTTATTTTTTTGACAGGGCAAAAGTACATCTTTCTTTCTAATCCTTGGGCATAAATGTCGGGTAAATTTGAAATTTTATGGAGAAATCGCTGAAAGTCTTACGAAAGGAGGAATAATTGGAAAGGATGGAAAGAATATATGTTTCACAACATATTCTTAAAACATGTAGCATGTTAAGTGGTTGATATGTAGTTTATTTATAGGAGAGTTTCAAACATTGGACAAAATATTTCCGAAAGAAATTTGCTTTTTAAAGGATTAACCGTTACTTTTGGTCGTGATAATAAATCAAACAGAAAAACACGAACAATAATTTAAAAACTATATACCTTATGAGTTATCTTAAGTTTGATAAGACAGTCATGATAAACCTCGAGGAGTCTCTGACACGTGAAGTTTTGAGAACGAATCGTCTGGGCGCTTATCATAGCAGTACTGTCGTGGATTGTAATACTCGTAAATACCATGGATTATTAGTAATGCCTGTACCGGCGTTGGATGATGATAATCATGTGCTTCTTTCCTCCTTGGACGAAACGGTCATTCAGCATGGCGCAGAATTTAATCTGGGTTTACACAAGTATGGAGAAAACAATTTCAGTCCGAAAGGTCATAAGTATATCCGAGAATATACTTGTGATACGGTTCCTCGTACAGTTTATCGTGTGGGTGGAGTTGTATTCTCAAAGGAAAAGGTCTTCTCAATGTATGAAAATCGTATTATGATTAAATATACATTGGAAGATGCTCATTCTGAGACGACGTTGCGTTTCCGTCCGTTCTTGGCTTTCCGAAGTGTGAAAGAATTAACTTATGCAAACGGCAATCTGAATCAGAATTACACAAATGTACCGAACGGTATTAAGATGTGTCTGTACCATGGCTATCCGGAATTGTTCATGCAATTTAGTAAAAAGGTCAATTTCGTATTTGACCCGAAGTGGTATTATGGCATAGAATATTCGAAAGAACAGGAGAGAGGTTATCCGTATAAGGAAGACCTGTTCGTTCCGGGCTATTTTGAAGTGCCGGTCAAGAAGGGAGAGACGATTATTTTCAGTGCAGGAGACAGCCAAGTGGCAACAACCCGCTTGAAATCATTGTATGCTGCGGAGATAGAATCACGCACTCCACGTACCAGTTTCTATAACTGCTTGAAAAACTCCGCTCAACAATTCTATTTCCGCCCGAAAGAACAGGATGCTTATTTGCTGGCAGGCTATCCTTGGTTCAAAGTAAGAGCGCGTGACCTGTTTATTTCAACTCCGGGATGCACTTTGTCGATTGGTGATCCGGTGCGTTTCGAGAAAATTATGGCAACAGCGATTCCTGCTGTAAGAGCATTTATGGAAAGCGGTGCACAAGACGCCGTAATTAAGGAAATAGAGCATCCGGATGTAATGTTATGGGCAATATGGGCTATCCAGAAATATGCAAAGGATGAAGGATTGGAAAAGGTAAAAGAACTTTATGCCGATTTTGTCAATGAAGTTGTCTCTTTCATTATAGAACAAAAGCATCCGGGCTTGAAAGTAATGGACAATGGGTTGGTATTTGCTGATGGCGGACGGGATAAAGCGATTACATGGATGAATTCTACGGTTGATGGCCATCCTGTTGTACCGCGTTCAGGATATATTGTCGAGTTTAATGCCTTATGGTATAATGCTCTTTGCTTCTGTCGTGAATTGAATGGAGAAACTCCTAACGAGCGGATAGATAATCTGATTAAGTTAATGGACGTTTCTTTCCCGAATATCTTTATGAACGGTTATAATTATCTGTTCGATTATGTAAATGGTTCATTCGTTGATTGGAGTGTTCGTCCGAATATGATATTTGCTGTATCATTGCCTTACTCTCCGTTGACTCGTATGCAGAAGCGTTCGGTTTTGGATATCGTAACAAAAGAATTGCTTACCCCAAGAGGTATTCGTTCTTTAAGTCCGAAGAGCGAAGGATATCGTCCTTATTGTACAGGACCGCAACGAGAAAGAGATTTGGCTTATCATCAAGGAACAGCTTGGCCGTGGTTGATGGGAGCTTATTTGGAGGCTTATCTTCGTGTATTTGGTAAATCGGGTGTCGCTTTTGCTGAACGAATGTTGATAGGTATGGAAGATGAAATGAGCAATCATTGTATTGGAACAATCTCGGAAATTTATGATGGAAATCCTCCATTCACTGGCCGAGGTGCTATCTCTTTTGCCATGAATGTGGCTGCTATTCTGAGAATATTAGATATATTGAAGAAGTATAACGCCGAATAAAAACAAATAATACTATATGAAAGCATTAATGTTCGGATGGGAATTTCCCCCTCATATTCTGGGAGGCTTAGGTACTGCGAGCTATGGTTTAACGCGAGGTATGGCTTTGCAGCCGGATATGGACATCACTTTCTGTATTCCTAAACCTTGGGGTGATGAAGACCAGAGTTTCCTGAAAATTATAGGAGTAAATAATGTACCTATCGTATGGCGTGATGTAAATATGGATTACGTTAAAGAACGCTTAGGTAAATTTATGGATCCTCAGCTGTATTTCGATTTTAGAAATAACATATATGCTGATTTCTCTTATCGGCATGTGAACGATTTGGGATGTCTGGAGTTTTCTGGACGTTATCCTGACAATTTGCTGGAAGAGATTAATAACTATTCGATTGTTGCCGGTGTAATTGCACGTACGATTCCTTGCGATGTAATCCATGCTCATGATTGGTTGACTTATCCTGCAGGCATTCATGCAAAGCAAGTAACGGGAAAACCTCTGGTAATTCATGTGCATGCTACAGATTATGACCGTAGCCGTGGCAATGTGAATCCAGACGTTTATAATATTGAAAAGAATGGAATGGATCATGCGGACCATATTATTACGGTAAGTAATCTGACTCGTCAGACAGTAATAGAAAAATATCATCAAGATCCGGCAAAAGTAACAACGGTACATAATGCGGTAGAACCTTTAAGTCCGGAAATTCTGGCTATTCCGGATAAGAAAGGAGTAAAAGACAAAGTGATTACTTTCTTGGGACGTATTACCATGCAGAAAGGACCGGAATACTTTGTGGAAGCAGCTGCAAAGGTACTGAAGAGAGCACCTCATGCACGTTTTATTATGGCAGGTAGTGGTGATATGATGGACCAGATGATACGTTTGGCTGCATCTCGGAATATTTCTGATCGTTTCCATTTTACAGGTTTTATGAGAGGAAAACAGGTTTATGAGGTATTAAAGGCAAGCGATGTATATGTAATGCCTTCCGTATCGGAACCGTTTGGTATTTCTCCATTGGAAGCAATGCAATGTGGTGTTCCTTCAATCATTTCTAAGCAATCAGGCTGCGCTGAAATTCTGAATTATGCGATGAAAGTTGATTATTGGGACATTGAAGCACTTGCAGATGCAATGTATTCTATCATTACTTATTCGGCTATGCATGAATTCCTGAAGGTAGAAGGAAAGCGCGAAGTCGATGAAATCAAATGGGAATACGCTGGGCAGAAAGTTCGTCGTATTTATGATATGGTAATAGGCAATAAGTAAACAATAAACCGAATAGAAAACTTAAAAACAGAAATTATTATGAAAACTATATGCTTTTATTTTCAAATTCATCAGCCGTTCCGTTTGAAAAGATATCGTTTTTTTGATATAGGGAATGACCATTATTATTATGATGATTTCCAAAATGAGGAGATTATACGTCGTATTGCTGAAAAATGCTATTTGCCGGCAAATCGGACTATTTTGGAAATGATAAAAGCCAGTGGCAATAAATTTAAAGTGGCATTCTCTATTTCAGGTGTAGCATTAGAGCAGATGGAAATCTATACGCCGGAAGTAATAGATAGCTTTAAAGAGCTGGTAGCTACGGGCAATGTCGAATTTTTGTCCGAGACTTATGCTCATTCGCTCTCTTCTTTGGGCGATATGGACGAGTTCAAGCATCAAATAAAGAAACAGGAAGATAAATTGATGACTTTGTTTGGTGTGAAACCGACAGTTTTCCGTAATACAGAGTTGATTTATTCGGACGATATTTCAGAGGTAGTCTATGAGATGGGTTATAAAGGAATGTTGACCGAAGGTGCTAAACATGTTTTAGGCTGGAAGAGTCCGAATTATATGTATTGTTCTGCAGTTCAACCCAACTTGCATCTATTATTAAAGAATGACCGGTTCAGCGAAGACTTATCTGACCGTTTCAGTGATTATAGTTGGAATGAATATCCGTTGACAGCAGATAAATTTATCAATTGGATTGCGAATACGCCGGAATCTGAGCAAGTAATTAATTTGTTTATGAATTACGAAGTATTAGGTTCTTTGCATCCGGCTGAGACAGGAATCTTCGAATTCTTCAAAGCATTGCCTCGTTTTGCTGCTGAAAAGGGAATAAGCTTCTCGACTCCTTCCGATGTATTCGCATTATTGAAGCCGGTAGATAGCATTTCTGTCGCTTATCCGATTTCTTGGGTAGATGAGGAACGCGATTGCAGTTCGTGGTTAGGAAATATATTGCAACAGGAAGCGTTCCATAAGATTTGTGAAATAGGCGAACGTGTTCGTTTGTGCGATTTGCGCCGTATTCGTCAGGACTGGTATTATCTGCAGAGCAGCGACCATTTCTATTATATGAGTACAAAACATATGGGTAAGGGCGGTTTCAGTCCGTATGACAACCCGTATGATGCATTCAACAATTATATGAATGTGCTTTCTGATTTTATCGAAAGAGTAAATGCTCAGTATCCGGAAACGATTGAAAACGAAGAGTTGAATTCTTTGTTGACGACAATCAAAAATCAAGGAGAAGAAATCGAAGCTTTGCAGAAGGAGCTGGATAAGCTCAAGAAAAAAGCGGCTCCGAAGAAGACGACAAAATAAAAACTCGGATTCAGATAGAAGGCGTGCTCCATTTGGCACGCCTTTTCTTTTGTTTTTTGAGAAAAAAGAACAAACATTTCCTGAAGAATAATTGTTCTTTTAATGATAAAATTAGGTAGCTAAATAATTCAAATTTGAAGCGTATGAAAACAAATTTAAGTTCACAAATTACATTGACGCGTATCCCGACAAAATATTATCGTCCGGAAAACGCCTTTGAGCATTCCGTATTGACCCGCTTGGAAAAGATTCCTACAACTATTTATGAATCTGCCGTGGAAGGCTCTTTTGCTATTGCGAAGGAACTTGCTTCCCAAATTCGTAAACGGCAAGAAGCCGGGATGAACTTCGTATTGGCATTGCCCGGCGGGCGTTCTCCTGAGAGTGTGTATAAAGAATTGGTGCGGATGCATAGAGAGGAAAATCTGAGTTTCCGCAATGTAATTGTATTTGTTGAGTATGAATTTTATCCACTGCCAGCTTCTGCGACAGGGGTGTATAATCATTTGAAGGCAGAGTTGTTTGACCATGTGGATATTCTCCCGGAAAATATCCATTATCCGGATGGTTGTATGCCGAAAGATGCTATTTTCGAGTTTTGTGCTTCGTATGAAAACCAGATTCAGGCGGTAGGCGGAATCGATTGTTTGCTCACCGGAATTGGACGAAGCAGCAATATTATGTTTAATTCTGCTGGAACATTGCAAAGTTCACGGACACGGTTGGTCTTATTGGAAGGTGGGGCTCGTAAAGAGGCGGCTGCCAATTTCGTATCTTCGGATAATGTGCCGCCAAGCGTGATTACGATGGGAATATCAACCATGCTGAAGGCAAAGAGTGTGATTCTTATGGCCTGGGGGGATGATAAATCGAGTGTCATAGCCGATACGATTGAAGGGAAAATCGGCGACGCTGTTCCTTCTACCTATTTGCAAATCCATCAGAATGCCAAGGTGGTTTTGGACCTTTCGTCTGCTTATAACTTGACCCGTATCAGTCATCCGTGGTTGGTTACTACTTGCGAATGGGATAACAAATTGATTCGTCGCGCGATTGTTTGGTTGTGCCAGAAGACCGGAAAACCGATTTTGAAACTCACCAATAAAGATTACAGCGAATATGGTTTGGGAGAATTGCTGGCGATATATGGTTCGGCATATAATGTGAATATCAAGATATTTAATGATATTCAGCATACGATTACCGGTTGGCCGGGCGGAAAACCGAATGCGGATGATACCGACCGTCCGGAGCGTGCGACTCCTTATCCGAAGCGTGTGTTGATTTTCAGTCCGCATCCGGATGATGACGTGATTTCAATGGGTGGAACATTCCGCCGCCTTTGCGACCAGCACCATGATGTGCATGTGGCGTATGAGACTTCCGGTAATATTGCGGTAGGAGACGAGGAGGTCGTGCGTTATTGCGAATACCTGCGTGATGTATGCAATAAATATTCGCCGGATAATACTGCCATCAAGGATAAGGCGGAAGAGATAATCCAGTATTTGCGTTATGAAAAGGTAGAGAGTAACCAGCCGGAGCGTCCGGATGTCCTGTTTATGAAAGGCACAATTCGCCGCGAGGAGGCTCGCCACGCCTGCCGCTATACCGGAATCAAAGATGACGCGCATATTCATTTCCTTGATTTGCCGTTTTATGAAACAGGTTTGGTAAAGAAGAATCCAATCAGCGAGGCGGATAAAAACATTATCAAGCAGCTGTTGGAAGAATTGAAGCCAGACCAGATGTTTGTTGCCGGCGATTTGGCTGACCCGCATGGTACGCACAAGGTTTGTCTGGATGCGATCTTGGCTGCGGTGGACGAAATTAAAGATGAAGAATGGATGCGCAACTGCCGTATCTGGATGTACCGGGGCGCATGGGCTGAGTGGGAAATGGACCATATCGAGATGGCGGTTCCTATCTCTCCGGAAGAGTTGCGCCACAAACGGAATGCGATTTTGAAGCATCAGTCGCAGGCCGAAAGTGCGCCGTTCTTGGGTGACGATGAGCGCCTCTTCTGGCAGCGTGCTGAGGACCGTAACCGGGCGACGGCTGAACTTTATCGCCAATTGGGATTGGCCTCTTATGAAGCGATGGAAGCGTTTGTCCAATATATTCCGTTGAGATAAGACTGAGAAATTTATAACGAATCCTTCTGAGGGGAGAATGTAAATTAAACTGTGTTAGCAAAGTTAATATTTTATTCTTTGCTGACACAGTTTAATTTACATTCTCTTTAAATTATTGTAATTTTACGCTCGTCGGGACGGGTGGTCCCGCCCCTTGGCGCTGGCCGCTCCCCGACCGATGAGTTTTCTAATGGAAAATAATGCGACAGTTTATTTTACATTACCTCTGAGGGTGTGTCGAAATAGCCTATTATTTCGGCGCACCCTTTTTTATATTCTAAAAATAGTTCCGAAGTAATGTGGAAATATAAATTTATTTTGTTTACTACTTTCCGACATATGGGAAAATATATTTCTATTTTATTTCCTGCTTTCCGACATATGGGAAAACATATTTCTATTTTATTTCCTGTTTTCCGACATATGGGAAAATATATTTCTATTTTATTTCCTACTTTCCGATATATGGGAAAACATATTTCTATTTTATTTTTTACTTTCCGATATGTGGGAAAATATATTTCTATTTTATTTTCTACTTTCCGACATGTGGGAAAATATATTTCTATTTTATTTCTTACTTTCCGACATGTGGGAAAATATATTTCTATTTTATTTTCTACTTTCCGACATGTGGGAAAATATATTTCTATTTTATTTCTTACTTTCCGATATGTGGGAAAATAAATTTCTAAAAAAGCTAATTTCCTATCGGGAACAAACGAGGTAAGAGGGATGGAGCGGGCCGATGCGTATTCTATCTCCCATAGTCCTTTGTTAATTATCAATTTGTTTCTATCTTTGCACGAGTAATCATAAAAAGAGAATAATTGCATGCACGAAAGACTAATCATTCTTGATTTTGGCTCGCAAACGACACAGTTAATCGGACGACGGGTGCGCGAGTTGAATATGTATTGCGAGATTGTTCCCTATAACAAGTTTCCCCACGATGCGACAGACGTGAAGGGAGTTATCCTCTCCGGAAGTCCCTATTCGGTGTACGACCAAAATGCCTTCAAAGCGGATTTGAAAGAAATTCGCGGCAAATATCCGGTGCTGGGAATCTGTTATGGCGCACAATATATCGCTTATACTTCTGGCGGAAAGGTAGAGCCGGCGAACTCGCGCGAGTACGGCCGCGCTAACTTGACGAGCATCGATGCGGATGACCCGCTGTTTAAGGGGATTGAATCCGGTTCGCAGATTTGGATGTCGCATGGCGACACGATTACACAGTTGCCGGAGAATTTCCGCATTATTGCCAGCACGAACGATGTGCAGAACGCAGCATATCGTGTGGAAGGGGAGAAGACATGGGGAGTACAGTTCCACCCGGAGGTATTCCATACGATAGATGGAACCAAACTGTTGGACAACTTCCTGAATATATGCGGTTGCGCAAAAGATTGGACACCGGCATCGTTTATCGAATCGACCGTAGCCGAACTGAAAGAGAAGCTGGGTGACGACAAAGTGATTCTGGCGCTTTCTGGAGGTGTGGATTCATCGGTTACAGCCGTATTGCTGAACCGTGCGATTGGCAAGAACTTGACTTGTATCTTCGTTGACCACGGTTTGTTGCGTAAGAATGAGTTTGAGAATGTATTGCGGGATTATGAGCATTTAGGCTTGAACGTAATCGGTGTCAATGCAAAAGAGAAATTCTACCGTGAGCTGGCAGGCGTGACCGACCCGGAGAAGAAACGTAAAATTATCGGCAAAGGCTTTATTGACGTATTCGATGAAGAAGCGCATAAGCTGAAAGATATTAAGTGGCTGGGACAAGGCACGATTTATCCGGATGTGATTGAATCGCTTTCGATTACGGGAACCACCATCAAGAGCCATCATAATGTAGGCGGACTGCCGGAAAAGATGAATCTGAAGCTGGTTGAGCCGTTGCGCCTGTTGTTTAAAGATGAAGTGCGCCGCGTAGGTATCGAGTTGGGAATGCAAGAGCATCTGATTAAGCGTCATCCATTCCCCGGACCGGGCTTAGGCATTCGTATCTTAGGCGATATCACAGAGGAGAAGGTTCGTATTCTGCAAGATGCGGACGATATCTATATGTCACTGATGCGTGAATGGGGATTATATGACCAGATATGGCAAGCCGGCGCTATTTTGTTGCCGATTCGCTCGGTAGGTGTTATGGGCGATGAACGCACGTATGAAAATACGGTTGCGTTGCGTGCCGTTACCTCTTCGGATGCCATGACCGCCGATTGGGCACATTTGCCGTATGAATTCTTGGCAAAAGTTTCCAATGAGATTATTAATAAGGTAAAAGGGGTCAATCGCGTAGTGTACGACATCAGTTCAAAACCACCTTCGACAATCGAGTGGGAGTAGTCGAATACCTCAAATCATTTTGTTTTCATATTTTGCCTTCGGAAGTTTATTTATGCTTCCGGAGGCTTTCTTTTATCTCTTCTATTCCCTTTTGAATATAATCTTGTTGCATATCTTCCGGCTTTAATGTGCAGTCGTTCCATAAAAGGAGGTCGATATCCATAGGGATGATGCCTGCTTGCTTGCTATCCGGAGTCCTTCCCAAGTCCTTTTCTAATTGTTTGAATCGATTCCGGAGTTCATCCGGAGACAATGGAGTAGATGCGAGGCCGATTCGGTTGAGGAAGGGTGTATTTTGGATACAATGTATGGGGCGAGTATAGGTCGCAGTGGACCAGCGAATGGCAGGAAATAGCTGTTCGAGTTGCCGGCAGGCCTCTTTCATATTGGATTCCGCTTTTTCATTCGAGCCCAATGCGATGACTATTCGATTATTCTTCATAGGAATCAAGTTGTAGGGTAAATGTGCAGAGCAGCGGCAAATGGTCGCTGTATCCGCCTTCGTATTTGTATCCGTAGTAGGTGCGGACAGGTCGTTTGCCGCGCCAAGTTTTATCGTCCGTAAACAGGAATGCCGGCCGGTAGACTTGGTTCCCTCCCTCTTGCAAATGCAGGGTATGCCGGCTATCGAGCAAGAGTCCGTTGACGATGAGGTGGTCCAGTTGGTTCCATTCCCCTTTATATTTATAAGAGCCGGCAGCGTGATAGAAGAGGTTATACAGTTCTTTCGGCTGAAGGGCAGATTCAGGAGATTCAGGAGGATAGGCCCTTGCTTTCAGGTGCAGGGACAGGCTTTCATCTTCGGGCATATCATTGAAGTCTCCCATAATCAGGCATTGGGGAGTGGAGCGGAGAGAAAGGATAGAGTCCACACAGCTCCGGAGTCGCAATGCTGCTAATTTCCGTTTGGGACGGCTTGCCATTTCTCCGCCGGAGCGTGAAGGCATGTGGCAAACGAAGGCATCGAGGGTATCTCCTGTCTGGATGATTCCCCAGACATGCAGAATATTGCGCGTGGGACGTTCCTTTTTCGGCAAGACAATCCGGATTTCCTCAGAGCCGAGCAGTTTGAATCGATTGCGTTGGTAGAGGAGGGCGACGTTGATGCCGCGCTGGTCTTGTCCGTGGGTGATGCAGTAGCGGTAATCCATTTGGCGGAGCGAGGTGCGTGTGAGCAGGTGGTGCATAACCGAGTCATTTTCCACTTCGCATAACCCGACCAACGCCGGAGTGTCCCATCCGCCTGCCGATTGGATGACTTGCGCGATATGCTGGAGTTTCCGGTAGTAGCGGCCTTCTGTCCAATGCCTGTCGCCTGAGGGCAGAAATTCTTCGTCGGCGACCTCCGGATTATCCGTCGTGTCGAAGCTGTTCTCTACATTGTAGCTCATCACTTGGAAGAGCTGCTGCTTGTTCTGTTGCGCGGATAGGGTGAGAGAACAAAGCAGGCATATCATTATACCAACCAACCTATTCCTGTACATACTCATAAGCGCCGATGGTGGGTCCTGTTTCGTTGGTTAATCGGTTTATGCCTAAGCGGTCCGTCGGATATTGAGCTGAGATAGCCGGGTCTGCTTTCCCTACGCCTAACGAGATGACGGAGTCCGGACGGAAATCGAACTGGTATTTGTTTTCTTCGCCTCCGGTCATTTTATAATAGGGGAGGTTCTCGTCCGTCCGAAGTTCTACCTGATTAAAGTGCGTGTCGTTCTCTTCGATGACAGTTGCAATGGCGCAATGGTTAAACAGGTAGTTTACAGCCTCCGGGTCGGAGAAGGATACGGCTATTTCCCCGCCGTAGTTTTCATCTCCCGAACCATAATTTCCATCTATCAGGCAATTATCGAAGCGGACATCCAATCCTGCGGCTTGGGCTTCCGGATTTCCTTCCGGATAGTATGTGTCGGCCAATGCCAAGCAGGAGGAATTGCGTTGGATGAGGCGCATATAATTGACCAACGAACAGTGGGTAAATTGATAGTTCCCGCAGGCCAAAGCGACGACCGCGCCTCCCGCATTGCTGATTTCCGTATTGACCAATGTGGCATGGCTATTGCTTGCCGTGAATACATTGCCCTGCATATTGGTGAATTGGCAATTCGATACGTCCAGCTTCTGCTGTGCCGGGTCGGAGGGCTCTAACGTAATGCCCGTCGTACCGTTGCGCACGATGGTATAGCTCATCCGGTTGCCGAAACTCTGTTCCGTAAAGTAAATGCCGCCCCATTGTCCCGGTGTCCGGTCGTAAGGCAGGATATTGTCCAAGACGAAATCCAGCCGGTCGCCCCGTATCGTTACCGGATGCTCCAATGTCCCTTCGCTGATTAAACGTCCATCGACAATCAGATTGGCTTTATCGTGCATATAAAGCGTGGTCCCTTCGGAGAGATAGAGCGTCGCTCCGGCATCGACGGTAATGCTGTCATATACCAAGTGGGGCAAATCGGCGGTCCACGTGGTGTCTCGGGTGATATGCAACCCTCCCTTGTGCAGGCGCATGTTTTGCCCGTAGGCTTCTAACCGCACCGATTGGGAAATGCCGTTGGTAATGAAAACGACCGAATCTTCGACCAGCAAAGGCTGGTTGGAATCGTTCGGGTCGACATTTACCTCCACGAATACGAACATACTGTCTTCGGCAAGAATGCCTACATTGTCGAAGTAATCCCCTTTGCGCCCGTCCACGTTTAACCGGAAGCCGGATTCCCCGCCGCTTGCCAGCATAATCGACTCGATATTCAACGCCTCGCTGTTCTGGTTATAAATCATGAACTGTTTCGTAGCAGAACCTATCGTGGTAAATACGGTATCGAACGACAAGGTATCGACCGAAAAGGACAACCGGTAGTTCGGGTTGGTCGAGTAATGTTCATCCAAATCCCCGCATGCGGTAAAGAGGAGCGAGAATGTAGCGATGATGGATAATATGAATAGGGCTGTTTGTTTCATTGCGTAATCCTGTTTTTGTTTCAATAACGCAAAAATATCCAAATTATTTTACATAATTATGTCCGGTCGCCTCTTTCCTCGAAAAGAACGGGAGCTTCAGAGTCTCTGTCAGCGTTTTTTCAACTTGAAAAATGGTTTCAGAGCCTCTGTCAGCGTTTTTTCAACTTGAAAAATGGTTTCAGAGCCTCTGTCAGCGTTTTTTCAGTTTGGAAAATGGTTTCAGAGCCTCTGTCGGCATTTTTTCAATTTGGAAAATGGTTTCAGAGTCTCTGTCGGCATTTTTTCAGTTTGAAAAATGGTTTCAGAGCCTCTGTCGGCGTTTTTTCAACTTGGAAAATGGTTTCAGAGCCTCTGTCGGCGTTTTTTCAACTTGGAAAATGGTTTCAGAGCCTCTGCCGGCATTTTTTCAATTTGAAAAATGGTTTCAGAGTCTCTGTCGGCAATTTTTTAGGATTAGCCAAGTTGCAGAACCTTCATTTTGATAAAAGATTGTCGAGGCAGCTACCTTGGCAATCACTTGGTAGCTACCTCGACAAAAAGGGGTTATTCAGGGATGTTCTTCAACAGTTCCAACAGATGAGCCCACCACATGCCGACGGTCTTGATTTCGATACGTTCGTTCGGCGAGTGGACATCGCGCAGTGTCGGACCAAAAGAAATCATATCCAGATTCGGATACTTTTCGAGGAACAATCCGCATTCCAGTCCGGCGTGGATAGCCATGATTTGCGGCTGCTTGTGGAAAAGGTTCTCGTAGGTCTGCTGGGCGATTTTCAGGATAGCCGAGTTAGGATTCGGTTCCCATCCCGGATAACCGTCGCCGTGTGCCACCTGTGCGCCTGCCAACAGGAAGGTAGCTGCCACCTGATTGGCTATCATCTCTTTCTGCGATTCGATAGAGCTGCGCTGGCTGGTCCCAATCAGAATCGCATTATTGGGTTTCATCTTGATAGAAGCGAGGTTCGTAGAGGTTTCTACCAATCCTTCGATGTCGTGGCTCATGCCGATGACACCATGCGGGCAAGCCATCATTGCGCAAATGATATTCTCTGCCGTGCTATTATCGATGTAAAACTCCGGACGGTCGGTCGATTCCATGAATAACTGTACGTTTTTATCGACGTGCTTCAATTCGTTTTCGACATCCGCCGTAAAATGGTTCAACAGGATGCGGACATCCTCTTTTATTTCAGGCAGGATACCGATTACCGCGTGGGCTTCGCGTGGGATGGCATTCCGCAGATTGCCGCCATCGACCGAGCAAAGGATGAAGTTGAGGCCTCTTTTCTTCAGCAGGTAAAGGAAACGGAAGAGGATTTTGTTGGCATTTCCCAAGCCCTTATGGATTTCGCCGCCGGAGTGTCCGCCGTTCAGTCCCTTCACATCGATACGGAAATAAAGCCGGTCGGCAGTCGCCTCCTTCGGGTGGTAATTGAACGTAGCCTGCGTATCCATCCCTCCGGCACATCCCATAAAGATTTGGCCTTCGTCCTCACTGTCCAGATTCAGGAGGATATTGCCGGTCATGAATCCCTTTTGCAACGCCTTGGCGCCGGTCAGTCCGGTCTCTTCATCGACCGTGAAGAGGCATTCGATAGGGCCATGCTGGATATCTTCCGAAGCTAACAGCGCTAATTCCGCCGCCATGCCGATGCCATTATCTGCGCCCAGCGTAGTTCCGTTGGCACGCAGCCAGTCCCCGTCAACGATAGTCTCGATAGGGTCATTATCGAAATCATGCTTCGTATCGTTATTCTTCTCGCATACCATATCCATATGCGCTTGCAGTATGACGGTTTGCCGATTTTCCATACCCGGAGTAGCCGATTTCGATATAAGAATGTTGCCGGCTGGGTCCTTTTTGATGCTTAGGTTATGCTTTTGGGCGAACTCTTCCAAGTAAGCAATCATCTTCCCCTCTTTCTTGGAAGGGCGGGGCACTTGTGTAATCTCATAAAAATACTTCCAGACGATTTCCGGTTGCAAATCAGTAATTTTCATCATTTTCGTAGTTGTTTATAAAGTTAATATATCTCATCAAATAGAGTTTATATCGAAAAAAAGTAGAATTAAATCAACAAAATCTACTATATAATCGGTGAAACCCTTATATTTGCGTTCACAAATATAAAGACAAATGCTAAAAACATTATTACTTGCAATCATAATTATTGCTATTTGTACCGTTTTACTTTGCATAAAGGTTATTCTGGTGAAGGGCGGACGTTTCCCGAATACGCATATCGAGGGGAACAAAGGACTGCGTAAGAAAGGCATTTATTGTGCAAAAACAGAAGACCGCATCCAGTTGCAACATCGTAATCTGTACGATAGATTAAAAGAAGAGTGATTTGAAAATCATTTGAAATCACAAGATAAGAAGTATAATAAAAAAGATAATTGAATATATGAAGAACGTTAACTACATTATCAACGGCGTGTTAGCCGTTGCCGTTGTAATTCTTTTTGTGATGCAGTTCTCTGGTAAGAAAGAGGAGAAGGTGGTTAAATCCGTAGCAAGCGGGAGTGGTACACCGACCGAGATTTTGCCGATTGCCTATGTTAATGTAGATTCATTGCTGGAGAACTACAATTATGCGAAAGATTTGAATGAAATCATTCTGAAGAAAGCGGAAAGCTCGCGGGCAAGCGTGAATCAGAAAGCCGCCTCTCTGCAGAAGGAAATGGAAGAATTTCAACGTAAGATAACGAATAACGCATTCTTAACCCAAGAAAGAGCCGAGCAAGAACAGCAGCGTTTGTTGAACAAGCGCCAAGAGCTGCAGGACTTAGACACTCGGCTGTCTCAGGAATTGATGACGGAGCAGCAGAACTTGAACGAGCAATTGCGCGACACTATCGTTTCGCAGTTGACGGTGTTCAATCAGGACAAAGGGTTCCAAGTGGTATTCAGCAATACCGGCGGCGACAATATCCTGTTGGCGAACGATGCTTACGACATCACGGCTGAGCTGCTGGAGTACTTGAACAAGAATTATGCGAATAACAAATAAGGGAAGTAAATGAGCGGACAGCGGGCGACGCTGTCGGATAATGATAATTTACAAGAGGAGGAACATCCTTTCTGCTTCATCGGTGAGTAGGAGATGCTTCCTCCTTTTTCGTTGTATGAATTTCTTGATACAAAGGTTATGGATAAGGGATTGTTAAAGCCGATTATGTTTGTCGGGACCTGCTCGGACGCGGGGAAGAGTGTGATTAATGCGGCGTTCTGCCGTATCTTTAAGCAGGATGGCTATGCTCCGGCTCCGTTCAAGGCGCAGAATATGTCGTTGAACTCCTATTCTACGCCGGAGGGGGGCGAGATGGGACGGGCGCAAGTGGTCCAAGCGGAGGCCTGCGGGATTGCGCCGCATACGGATATGAATCCGGTGCTGTTGAAGCCGACCAGCGATAAAGGGTCGCAGGTCGTGCTGAACGGGCGGCCTGTCGGGAATTTGTCGGCCAAGGATTATTTCGGCGGGAAGGCACAGAAGGCGCAGTTGTTTGAAGAGGCAAAGGCGGCGTTCGACCGCTTGCGGGCGCATCATAATCCGGTGGTGCTGGAGGGCGCCGGGAGCATTTCGGAGTTGAATTTGCGCGACCGGGACATTACGAACATGCGGATGGCGCAATATGCCGAGGCGGATACCTACCTTGTGGCGGATATCGACCGGGGCGGCGTGTTCGCGTCGGTGTATGGTTCGATTGCGTTGCTGCGCCCGGAGGAGCGCCGGCTGATAAAGGGCATTATCATCAATAAGTTTCGCGGGGATGTCTCGCTCTTCGAAGAGGGGAAACGGATTATCGAGGAGCTGACGGGCGTGCCGGTGGTGGGCGTTGTCCCTTTCTTTCGGGATATTCGCATCGAGGCGGAGGATTCGGTCGTATTAGACAGCAAGAGCCACTCGTTTCAGGCGGGGAAGATTAACGTCGCCATTATCCTGCTGAGGCGGTTGTCCAATTTTACCGATTTCGATGTCTTGGAGATGGACGAGCGGTTCAATCCCTATTACACGAACTCGCCGGAGGAGGTGGAGAAGGCGGATATCATCATCCTGCCCGGCTCGAAGAATACGTTGGCGGATTTGCAGAGCCTCCGCGCCAATGGCATAGCCGACGCCATCATTCGCGCCTATAAAGCGGGCAAGAAGGTGGTGGGTATTTGCGGAGGATATCAGATGATGGGTGCGCGGCTGGAGGACCCGGAGGGGCTGGAGGGCAATCTTCCGGCGGTTCCCGGACTGGGATTGTTGCCGCAGGTCACGATTCTTGAGCCGGAGAAGATTACCCGCCAAAGCCGGTTCGTTTTTCTTGCCGGAAAGTCGGATGTGCCGGCGTCGTTCCCTTGCAAAGGGTATGAAATCCACATGGGGCGCACGGTGTTGCTCGGCGATGCGGCGGAACGTCCGGTGGCTTGCTTGGAGGAGGGACGCCGCGACGGGTATTACCTGAACGGGCGGTGCTGGGGCTGTTACCTGCATGGCATCTTGGACAATCCGGAGGTGCTGGACAGCTTGGCGGAGGGCATCGGCACGTCTGTCGCGCTTGCCGCAACCTTCGATTATGCCGCCTTCAAGGAGGAGCAGTATGACCGCTTGGCGGAGTGGGTCCGCAGCCATGTGGATATGGAATATATCTATTCGCAATTGCGCCAACCGCGGTTGGCAGACCGTTGAAGGGCGCCGGAATGCTCCCAACCGCGGTTGGCAGGCTTTTGAAGGGCGTCGAAATGCTCCCAACCGTGGTTGGCTGACTTTTGAAGGGCGTCGAAATGCTCCCAACCGTGGTTGGCAGGCTTTTGAAGGGCGTCGAAATGCTCCCAACCGCGGTTGGCAGGCTTTTGAAGGGTGCCGAAATGTTGCCAACCGCGGTTGGCAGGTTTTTGAAGGGCTTCAGAGTAGAGAAACTCGCGGGTTTCTGGTTTTTGAAGGGCTTCAGAATAGAGAAACTCGCGAGTTTCTGGTTTTTGAAGGGCTTCAGAATAGAGAAACTCGCGAGTTTCACCTTTTTGAAGGACTTCAGAGAGGTGAAACCCGCGAGTTTCGTATCATTGAAGGGCGCAAATGTGCCCGCTTTATTTAGCGATAATCTCAAATATCTCTGCCGAGCCCTCAATCTGCACTTTGGCAGCCCCTTCGTTCACGTCGAAGTGGAAATAGGGGGCATTGGCGGTGGTTTCCGAGAGTACTTTGCCGTCAGCGTCCAGCTGGGTAATCTTCAGCGGCGATGCGAGCTGATTCATCAGCAACGTGTAGCTCTTTGTACCCTGCGGAACCTCGAAACCGAACGAGCCTTTAGCCGAATATGCGGTATTGAGTTGCCGGTCGAAAGCGAAGAGCGCCTCCGAAGGATTGTCGGCATCCAAACCGAAGCCCAAGTTCTCCAAGCGCAACGGATTGACCACGAACGAGCGGACGGATGCGTAGTTCGTACGCTTCGATTCCAGCCGCTTCAAGCGGATATACCGTGCCTGAATCGTATCGCCGCTCCAATTGATGACGTATTGCTGCTGCATATCCTCAATCATCGGCGTCCACGTCCTTCCGTCAGCCGAATATTCCAGTTTTGCATGGTCGAAGTAATCGACGTCGTCCACCGAGTTGCGTCCTTGCAGAATCGCCACCTCATAGACATCGCGCACGCTGCCCAAATCCACGCCAATCCAGTCGCCCGGTTTCTGGGAGATGCCGGACGTATAGTGCGTCACGGTGTCGTTGTCGAACATGAGCTTCGTCAGCGTAGTCTTCGAGTTGGCGAACGAACCGATGCCCTTGTACAACATCGGCTTTTCGCCCAGCACCTTTTCGAGGAAGCCGTCCGCCATGTCGTCCATCGCGTTCTCATAGAAGGGCTGCAATTTCAGTGTGCCGGACTTATGCGCTTCGTAATTCTTGCGCTCCTCTTTGCTCATCACGTTGCGGATATATTTGTCCCAGAACTCGGCATCGTTCCCGTTCGAGCGATAGAGGCGGGCGAGCTCGATGGCCTGCTTGCCGCGTGTGCCCAGCTTGCCAAATTCAGTCAGCCACGGGCGCAATTCGTTCAGCAATATTTTGTTCGAGCAGTGCTGTTCCATCTCAGCCGGGACCTTTTCAATACGGGCGAACTCCGCTTCCAGCGCCTGCGCCGTAGCGTCGTTCCAGTCCGCTATCCGGAAGGTCTTTGTCTCCCACGACTCGTCGCGGCGGTATCCGGTCTCGGTGTCAGCCGAATGGATGGCGAAGGTGCGGTAGGCCTCTTTTGCCTCCGGAGCCAGCTCCTCGATGCCGCGCTCCCAATTATCTATCGGGTTAAAGTTAGCGACGTTCCACGCATAGTCCGCCACGCCATACAACGCCAGCTTCGAAGCCTCGCCGTGCTCCATCGGATTGCTGACGATACCGCACAGGTCTTTGTCGGTCAGCGACGTATCCAACCCGTAAGTCGGGCCTTGCATCAAGATATGGCGCGCATAGTCGGTCACGGGCCAGTTCCACCAGTAATATCCCGGACGCTTGATGCGCGAGTTGAGCCAGTCCATTGTCTCCTTCGTCAGGTCGCTGCAGACCACGTCGCCGGTCCAGAAGACATTAATCGAAGGGTCGAGCGTGTTGCCGTAAATGGCGAGGCTTCCCTGCGGCGTCGGATTCGCCCACAGTTTGGAATAATCGGTCGGACAAACGGTCATTGACGCAATGTCGCCCTTTACCTTTACAAAATCTTCCGTCAATCGGTTCAAAAGCTCTGTTTGTTTGACCGGATTAGTTCCCTCGCCGGAGATGTCGTCGAAGAACACGGCAAACGCACGCACGCCCAAGTCATACATCCAGTTGAATTTGTTCACCAGATTCTGGTAATCCTCCTCGTTCCACTTAATGTCTTGCCCCGGATGAATCGCCCAGACGAAGTCCACGCGGTTGCGCTGGCACGCCTTCACCAAATCCTTGATGTTCTCCGCCTCTTTCTCCGGATAAGGCAAGCGCCAGTTCGGGCAGCTGTGGTACGGGTCATCTTTCGGTCCGTACAGGTAGGCGTTCATCTTGAATTTACCGTAGAAATCAATGAGCGATTTCCGAACCTCATGCGACCAAGGCGTTCCATAGAAACCTTCCACCACGCCGCGATACTTCAGGTCCGGATAGTCGTTAATCTCCGCATAGGGCAATTGTCCCCCTTTGACGGCCGGGCTCTCCAGCAGTTGGCGGAGTGTCTGGATGCCATAGAAGGCGCCCCGCTCATCATAGCCGGTGATGGTTATCCCTTTTTCACCGATACTGAGTGCATAAGCTCCGGAAACCGCCTTTACCTCTTTCTTGGCAGCGGCTTTGGCTCCGAAGTCGATGGTGAGCTTGACCCCCTTTTTGTCGAGTGTGACAAATCCGAAGTCCTCCGCGAATTTCTTCTGTTTGTCTTTCAGGCTGATTCCTTTCGAGATGTCCAATTTGCCTTTCTCGTTTAAGACTAATTTGTGCGGCGTCGGATTGATGATGATGCCATGATGGTCCAGTTTCTTGCCGGGAACCGCCAAAACGTCTTGGGACTCTGAACGCTGGGACGTCAAGTCGAATTCCGCTTCTTGGGCTGCAAGATGACTGCATACGAGTGCGCATGCCATCAAGGTCGCTACTGATTTTCTACGTTGTTTCATGTCTCTAAATTTAAATGGTATATGATTGTTTATTTCTTTGCTAAGAATCTTCGGCTCAGCCACCTTCTGACGGGCTCGTCATAGCACTTCAAGCAGAGGTAGGCGAGCAGGATGCTCCCGACATAGACGACCAACGCCATCTGCCAGACCTCCCCGAAGGTATAATACTTGTTCTCTATCAACCATGAATAGAACAGATACATCACCGGGTAATGCACGGCGTAGAGCGGGAAGGAAATGTCTCCGGAGAACTTGCAGATTTGCGTGGAGTGCTTGTCGGTCGTTTTTCCCGATGCGCCCAGCCATACAAGTGCCGGGAAGATAAAGAGTATGCAGATGGCCTCGAATAATCCGTTGTAGGAGATGGGCGAATTTCCTTCGATGTAGGGGACGCAGAACAGAACCAACAGGACAATCGAGCAAATCCAGAATGCGCCCCGCACTTTGACGGGCTTGAAATGGCGGGACAGCAACATGCCCAGCGAGAATGGGAAGAGCATACGCAACGAACCGCCCAAGAAGTTCACACCGTCGAGTGTCCAACCTACGCCAATCATCCCGTAGCCGGCTACATCGAACAGGGCGAACCACGCTAATCCCGCGCCCAACAAAACCACCAATGCGGTCAGTGCCTTGTTCGAGAGGCGATGAATGAATAATGCGTAGAGAATATTCCCGATATATTCGAAGAAGAGCGACCAGCTCGGACCGTTGAGCGGGAACATCTCCCCATTGCCGCGGATGTCGTAGCTTGCGCCCGGAGTCGCCGGGATGAAGAACATCGCGCAGAGCAACGCCAGCATGATAAGCGATGTCGAGACGTGCGTGCCGTCCCATTTGACGCAGCCCTGCAAGCAGTAGAAAACGACACCGATAACGGCTCCCATGATAATCATCGGATGCAGACGTATCAGGCGGCGCTTGAAGAAGTTGCCGAGCGTCATGGTTTTTCCCAATCGGTCGTCGTAGGCATATCCGATGACGAAGCCGGAGAGGATGAAGAAGAAATCGACCGCCAGATAGCCATGGTTGATGGTGGTAATCAGTGTTCCTCCGGCAGCGAAGGAGAGTCCTTCGAAGATGTGATAAAAGACTACTAAGAGTGCAGCGACCCCGCGTAATCCGTCAAGAATCTCGTAGTGGGGTTTCGTATCCGCGAATGCGGCTGATGCGATAATCGTTTTAGACATTGTTTGTTTGTTTAGAAATTAATGAATTGGAGCAAAGTTACAGCTTTTCCGCTGCGCAAAAAGTTGTCCTATGTCAAAATCCCGTTATCCGTTGGCTCGGAGTCGGCTGAGCGTGGACAAGGTGATTCCCAAATAAGAGGCGATGTATCCCAAATTCACCCGCCGGCAGATTTCCGGGAATTGCCTCTTGAACTCTTCGTACCGCTCTTTGGCGGGAAGCGTTAGCCGTTCTTTATGGCAGCGGTGCAGGCGGCGGTATTCATTCTGGTGGATGACTCGTCCCCAGTTGCTCAGTTCGATGTTGGTTTCCAAGAGGCGGGTCAGGTCGGTCAGCGCAATCCGGTAGGCCTCCACCTCCTCCAATGTCTCGACAAACTCTTCGCTCTTTTTGTGGTAATAAAACTCGTCCATGCTGAAGACGATATATCCTTCGCCGGCAAACGAGGTGGTGATTTCTTCGCCATCCACTAGCCAGTAGGAGCGCGTTATTCCCTTTTCGAGGAAATAGGCATATTTGCAGTACTTGCCCTCCTCGACCAGCAGATACCGTTTGGAGAATCGGCAGGGCGAGGTGCAGGACAGTAGCTCGTTGATGGCTGCGTCGGATACCGGATATTGCGCTTTGATATGTTTTATTACGTTCTCCATGTAGTCATTGTCCGTTTAATATTCGCGTTCGCCGAAGATATAGGTCCCGACGCGGACCATCGTGCTGCCCTCTTCGATGGCGATGCGATAATCGTGGCTCATTCCCATTGAGAGGATGCTGAAGTCGTCCGAGTCCTTGAACGCGCCGGCTTTCAGTTCTTCGAAGAGCTGGTGCAGTGTCCGGAACTCGCGGCGGATTTGCGCTTCGTCGTCGGTCTGCGTCGCCATGCCCATGATGCCGGAAATGCTGACGTGCGGCAGTTCGGGGAGATGGGCGGCCAGTTCGCGGCACTCCTCCACGCTGAATCCATGTTTGGTCTCCTCTTCGGCGACGTGGATTTCCAGCAGGACGCGAATCACGCGGTCATGCTTTGCCGCCTGTTTATTGACCTCCTGCAGGAGCTTTACGGAGTCGATGCTGTGGATGAGGTGAATGAAGGGCGCGATGTCCTTCACTTTGTTGCTTTGCAGCGGACCGATGAAATGCCATTCGATATCTTTCGGCAGGACGCGGGCCTTTGCCACCAGTTCCTGTGCGCGGCTTTCGCCGAATATGCGCTGTCCCGCGTCGTATGCCTCTTGCAGGGCTTCGACGGGATGGAACTTGGAAACGGCTACAAGCGTGACTCCCGCGGGGAGCGACGCTTGCAGTTCTTTGATATGTTGTGCGATGGATGTCATTTCGCTTTCTCCTCCGCTAATTTCTCTTCGTCCGATTTCGGAGCGGACGGGATGCTGTCTGCGTCGAACGGGAATACATCCATCAGCAGTGTCTCGGTGACGGAGGCGATGGTGTAATCCGAGAGCGTCCCCTTCATGCCCTCTTCCAGCACGGCGATGGCCTCCTTCAGGGTCGAAGCCTGCGCCAGCATCATGGCAGCGGTTTTCTTCTCGGCGCCGCTCTTTTCGTCGAGTGTGATGAAATAGACCTTTATTTTATAATAGCGGTCGCCGTTCTCGTTGAAGAAAATTTCCGAGAGGCGCGCGCGTTTGATATCCGTGATGGTAAATTCTCCGGTGATGAAGGGACGGATTTCCTCGATGATGCGCGACTCCGCCTCCGTGAAGGAGAGGGCGTCCACCAAGTAAGGCTCGGTCACCTTCTTTTGCATTCCGTTTTCCATCATCTTCTCGTAAGAGACTTTACATTCAAACCAATTGTGCATTTTCTTTTCCTTTTTTGTTGTTAATCTATATTATTCTATCTTTTTGATAATCTTTGCCGGCACGCCGCCCACGATGGTGTTTGCCGGGACATCCTTCGTCACCACTGCTCCGGCAGCCACGATGGAGTTGTCGCCTATCGTCACGCCCTGCAGGATGGTGGAGTTCGAGCCGACCCACACCCGCTTGCCCAACACAATCGGCGCGGGATAGGTGTAGGCGCGCATCTCCGGACGGACATCATGGTTCAGCGTAGCAAACACCACATTGTGCCCGATTTGGCTCCCTTCGCCGATGAACACGCCCCCGTGGTCCTGAAAGTGGCAGCAGGCGTTGATGAATACGCCATCGCTCACGTGGATATTTTTCCCGAAATCGGTATAAAAGGGCGGGAACACCCGGAAGGTCTCCGGCACTTTGTAGCCGAACAGCTCGCTCAGCAGCGCCCGTACCTCGTCCGGCGTATGGTAGGCCGAGTTGAGGCGGAACGTAATGCGACGCGCCTCGTCGCTCATCTCGTCCATGAACCGGAAAATCTCCGGCGTGTTGAGCGGCTGGCGCGTCTTGACAAATTCAGTAAATTCTTGTACAGTCATCTTTTATCTCTTCTTAAATAAAATCTCATTTTATCATTTTATACCTCCGCCGACCCGCCTAGCGTACTAGGGAGCGTTTCGTAGGCCTCCGCAAACCTGCCTAGAGTTCTAGGGAGTGTTTCGTAGGCCTCCGCGGACCCCTCTAGAGTTCTAGAGGCCATTTTGTAGGCCTCCGCGGACCCCTCTAGAGTTCTAGAGGCCATTTCGTAGGCCTCCGCCGACCCCTCTGGAGTTCTAGAGGCTATTTCGTAGGCCTCCGCGGACCTGCCTAGAGTTCTAGGGAGTGTTTCGTAGGCCTCCGCCGACCCCTCTGGAGTTCTAGAGGCCATTTCGTAGGCCTCCGTTGACCCCTCTGGAGTTCCAGTGGCCATTTCGTAGGTCTCCGCTGACCCCTCTAGAGTTCTAGAGGCCATTTCGTAGGTCTCCGCTGACCCCTCTGGAGTTCCAGAGGCTATTCCGTAGGCCTCAGCCGACTACAAATTTAAGGATTTAAATCAAGCGGCAAGGAATTTCTTGTAAATTTTTTAACACAAAGGGCATAAAGAGCTCGCAGAGAACGCAACGCGTTGAAAATCGCTGTGGACTTTGTACGTTTTGCATCTAATGAATAGTATCATTCAGTTCAACAAGTTCACCACTACTTTAACCATTACTTCTTTTTCTTCTGTGCGGCTTTCAGCAATCAGCAGTGTGAGAGCGACAAGGGTATTATCTGCAATTCGCTTCGAGCCGTCCGGGTAGTAAAGGATGCCATTGTTCGCCATAAACCAAAGGAAAAGCGTAGCAGCAATACGTTTGTTTCCATCGCTAAACGAATGGTTTTTCGTGACGAGATAAAGTAACATGGCGGCTTTCTCTTCGACAGAGGGGTATAGTTCTTGTCCGTCGAAAGTTTGATAAATTTGTCCGATGGAGCTTTTAAACGAGTCATCTTTTTCGTTGGCAAACCAGCGGCTTGCTCCGAATTTGGCCTTTAATTCTTCGATAGCGTGTATTGCACTTTCGTAGGTCGCACGGAATTTCTCCCTCTGATTATGGGCTGTTGGTTCAATAGTTAGTTGTTGGTAATCATATTTGTCAAGTGTGTCTAGCGCGTAAGCATAATCAGAAACAACTTTTACCAAATCGGCTGTTTCTTCGGAAGAAAGTGAATCTTGCATACGAACTGTTCGTCCTAATACGTGGACTAATTGTTTTAATTCGGTATAACGTTGTCCTGTCAAAGCATGATTAATAGCATACCCTTTCACTAAATAGTCTTTTAAAATCCGGTTTGCCCAAATACGAAATTGAGTTCCGCGAAGGCTTTTCACCCGATAGCCCACAGAGATGATGACGTCAAGGTTGTAAAATGTCAGTCTTTTTTCCTGCTTTTTATCGGCAATAGCCCCATGTCGGGTGGTATGTGCAAAATTTGCACATACCACATTTTTATCCAACTCGCCCTCTTTAAAAATGTTTTGAATATGCTTTCCTATAACAGTTCTATCTTTCTGAAATAGCTCGGCCATTTGTGCTTGCGAAAGCCACACGGTGTCATGCTCTAATTTCACATCAATAGATGTTTGCCCGTCGGCAGTTTGGTAAATAAAGATTTTGTCATTTAGTTCCATAGTCTTGATTTTAAATGTATATACTATTGATTTTACCTCGGCGCCTTCCGGTACAGGTAGATGGCGATGAAGGTGTAGAGGATGTTCGGAATCCATGCGGCGATGAAGGGGCTCACGGCGCCGTTGATGGCGAACGTGGCGGTGACGGTCATAAATAATATGTAAGAGAAGCTGAGCGCGATGCCGATGCCGATGTTCAGTCCCATGCCGCCCTTCATCTTGCGCGACGAGAGCGACACGCCGATGGTGGTGAGGATGAACGAGGTCATGATGGATGCAAAGCGTTTGTGGTATTCTATCTCGAAGGTCTGGATGTTGCCGATGCCGCGTTTTTGCTGGCGCTGGATGTAGGCGTGCAGCTGCGGGGTGGTCATCTTCTCGCAGTCGTTGTTGGCGATGAGAAAGTCGGACGGGATGATGGTCAGCGTCGTGTCCTTGCGCGAGCCTTGGGTGATGTATTCGCGCATGCCGTCGAAATCGCGGATGGTATAGTCGATGACCTGCCAATGGTAGAGCGTGTCGTACTTGATGGAGTTGGCGGTGAGGCGCGAGACGAGGTGTTTGCCGTCGAAATGTTCGAGCGAGAAGCGGTAGCCCATGCTGGTGCGCGCGTCGTAGCGGTCGAAGTAGGCGATGACGCCGGGCTCGACCTCGATTTGCACGTTGCGGGCATACTCGACCGCCTTGTTCTTGATGTATTTGTTCTGGAAATCGATGCGCACCTTGTTGGCAGGCGGGATGACGAACCCGCTGAGCAGGAAGGTGACCAGCGCGATGACTCCGGCGGAGATGCCATAGGGGAGCATCAGCCGGCGGAAGCTCATTCCGCTGGAGAGCATGGCGATGATTTCGGAATTGTCCGCGAGCTTCGATGTGAAGAATATCACGGCGATGAAGGTGAACAGCGGGCTGAACAGGTTGGCGAAGTAGGGGATGAAGTTCAGGTAATAATCGAACACGATGGCAGAGAGCGGCACTTCGGGGCGCAGGAACTTGTCTATCTTCTCGTTGATGTCGAACACCACCGAGATGGAGATAATCAGGAAGATAGCGAACACGTAGGTCCCTAAGAACTGCTTGATGATGTACCAGTCGATTCGTTTAAGCTTGAAGTCTTTCATCTCTGTTCGTAATTATAGTCGGTTGTTCAACTGCGCCACCATCCGGGGTTTCCACGCGGAGAAATCTCCGGCGATGATATGGCGGCGTGCCTCTTTGACGAGCCACAGGTAGAAGGCGAGGTTATGGATGGAGGCAATCTGCAGCCCTAGTATCTCGTTCACTTTAATCAGATGATGGAGATAGGCTTTCGTGTAGATGCGGTCCACGAACGACGCGCCCTCCGGGTCGATGGGCGAGAAGTCTGCCTCCCACTTCTTATTGCGCATGTTCATCGTGCCGTAAGCGGTGAAGAGCTGTCCGTTGCGTCCGTTGCGCGTCGGCATGATGCAGTCGAACATATCCACGCCCCGTTCGATGGCTTCGAGGATATTGATAGGCGTGCCGACGCCCATCAGGTAGCGCGGCTTGTCTTTCGGGAGGATGCCGTTGACGACCTCAATCATCTCGTACATCTTCTCGGTCGGTTCGCCCACCGCCAGTCCGCCGATGGCGTTGCCGTCCGCTTCCTTGGCAGCCACATTCTCTGCCGCGCGGATGCGGAGGTCGGGATAGACGCAGCCCTGCACGATGGGGAAGAGGCTCTGCCGGTAGCCATACTTCGGCTCCGTCTCGTTGAAACGCTTGAAGCAGCGGTCCAGCCAGCGCTCGGTCAGCCCCAATGATTTCTTGGCATATTCGTAATCGGCATCGCCCGGGCAGCATTCGTCGAACGCCATGATGATATCCGCACCGATGGTCCGTTCGATGTCCATCACCTTCTCCGGCGTGAAGAGATGCTTCGAGCCGTCGATGTGCGAGCGGAACTCGGCGCCCTCCTCGCGCAATTTGCGGTTGTCCGACAGAGAGAAGACCTGAAAGCCGCCACTGTCGGTCAAGATAGGCCGTTCCCAGCCATTGAACTTGTGCAGTCCGCCGGCTTTTTCCAAGATATCCAATCCCGGACGCAGATAAAGGTGATAGGTATTGCCCAAGATAATCTGGGCTTGGATGTCGTCGCGTAATTCCGGCATGTGCACGGCTTTCACTGCGCCCTGCGTTCCGACGGGCATGAAAATGGGCGTCTCGATTACGCCGTGGTCCGTAGTAATCAAGCCCGCCCTTGCATTCGTCTTTGTATCGTTATGTAGTAATTCAAATTTCATAGGGGTGCAAAGATACGAATTAATATGGAAACGCCAAGCCCTTTAGAAACCGAAGTCGGTTACCTCGATATCTTTGACTTCCTCCTGCTTGGGTTTCTCTACATGCCGGTGTACTTCGTTCGCCTTGATGATGATGGCGCGCATCGGACGAACCGGGCAAATCGATTCGCATCCGCCGCAACCTACGCAGAGGTCCGGGTTCACCTCCGGAATCGTCAGCGTCCCTTTGTAGGGGACCATCTTCACCGCTTGGGTCGGGCAGTGCTCCGAGCAGGCGCCGCAGTCGGTATTTTCCGTTTGCACGATACAGCGGTTGATGAAGAAATGCGCCACGCCGACCTGCGTAGTGGTCTTCTCTTCCACGCTAATCGGTTTCAGGGCGTGCGTCGGACAGACATCGGCACAGACCGTACATTCGTAATTGCAGTAGCTGTTGTCGTAGGACATGTGCGGCTTCAACAGGTAATCGAATCCGTATTCCATTCCGGCGGGGCGCAGTACTTGGCTGGGGCATTGCGTCACGCAGAGGTGGCATCCCGTACACAAATCCTTGAACCGCTCGATGCTTAATGAGCCCGGAGGCGTTACCGGCGGCCATTTCTTGCGGCGTTTCCGCTTCTGTTTGCCTTCGGCGAATGCCGGAAGAACCGGGAGCGAGGCAACGACCGTGGCTCCGGTAGCCAAGAAGGTGCGGCGGCTGTTCTGTTGTTTCTCCGCTTCTGCCTTCGGAGCAGGCGCTGCCGTTTCTTTCTTCAGGAAACCGGGATTAAAGGTATATTGCAGGCTGCCGTTGCTGCACGAGGAGAGGCAATTGAAGCAATCCACGCAGCGCGACATATCGATGCGCATATTCTTACTGTCGATGGCTTCCGCCTTGCAACTCTTTTCGCATAATCCGCAGTGGATGCAGCTCGCTTCATTCACGGAAATGCGGAAGAAGGAGTAGCGCGAGAAGAGGCTCAGCAGCGCACCGACCGGACAAATGCTGTTGCAGAATATCCTGCCGCGCCAGACGGTCAGTCCGATGAAGAGGGCGAGTGCTACCAGTCCGCTGATAAGTCCAGCGGTGGTGACGGTGCTAATCGTCACTTGGTAGAGCGCATAGTTGTCCATGCTCATCAGCATTTCTGCAGCGCCGTTGTTGGTCCACATCACGACGGGGCGGAGCAGATTGGTCGCGATTCGTCCGAAGTTGCTGTATGGGTCGAGCAGGAGAGCGAGGTTCAGCACGCCGGCAAAGGCGCTGACCAGCGTCAATGCCAAGATGACGTAACGCAATCTGTTCAGGGGCTTACGGTACTTGAACCGGCGCGTGCCTTTGCTCTTTTTCTTCCCGATGCAATAAATCCGGTTGATGATATCCTGCAAGATGCCTGCCGGGCAGACGGTCGAGCAATAGAGCCGCCCCACGACGAGGGCAATGAGCAGTTGCGCAATCAATACCACCCACATCGAACCCAGCAGCGCCGGCATCACCTGCAGATGCAGCAAGACGTGCGCCCGGTCCGGCAGCAATCCGGTGAAATCGACAAAGAAAATCAGTATCGGTATAAAGAAAAGGAGAGCGAGCAAGACCCGCACTCCTTTCAATGGATGAAATCCTTTCATGAGCGATTAGAGTTTGATACGTTTGATGTTCAACTTCTTCAGGTCGGTCGTGCCCAAGTGGTTCGCTTCGCCGCGTCCGATGTGCGATGCCGCAGCGAGGTCCAGCTTCTTCACCTGATTGAACAGCGACAGCGCAGCCGTATCGATGGCTACGATATTCGGAGATACAATCAGCGACTTCAGGGTAGCGACGTCAGACAACGACCTGCCCTGCGGTCCGTTCTGGAACATGATGCGGTAGGCATCCACAATGTTCAGCACCGGCTTCTTTTCCCATGTGCAAATGTCGGCGATGCACTGCTGCAAATCGTTCTGGTGGAAATAGCGGCGGTCCCAGACGATACCCATATAGTTCTTCATCGCGCAGGTCAGTTTCGCGCCGCCATGATTCTTCAGTACCGGGACATTAATCCAGACGTCTGCCTCTATCAGTGCCTCGTGAATCTTCGCGCTCTTCAGGTTTTTCCCGTTCGGAATGGCCACCTCCTTGTAATATTTCTCGTCGTTAGCCGGCATGACGATAGCGCCCGCAGCCTTAGCCGCCTTTTCGATGCCGCTTGTCTCATAACACTTCTGCCAGTTGTCGCAGGTATGGTCGAAAACGGTTACCTTCTCAGCTCCGGCAGCAAAACATTTCTCAATCAACGCCTTCACCAGCTCCGGATTCGTATTTCCTGCCATCTCGGGAGCGCGGTCCCAGCCGATATTCGGTTTGATAACGACCTTTTGTCCCTTCTTGACATAATTGCCGATGCCGCCCAGCGCCTCTAACGCCTTATCCAGCATCGCCGCCGGTTCGCCGCCCATCACGGCCACCATATCCGGAACCGCTTCAACGGCCACCGTCTTGTTTGTCAGTGCGGCATGAAGCCCTTCGAAATTCAGGGTTAGCGCAGCTCCTGCCAGCGCACTCGTTTTTAAAAAATCACGTCTTTTCATTTTCTATTCTGTTTTAAATGGTTGAATATTCATCTTTTTATCCTATTCTGCATCCCACCGGTTCCGGAAAAGGAGGCGTTTCCACCCCTGTAAACCCTTCCGACCGGAGTCGGAACCTTGCGGAACCCCTTCTTCACGCTTCCGACCGGAGTGGGAACCTTGAAAAACCCCTTTTTCACGCTTCCGACCGGAGTGGGAACCTCGAAAAACCCCTTTTTCACCCCTGCCTCCGCTGACTACGAGATGCCGACCGCGTTCACCAGCAGGTTCACGGCAAAGGTCAGGGCAATGGTGGCATATAGGATTTTAATATTGATTTTCTTGAACATGAAATAGAATACCGTCGCTACCATCACGAGGACGAAGAGCGACAAAGCACCCGTGCGCAGGGTAATCGGCAGTGTCGGAACCAGCCCGAAGTTGTTCGGGATGAGCAGCAGTGCCATGCCGAAGAAGACAGCAGCGGCAAGGAAGCCGGCGAAGATGCGCGTACACCAGTGGCGGTACTCCGTGATGTGCAATGCGTATTGCGCCAAGAAGATGGTGATGAACGGGTAGACGGGCAGCAGGTAGCTGGCGCGTTTGACCGGCATAACCGCATAGGCAGCGAGCAATATCGTCAGGATGATGAGGCTGAAGAGCTTCACTTGGCTGAACTCGACCTTCCGCCGCTCCATCTTTACGCCGAAAAGCGAAAAGAAGAAGAAGACTATCCACGGCAGGAAGCCGATGGCGAGCAGCGGGAAGATGTAGAGCATGTTATGGATGTCCTGTTCGATTCCCCAAAAGTGGCTGAACTCGGTACGCATGACGTCGAACAGCAAATCCGTCCCGCCCTGTTTCCAAATGCTGACGTACCAGAGTGCGGGCAGGAAGAGTGACGATATGGCGACATAGAACATCGCCTTGAGCGTTGTCCCGACGGGGTGCTTTGCCATGACCAGCAGATAGAGCGTAAAGGCGACGACCGGCAGTATCATTCCCATCAGTCCCTTGGTCAGGATGGCGCCGCTCAGGAGCAGCGAGACTTCGATGGGGATGCCCTTCAATTCCCAATTCTCCTCCCAGCGGTAGAGCTGCGTCAGGGCAACGAAGATAAACGTGGCGAAAAGCAAATCGCCGGAGCTGGCTGCCGAGAGGTTCTGCATTCCGCAGCAGGTAATCAGGAAGAGGGTAGAGATAAACGACTCATGGAACTTTGTCCGCCGCCCGAAGAAGATGAGGGTCGTCGCCATCATCACGATAAACGCCAACGCGCCGGGCAGCTGCAGGGTGAGTTTGGAAACATATCCCTGCCCGTAGGAAAAGGCGACGATGAGCCAGTGCAGCATCGGGTGGTCGTAGTTTATCGTCCCGGAGGGCATTTTGGGAAGCACCCACTCGCCGGATTTCAGCATGGCGTCAGCAACGGCAGCGTCCATCGAGGTGGCAGGGCTGTTCAGTTCGTTGAGTCCCAGCCAAGGCAAAACCGAAATCATGCAGATGACAATAATCATCGTGATGGGCTTTTGCAGGTACAAATATTGTAACGTAGGAGTTCGCATAGGATAGCTTTAATTCCGAATCATATTTTGTATTAAACTTTCGCAAAGAAACGACTTTTTGTCGATATATTTCCCTTTTTAGCGAACTTTTACATGCCTAACGAGTCTTTTATGGCCTGTCGGATAATCTGCGCATCCTCTTCGTTCTCCCGGAGAATCGACAGGATAAAGTCCAGATAGTGCTCTTTGGTGCTGATGCCGCAGAGCTGGCACACCCGGCTTTGCGGCAGCATTCCCTTCTGGTTATAGACGCGCAGGATATTCCGGTAGTCCGCTTCGTCCACATAGCGTTGGAATTCCGCCTTCAGGTTGTCGTATATCTCCTCCACGCGCATCCGTTCGTGAATCTCTTCTACGCGTTCGTTCAGTTCGTCGAACGAGTGGATTTTGCAGTTCAGGGCAATCTCCAGTTTCTTTTTCACGATATGTTTGGCATGCAGGATGACTTGGTCTTCCAAATCTTTCTCGAAGAGGCGGATGACATTCTCCTTGACCATCGCGAAAATCTCATCGGGATTCTTCATGAGCCGCCGCGCCACGCTTTTGATTACATCTTCGAGCATCAGGAGATTCTCCACTTCGGCGACATTCGGGACGAAGATATGCTGCTCGTTCAGGTAACGGATTTCCGCCTCCGTCCGCCGGTCGCGGTCCACGATGCCCATACTCTCTAACATGTGGAAGTCCTTCAGCTGATTAAAAGCCTTGGTCGTTTCGATGACCTTCTGGCAACCGCCCATCGGCTTGACCATATAATCCGGGAAGACCAGCGAATAGAGGCGATTGTCGATGCTATTGTTGTCCGTTCCTTCGATAAACAGGACCGGTTTCCGGCTTCCCAGCATCTCCATGTATAATTCTTCGGGCAGGCTGTTGTTGTTCTCGATAAACTCGTAGTCCCATATCTGCCGGTCGGCGTCATACGAGCGAATCCATAACCGTTTGCAAGAGCGGCGTGCCATGGCGAAGTCGATATCGTGCGTCAGATAGACAAACGTGCAGTCGGGGCGCAACTGCTCGATTCGGTCCCAAAGGATATTTTTAATGGAAGTATGGAGCAACGTCTCCGGCTCCTCGATAATCAGCAGGGCATCCGGCGCGGCATACAGGATGGCTCCGATAAGATAGAACACCAGTTTCTCGCTATCGCTCATCCTTCCGGCGGTATAAGTGTCGCTATTGCGGTAAGCGGAGGTGAGTTCGATGAATCCCGACTTGCGAATCAGCCGGTTGTGCGGGAACATCTCTTCCCAGATTTGCTGTATGGCATCCAGCTTCGTAGCCGGCGGCGTCAATGTCGGGTTCTTTTTGGAGGCCTCTTTGTAATCGACTGCCGCTTCGAACTCTTCGTGCTGGAGCCGCAGGATGAGTTTTTCATATTCCGTAATGCGCGGGAGCCGCAACCGCTCGTTGATGAGGGCAGACATTTGCCACCAGTCGTCGTTTGCAGCCTGTTCTTCCGGCGGCGTGGTAATGAATAGCGCATGCAGTCCGCAAATATTTTGTGCCCGTTCCGGATAACGTTTCAACAAATCTTTGCCGAACGAACTTTTTCCTGCTCCGTTCGTGCCGATGACCACCAGTGTGCGGGTCGTGACCGTCATTTGCGCCTGATGGATATGTCGTGGCAAGCTAATTTCCATAATGCTGTTTTGTTTTGTTCCCAACAAAGTTAGGATTAATGGAAATCCGAATGAAAAAATAAGGGTTATTTTTCCGGAAATCGCCGATATTTTTCCCGGAATGCCGGATATTCTACTGCGCGACGCAGTAGCTTTGTCCTGCAAAAAACAGTGCTACTGCGCGACGCAAAAGCAGTCCTTTTTAAAAAACCGTCGTTTTTCGCGACGCAGTAGCCCTGATTTTGGGAAAAATTGCCCTACTGCGCGGCGCAGTAGGAGTCCTTTTTAAAAAACCGTCGTTTTTCGTGACGCAGTAGCTCTGATTTTGGGAAAAATTGCCTTACTGCGCGGCGCAGTAGGAGTCCTTTTGGAAAAACAGCCGTTTTTCGTGACGCAGTAGCCCTGTTTTTTGCGCGACACTGCTTTTTCGTCACGCAGTAGCTCGAAATTGGGCAAAAATTAAGGTGCTGCGCCGCGCAAAAAGGGGAATTTTTCGGCAATAAAGCTACTGCGCCGCGCAGTAACACCCCTTTCGGAGAGATACTGCTACTGCGTCGCGCAGTAAAAATGCAGTGAAAGGGGAGGGGCAATCTAATATGAAATACCTATTTTGAGGCATCTCCTTTATATTTCGAAAGCGTCAGAATCTCTTGTGCGTTATTCTGCTGCATCAATGCGGACAGCGAACTCTGGGTCTCCTGCATATACCCCTTTATGATTTGCCATCCAATCCAAGTGCCGATATTTCCGGGCGTTTCATCGGAGAGGAAGGTACAGGGCGCGTCAGAGAAATATTTTGCGGTCGTCAGACGGTCCGGCGTATAGAGATGCTTGCGTTGGATAATCGTACTCCAGAGCGTAGCGGCATGGTCGTTGCACCATTTCCCGGCGGTATCCGTGTAGCCCATCAGCAGGCTTTGGCTCAATTCGGGGAGGGCGAGGCTGACAATGTACTTTATTTTCCCTTCGTAAACCATGCGTTCCAGCAGGACATTCTCGTTGCCGGAGAAGGGGAACTCGCTCATCAGCCATCCTGCCAGATAATCGGCAGCGACCAACTGGCGTTGCATCTTGATGCGCTGGTAATCGCGGAAGAATTGCAGGTAAAGCGGGTAGTCCGTGCCTAAATAACGGTCGATGGACAATGATAGCAGGCTGTCTCCGGCAAGTACGTTCTGGCTGAATCCCGATACGTGCATATACACCGCCGGAACCTGCATCGACGGGAAGTTGGCTTTGAGGAAAGCGAATCCGTGTCCTAACTGAGCTTCGATGTCGGAAGTATTTTGATACGCATTGACGGCATCCTTATATAGGCTTTTCAGCGTAGGTTCGGAGTAGTAATTGATGATTCGGTCGAAGAAACCGGGGATTTGAGGGGATTGCAAATTCAGAACGCCTTTCCCTACAATATCCAACATGGCGGGATAGTCTGCCAACAGGGTTTGTTCCAATGATGTGTCGTTGGTTTCGATAAGCTGCAAGAGGGCTTGGTCGAAACGGTGGATGGGTATCGTCAAATCCTTTTCCGGGAAGATGACATTCGCCGGTTGGCTGCTGCAACTGCTGGCGGTTATCAGTACAAGAAACAGGCAGTAGAGTATTTTATTTCGTATCATCTTTTTCTTTTTTGGAGGGTTGGGGTTTAAATGTACGTACGGAACCGGCGCGCATTCGGCCATATTTTCCATATTTGGACTGGCCTTTTTTACGCTGTTCCATTTCTTCGAACTTTCGTTCCAGATAATTATCAGCCATACTTTCTTTTTTCTATTTAGCTGCGCAAAAATAATGAATAACGAAGAAATATTTCCTATTTTTGTCCGCCTATTTGTCAAACGCAGAAGAAAAGAATGGAGAAACAGGGGACAATTTTAGTGGTCGATGATAACAAAGCGATTCTGACGGCGGTGAAATTGCTGCTGCGGACCTGCTTTGAAAATGTAATAACGATTTCTACTCCGAATTTAATCAAACAGACGTTACAGGAGAGTGCGGTCGATGTCGTGCTTTTGGATATGAATTTCACGGCGGGCATCAATAGCGGGAATGAGGGATTGTATTGGTTGGGGGAAATAAAGAAGAATTATCCGACCGTACAGGTTGTGCTGTTTACTGCATACGCGGATATCGAACTTGCCGTGAAAGGAATGAAGGAGGGCGCGAACAATTTTATCGTCAAACCGTGGGAAAATCAGAAGTTAATCGATACGCTGACATTGGCCTACCAGCAAAAGCAGGCGTTCTCGGAGAATAAGAAAGTGAATCGTCCCGCCTTGACGAAAAGCCTGATGTTTTGGGGGGAGAGTCTGCCGATGAGACGGCTCCGTTCATTGGTGGAAAAGGTGGCGCAGACCGATGCGAATATCTTGATAACGGGAGAAAACGGAACGGGTAAAGAGATGTTGGCCCGCGAAATCCATTATTTGTCGCAACGAAGGGAAGAGGCGATGGTGGCGGTGGATATGGGCGCCATCACCGAAACGCTTTTTGAAAGTGAATTGTTCGGGTATGTGAAAGGCGCCTTTACGGATGCGCGGGCAGACCGTGCCGGAAAGTTCGAAGCGGCAAATAAAGGCACGCTGTTTTTGGATGAGATAGGCAATCTGTCCTATCATTTGCAGGCAAAGTTGCTGACGGCGTTGCAACGACGGAGTGTTGTCCGCGTGGGAAGCAATGTCCCTATCCCGGTGGACATTCGTTTGATATGCGCGACCAATCGCGATGTCCAAGCCATGGTGCAGAAGGAGGAGTTCCGGGAGGATTTGCTGTATCGCATCAATACGATTCATCTGGAGATTCCTCCGTTGCGGGAGCGGAAGGAGGATATTGTCCCATTGTCCGAAATCTTTATCGAGAAATATGGGTCATTGTATAATAAATCGGCGTTGGCATTGAGCGAAGAGGCCAAAGCAAAACTCCAAGAGCAGCAATGGTTGGGGAATATCCGCGAACTGGAGCATACCATCGAGAAGGCGGTGATTATTTGCGACGGACCTGTGCTGGAAAGCTCCTATTTCGAATTTCCGCATGTCCGGAAAGAGGCGACTAAACAATCGAAGGTCCAGACATTGGAAGAGATGGAGTATATGATGATAAAGGAGGCGATGGAGAAGAACGAGGGGAATCTTTCCTTGGTCGCCAATCAATTGGGAATTTCCCGGCAAACGTTGTACAATAAACTGAAGCGGTATGGGCTTTAAACGTCCCTTATATAGCTTGACCATGCATTTGTCGCTTTTGGTAGTGGCTTGTGTAATCGGCACATGGAGCGCGCTGGCTGGATGGCGGGCGTTTGCGCCTTGTATGCTGGTGTGTATTGTCCTTATCATTGTCCGTATCCGGAAACTTTACTTCATGAATGCCCAGAAAATATCGTTTATGTTCGATGCCGTCAATAATAATGACTATTCTTTCAAGTACGAGACGGAGGGGCATTCGATGGACGACCGGTTGGTCAGCGAATCGCTCAACCGGATAACGCAGATATTGTTCCAAGCCAAGGCGGAAGCGGCGCAGCGGGAGCGGTATTATGAATTAATCATGAATTCGGTCAAGACCGGCATCATCGTCATTGATGACAATGGGAATATTTACCAATGCAATAACGGAGCGTTGCGGCTGTTGGGGATTTCCATTTTTACGCACGTCAAACAGCTGAAGCCCATTGACGAGCGGCTGGAGCGGATGATAGCCACGATTCAACCGGGAGACAAAGAGCAGATTTCGTTTGCCAACGAGCGGAGGAATATCAGCTTGTCGCTCCGCGTTTCGGAGATGAATTTGAAGGAGAAACATGTGCGTATCATTGCGCTGAATGATATCAATAGCGAGATGGATGAGAAGGAAATCGACTCGTGGATTCGTTTGACGCGCGTGTTGACGCATGAAATCATGAATTCGATTACGCCGATTACTTCGCTGAGCGACACCTTGCTTTCCCTGCATGAGGCAATGGATGAGGATATCAAGGATGGATTGGAGGTCATCAGCAGTACGGGCAAAGGGCTGATATCGTTCGTGGAATCGTACCGTAAGTTTACGCATATCCCTACGCCGCAGCCTTCGCTTTTCTATGTGAATCGTTTCGCCGAACGGGTGGTTCAGCTGGCCCGGTTCCATAATCATTATCCGAATATCGATATCCGGGTAGATATCCGGCCGGACGATTTGATTCTTTATGCGGACGAGAATCTGATTTCGCAGGTTGTCTTGAATCTACTGAAGAATGCGATGCAGGCTATCGGGACGGAACAGCCTGATGCGTGGATTCTTTTCAAGGCGTATTGCAATGAAGAGGAGAACGTCATTATTGAAGTCAGCAATAACGGTCCGCTGATTCCTCCGGAAGAGGCGGAGCATATCTTCGTTCCCTTCTTCACGACGAAAGAGAAGGGTAGCGGCATCGGGTTGTCCATTTCCCGTCAGATTATGCGCCTCTCTGGTGGCAGTCTGGTGCTGAAATCGGGACCGTCCGTGCAATATACCACGTTTGTCTTGACGTTCCGTTAGCGGAGCAATAGTTGTAAGGTTAAATATGTTGGACAATGAAGTTATTGGATAAGTTAAAACTGAATCATCATCCGCGTTCCGGTGCGCTGGATTTGTTGAAGTATATCGGTCCGGGATTATTGGTGACGGTCGGGTTTATCGACCCGGGCAACTGGGCGACCAATCTGGCGGCGGGTTCCGGGTTTGGCTATGCCCTCCTGTGGGTCGTCACCTTTTCATCGATTATGCTGATAATCATCCAGCATAACGTGGCGCACTTGGGGATTGTCACCGGGCTCTGCCTCGCGGAGGCGACGACGAAGTATCTGCCGAAGAAGCTGAGCCTGCCGATTTTGTTCTCGGCGATGCTGGCGAGCATCTCTACTTCGTTGGCAGAGATTTTGGGTGGGGCGATTGCGCTCCGGATGCTGTTCGGGATACCGATTCATGCCGGAGCCGTCATCGTCACGTTGGCGTGCGTGTTGATGCTCTTGAGCAACACGTATAGCAAGATAGAGCGTTGGATTATCATGTTTGTTTCGATAATCGGGCTTTCGTTCCTGTACGAACTGGCGTTGGTCGATGTCGATTGGCACGCGGCTGCGGTAGGCTGGCTGAAACCTTCGTTCCCCGAAAATTCGATGCTGATTATCATGGGCGTGCTTGGCGCGGTGGTGATGCCGCACAATCTGTTCCTGCATTCGGAGGTGATACAGAGCCGGAACTGGAATCTGGAGGACGAAACGGTCATTAAGAAGCAATTGAAATATGAGTTCTACGACACGCTGCTGTCGATGGTCATCGGGTGGGGGATTAATTCGGCGATGGTGATTCTGGCGGCTTCTACCTTCTTCCGCGAGCGGGTACAGGTCGAGGAGCTGGACCAAGCGCAGCAACTGCTGGTCCCGTTGGTCGGGAATAATGCCGGCGTGATATTTGCCGCCGCCCTGCTGTTGGCGGGCATCTCGTCGACGATAACGTCGGGCATTGCCGGCGCGTCGATATTTGCCGGGATTTTCGGCGAGGCGTACCACCATAAGGATATCCACTCGAAGGCGGGCGTGCTCTGTTCGTTCCTCCCCGCGCTGTTGCTCATCTTTATTGTGGGCGACCCGTTCCGGGGACTGATTATTTCGCAGATGGTACTGAGCATCCAGCTTCCGATTACCGTATTCACGCAGGTTTACCTCACGTCGAGCAAGCAGGTGATGGGAAAATTCGCGAACAGCCGCTCCACGAACATCCTGCTCCTCTTGTTAGGCTCGATTGTTACGCTGCTCAATCTGGTATTGCTTTGGGAACTGTTCTAAGTCCTACGATTTGCTCTCTACGCTGTAGAGAAGGTTTCGTAGTAGTACGATTTGCTCTCTACGCCGTAGAGAAGGTTTCGTAGTAGTACGATTTGCTCTCTACGCCATAGAGAAGGTTTCGTAGTAGTACGATTTGCTCTCTACGCCATAGAGAAGGTTTCGTAGTAGTACGATTTGCTCTCTACGCTGTAGAGAAGGTTTCGTAGTAGTACGATTTGCTGTCGACGCCGTCGAGAAGGTTTCCAGCGTTGGGATTTGCTGTCGACGCCGTCGAGAAGTTTTCCAGCGTTGGGATTTGCTGCCGACGTCGTCGAGAAGGTTTCCAGCGTTGGGATTTGCTCTCTACGTCGTCGAGAAGGTTTCCCAATAATATTATTGATTGAAAAAACAAGGCTGCCTCGAAATCACTTCGAGAACAGCCCTTCTGTTTAACTATGAAAAAAGTAAATTTAGGTACTTGTTGTATTACATTTCGCGAATCCAGATATTGCGGAAGCTGATAGGCTCGCTGGGGTCGCCATGGCTCTGCAGGATAATCGGGCCTGCGCCATGCTGTTTTACCTGCGGGAAACCGATATATTCAGTCGTTCCGAGTATCGTCGTGTTGTTTTGCAGTACGACGCCGTTCTGGATAACCGTTACGGTCGGATGCGTACGGTAGCTTCCGTCTTTCTTGAAGGTCGGAGCTTTGTAAATGATGTCATACACATTCCATTCGCCCGGTTTGCGCATTGCGTTTGCCAGCGGAGCCGTCTGTTTGTACACGCTACCGGTCTGTCCGTTCACATACGTCTTGTTGTTGTAGCAGTCCAATACTTGGATTTCATACATTCCTTGCATGAAAACGCCGCTGTTTCCGCGAGCTTGGCTTTCACCCGTGATGTTTTCCGGGATTCTCCATTCGATATGCAGCTGGTAATCGGTGAATTTCTGCTTCGTTTGGATATCGCCCTTCTTCTTGTCCACCGTGAATACGCCGTCTTTGACAATCCATTCAGCCGGACCGCCCTTTACGCTTTCCCATTGCGACAAATCCTTGCCGTCAAACAAAATGATAGCATCCGACGGAGCGGTATATCCGCCATCAGGGAGGACACTGCCCGGAGTGACTACCGGCGGAACGGGTTCATAAAATTCGGACATTTCAGGTTTGATTCCTGCATAGCCTGTCCACTGAGCGTTAGCACTAACACACATAGCCATTGCACAAGCGGCTACGGCTAATCTTACTGTAATTTTTTTTCTGTTCATGGTCTTTTGCTTTTATGGTTATAGATTACCCGCAAAATTAGAATCTTTTTACCAAAAAGAAAATATCTTACAGACAAATTTTGCAAACGCTATCCGATTTTATCGGCTATTGTGGGTGAACAGGCGCTGTTCGGCCAGTTTTTCATACTTTGTGCCCGGCCGTCCGTAATTGCAATAGGGATAAATGCTGATTCCTCCCCTCGGCGTGAAAATGCCGGTCACTTCGATATACTTCGGGTCCATCAGCCGGATGAGGTCTTTCATGATTTTATTCACGCAATCCTCATGGAAATCCCCGTGGTTCCGGAAACTGAAGAGGTAAAGCTTCAGGCTCTTGCTCTCTACCATTTTTATATCCGGGATGTAGTCGATATAGATGGTCGCGAAGTCGGGTTGGCCCGTAATCGGACAGAGGCTGGTGAACTCCGGACAGTTGAAACGCACCCAATAGTCGTTTTCCGGGTGTTTGTTGGTGAAGGCCTCCAATACTTCCGGCGCGTAGTCCTGCCGATAGACCGTATTGTTCCCTAATAAATGCAGTTCGTGCTCTTCTTTTCTCGTATCCATTGTTCAGTCTTGTTTTTTAGTGGATAAATACTTTTCCAAACCAGCCCGGCGCAATTTGCAAGCCGGACAATGCCCGCACCCGTCGGCAATGATGCCATTATAGCAGGTCAATGTCTGTGTCCGCACCAAATCGAAGACGCCAAGCTCGTCAGCCAAAGCCCACACTTCGCTTTTATCTCGGTTCATCAGCGGAGTATGAATCACAAACTGGTCGTCCATCGCCAAGTTCAACGTAACATTCAGCGAGCGGATAAAGGTATCCCGGCAATCCGGATAGCCGCTGTAATCGGCTTCCGATACGCCCGTGACGATATGGCGGATACCTTTGCTGCGGGCAAGGATGGCTACGAAGGTAAGAAACACCATATTCCTGCCCGGCACGAATGTGTTCGGATAACTGTCGGCAGGTTTCTCTTCATCCATTTGGATTGTCCCGTTTATTAACGAGCAATTCGGGTCCAACTGGCTAATCAGCGAAACATCCAACAAATGAAATGGAACTTGAGCTTCGGCGGCAATTTTGCGCGCTACCTCTACTTCTTGGGAATGTTTTTGTCCGTACGTGAAGCAAACCGCTTCGACGTGTGAAAAGTGCTTCTTTGCCCAGAACAGGCAGGTCGTTGAATCCTGACCGCCGGAGAAGCACACCATTGCAGCATTGTTTTCTTTCATATAATTCTTGTTTTTAATACGTGGTTAAGCAAGCACACGGGAAAGACAACCGACTTTCCGGCCGCAAAGATACATAAATTATATAGGAAAAGATACTGCGCTTTATTGGGATATATCGAAATTTCCTGCGGCTGATTGAGGAAAAGGAACCGTTTTTTGTTAAAAAATAATCCGTAATAAAAAAAAGTTCCCAAATATTTGTTTTTCTTATAAGTCTGCTCTAACTTAGACAACCGTTAATTATACAATCGAAATAGAGATGGCAAGGAACAGGAATATATTCAAAATTAAGACAAATCATTTGTCTCCGCGTCCGGGCAGGTTGTTGATAGCAGAGCCTATGTTAGGCGACCATTTCTTCCAACGCTCGGTCGTGTTGCTGGTTCAGCATTCAGGCGATATCGGTTCGTTAGGATTTATACTGAATAAAAAGACCGGATTCCTGCTCAACGAAGTCATCCCGGAGTTAAAAGAGTTGCCGGATATGGATATTTATTTAGGCGGGCCGATGGCTCCGGACCATCTTTTCTTTGTCCATTCTTTAGGCGATTTGATTATTCCCGATACGCAGCCCATCAATGAACATCTCTATTTTGGCGGAAACTTTGAAGCTCTGAAGACTTATATCTTGGCGGGCTATGATATTACCGACAAGGTGAAGTTCTTTATGGGATATGCCGGATGGGATAAGCATCAGTTGAGCCGTGAAATCCAATCTAACTCATGGGCAGTAGGACATTCCGACGATGAATATGTTCTTCGAAATCATGAAGAGGATGCTTATTGGAAATCATCGGTCAACAAATTGGGCGAAGGGTATAAATTCTGGAAGCATTGCCCTAAAGAACCTTTTTTGAATTAATCTTTTGATACAGGGCAATGTCGGCATAGCCCTCGTCTGTCAGTAACCAATCCTTAAATGTCCCTTGTAAAAGATATCCTAATCGGTTGAATAGTTTGATGCAATATTCATTCTGTACCGGAATGTGTGCATAGAGTTGGTGCAGTTGAAGGAAAGAGAACGCATATTCCTGAAGAATCTGCATGGTCTGCCATCCGAATCCCTGCTGTTGGAAAGGCATATCAATCAAGAGACCGATAGCCGCTCTCCGATGATGCGGGTCGAAGTCGAACAGGTCCGCCAAACCAATCGGCTGATGGGTATCGATACGTTCCACCATAAAACGAACCTGCCGGGTCTCGTAAATATCCCGGTGCGATTCGGCGATATATTCTTTCAGGATAAACCGGGAGAAGGGTGCGAGGGTACTGCCATAACGCCATAAGTCGGTATTGTTTTCCCAGCGATAGAGAATATCTAAGTCTTCCGGTTCTAAAGCGCGAAGCCGGATGGAGTCATTGCGTAACAGGGTCATTTTCCGGGAGAGATTAATCGGTTGTTGTTTCTATTATATATATGGTATGTAAGCTTCTTGTTCGGCATAATATCCATCAGGAGGAACATCTGCTCGAATCGGGCATCGGGATAGACAAAGACGATATCGGTGAAGCTTTTCATCTGGTTCTTCCGGCAAATGGCAGCCGTTATGCGCTCTTCGTTCAAGTCCCATAAGTTGATGTATTCGCTTTTTGGGAATGCCTTTCTTACGCATTGTTTAGCTTCAGCGAACGATTCCTTGTTGCAAATGACAAGCACTCGGCGGTGTCGAACCGTTTGCTTTTTCCCATTGAACAGGTTGGACAGCGAAGTCAACACCGCTCTGAGGATAACGCCTCCTTTGACTGCCACATAGAATAAAGGCGATGATTGCGGGTAGTGCTTCCTATAAAAGATAAGCATCGCGCCATAGAAACGTTTCAGGAACCGGTAGGAGAGCTTTTGGGTGCTTTCGCCTTTATAGTGCAGCATCCGCTCCGGAATGTAATAGTTCTTGTAGCCTTCTTTGATGAACCGGTAGGAGAGGTCGATGTCTTCGCCATACATAAAGTAATCTTCATCCAAGAATCCGACTTTATGCTCTAAGGCTTCATGCCGCATTAGCATGAATGCGCCGCATAATACATCCACCTCATGCTGTTCGTCCGGCGAAAGATAGGGCAAACTATACCGGGCATACTTTGGTGAGTTGGGGAATAGCTTGGAGAGACCAAACAGTTTGCAGAATGCCACCCAAGGCGTAGGAAATGCGCGTTTGCTTTCTGCCAAGAAGATGCCATTGCCATTAATCATTTTCAATCCTACGGCTCCGGCTTCGGGATGTTCGTCCATAAAGCAGATAAGGATGCGGAGCGATTCTTCACCAATCACGGTATCCGGATTCAGCATCAGCACATATTCGCCTTTGCAGATACGGAACGCCTGATTGTTGGCTTTGGCAAATCCAACATTCTCTTGGTTCTCGATGAAAATGACCTCTGGGAACAACGGACGCAAATACTCCACCGAGCCGTCTGTCGAGTGGTTGTCTATGACATAAATATCCACCTCCATGCCCCGCGTTGCCGCCCGCACGGAATACAGGCACTGCTCTAAGAAATATTTTACGTTATAATTGACAATGACAACGGATAGTGCTGTTTCGTACATCTTGAATCAGATTACATATTATAATTTAATGGAGTCGTTGAAGCTGGTCCGGTTCAGAATAGAGCGGCCCAGTGTGACCTCGTCGGCATACTCTATTTCATCTCCGATGGAAACGCCTCTGGCAATGACGCTGACCTTGACTTGGTAAGGCGTCAGTTTCCGGTAGATAAAGAAGTTGGTAGTGTCTCCCTCCATCGTTGTACTCAATGCCAAGATGACCTCCTTCACCTCTCCGCCGGCGACGCGCTCGACCAAGCTGTCTATCTGCAAATCATTGGGACCGATGCCGTCCATAGGCGAGATAATGCCTCCTAATACGTGATATACCCCTTTGAACTGGGCGGTGTTTTCTATCGCCATCACCTCGCGGATATTCTCGACTACGCACACCAGCGAGCGGTCCCGCGCCGGATTCGCACAGATAGAACAGACCTCTTCGTCACAAATGTTATGGCATATCCGGCAATACTTCACCCCTTTTCGTAACGCAAGCAGTGCGCCGGCAAAGTTTTCCATATAAGTGACATCGCGCCGAAGCATATAGAGTGCCAAACGAAGTGCCGTCTTCCGGCCAATTCCCGGAAGCGTTGCCAATTCGTTGACGGCATTCTCCAACAAGGCTGAAGGGTATTTCATTTATTAAGCAGATTATCAATTGATTATTAAATATAGCTATGCGCAAAGAAAAACACAACTGTCTTTTCCTCGAAACACAGTTGTGTTTGCCTCAAAACACAGTTGTCTTTGCACCGAAACACAGTTGTGTTTATGCTGAAACACAGTTGTACTTCTGAACGTACATAGTTGAGTTTCTGACCGCACACAGTTGTGTACGCTCATGAACACAACTGTGTACGTCTGCCAACACAACTGTGTACGTTCATGGACACAACTGTGTTTTTTCCAAAGACCATTATTATTGTTTGCCTTCGGTAGTAACCTCTTTGTTAATCTTCTTGATTAATCCCTGAAGTACAGCACCCGGACCTAATTCTACGAAGTGCGTAGTGCCGTCGGCAATCATGTTTTGTACCGATTGCGTCCAACGTACCGGAGCGGTCAACTGAGCAATCAGGTTTGCCTTGATGGTATCCGGACATGTTTCAGCTTTCGTGCTTACGTTCTGATATACCGGGCAAATCGGTGCATGGAAGTTGGTCGATTCGATAGCAGCAGCCAGTTCGGCACGAGCCGGTTCCATCAGCGGAGAATGGAAAGCACCGCCCACTTTCAGCTTCAAAGCACGCTTAGCACCAGCTGCCAACATCTTCTCGCAAGCAGCGTCAATACCCGGAATGGTCCCGGAGATAACAACCTGTCCCGGGCAGTTGTAGTTTGCACAAACCACAGTCTCGCCCTCTACGCTGGCGCAGAGCTCTTCCACCTTTTCATCCGGCAAAGCCAATACAGCCGCCATTGTGGAAGGAGTCATCTCGCACGCCTTCTGCATTGCCATTGCACGTTTGGATACCAATACCAGACCATCTTCGAAAGACAACGCACCTGCAGCCACCAAAGCAGAGAATTCGCCCAATGAGTGTCCGGCTACCATATCCGGCTTGAACTCTTCGCCTAATGTCTTTGCTAAGATGACAGAGTGTAAAAAGATAGCAGGTTGTGTAACTTTCGTCTGTTTCAAATCTTCGTCTGTGCCGGCAAACATCAGGTCGGTTATGCGGAAACCTAAGATATCGTTTGCCTTTTCAAACATCTCTTTCGCTAATGGGTTGTTGTCATACAGGTCCTTGCCCATACCGACAAACTGCGCTCCCTGGCCGGGAAATACATACGCTTTCATTGTTCTACTCGATTTTAGTAATTTTAGTTTTTTAAGATGGCGCAAAGGTAATAAATCTTCGAAGAATGTGCGTACAATTCATTTCAAATTGTATCTTTGTGCCCGTCAAAAGAGATAGGAAAGAAACTGGAATCAACAATTTAATTTACTATATCATGAATAATTTATTATTTATCGGAAACTTAGGAACAGGCGAAATAATCATTATCGCCATTATCGTGTTGTTGTTGTTCGGCGGAAAGAAAATCCCCGAATTGATGAAAGGTCTGGGTAAAGGCGTGAAGAACTTCAAAGACGGAGTTAAAGGCTTGGAAGACGATATCAAGATAGACGAAACAGACACTAAGAAGCAATAAAGCCTGATGGAAGAGCAACAAGATGAAATGTCATTCTGGGACCACCTGGAAGAACTTCGTTGGACTCTACTCCGTATCATCATAGCGCTTTTTGTCTTTACGATTGCTGCATTCTCCGTAATGCCGTGGCTGTTCGACCATGTGGTGATGGCCCCTCGATATGCAGACTTCGTGACCTATCAGGCGATGTGCAAGTTAAGCTCCGTCTTCTCGTTGCTGCCTGATTTCTGTAGTCAAGAGTTCCATATCGATGTGGTGAATATCAAACTGGCATCGCAGTTCTTTACCCACATGACGACCTCTTTCTGGCTGGCGGTGTTGCTGACGTTCCCTTATACGATGTATGAGGTATGGAAGTTCATCCGTCCGGCGTTGTATGAGAACGAGAAGAAAAACGTCCGTTGGGTGTTCCTTTGCGGGACGATTATGTTCTTCATCGGTTGTGCGATAGGGTATTTATTGGTTTTCCCGATGACCTTGCGCTTCTTGGCGACTTACCAGTTGAGTCCGACCATCATCGAGCAGGTATCGTTGGAGTCCTACATGGACAACTTCTTGATGTTGATATTCGTGATGGGAGTGGTCTTCGAGATGCCTTTGGTTTCATGGCTGTTATCCCAAGTCGGGGTGCTGAACCGTTCGTTCTTCCATAAATACAGGCGGCATGCTATCGTGGCATTATTGGTTGCAGCCGCGTTTATTACGCCAAGTAGCGACCCGTTCACGTTGAGCATCGTTTTCTTGCCGCTTTATGGGTTGTATGAATTGAGCGCATTCTTTGTGAAGCCTGCCCCGCCCGAAGAGGAGGATGAGGATACGGAAGAACAAGAGGCCTGACTGAAAAAGGAATAGATAGGTAAACAAAAATGTGCTGGTAGGATGGCCTGCCAGCACATTTTTTATGTCGGTTATCCTATGATATAATGTCTGCATATTCCGCGCGGGCTTCCCTTAGCAGGTCGGAGGGGGAGAGGCGCACCTGCAATCCCCGTTGGCCGGCGCTGACATAGATATAGTCATAGTTTGCCGCGCTCTCATGGATATAGGTCGGGAAATGCTTCTTCATGCCGATGGGCGAGCAGCCTCCGCGGATGTATCCCGTGAGGGGGAGCAGTTCTTTGACGTGAATCATTTCGCAGCTCTTATTGCCGGACACTTTGGCTATCTTTTTCAAATCGACTTCGGCATTGCCGGGTATGACGCAGACCAGATAGCCGGTCTTGTCGCCTCGCAGGACCAGTGTCTTGAATACTTGGTTGATGTCTTCGCCTAATTGTTCGGCTACGTGCGGTGCGCTCAGGTCCGATTCATCTACTTCGTAAGGGACGAGCGTGTAGGCGACTTTCGCTTTGTCCAAAAGTCGGGCTACGTTTGTTTTGTTGACTTTCTCTTTCATTCTTCCTGAATTCCTTTCATAGATAGTTGTATGCGTTTGTGGGCTGTGTCCACGTCGAGGACACGCACCCGGATATGCTGATGGAGTGTCACGACCTCTGCCGGGTCGCTGACGAAGTGGTCTGCCAGTTCGGAGATATGTACCAAGCCGTTTTCTTTGATGCCGATATCGACAAAGCAGCCGAAGTTGGTGATATTGGTCACAATGCCGGGCAGAATCATCCCTGCTCTCAAGTCCGCTATCGTATGGATGTCGGGACTGAAGCTGAACTCCTTGATATCGTTGCGCGGGTCGCGTCCCGGTTTGTCTAATTCGTTCATAATGTCCTGCAGGGTAGGCATCCCGACCTGTTCCGTGCAATAATTTTCGAGGCGGACAGCTGTGCGCAGGGATTTCTTGCGGATAAGCTCATCGACAGTGCAATGCAGGTCGGCTGCCATCTTCCGGACGACAGGGTAGCTTTCGGGATGTACCGCGGTGTTGTCGAGCGGGTTCGTTCCGTTCGGGATGCGTAGGAATCCGGCGCACTGTTCGAATGCCTTATTCCCCAGTCGCGAGACCTTTTTCAACTCCTCCCGGCATTGGAATGCACCGTTGGCAGCGCGGTAATCCACGATGTTCTGTGCCAGTGCCGGTCCCAATCCCGAAATATAGGTGAGCAGCTCTTTGCTGGCGGTATTGACATTGACGCCTACCAAGTTGACGCAGCTGGTCACCGTTTGGTCGAGGCTTTTCTTCAGGAGCGACTGGTCAACGGTGTGCTGGTATTGCCCGACTCCGATGCTCTTCGGGTCGATTTTGACCAATTCAGCCAACGGGTCCATCAACCGGCGGGCGATGCTGACGGCGCCGCGCACCGTTACATCGTAGTCCGGGAATTCGGCGCGGGCGACAGGCGATGCCGAATAGATGGAGGCTCCGTCTTCACTCACGACGAATATCTTGATAGGTTTGGGATAGCGGATGTTGGTCACCAGCTGTTCCGTCTCGCGGCTGGCAGTCCCGTTGCCGATGGATATGGCTTCGATGTCATACATCTCCACTAATTTCTGGAGTTTACGCTCTGCAGCGTTCCGTTCGTTCTTCGGCGGATGCGGATAAATCGTTTCGTTATGCAACAGATTTCCCTGCGCGTCCAAGCACACCAGTTTGCAGCCTGTCCGGTAGCCCGGGTCGATGCCCAGCACCCGTTTTTGTCCCAGCGGCGGAGCGAGGAGCAGTTGCCGGAGGTTCTCCGCAAAGACACGGATGGCCTCTTCATCGGCTTTCAGTTTGCTGCTGTGCGCCTGTTCCGATTCGATAGCCGGCCGGATGAGCCGCTTGTATGCATCCTGCACGGCGAGCTTCACCTGCTCCCAGCAGGCGCCGTCCGATTTCCGGAAGAGCCGGTAGAGCGATTCCAAGCAGCTCTCTTCGTCCGTCGGAGCAATACTTACCTGTAAAAAGCCCTCCGCTTCGCCTCGGCGGATAGCCAGCAGGCGGTGGGACTGGCAACGGCTCAAGGGTTCTTCAAACTGAAAGTAGTTCTTATATTTGACGCCCTCCTCTTCTTTTCCTTTGATGACTTTGGAGCGGATAACGGCGCGCCGGAAGGCTTGGCGTACCCGGTTGCGGGCGGCGCCGTTTTCATTGACCCATTCGGCGATGATGTCCCGCGCCCCCTTCAGTGCCTCCTCTTCACTCCGAACCTCTCCTTTGACGAACGCCGGGAGCGAGCCGGGCAGTCCGGAGCTGCGTTGTGCTGCCAGCATCTTCGCCAGCGGCTCCAATCCGCGTTGGCGAGCCGTCTCCGACCGCTTCGTCTGCTTGGATTTGAACGGCAGATAGAGGTCCTCTATCTCGTGGCTGTCCCATGATGCCTCGATACGCGCCTTCAATTCGGGCGTCAGCATCTGTTTCTTCTCGATAGCCGCCAGAATCGACGCTTTGCGGGCATCCAACTCCCTCAGCTTCGCCAACCGGTTATCAATATCGGTAATCCGCACCTCGTCCAGTCCGCCCGTCCGTTCTTTCCGATAGCGGCTGATAAACGGAATCGTCGCGCCCAAATCCAGCAGTTCGATGGTGGCCGCCACCTGCCGCTCCGGGAGTTGCAGTTCATGGGCGATGTGCGATGAAAAAGAAATGGTCATAGTCTTCATTATTTTTTAGGGGTACAAAAGAACGCAAAAAACTTCTGATATGCAAATCTCCCTCTTCCCGGCAGCAACCGGAGTCCGGTTCCGCATTCCGTAGGGCTTCAAAAGTCCGTCCGGAGTCCGGTTCAGCCTTTCGTAGGGCTTCAAAAGTCTGTCCGGAGTCCGGTTCTGCATTTCGTAGGGCTTCAAAAGTCTGTCCGGAGTCCGGTTCTGCATTTCGTAGGACTTCAAAAGTCTGTCCGGGGTCCGGTTCTGCATTTCGTAGGGCTTCAGAGAGGTGAACCGCGTGCGTTTGGGCATTTTGAAGGGCTTCGGAGAGGTGAAACGCATGCGTTTGGGCATTTTGAAGGGCTTCGGAGAGGTGAACCGCATGCGTTTGGGCATTTTGAAGGTCTTCAGAGAGGTGAACCGCATGCGTTTGGGCATTTTGAAGGTCTTCAGAGAGGTGAACCGCATTCAGAGAGGTGAACCGCATGCGTTTGGGCATTTTGAAGGGCTTCGGAGAGGTGAACCGCATGCGTTTGGGCATTTTGAAGGGCCTCAGAGAGGTGAACCGCATGCGTTACATCATTCCGAAAGGGTAGGGCAATGCCTCACGCAGGCGGGAGGGAGAGCGGGAGGGCGTCCATCTCGGCTATCTCCTCCGGTTGGTGCGAGGCGAACAGGATGGTGGTGCGATGCGCCTGCTGCCATTGCCGGATAAAGCCGATGATGCGGTGGCGCAGGGCGGCGTCCAGTCCCTTGAAGGGTTCGTCCATCAGCAGGAGCGGCGACGGGAAGAGTAGTGCCCGGGCGAGGGCGACGCGCTGTTGCTGTCCGTAGCTCATCTCCTGCGGGAGGGCATTTCGTTGCCCGGTCAGCTCCATAGCCGCGAGCAGGCGGTCTGCCTGCCGTTCGGCCTCTTCGCGGGAGAGCGACGATGTGCCTGCCAGCAGGATATTCTCTTTCGCCGATAAGTGGGGCAGCAGTTCCGGTTCCTGAAACACATTGGCGATGCGCTCCGGAGCATTCTCAATGCGTCCGCCGGTGGGTCGGAGCGTTCCGTTCAACAGGCTGAGGAGGGTCGTCTTGCCTGTGCCGGACGGGGCAGTGAGCGCATAGACCTTCCCGGCTTCGAAGAGGGCATCGAAATGCGTGACGCCATAGCGGTAACTGAGGTCGCGCAGGCGGATGGGAGCGGAAAGGGTGGTCGGAGGAGGGGGCGTCACCGTAGCGCGGCGGTAAACGAGGGCGGGTTGCCACTTCGACAGCCGGCGGAGCAGCCGGTCGCTCAACCAACTGAGCAGAATCGCGATGCAGGTCCATGCCATCAGCTCAGGCACGGCAATGAAGAGCTGGGCGCGCTTCATCTCGCTCCCGATGCCTTCGGCGCATTGCGCCAGCACCTCGCCCATGATGATGGCTCGCCAACCGAATCCTACGGCAGAGGCAAGGCCGCTGAACAGGTAGGGCTTCAGTTGCGGATAGTAAATCTGGAAGAGCCGGTTGCGCCGGTTCAGGTGGAATTGCCGGGCAAGGATGGTCTGTTCGGGCTTCAGCTGGAGCAGCCCCTTCAACAGGTTCTCGGTCAGGAGCGGATACATCGTCAGGAAGGCTATCAGCAGCGGGATACCCTCCGGATTCAGGAATATCAGTGCCAACAGGATAAACGAGATAATCGGCACGGAGCGCATCAGGGCGAGATAGGGGGCGAATAGCAGCTGCATCGCTTCCGAGCGGCGCAACAGCACAGCCGTTCCGATGGCGGCAAGCAGCGAGAGCAGTAATCCGGCACAGCCTCGCCATACGGTAGTCCATACGGCCTGATAAAACGAGGGCGATAGCAGCAACTCACCCAGCGTCCGAAGCAAAAGGGACACCGGAGGGAACAGGTTCGCGTTCTGAATCTGCCAAGCGGCAAACTGCCAGACGAGCAGCAGCAGACAGACGGACAAAGCGGTCAGCAGGGGCTTTTTCATAGGCTGTCGGAGAGGAAGCCGGCATCGGGGAGGTTCCCTCCGATGGCGCGGGGCTCGTATTCTTTGATGATGGATAAATAATGCAGGATATCCTCCCGGATAGGGGCAGCCGGTTCATACTGGATGCGGCAACGCGCGACTGCCTCTTCACTCAGCATCTTCGGGGCGAAGATGTGCGCCTCTTCCACGATGCGGATGGCAGCCGTTGTCTGTTCGTTGGCATAGCGGCAGCTGCGCGTCAGCAGGCTGTCTATCTGTTTCCGGAGCGGAAGCAGTTCCCGGCGGCATACGATAGCGGTCTGGGCGAACGAACGGCGGGTGCTGTCCGGGCGGTTCAGGTCGGCGAGGATGCGCAACGTCGAATCGCGGCGGAGCGCTACCGAGAGGAAGGGCTCACTCAGCACCGCAGTTTGTACCTTTCCGGTTTGCAGGGCGAGCATGACTTCGCGCGCCGTGGCGAACGTATAATTGTATTCAAACGTGCCGAGCGGACTCAGGTAGCGACGGGTCAGGATATCCGGCGTAGTCCCCGCCCCGAAGAGATACACCGGCGAAGTGATGCTATCATGCCCGACGAGATAGAGCGTGCCCCAAATCGGGCAGCCCAGCAGCGCGTAGGGCACACCTTTATTATACAGATTCGCCGCCGTAGTCATCGGCAGGACGGCGATGTCGGTCGCCTGTTTCACCATCTCCGCCTGCATCTGTTCGGGCGAATCGACCACCCGCACCCGGAGCCGTTTCCCATCCAACAGCACATCGTCCGCCATCCACTGGGCAAAGGCAATGGCAGAGGGTCCCCTCAGCACCGTCACCGTATAGCTGTCGCCTGCCTTTTCCTTCGCCGGATGCGCGCATCCTGTCAGCAGCCAGACGATTCCGACTATATAATATATGTATCTGTACATCTTTCCTATTCGTTTGAGCGTTGCAAATTTACGCTATTTGCAGGGCATAGGCAAATCATCTTGCGCTTTAGCCGAGGAATGCTTATCTTTGCGAACATGAAACGTAATAGTAATGAATGGCTTTATGGATACAATATTGGATACGCGGGCTGAACTGTTCAGAGAATTGGTTTACATCCTTGATGATGAAAATATGATGAAGATGGTGATAAAGGAGATTGAGGAAATACGGGCACAAAAGGCGAAGGCTGAAGAAGAGCCGGACATAACGAAGGAGCATCTCGGATAAAGAGCTGCTCGACTTGTTAAGGCGGTGCGGACTTTAGCCTCCCGCATCATCCTATAATAGAGCCCCTGTCGAGGTGATAACTTCGGCGGCTTTGACTATACACGAAGCCTGCGGGACTGGCTCCGGCCGCTATCGTTTCGGATGCCCTGTCCGCAGGCTCGCAAATATGCACAACAATTAACGTTATCTAACGTCCATTTCCCGTCCCCATGCCGGATTAGGGATGGGGGATGCCCTGCTGTTCGTCATCCTCGTCTGGCTCTTCCGTTCCGGAGCCCTCGCCGCCGTCAGGGTTCTCCGTGTCCGGGTTTTCAGGGGTTTCTCCCTCGGTCGAGCTGGTTCCGCTGCCGGTTCCTGCCACATCCGCCATCGCGCCGACCAGTCCGTTCATCTTCGTGATAAACTCGTCGATTTCGTCGGAGGGCTGGACAATCGCGTAAGCATTGATGACTTGCGCAATGTCTTGATACATTGCATTCACTTCACGCATCAGTTCTTTCGATTCGATATCACTCGCGTCTTTTGCGGCACTCACCTCCAGCACGCGCTCATCGAACTTCTCAGCAAAGTCCGCATTGGCTTGGCGCAATGCCTCGACCTCTTCGGTCAAGCCAAAACGGGCAATCGCCGTCTTGTTTTCTTCCAAATCCAATATGCGGAGCATCCCGGTCACCTCCGCGGTCTGCTTGCTATACTCATGGTCGCGAATACCCCGATAAGCCGCCAAATCTTGCGACAGCCGCAGAGCCAGCAACCGCTTCTCTTCGACAGGCGAAGTGCAGAAGGAATTGAGGGCTCCCTGAATTGTGCCCGATGCCCGGTCACGTACATAGTCGATTTCCCGCATTTCCGGCGTAGTCCGGTAGGCACGTTTGCGATTCACCAGTAATTCCAACTGTTTCGCCTTCTCCCGATACGCCTCAATCTTGTTTTCGATATGGAGGATTTCCGGCGTCGTGGTAGTGATGTACTTCAATGTTGTCGTATGGAACGTAACACATGCGCCTACCGTCATGTTGCTCATTCCGAATGTTCTGATTTGTTTCGCCATAAGCAAATTCGTTTTAAATTAATATTCGTTTATTTGATTCCACCGGTCGTTTGCTTCTCCAGAGACCTCCGGAGCACTCGCCGACCGGTCGTTTGCTTCTCCAGAGGCCTCCGATGGACTCGCCGACCGGTGGGTGACTTCCGCCGAGGGCTCCGTCCGGTTTCAAAATTAGGCATTTAAATTAAACGGGCAAACATTTTCCCTCTATTTTTTCTGATTTTTTCAAACGATGTCCTCTGATACCTTTTTAATCCCCATCTTAACGCATGGGGCAAAATAAATATCAGGCATCCATTGCCCATTCTCAATTAAAATGTGTAAGTTTGCAGCGCTAAATTGTATAGTAAGTAAGCGCATGATGGAAGAAGAATGGTTTCCGTTGGTAAACGAAGCGGGCGATACGGTCGGAAAGGCGACGCGCAAGGAGTGCCACAGCGGCAGCAAGTTGCTGCATCCGGTAGTCCATTTGCACATCTTCGATGCCGGCGGGCGATTGTATTTGCAGAAGCGTTCGATGCGGAAAGACATCCAGCCCGGAAAGTGGGACACGGCTGTCGGCGGGCATGTCGATTTCGGGGAGACGATAGAGGAGGCATTGCGGCGCGAAGTAAGAGAGGAATTGGGAATCAAGGAGTTCGTGCCGGAGTTCGTGATGCGGTATGTGTTCGAATCGGCCATAGAGAAGGAATTGGTGAATACCTTTCGGACGACATACGAGGGACCTTTCCTGCCGGACCGGGAGGAGATAGACGAAGGCCGGTTCTGGAGCTGCGAAGAGATTGAGGCGGCGTTGGGGAAAGGGCTGTTTACCCCGAATTTCGAAGGAGAATACAACAAATTGAAAGCGTTTAAACAATAAGAATAAGGAAAAAGATGAAAGTAAAAGGAATGTTTCCGTTGGTGGCAGCAGGGCTGCTGACATTGGCGGGATGCAACAACAAACCGCAGGAGGTGGTGAATACCAATCCTGCCATCAATCTGGCAAATCTGGACAGTACGGTTACCGCCGGAGAGGATTTCTACCAATATGCTTGCGGAGGCTGGATGAAGAACCATCCGATGCCGGCAGAGTATTCGCGTTATGGCATTTTCGAGCAGTTGATTGAAAACAATAACACGCAATTGAAGGCGTTGGTGGAAGAGTTGAGCGCAACGCCCCAACAGGCGGGCAGCGTAGCCGAGAAAATCGGACGGTTGTACCACCTCGCGTTGGACAGCATGAAGACCAACGAGCAGGGCGTAACGCCGATTAAGGAGGAGCTGGAGGCTATCAATAACTTAGGAACGAAAGCCGAGCTCTCCAAGATGGTTGCCGAACTGCAGAAAGAGGGCATGTCTCCCTTCTTTGCCTTGTTCGTTTCGGCAGACGAGAAGAACAGCTCGATGAATATCGTACAGCTTTACCAAGCCGGCTTGGGAATGGGCGACCGCGACTATTATTTGCAGGAGGACGAGACCTTTGCGAAGATTCGCGAAGCCTATAAGGGCTATATCAACCGTCTGTTTACGTTGGCAGGCAGTTCGCCGGAGCAGGCAGATGCGGCAATGAACGCCGTGATGAAGGTGGAGAACGGAATTGCCCAAGTCTCCTATTCGCGGGAGGAGTTGCGCGATTCGCAGAAGAACTATAATAAGATGAGCTATGCGGATTTCTTGAAATCGAACGATGCTTTTGCGTGGGATGTCTATTTCGAGGCAATGGGCTTGAAGGATATCGAGGAATTGGACGTAAAGCAGCTGGCTTACTACCAGAACTTGGCAAAGGCGCTGAAGGATATTTCGTTGGATGACCAGAAGTATTACCTCGCATTTAATCTGTTGGATGCCGCAGCTCCCTATTTGAGCGATGACTTTGCGATGGCGAATTTCGACTTTTACGGAAAGGTGATGTCCGGAAAACAGGAGATGGAGCCGCGTTGGAAGCGCGCCTTGGCGACGGTGAACCGTTCGTTGGGCGAAGCCGTAGGACAGATGTATGTAGCAAAGCATTTCCCTGCCTCGTCGAAGGAGAAGATGCTGGTATTGGTGGGCAATCTGCAGAAGGCTTTGTCTGAACGAATCGATGGTTTGGCATGGATGGGCGATTCGACAAAGCTGAAAGCGCAAGAGAAGCTGGCTGCCTTCACGGTGAAAATCGGTTATCCGGATACATGGCGGGATTATAGCGGCTTGGATATCCGTCAGGATTCCTATTGGGCGAATGTCCGCCGTTCGGCTATCTTTGAAATGGAGTATATGTTGGCGGATGCCGGCAAACCGGTCGATAAAGCGCGTTGGTATATGACGCCGCAGACGGTAAATGCCTATTATAACCCGACAACGAACGAGATTTGTTTCCCGGCAGGCATATTGCAGCCGCCGTTCTTTAATCCGGAAGCGGATGATGCCGTGAATTATGGCGCGATTGGCGTGGTTATCGGACATGAAATGACGCACGGATTCGATGACCAAGGGCGCAATTATGACAAAGAGGGCAATCTGACCGATTGGTGGACTGCGGAAGATGCAGCCCGCTTTACGGAGCGTGCAGACAAACTGGCGGCTCAATATGATAATATTATCGTTGTCGATACGGTACATGCCAACGGACGGTTTACTTTGGGCGAGAATATTGCCGACCAAGGCGGTCTTTTGGTAGCACATCAGGCATATATCAACAGCTTGCAGGGACAAACGCCGGAGCCAATCGACGGATTGACGAACGAACAGCGTTTCTATTTGGGATATGCTACATTGTGGGCTCAAAATATCCGTCCGGAAGAGATAATCCGCCGTACGAAGATGGACCCGCACTCTTTGGGTGAATGGCGTGTCAATGCGGCGTTGCGGAATATCGATGATTTTTACAAAGCATTCGGCATTAAAGAGGGCGATGCGATGTATATGAATCCGGCTGACCGCGTGAACATTTGGTAATACTCCGGACAGTATAAAGAGTATCGGTTATTTCAGGGAAAACATCCGTTGTTTTTTCGGAAATAACCGATATTTTTTTGCCTTTCCTTTGCAGCTTTTCTTTTTGCATGGACATCTTCTTACTAAGAATTGCCTCGAAAGGAATGTTAAAGTCTATATAATCGGTAATACGTAATCATACAAACCGTTATATTTGTGGATAAATCGAAAAAGACAAGGCGATTCGGCCGGTTTCGGATTAAACGAACGGAACCGGGAAGTGTCTAAAACAGTGTATCAATAAAAATTTAGCAGAGGAGAAATAAATATGAAGCCTAAAAGATTAACATCCATGATGATGATGCTTCTGTTCTCTTTCGGAACGGTTGCCCAAGCGCAATTCTTCGATGATATCTACTATTCAGCGGATAAGTCGAAGGAGAAACAGGAAGTTGAGAGCAGCGTAGAGGAAGAACAGAACAGGGAAGAGGAGGCTACGGAAGTTGCATCGGACGAACCTGTGCCGGCGAGCAGTTATATGCGGTCAAACTCTGCATTGGAGGAAGAACGGGACGTAGATGAGTATAATCGCCGCTATTCGGATTATCCGGAGGATACGTCTGAATATGCTGACGATGGGATGGCTTATACGGAAGATGATTTGGAACCGGTAAAAACAAAGATAACTGTAGAGCCGGAACGGACATCTGATTTGGAATATAGTGAACGGATTATCCGATATCACTCTCCGAGCAAGATTTCAATCGTAGGGGCTGACCAAGTTGACCTTTATGTGGACGATGGGTACTATGCGTATGATTATGATACGGATTATTCCGATGGAATTACGAATGTATCCGTAAATTTGAATTTCGGTTCGCCGTGGTATTCATGGGGCTGGTACGACCCTTGGTACTATCCGTGGGGAGGATATTACTCTTCTTGGTGGTATCGTCCCTATTATTGGGGCTGGGGCGGTTGGTATGCCGGCTGGTATGACCCTTGGTATGATCCATGGTGGGGACCTTCTTGGGCATGGGGCGGCTGGTATGGTGGCTGGTACTCTCATTATTATTGGGGAGGTTGGCATCCGCACCATCATTTTGCTTATTCCGCACCGCATTATAGGAATGGACGCTCCGGATATGTGCGTGGAGTAGGACGTACATCCGGTTATGCAAATAATTTGCGCGGCAACAGCCATTATTCATCGGGTCGGAATGCCGGAACAATGACTTCGAGTTCGTTAAGAGGCTCCGGAAGAAATTCTGGACGCTATACTTCTGGCAATTCTACTTCATTGCGGAGCGATGCCGTAAGCAGCGGACGCGGTTCTGGACGTAGCAGCTATTCAAGCAATCGCAGTACTTCGTTAAGAGGAAGCAGCTTGAGCTCAAGCAGCACGGGTCGAGGCAGCGGAAGAAGCAGCGGAATCACGACTACTACGCCGAGAACGCGCATCAGTAGCGGAACTTCTTCCTTCTCAACCGGACGTAGTTCCGGACGGAGTAGTTATTCTACCGGACGTAGCAATTCATTGAGCAATCGGAATAGTTATACGATGCCTTCACGCAGCAGTTCACGGACCTATTCTACGCCTTCTTCTAATTATCGAAGCAGCCGTTCGAGTGGTTCATTCAGCAGTGGACGCAGTTCTGGGGTTAGCCGTTCAAGCGGAGGAAGCATGAGCGGAGGAAGCCGGGGCAGCGGTCGTGGCAGATAGTATATATGAATGAAAAAGAGTTTCAGAAAGATGAAAAAGGTATTGATAATAGCGTCAGCACTGGTATTTAGTACCGGTGCTGCTCTATCTCAAGGTTTGGCAGATGCTTATCGTTATGCACAAACCGGAGATTTGAATGGAACAGCCCGTAGTATGAGTATGGGAGGCGCATTCGGTGCGTTAGGAGGCGATATTTCTGTGATGAATATCAATCCTGCGGGTTTAGCGGTCTATCGTAGTTCGGAAGTAGTGGCGACATTGGATTTATCTACTATATCTGCAAAAACAGATTGGCAAGGGTCTACGGAATCGAATAAGAAAACAAAATTCAATTTCAATAACTTTGCTTACGTAGGTTATTTCCCGACAGGAAAAGATGCCGGATTGGTTAGTTGGAATGTTGGTTTGTCGTATAATCGGCTGAAGAATTATGCACGTAGTTATAGGATGAGTGCGAGTGGCGAATTGGGCGCTTCGATGACCGATTATATTGCTGCACGTGCCAATTTGGGCGGATTGACGCCGGATATGGTAGATGTGGTGATGGACGGAGACCGAGTAACCTATAATCCATATGAACAAGTGGGCGACTGGCTGTCTGTCATGGGGGCAAACAGTGGTTTTATCAATTATCGGAATGGTCAATATGAATCAGCACTTCCTCCTTCCGATTATCAGCGTTCTTATACAGAAATGCAGATTAATGAAAGTGGAGCGATAGACCAATATACAATTGCCTTCGGTGCGAACATCTCAGATATCGTCCTTTTGGGGGCAAGCGTGGCAATTACAGACATGAAGTACGACATGTATGCGTATTATGCCGAAGATTATAATAAGCATACCAATTATACCAGTTATATAGAGATGGAAAATGGGTTAAGTACGGATGGTACGGGATATAATCTGAATATCGGAGCCATAGTACGCCCTGTAGATTTCTTGCGAATAGGTGTAGCTTATAATTCTCCAACGTGGTATAAGATGACGGACTCTTATAATGCATGGGGCAGTGCGGATATTCAATCGAATCCGGAGAATACCTCGAATGCGACTCCGCAAAATGCTTTCACTGACTATAAATTCCGTACCCCGGACAAATGGATATTCAGTGCGGCGGCTATTTTTGGACAGACTGCTCTGTTAAGTGTGGACTATGAAGTCATGAATTATCGCCGGATGCGCATGTATGATTATAATGGTAATGAGAATCCGGATGCCAATACGCCGATTAACCAGTTTTTAGGTATCTCGAATACATTACGTATAGGTGCAGAGGTAAAAGTAACCCCTCAGTTTGCTGTTCGTGCGGGTGCGTCTTGGACGGGAAGCGGAATGAATGATGATTTGAAGGAGGGAAATGTAGAGGTAGTTACAGTGGGTACGCTTCCTCATTATACTATTGATAGAGGGATAACGAATTATACAGTAGGATTAGGCTATCGTTTTACTCCTCAATTCTATATTGATTTGGCTTGTGTATTAAAAACGTTGAAAGAAGACGCTTATGTGTTTTCTCCAATCTATTCGGATGAGGGTAGTGCTTTGATTACTTCTCTTCCGGCTTCGTTAAAAACAAAATCTACTCGTGTAGCTCTGACTCTTGGATACAAGTTTTAAGCTGACGAATTGATAATGAAACAAATTATAAGGGGATAAGTTAACAAGGAATGGAATAATAGAACCTTGTGGACTTATCCCTTTTCTAACTTGTCCTTAAAAACTCCCCGTTTGTACAAGAACCCCTATAGTTGAATCTTTTTTCGAGAGAAAAGTTTGGAAATATTTGGATATCTCGAATACATTATGTTTTTTTGCAGGAGATAATAAATGTTTAACGCTTAAATATAATTGCCTATCGCATAACATTACTCTTAGAAACTATAAATAATAGCAGTAATGAACAAATTGGATTTGATGACAGACGAAGAGTTGGTCGTCTTGTATGCAAAGGGTAATAACGCTGCCTTTGATGTATTGTTAAATCGTTATAAGGACAGTATTCATTCCTACATATATTTTATTGTTCGTAACAAAGAGCTTACTGAAGATATTTTTCAGGAGACTTTTGTTAAAGTAATTATGACAATAAAGCAGGGTCGTTATACGGATACGGGTAAATTCAAAGCTTGGATTACACGGATTGCCCATAATTTAATTATCGATAATTATCGTCAGGAACGCTGTGAGAATACAATTTCGAACGATGATGTGGAAGTGGATTTACTTAATAATATAAAGCTTTGTGACGGGACCGTAGAAGATCGGATGGTACAAAGCCAAATCCTATTGGATGTACGTAAATTGGTAAATTATCTTCCGGATAATCAACGGGAGGTTTTGGAATTGCGTTACTATCAAGATTTCAGTTTTAAGGAGATTGCAGAAATGACAGGCGTGAGTATCAATACAGCATTAGGGCGGATGCGTTATGCTATTTTGAATCTCCGTCGTATGGCAGAAGAATATCATATCGAATTGTCGATGGCTTGATTTTATAAGTTAAAAAGGTCCGAATTATACAATAATATTTATGGTCGTTCGTTTTATAAGTGTAATTATAAAATGGATGCCTATGAAGAAAAATTCTACTATTTGTATATTGAAAGTTACAGATAAACGATTATCTGATTTATTGGAAAACGAAGATAAGGGGCCTAAGTCGCGGACAGTCGATTTTCTTCGACAATTTGCGCGAGTATATCATGCCGAACCTGCATTGGATACGGCGTTGGGCGGTTATATTTTAAGTTGATGTAAGTTTAATTTGCGGAATAAGAATGTGTGAAAGGAGGAGGATATCGCTCCAGTTCACACATTCTTTTTGTTTTGTAAATGCATTTCAAGGTAAGATTTAGGGAAAAAGAATGTCTAATGACGTTAAATTGCAAACCCTATTTTGCAATTTTAAGGAAGATGTTTATCTTTGCTCCGATTAATGGAAAAGGATAGGATAAGTGGAATCATTTTTTCGTACACATAGATATCTGGTGGAGCACCTGCAGCCTTCTGTCCGGCGTGAATTGATGGACGAAATTAACTGGGATGACCGGTTGATAGGCATAAAAGGTTCCCGAGGTGTCGGAAAAACTACCTTTTTATTGGATTATGCTCGCGAATATTATGGTGCGGAGAATGAAAAGTGCTTATATGTCAACCTGAACCATTTTTATTTTACGGAACGGACGTTGTTTGATTTCGCTTCGGAGTTTTATCGTCGGGGCGGAAAGGTGCTGTTGATAGACCAAGTGTTCAAATATCCGAATTGGTCGAAAGAATTGAAATATTGTTATGACCAACTTCCGCAATTACGAATTGTTTTTTCTGGTTCATCTGTGATGCGCTTGAAAGAAGAGAATCCGGATTTGGCAGGGAAGGTAGTATCCTATCATTTGCGGGGCTTTTCGTTTCGCGAATATTTAAACCTGATGACAGGTAATAATTTCCCGTCGTATAAGTTGGTTGATATTTTGAATAATCATCAAACGATTGCAGCGAAAGTATATGAGTTGGTAGAACCGATGGATTACTTTCAGGATTATTTGCATCATGGTTTTTATCCGTTTTTCCGTGAACGCAGGAATTTTTCAGAGAACCTATTGAAGACGATGAATATGACGTTGGAGGTAGATGTTCTTTATATTAAGCAAATCGAACAACGGTATTTGCCGAAACTGCGTAAATTATTATATTTATTGGCTGTAAGTGCCCCATGTTCGCCCAATGTGAGTCAGTTAAGTAAAGAAATAGAGATTTCTCGGGCAACAGTAATGAATTATATAAAGTATTTGGCGGATGCACGGTTGGTGAATATGCTTTATCCTATGGGAGAACAATTCCCCAAAAAGCCGTCGAAGATATATATGTATAACTCGAACTTGATGCATCCTATTTGTCCGGTGGAAGAAGTAAATCCGAATGTCGTTCGTGAATCGTTCTTCTTTAATCAACTTCAGAAGGATAATCAAGTAAATGCGGGTGTACGGGGAACACAGTTCTTAGTGAACAAGAAATATAATTTCAAAGTAGAAGATAGCCGAAAGCTCAGAAGCGTACAAGATTCGATATGTTATGCAGTGGATAACTTGCGAATAGGTTCAGAAAACCTAATACCTTTATGGCTTTTCGGTTTCCTTTATTAAGAAGATTTAAACATACTAATAGTTTATAGATCTATGACAAAAGAAAAGAAATTTATCACATGTGATGGTAATGAAGCTGCTGCGCATATATCTTATATGTTTAGCGAAGTAGCTGCGATTTACCCTATCACACCGTCGTCTACAATGGCTGAACACGTGGACGAATGGGCTGCTGCTGGCCGTAAGAATATCTTCGGCGAGACAGTGATGGTACAGGAAATGCAATCGGAAGGTGGTGCGGCTGGTGCTGTTCACGGTTCGTTGCAGGCAGGTGCATTGACGACTACTTATACGGCATCGCAGGGCTTGCTCTTGATGATTCCGAATATGTATAAGATTGCAGGTGAATTGCTTCCTTGCGTATTCCATGTATCTGCTCGTACGTTGGCATCGCATGCGTTGTGTATCTTTGGCGACCATCAGGATGTCATGTCTTGCCGCCAGACAGGTTTCGCTATGTTGTGCGAAGGTTCGGTACAGGAGGTAATGGATTTGGCAGGTGTAGCTCACTTGGCTACTTTGAAATCACGCGTGCCGTTCATTAACTTCTTCGACGGATTCCGTACATCACACGAAATCCAGAAGATTGAAAAGCTGGATAACGAAGATTTGGCTCCGCTCATCGACCAAGAGGCATTGGCTGATTTCCGTGCACGTGCCTTGAATCCGATGAAGCCGGTAGCTCGTGGTATGGCTGAAAACCCGGACCACTTCTTCCAGCATCGCGAAGCCGCTAACTCGTTCTATGAGAAAGTACCGGCTATCGTAGAGGAATATATGAACGAAATCTCGAAGATTACCGGCCGCAAGTATGGTTTGTTCGATTATTATGGTGCAGAGGATGCTGACCGTGTGATTATTGCGATGGGTTCTGTTACAGAGGCTATCCGCGAAACCATCGACTACTTGATGGCAAAGGGCGAAAAGGTAGGTTTGGTGGCTGTCCACTTGTATCGTCCGTTCTCGGCTAAGCATTTCTTGGCAGCTGTACCTAAGACGGCTAAACGTATTGCCGTACTTGACCGTACGAAAGAACCGGGTGCAAACGGCGAACCGCTTTACTTGGATGTAAAGGATTGCTTCTATGGCGTAGAAAATGCTCCGCTGATTGTAGGTGGCCGTTATGGTTTAGGTTCTAAAGATACGACTCCGGCACAAATCTTGTCGGTTTACGAGAACTTGTCTCTCCCGATGCCGAAGAACCAGTTCTCTATCGGTATTGTAGATGACGTAACCTTTACTTCTCTTCCCAAGAAAGAGGAAATCGCATTGGATTCGGACGGTATGTTCGAAGCTAAGTTCTATGGCTTGGGTGCTGATGGTACAGTAGGTGCTAACAAGAACTCCGTAAAGATTATCGGTGACAATACCAACAAATATTGCCAGGCTTACTTCGCATACGACTCGAAGAAGTCGGGTGGTTTCACTTGCTCGCACTTGCGTTTCGGTGACCATCCTATCCGCTCTACTTATTTGGTGAATACGCCGAACTTCGTGGCTTGCCACGTACAGGCTTACCTCCACATGTATGATGTAACCCGTGGTTTGCGTCAGAATGGTACGTTCTTGCTGAACACAATTTGGGAAGGCGAAGAGTTGGCAAAGAACTTGCCGAACAAGGTAAAGAAGTATTTCGCACAGAATAATATTACCGTTTACTATATCAACGCTACGAAGATTGCACAGGAGATTGGTTTGGGCAACCGTACGAACACCATCCTCCAGTCGGCATTCTTCCGTATCACAGGCGTTATCCCAGTTGACTTGGCGGTTGAGCAGATGAAGAAGTTCATCGTGAAGTCTTATGGCAAGAAGGGTGAAGATGTAGTGAACAAGAACTATGCAGCCGTTGACCGCGGTGGTGAATATCATCAATTGACGGTTGACCCGGCATGGGCTAACCTCGAAGTAGAGGCTCCGGCAGCTAACAACGACCCGGCATTCATCAACGAAGTAGTTCGTCCTATCAATGCACAGGATGGCGACTTGCTTCCGGTATCTGCCTTCAAGGGTATCGAAGATGGTACTTGGTATCAGGGTACAGCTAAATATGAGAAGCGTGGCGTGGCTGCTTTCGTTCCGGTATGGAACTCAGAGAACTGTATCCAGTGTAACCAGTGTGCATATGTTTGTCCTCACGCTTCTATCCGTCCGTTCGTATTGGATGAAGAGGAGAAGAAGAACGCTCCGGAATTTGCTACGATTGCGGTGAAGGCTCCGGCTACGATGAAGGGCATGGCGTTCCGTATGCAGGTGGATGTAATGGACTGCTTGGGTTGCGGTAACTGTGCGGATATCTGTCCGGGCTTCAAGGGCAACAAGGCATTGTCTATGGTTCCGCTCGAAGGTCAGTTGGCTGAGGCAGACAACTGGACTTACTGCGTGGATAACGTGAAGAGCAAACAGCACTTGGTGGATGTGAAGTCGAATGTGAAGAACTCGCAGTTCGCTACTCCGTTGTTTGAGTTCTCTGGCGCTTGCTCGGGCTGTGGTGAGACTCCGTATGTGAAGTTGATTTCTCAGCTCTTCGGCGACCGTCAGATGGTATCGAACGCTACGGGTTGCTCTTCTATCTACTCGGGTTCTGTACCATCTACTCCTTATACTACGAACGAAAAGGGTCATGGTCCGGCATGGGCTAACTCGTTGTTCGAGGACTTCTGCGAGTTCGGTTTAGGTATGGAGTTGGCTAACGAGAAGATGCGTGCTCGTATTCAGGCTGCTATGGAACAGGCTATCGCTTACGAAGGTACGCCGGCTGAATACAAGGAAGCATTCCAGGCTTGGATTGACAACCAGAACGATGCCGACAAGACGAAAGAATTGGCAGAGCAGATTATCCCGATGGTAGAGGCTGCGAAGGATAAATGTCCGGCATGCGCTACGATTGCAGGTCTGTCTCAGTTCTTGGTTAAACGTTCACAGTGGATTATCGGTGGTGATGGTGCTTCTTACGATATCGGTTACGGTGGTCTCGACCATGTAATCGCTTCAGGCAAGAACGTCAACATCCTCGTACTCGATACAGAGGTTTATTCGAACACCGGTGGCCAGTCGTCTAAGGCTACTCCGCTGGGCGCTATCGCTAAGTTCGCTGCTTCCGGCAAGCGTGTACGCAAGAAAGACCTCGGTCTGATGGCTACGACCTACGGATATGTATATGTAGCTCAGATTGCGATGGGTGCTGACCAAGCTCAGACGCTCAAGGCACTCCGCGAAGCTGAGGCATACGACGGTCCGTCGTTGATTATCGCTTATGCTCCGTGTATCAACCACGGTTTGAAGAAGGGTATGGGCAAGTCTCAGGCTGAAGAGAAGGCTGCCGTTGAATGCGGTTACTGGCACTTGTGGCGTTACAACCCGGCACTCGAAGCTGAGGGCAAGAATCCGTTCACGCTCGATAGCAAGGAACCGGATTGGAGCAAGTTCCAAGACTTCTTGAAGGGCGAGGTGCGTTTCGCTTCTGTAATGAAACAATATCCGTCGGAAGCAGCCGAACTGTTTGCTGCAGCTGAAGAGAATGCTAAATGGCGTCTCAAGAGCTACAAGCGTTTGGCAGCTGAAGATTGGAGCGTAAAAGAATAACGCGCATAATTGTATTTTTTTAATGTTAGACATGGGCTGTCCCGGAGTTACATCCGGGGCGGCCTTTTTGTTTATAACAGGTATAATGTCAGCTTATTAGCAGGTTAATATATCCTAAAACGGATTACCAAAATGGTTCCCACGATTTGGTAATCCAGTTCCCACGGCGTGGTAATTAGGCTCCCACGGCGTGGTAACTACATTCCCACGGCGTGGTAACATATCTCCCATGGCGAGGGAATGTGGCTCCGGTTACGAAGGAGTCCGAATCGGTGTGGGGGTATGTTATTCTAAATTACAGTCATAGAGTTCCACGTAAACATCGAAGCGCAGCTCTTCCGTATATCCCTGCTTGCGGAAGAGGGCGATAATCCACTGCTGTTGCTCGGGCGTGATCAGCCGTTCGCCATGATGGTAGCGGTAATAGGTGGCGTTTCCACCCAGATGGGCTTTGATACGGCGGCGCAAGTATGCTTCGTCTTTGCTCTTCACTTCGGCGAAGAGGGCCTTGAAGCCGTATGCCGCGCGGATGATGCGCTTCTGTTTGAACATCTTGCAGGTGTTGCCTGTACGGGCAGAGGGATAGACTGCAGGTCCGCATATCTGCCCTTCGCGGAGGCATTGACCGGCAAAGAACCGGATGCAAGTGTCTGCCATCGGGCAGTCGCTTTGGAAACAGCGGTGGAACGAAGGGGGTATCTGTTCGGGTGTCAAAGGGATGTTTTTATTCATACTGATTTAATTTTTGATAGATGATTATGTGCGAAGATAGTAATTTTTCTTGGAAATGGCTGCCTCTCGAACAACTGTCTTTATCGCCTGAAAACTGGTATAAAAAGAAACAATTAGGCAAATTTAGGGTAAAATATGCGCACTGTTAGGGGATTTGCACTATTTTTGCGTCCGGTTTAAAGCATGTAGCAAAGTTTATGTCAGATAGCATCGTAATTATACCAACTTACAACGAAAAGGAAAACATCGAGAATATCATCCGTGCCGTCTTCGGATTAGAGAAGGAGTTCCATATCCTTATCATCGACGACGGGTCGCCCGACGGGACGGCAAGCATCGTCAAGCAGCTCCAAAAGGAATTCCCTGAGAGACTGTTTATGGTGGAACGTTCCGGCAAACAGGGCTTGGGGACGGCCTATATCTGCGGATTCAAATGGGCTATCGAGCATAAATATGACTATGTCTTTGAGATGGATGCAGACTTCAGCCATAACCCGAACGACCTTCCTCGCCTCTATGCCGCGTGTACGGAGCAGGGAGCGGATGTGGCCATAGGTTCGCGCTATTGCAATGGGGTGAACGTGGTCAATTGGCCCTTAGGCCGGGTGCTGATGTCCTACTATGCCTCGGTATATGTGCGATTCGTTACGGGCATGAAGATTCACGATACGACGGCAGGGTTCAAGTGTTACCGCCGGCATGTGCTTGAGACCATCGACTTGGACCACATCCACTTCAAAGGATATGCTTTCCAGATAGAGATGAAGTTCACTGCCTATAAGTGTGGATTCAAGTTGGTCGAAGTACCGATTATCTTTATCAACCGGGTGTTAGGAACTTCAAAGATGAACTCTTCCATATTCGGCGAAGCCCTGTTCGGCGTTTTGCAGTTGAAGTGGTGGAGCCTGTGGCGTAAATATCCAAAGAAATAACAGATACAGATGAAGAAGAATATGTTGTGTGTGCTTGCCTCTGCAGCCCTGTTGCTGGCAGGATGTGCAGGCGGAAAGAAAGCAGATAGTGAAAAGCAGGCTGCCGTGCAGCAGGAAGAAGTAAAGAGTGATGAGGCAGTGCGCAACCAACTGACCGAACAGGAGAAGGCGGATGGCTGGGTGTTGCTCTTCGACGGAAAGACTACGAACGGCTGGCGCGGTGCGCACATGGATACCTTCCCGGCTAAGGGATGGCATATCGCCGATGGCATGTTGGTTGTGGAAGCATCGGATGGCGGAGAATCGACCAACGGCGGGGATATCGTGACCGACGGGCAGTATGCCGCATTTGAGTTGAGTGTGGATTTCAAGATTACCACCGGAGCGAACAGCGGAATCAAGTATTTCGTGACAGAAGCAGAGAAGCAAAAGGGCTCTGCTTATGGGCTGGAATTCCAAATCTTGGATGATGCTGTACATCCGGATGCGAAGTTATATACGACCTTCCCCGGAAGCCGTACACTGGGTAGCTTGTACGATTTGAAGAAGAGCGAGAATGTACACTTCAATGGGATAGGCGAATGGAACACGGCAGTGATTAAGGTCATGCCGGATAATCATGTTGAGCATTGGTTGAACGGCGTGAAGGTATTGGAGTATGAACGAGGCAGCGAGGCTTTCCGCGAATTAGTGAAGGGAAGCAAGTATGCCGCTCCGGAGTATAATGCCAATGGTCGTTTCGGTGAAGCGCCGAAGGGACATATCCTGCTCCAAGACCATGGTAATGAGGTCGCATTCTGCAATATAAAGATTAGAGAACTGAAGTAAACATCGAAGCGAGCAAATGCAAGTCTGGTTCTTATCTGTACTTGCATTTGCTTTTATTTTTGAATAACAAAGGAAGTACCCAATGACGCATTTTGTAGAACAACAATCTATCAAGCAGTGGCTTTTATTAGCTATCGTGTGTTGTTGTGCTTTCTTTGTCCATAACGAGGCTATCTTTGTCGATATCATGGAGTCGCGCAATCTGATTACTGCGCGTGAGATGGTCTATGACGGCAATTGGCTGACCCCTACGATGAATGGGGAGTTGCGCCTTGAGAAGCCTCCATTGCCTACATGGATTGCTGCCGGAATAGAGTGGCTGTCGCCGGATAATTTAGCTCTTCAACGTGCAATGGCAGGAGCCGCGGCCATATTATTAGTTATTTATCTGTATAAGTTCGCTTGTTTGCTGGTACATGACCGGTTATATGCATTAATAGCTGCTCTTTTGTTATGTACCTCATATAGCATTATCCTCATGGGGCGTACCGCATCGTGGGATATCTATTGCCACGCCTTCATGATGGTGGCGATTTACTATTTATTCCGGGCGTTGCAGTCTAAAGGATGCCAATGGAGATGGTTTACTATCTCCGGATTGATGATGGGGCTATCCTTCTTGGGAAAGGGGCCGGTTTCGTTTTATGCCCTGTTGCTTCCGTTCCTTTGTGCATACCTGCTATATTATCGGCAACCGATGCAAGGGAAATGGAAGGGCTGTGCTTGGATGTTATTGCTGATGTTATTGCTGAGTAGTTGGTGGTATGTATATCTTTTTGTATATCATCCGGAGATGACAGAACAGGTACTTAAGAAAGAATCGACGGCATGGGTGGACAATAATGTACGTCCGTGGTGGTATTATTGGAAGTTCTTCTTAGAAACCGGAGCATGGTCATTATTGACGATTTGTACATTGTTTATCCCCGTTTGGAAACGTCGTTTAACAGCGGTGAAGCCTTACTATTTCACGTTGGTATGGATGTTAGGTATCCTTTTTTTCCTATCGCTTGTGCCAGAGAAGAAGAGCCGTTATTTACTGCCTGTTGTTATTCCTGCTGTTCTGACTTGTGCCCACCTTTTTATGTATTGGATAAGAAAGATGCGTAAGGATGATTATATAGGGAAGCTTTTTTATCGGGCGAATGTTGCTCTTATCATGCTTGTAGCAATGGCTTTGCCTGTATTGCTTTATGTATTTATGTATCGCGAGATGCGTATGGGACTGCCTGCTTATCTCTCTTTTTCATTCTTTTATTTAGGTATAGCCGTTGTTTTGTTTTATGCGTTGTATAGAATCCGTCCATTGCTATTCCTAACGGGAGTAGTGCTTATTTTAATGAGTGCGGAACTATTTATGATGCCTTATATAGGTACGTTTGTTACGAATAAAGAGAGGAAAAGCATTAGTCAGACACGCAATATCGAAGCACTGAAACCATTACCTTTTTATTATGATTCGGATGAAGTTATTCGCATAGAATTGGTGTATGCCGCCTATAAGAAAATACAGAAGATTGATTTATCTGATTCTGCAACGGTAAGCCGTGCTATGCCTTTTGTATTAGTATCGAAAGTCCCGGCAGAGGAGATACTTCCCTCTTATCTGAAAAGCTCTGCCAATATCCAGCAAATAGATGTATATAACGATAACCCTTGGCCGGAAGGACATCGTCGTTATAATGAGACATTTATTAGTTATGTTACATTGATTCAAAATAAGAAAACAGAAAGGTATGAACAAAACAAATGATTATATATTAACCATAGTCGTTCCTATTTACAACGAAGAGGATAATATGTCCGCATTGGAGGAGCGTCTTTCTACATATCTGAAGAAAGCGCTTACTTCTACCTGTGTTCTCTTTGTAAATGATGGCTCAAAGGATAGTAGCCTTGTGAAGATAAAAGAGATTTGTCAACGTCAGAAAGATTTCTTTTATTGTAGCCTTGAACGAAACGGAGGACTGAGTGCTGCTATGAAGGCGGGCATTGATGCGACTTATTCCCGCTTTGTGGGATATATAGATGCGGATTTGCAGACGGACCCTGAAGATTTTAATTTATTGTTGCCTTATGTTCGGGAGTATCCATTGGTGATGGGCATACGTGCCAACCGAAAGGATTCGTTCTTTAAGAATTTGCAGTCGAAGGTTGCTAATGGTTTTCGTCGTATGATGACGCATGATGGATCGACAGATACCGGCTGTCCGTTAAAGATAATGCATACGGATTATGCAAAGCGAGTGCCTTTCTTTACAGGAATGCATCGTTTTCTACCCGCATTGATTGCTTTACAACCGGGAGGTAGGATGAAAGAAATTCCGGTTCGTCACTTTCCGCGTGTAGCTGGAGTCTCGAAATACCATCTCTGGAACCGATTAATAGCTCCTTTTATCGATTGTTTTGCTTATCGGTGGATGAAGAAGCGATACATTAATTATCAAGTAGCAGAATCCAATCTGCGTGATGAGAAATGATAGGTATGTATGTTATCGGGCTGATAGCTCAAGTCTTTTTTTCTGCCCGTATGTTGATACAATGGGTATTGTCAGAAAAGCAGAAGCGGGTTGTGTCGCCTGTTTTGTATTGGGTATTCAGCTTGATAGGGGCATATCTTCTTTGTATCTACGGCTGGCTGAGAAATGATTTTTCTATTATCTTAGGACAGTTTATATCTTTCTATGTATATATCTGGAATTTAAATGACAAAGGCCTTTGGCATCGGCTGCCAAACGTAATACGTATATTGCTTATCATAACTCCGATAGCGGCGGCATTGTTTGCTTTGAATGATTTCCCCTCATTTATCAATTCTTTTTTCCAAGATGAGGATATACCACTATGGCTGATTGCTTTTGGTTCTATTGGGCAGATTATTTTTACGTTACGTTTTGTTTATCAATGGTATTATTCACGGAAAGTAGGTGAATCGGTCTTGCCGGTAGGTTTTTGGATACAAAGTCTGATAGGTTCGTTGATGATTCTTACTTATGCTATCATTAGGCTAGATCCTATATTGATATTAAGCCAATCAACAGGATTTATCGTATATACACGCAACATAATGTTAGGTCGTAAAGCAAGTAAAAAAAAGCAGGTTATATGAAAATATTAGTAACTGGAGCGGCGGGATTTATTGGCTCTTTTTTGACGGAAGCCTTATTGCGAAGAGGGGATGAAGTAGTCGGTTTGGATAATCTGAACGATTATTATGCTGTCTCTCTGAAATTGGCTCGACTGAACCGTTTAGGAATAACTGACGTCAGAGAGAATTCGTTCATAAGGAGTGCTTGTTATTCGGCATTTCGATTTATCAAGATGGATTTGGCTGACCGTATGGCGATGAAGTCCCTGTTTAACGAAGAATGTTTTGATGTTGTTTGTAATTTGGCAGCACAAGCCGGTGTGCGTTATTCGATAGAGAATCCCTATTCTTATATAGATTCTAATATTGTTGGCTTTTTGAATGTCCTTGAAGGGTGCAGGCATACCAAAGTAAAGCATTTAGTGTATGCCAGTTCGAGCAGTGTATATGGATTAATAGATCATGCTCCATTTCGGGAGAGTGACCAAGTAGATACACCTGTCAGTTTATACGGAGCTACGAAAAAAGCGGATGAACTAATGGCACATGCATACAGCAAGCTCTATAATTTGCCAACTACCGGACTACGTTATTTTACAGTTTACGGACCATGGGGACGGCCGGATATGGCTCCTTGTCTTTTCTTGAAAGAAATTCTGGAAGGAGGAACTATCCAAGTATTTAATCATGGAGATATGCAACGCGATTTTACCTATGTGGCGGATGCTGTAGAGGCAACGATGCGTATAATCTCTCGTCCGGCGACAGGAAGTATTCCATATACTATATATAATATAGGTAATTCTGCACCAGTAGCTTTAATGGATTTTATTCATGCGTTGGAAGTATGTGCAGGAAAAGAGGTGAAGAAAGAATATAAAGAAATGCAGGCTGGCGATGTGCAAGCTACTTACGCAGATATTTCGCGTTTGGAAGCAGATTTTCAATACAAACCGACGACGACTATACAATCCGGCATAAATCAATTTTATGATTGGTATATTTCCTATTATTATTCCCGATAAATAGTGATTTTTATACCGATTCATGCTTTTGTCTAATATTTAAGAGAGAACATAGGAATTTATAAAGGGAAAATGATAATTTTGTCTGATATTTCCTTTTAGTCGCATGAAGTATGGTATATGGATATATCCGCGTTAGTACAGATAAACAAACTATCGAGAATCAACGATTCGAGATAGGTCGCTTCTGCCAGCGGCAAAATATGAAAGTGGACAAATGGATTGAAGAGGTAATCTCGGGAAGCCAGGCAGTAGAGAAACGAAAGCTGGGAACTTTGCTTTCGAAAATGAAAAAGAATGACATCCTTATTTGTGCCGAACTATCGCGTTTGGGTAGGAATTTGTTGATGGTTATGAGCATCCTGCATATTTGTATGCGTGTAGGTGTGCAGGTTTGGACAATTAAGGATAATTATCGGTTGGGAAGTGACATCAGTTCGAAGGTGTTGGCTTTTGCGTTTGGGCTTTCTGCCGAAATAGAACGAGAATTGATATCCCAACGAACGAAAGAGGCTTTAGCTCGAAGAAAAGCGGAAGGATGTGTGTTAGGACGTCCGAAGGGACGCCGTTCGACTACATATAAACTTTCGGGATATGAGGTTGAAATTTGCAAACTTTTGAAGATGCGTGTAGCAAAAACGGATATTGCTAAAGCTTATGGCGTACATCGAAGTACAGTGGCCAAGTTTATATTAAATATGAAACTTCCGTTTAGAGATAGCGTAGGATGAAAGCTGACAAAGGAGGGCTTAGGATATAGCTTTTTTGCTTACATTTGCAAGCACAAACAAGAGACAATAACTTATACGTGGAAGAATATTTAGCAGAATTAAATGCGAGCCAACGGGATGCGGTACTTTATTGCGACGGTCCGGAGTTAGTTATAGCCGGAGCAGGTTCGGGTAAGACACGTGTTCTGACTTATAAAATTGCGTGGCTATTAAAACAGGGATTGGTTCCTCATTCTATCTTAGCATTGACATTTACCAATAAGGCGGCACGTGAAATGAAAGAACGTGTGGCATCTATTGTGGGAGATAACGTAGCCCGTCGTTTATGGATGGGGACATTTCATTCAATTTTTTCGAGAATTCTTCGAAAAGAATCGGCGTGTTTAGGATTTCCTTCCAACTTTACGATTTATGATGCGGCGGATTCGAAAAATCTTATCAAGGCCATCATTAAAGAGATGCAGTTAGACGATAAAATCTATCGGCCCGGAATGGTGCAGAGTCGGATATCGAATGCAAAAAATGCGTTGATTACTTGTGGCGCTTATGAGCAGAATAAGGAATTAATCGAGAATGATACGCGAGCGAAAGTCCCATTGATACGGGAAATCTATCAACGGTATCAAAATCGTTGTCTTCAAGCAGGGGCAATGGATTTTGATGATTTATTGTTACAGACGAATATCCTGTTTCGTGATTATCCTGACGTATTGGATAGTTATCGGAGTTTTTTTCAGTATGTACTTGTGGACGAATATCAAGACACTAATTTCGCACAACATTTAATTGTGCAAAGGCTTTGCGCTGGAAGCGGACATATTTGCGTTGTTGGTGACGATGCCCAGAGTATCTATTCTTTCCGAGGTGCGAATATCGATAATATTTTAAAGTTCAAAAATGTATATCCGGGATGTAAGATATTCAAGTTGGAACGTAATTACCGTTCTACGCAGAATATTGTAAATGCAGCCAATAGTTTGATTGATAAGAACCGTGAGCAAATACCCAAGAATGTCTATTCGGAGAAAGAGGAGGGAAGCAAAATAAAGGTGCTGGTCTCTTTGTCTGACTATGAGGAGGCTTATATTGTTACTTCTCAGATTGAAGAGATGAAGCGACGAGTGGCTAAAAGGAAATATTCGGATTTCGCCATTCTTTACCGTACTAATGCACAGTCGCGAATCTTGGAAGAGGCAATGCGTAAGCGGGGAATTCCTTACCGAATCTACGGAGGACTCTCTTTTTATCAACGAAAGGAGGTGAAGGATGTGGTTTCCTATTTCCGATTAGTGGTGAACCCGCATGACGAAGAGGCATTTAAGCGGGTAATTAATTATCCGGCACGCGGTATTGGCGATACAACGGTGAGTAAGTTGATAACGGCCGCCACAACGCATAACGTCAGTTTATGGAAAGTATTGCAGGCTCCGTTGGAATATGCCGTTCCGATTAATGCTGGAACCGCAAAGAAACTTATTGCATTCAGGGGATTACTAGAGCCTTTTATTAAAGAGCGAGAAGAACGGAATGCGGCTGAATTGGCAACCGATTTGGTTAGGCAGAGTGGTCTTATGGCTACGTTGATGTCCGATCGTTCGGCTGAGGGAGTCAGTAAAGCAGAGAATGTGCAGGAGCTATTGAAAGGTATTGCGGAGTTTTGTGATATCCGGCAGGAAGAAAGTGGTGAAAGAGCGACGTTGAATGATTTTTTAGCAGAGATTGCTCTCTTGACTGATCAGGATAATGACAAAGATGAAGTATCTGATAAGGTGACGATGATGACAGTTCATGCAGCCAAAGGGTTGGAGTTTCCCAATGTCTTTGTCGTTGGTTTGGAAGAGGATCTTTTTCCGTCGGCTATGTCGAAAGAAAGTCCTCGTATGGTGGAGGAAGAGCGGCGTTTGTTTTATGTGGCAATTACCCGAGCAGAGCAGAATTGCGTTATATCCTATGCCCGGAGCCGATATAAGAATGGCCAGACAAACATATGCACTCCGAGCCGCTTTTTGCGAGATATCGATGCGCGTTATTTGGATATTCCGGTTGCTGCCTCGCCGCGTTCGGGCGATGAGGGCTCGTTCGATGAAGAGCGCCGCCATTATCAACGTCCGGCATTTACCTCTCCGCTTCAGCAGCCGATGGCAGAGTCCTATAAAGTTCCGGTACAACCGGCAGAAAATAGACCTCGTCGTTTGACAAAGATTGAGCCGGAGCGCAAGGAGGGAGTACCTATATTGACGCGAACTGATTATGGCGACCTGCAGGTCGGAGCTATCGTACTTCATGAGCGGTTCGGCAAAGGAAAAATCCTTTCTTTCGAGGGAGATGGGAATAATCGCAAGGCGATTGTCGTGTTCGATAATTTCGGTCAAAAGCAACTTTTACTGAAATTTGCACGATTGAAGCGGATAGAATAAGCACTTTTTTATGTAATTTTACCGCGCACAGACGAAGTAGAACAATAAATCAAGTTAAAATATGGGTATATTTAGCTTTTTCAGCAAAGAGAAGAAGGAAACATTAGACAAAGGCCTTTCCAAGACGAAAGAAAATGTATTTACCAAGATTACGAAGGCAATTGCCGGCAAGAGTAAGGTAGATGATGACGTATTGGATAATCTGGAGGAGGTATTGATTACTTCGGATGTAGGCGTAGAAACTACGCTGAAAATCATAGATCGGATTGAAAAACGGGTCGCTCGCGACAAGTATGTGACTACTTCTGAACTAACGGCGCTATTGCGGGATGAAATCGCAAGTCTGCTTACCGAAAATAATACGCAAGATGGCGACGGATTTACTTTGCCTGAAGACAAGAAACCGTATGTAATCATGGTAGTAGGCGTTAATGGCGTTGGCAAAACAACTACTATCGGGAAATTGGCGTACCAATTCAAGAAAGCAGGGAAGAGCGTGTATCTTGGAGCCGCCGATACTTTCCGAGCTGCTGCCGTCGAGCAATTAGTAATCTGGAGCGAGCGCGTAGGAGTGCCTATTGTGAAGCAAAAGATGGGGTCTGACCCGGCATCGGTGGCTTTTGACACGTTAAGCTCGGCTAAAGCCAACAATGCAGACGTGGTTATCATCGATACGGCAGGTCGTTTGCATAATAAAATCAATCTGATGAACGAGTTGACGAAGATTAAGAACGTCATGAAGAAAGTAATCCCCGATGCGCCGCACGAAATCTTGCTGGTGTTGGACGGCTCGACCGGACAGAACGCTTTCGAGCAGGCAAAACAGTTTACTGCAGCGACAGAAGTCAATGCGCTGGCGGTGACGAAGCTCGACGGGACGGCAAAAGGCGGCGTGGTGATTGGCATATCGGACCAGTTCCGAATCCCGGTCAAATATATTGGTTTGGGTGAGGGAATGGAGGATTTGCAAGTCTTTCGCAAGCGCGAGTTTGTCAATTCATTGTTCGGTGAATGACGGCGCGCGTGGCAAAGGTCGAGATGAATGGATAAAAAAGCCCGAGCGTGAGGGGCCCTTCAACGCTCGGGTTTCTTTTTATATTGGGGGATAAAAAAGAAAAGGACGGGAGGAAGAAATCGGACAACAGCTGTTGTCCGTATGTATCACAACTGTTGTCCGTATGTTACACAGTTGTTGTCCGAATGTGACTCAACTGTTGTCCGATTCTTATGTCGGGAGGAAATCTCCCGAAGGTAGTATGTTTAAGAAGAAAAAGTAGGATATGAAGAAGAACAAGGTAGATATTATTACGCTGGGATGCTCGAAGAACTTGGTCGATTCGGAGCAATTGATGCGGCAATTCAAAGTAAATGGGTATCAGGTAGAACATGACCCTCATAACATCAACGGCGAGATTGTAGTTGTCAATACTTGCGGATTTATTGGCGATGCTCAGGAGGAATCTATTGAGATGATTCTGGAATTGGGCGAGGCAAAGCGGCAAGGGAAAATCGGTAAGTTGTTCGTGATGGGCTGCCTTTCGGAGCGTTTCAAGAAGGATTTGGTACAAGAGTTGCCGGAGGTGGACCGTTTCTATGGGAAGTTCGACTGGAAAGAGCTGATTTCCGACTTAGGTAAGGTATATCATGAGGAATTGGCACATGACCGGGTGCTGACGACTCCGGCGCATTATGCTTATATCAAGATTGGCGAGGGATGTAACCGGACTTGTTCTTATTGTTCCATACCTTTGATTACAGGCGCTTATCAGTCCCGGCCAATGGAGGATTTGGTGGAAGAGGTGAAGCTATTGGTAAGCCGGGGCGTAAAGGAATTCCAGCTGATTGCCCAAGATTTGACCTTTTATGGGGTAGATTTGTACCGCCGCATGGCGCTTCCGGAGTTGGTCGAACGGATTTCGGACGTGAAGGGGGTGGAATGGATTCGGCTGCATTACGGCTATCCGACGAATTTCCCCATAGATTTGTTGCGGGTGATGCGTGAGCGTGATAACGTTTGCCGGTATATGGATATTGCCCTCCAGCATATCAGCGATAAAATGCTGCGTTTGATGCGGCGCAATATCACGAAAGAGCAGACTTATGAATTAATTCAAAAAATGCGCGAGGAGGTTCCGGGCATTCATTTGCGGACGACCTTGATGGTTGGGCATCCGGGCGAAACGGAAGAGGACTTTGAGGAATTGCTTGCCTTTACCCGTACTGCCCGATTCGAACGGATGGGCGCATTTGCGTATAGCCACGAGGAGGGAACCTATGCCTATACGCATTATCAGGATGATATACCGGTCGAGACTAAGGAAAGACGTTTGGATAGGCTGATGCAATTGCAGGAAGGCATATCGTTCGAAGTAAATAAACAGAAGATAGGAAAGGCATATCGGGTCATTGTTGACCGGGAAGAGGAGGATTTCTATGTCGGCCGTACGGAATTCGACTCGCCGGAAGTAGACCCGGAGGTATTAATACGGAAAGAACGGGAACTGATGCCGGGTAATTTCTATAATGTAACGATTGATGCCGCACAACCTTTTGAGCTTTATGGAACAGTGACGGATTAGATTCCCGATGTAAATAGGCAAGAAAACTTTTTAATTTGACTTTAAAAAGTTGTAGGGTTATAAAAAAATGATTAATATAGCGTCGGATATAGAAAATGAGCCTTCCATGAAAAGTAAAGAGGTCATATCGGTATTGGCAGAACGGATGCAATGGACCCCGAAAGAGGTTACGGAGATGCTTTCTGCCTTTGGTTCTGCCATCGGAACGAAACTGATGGAAGGCGACGCTGTATATTTGCCCTCGTTCGGGCAGTTTGAGGTGAGAAAGAAAATGGAACGGATTTCTGTTAATCCGGTGAATGGGAAAAGATATCTGGTTCCTCCGAAACTGGTTCCTGTCTTTAAACCGGGAACAACAGTTAAGAATCGATTAAAGCAATTGGATTCGGATGAATAAACGACTGACATTGCAAGACTTGGCTCTTATTTTGGCTGAGCAGACAGGCAAAGAGCCACAAGAGGCGGAACGCTTCTTGCAGGAGTTTATTGCGGTTGTGACAGAGGGCGTTTATTTGGATAAGGTCGTTAAGGTAAAGGGGGTAGGAACGTTTAAGATTATTCGAGTGGAGGAGCGGGAGAGCGTATCGGTCAATTCGGGCGAACGTTTTATCATTCCTTCGCATTATAAGTTCACCTTTACTCCGGACAAGGATCTGAAAGAATTGGTCAATCAGCCCTTTTCTTTGTTTGAAACGACCGAATTGAATGATTCGGTTGACTTATCGGATTTGAATATGGTGTCTGAATCTGCCGAGAATGGAGATTCCGGAGAGGAATCGGTCGAAGAAATATTGCCGGAGGTTCGGAAGATAGATACGCCTCCAGAGCCGAAAACTCCAGAAGTTGAGAAGATCGAGAAGTCCACGGAAGAAAATAGAACGCCCCTGCCAGTAGAAGCTCCCTCTTCCTCGGCAAATCCGGATGATACAAGGAAGTGGAAAGCATTAGTAGCTTGTTTAGTTGTGATTATATTGGCAGGTATCGGCTATATTGCCTATTTGAGCGATTGGTTTGTTGCAGAAAAGTTGATAGTCCCGAAAGAGGTAGTTTCTCTGCAAGCTGAGAATGAGCAGATAGTTGTTAAGGATACAGTAAAAATAGAGCAAGATACGATACCTGCATCGGTCGTTGATACGCTTCCGGCACTTCCTCAGCCAGATTCACTGGAGGATATTGCTGTGACGGCAATTAAGTCAGGAGACAGATTGACGACTATTGCCTTGAAGTATTATGGACATAAATTTTTCTGGGTATATATATATAAGTATAACCAAGAGATTATATCGGATCCGAATAATATCCCAATCGGGACGGAAATCCGTATTCCTGCGCCGGAACGATACGGCATAAATGCCAAAGACCGTGCCTCTATTGAGGCTGCTGCTGCCTTACAGACTGAAATCTTAGCAAATAAAGAGTAATAATTCTAAAGGGGTAATTAGTATTATTTAACTGCAAAAGTAGAGAATACGGATTTAACATTTCTAATTTTGTGCAGTTTAAAAAGTAAATAGGAAAATAAATAGAGAATATAGTTATAATTATGAGTCAGACAGTCGATATTCGTGAGTTGAATGAACGAATTGAAAGTAAAAGCTCATTCGTAAATATGATTACGATGGGTATGGACCAAGTGATTGTAGGTCAAAAACATCTTGTGGAATCATTATTAATTGGTTTACTTTCAGACGGGCATATTTTATTGGAAGGAGTGCCGGGGTTGGCAAAGACGTTGGCCATTAAAACGATGTCATCTTTGATTGATGCAAAATATAGCCGAATCCAATTTACGCCGGACTTGTTGCCTGCCGATGTAATTGGTACAATGATTTATAGTCAGAAAAGCGAAGAATTCCAAGTAAAACAGGGACCCATCTTCGCTAATTTTGTATTAGCGGATGAAATTAACCGTGCTCCGGCAAAAGTGCAGAGTGCTTTGTTGGAAGCCATGCAGGAACGTCAGGTAACCATTGGCGAGCAGACCTATAAACTGCCGGAACCATTCTTGGTAATGGCGACTCAGAATCCGGTAGAGCAGGAGGGAACTTATCCGCTGCCGGAAGCTCAGGTCGATCGTTTTATGTTGAAAGTGATTATTAACTATCCGAAAAAAGAGGAAGAGAAGTTAATCATTCGGCAAAACATATCTGGCGCAAAACCGGACATAAAGCCGATACTTTCCAAAGAGGAAATCTTAGAGGCAAGAAAGGTTGTTCGTGAAGTATATTTGGATGAAAAGATTGAACGGTATATTGTAGATATTGTATTTGCTACTCGTTTCCCTCAAGAACATGGATTGCCTAATTTGGCAAATATGATTTCATTCGGAGCATCTCCGCGTGCTTCCATCAGTTTGGCATTAGCCGCTCGTGCTTATGCGTTTATTAAGCGTAGAGGTTATGTGATACCGGAAGATATTCGTGCTGTTTGCCACGACGTAATGCGTCATCGTATTGGATTGAGTTATGAAGCTGAGGCAAATAATTTGACGACAGAAGAGGTTATCAGTGAAATCCTGAATAAAGTAGAAGTACCTTAATCATGGAAACAAGTGAACTGCTGAAGAAAGTTCGTCGGATAGAAATCAAGACTCGTGGCCTTTCCCGAAATATCTTTGCCGGGCAATATCATTCTGCTTTTAAAGGGCGTGGTATGGCATTCAGTGAGGTGCGCGAGTACCAATATGGGGATGATATCCGAGATATCGACTGGAATGTAACCGCCCGGTACGTTCGTCCTTATGTTAAAGTTTTCGAGGAGGAGCGCGAATTGACGGTTATGCTGTTGATTGATGTTTCCGGGAGCCGTGATTTTGGTACAGTGAATGTGATGAAGAAAGAAATTATCACAGAAATTGCGGCGACGTTGGCATTCTCAGCGATACAGAATAATGATAAAATAGGTGTAATCTTCTTCTCGGATAAGGTGGAGAAGTTCATTCCTCCTCAGAAAGGGAAAAAACATATTCTTTATGTGATTCGAGAGCTGATTGATTTCCATCCGGAAGATAAGCAGACGGATATTAGCCAGGTATTGAAGTATCTGACCAATGCAATTAAGAAACGTTGTACGGCATTCTTGATTTCGGACTTTATTAATAAGGATAGTTTCAAAGACGCATTGACGGTGGCGAATCGAAAACATGACATGGTGGCGATTCAAGTTTACGACCAGCGTGAAACGGAGCTTCCTGCTGTCGGTTTGATGAAAGTAAAGGATGCTGAAACAGGAAAAGAGCAATGGATAGATACCTCTTCGGCTCGCGTCAGGGAGGCTTATAAAAATTGGTGGGACAAAAGGCAAGAGGCGATGGACAGTACATTCAAGAAGTGCCGTGTAGATTCTGTTTCGATTAGTACAAAGGATGATTATGTGAAATCATTGATGACTCTTTTCGATAAACGTAATTAAACAAGTATGAAATGGTTTAAGAAAAGCATATTGTTCCTTGTGATGTCCGTTTCAATTTTGTGTGAAACGGTTTATGCCCAACAGACGTTGATTGATGTAAAGATTGATTCGGCTGCAATATTAATCGGGGAACAAACAAAACTGCATCTGACGGTCACAACAGATAAAGACCGTCCGGTGCATCTTCTGCTTCCGACCGACACATTGATGCGAGGGGTGGAGGTTTTGGAGGTATCTACGCCGGACTCTACATTGATTGAAAACGACCGGTTGCTGATTAAACAGGATTTGTTGTTGACTTCATTCGATTCAAGTCTCTATTTGCTTCCTCCTTTGAAGGTTGTGGATGGGAATGATACGCTGCTTTCAAATCAAGTGGCACTGAAGGTCTCGACAATCCCCGTGAATACGGACAATCCGGAGGAGTTCAATGACATTAAAGGGGTCTGGAAACCGCCATTCGTTTGGGCAGATTATTATCCGATTATCTTTGGCGTATTGCTGGCATTGTTCTTGCTTTGCATCATTGTTTATATTATCAAGCGTTTAAAGAACAGGAAGTCTTTGCTTCCATTTTCTGAACCTGAGGTTCCCAAACTGCCTCCTTACGAGCAAGCCATTAAGGAACTGGATGAATTGAAAGGTCAAAAACTTTGGCAGCAGGGGTTGAACAAAGAGTATTATACGTTGCTGACCGAGACATTGCGCCGGTATATCGATGAGCGGTTCGGGGTAAATGCGATGGAAATGACCTCTTCTGATATTTTGGATATGCTTCGGGGTGTGCCGGAGGTAAAGCCTGTGTACGATAAGTTGCAGCAGATTTTGCAGCTGGCAGATTTTGTGAAGTTCGCGAAGATTCATCCGTTGCCTGATGAAAACGATTTGAGCATGGCGAATGCTTACCTGTTTGTCAATGAGACGAAGCCGGTGGAAGTAGTTCCGGATAAGGCGGAAGAATCGGAGGAAGAAGATAAGAGTTCAAATGACATTAAAAAGAAAGAGGAAGAATAACGATGGTATTTGCGAATCCTACTTATTTATATTTGCTATTGTTGCTCATTCCCTTAAGCGGGTGGTATATTTATAAGCTACGCAAGAGCCAGGCAAGTTTGCAAATCTCTTCTGCTGAGGCATTCGAAGTGGCTGGTGCTACGTCGTGGAAGGTTTATCTGCGGCATCTGCCTTTTGCGTTGCGGATGTTGGCAATAGCGTTGCTGATTGTGGTATTGGCTCGTCCGCAGTCCACGGATAGTTGGCAGAATTCTACCACTGAGGGTATCGATATTGTGATGGCGATGGATATCTCGACCAGTATGTTGGCAGAGGATTTGAAACCGAACCGTCTGGAAGCGGCGAAAGATGTGGCGGCTTCGTTCATCAATGGTCGCCAGAATGACAATATCGGTCTGGTGGTGTTTGCTGCCGAGAGTTTCACGCAGTGTCCGCTGACGATAGACCATGGTGTGTTGTTGAATCTTTTCAAAGACATCCAGCCGGGTATCATTCAGGATGGGACGGCTATCGGATTGGGTTTGGCGAATGCGGTCAGCCGTATCAAGGACAGCCAAGCCAAATCGAAGGTGATTATCCTGTTGACCGATGGTGTGAACAATACGGGAGAGATTGCTCCGGTTACGGCGGCTGAGATTGCCAAGACTTTTGGCATCCGGGTCTATACGATTGGTGTCGGTACGCAGGGCGAGGCTCCTTATCCGATTCCGACGGCTTTCGGTATCCAATATCAGAACATTCCCGTGGAAATCGACGAACAGGTGCTGAAGCAAATCGCCGCTACGACGGGTGGGCAGTATTTCCGTGCGACGGATAATGCCAGTCTGAAGGAGATTTATTCGGAAATCGACCAAATGGAAAAGACCAAAATCAGTGTGCAGGAATTCAGCAAGAAACAGGAAGAGTATAAGAACTGGGCGTTGCTGGTCTTTGCCTTGTTGCTGGTCGAAGTGTTATTGAGAAATACATTATTGAGAAATATTCCATAAAATAGAAGAGTATGTTTCGTTTTGCACATCCGGAATTTTTATATCTGCTTTTCGTGCTTCCCGTCTTGGCGGTATTTTATCTTTATACCATCATCTGGAAGCGGAGGGCAGTGAAACGATATGGTAATCCTGAGTTGTTGAAAGAGCTGATGCCTGATGTTTCGCCCAAACGCCAGCATCTGAAGTTTTGGCTGACATGGGGCGCTATTGCCGCGATGATAGTGGTGATTGCCGGCCCGCAGTTCGGTACGAAGTTGGAGACCGTAAAGCGGCAGGGAGTCGAGATTATGGTTTGCTTGGATATCTCCAATTCGATGTTGGCTGAGGATGTTGCTCCCAACCGTTTGGATAAGGCAAAACAGATGTTGGCACGGCTGACGGATGGTTTCAAGAATGATAAGGTCGGGCTGATTGTCTTTGCGGGGGATGCTTTTACGCAGCTGCCGATAACCTCTGACTATATCTCAGCCAAGATGTTCCTTTCCTCCATCAATCCGGAGATGATTTCCACGCAGGGAACGGCTATCGGCGCGGCTATCAATCTGGCAGCCCGTTCCTTTACGCCGAATGAGGCTTCGGACAAGGCGATTATCGTCATCACCGACGGTGAAAATCATGAGGATGATGCTGTGGGAGCTGCGAAAGCGGCGGCTGAGAAGGGTATCCACGTGAATGTAGTCGGCATGGGCGACCCGAAAGGTGCACCGATTCCTTTGGATGGCGGGAGCAATTACATGAAAGATAACGCAGGGAATGTGGTCATTACCAAACTGAGCGAGCAAATGGCGCAGGAGATTGCCGCAGCCGGCAACGGCATGTATGTGCGGGCGGACAATACTAATTCGGCGTTGAAGGCGCTGCAGGGGGAGATTGAGAAGATGAATAAGACGGAGATGGATTCGAAGGTCTATTCCGAATATGACGAACAGTTTCAGGTGTTCGCGTGGCTGGCTCTCATCCTCTTGGTCATCGATGTGCTGACGCTCGACCGTAAGAACCGCATTTACCGCCGGATAAAATTGTTCTGATGCCGGTGCGCGAAAGCTTCCGGAGCTTTCGGAAGGAGTCAAAATGAAAAGGTAAAGCTTCCGAAGTGTTCGGAACCAGTGTCGGCGAAGAAATTGTGCTTCCGAAGTGTTCGGAACGGGAGTTTTTCCAAAATGACTCTTTCCGAAGTGTTCGGAAGGAGGGGAAATGGGACGACAGAGCTTCCGGAATGTTCGGGAAGCGGGTTGAATGAAAATGATTATAGCATGAAGGATAGAAAAGATATGAAGAGGATACGGAAATCTGTTTTGTGCATGATGGCGCTCCTGATGGGCGGCGTCGTTTCGGTCTCTGCCCAGAAGGCGGAGCGGAAGCACGTGCGCGAAGGGAACGACCTGTATAAGACGGAGAAATATACGGAGGCGGAAATTGCCTATCGGAAGGCTTTGGATGTGAATCCGCGTTCGGTCGAGGGGACTTACAATCTGGGCAACTCGCTCTACAAGCAGCAGAAGTTCGAGGATGCAGCAGCGCAGTATCAGTTGCTGGCAGGCCAGGAAGCGAAGCTGAAGGAGACGCCGGAGGGCCGCGCGCGTTTGGCTGAGGTGTATCATAATGTGGGGAATGTCTGCATGCAGGCGAAAGATTATGCGAAGAGTGTGGAGGCGTACAAACAGTCGCTCCGCCTGAATCCGAAGGATGACGAGACGCGCTATAATCTGGCATTGGCGCAGAAGTTGTTGAATGACCAGCAACAACAGCAGCAGGACCAGAATCAGCAGCAGAATCAGGACCAGCAACAGAACCAAGATAAGCAGGAGCAGCAACAACAACAGCAGCAGCCTCAGCAGGATAACCAGCAGAACAAAACGCAGGAGGAGCAGCAACCGAACGAGCAGATGAGCCAAGACAACGCGCAGCAGATGCTGGATGCTTTCCTGCAGGACGAAAAGGATACGCAGGAAAAGGTGAAGAAGGCGCAGCAGCAGAAGCAACAAAGCCGAAAAACAGAAAAACAATGGTAAAACAATAATAAATAGCAAGTATAATGAAAAGATGTATTTTCTTACTCTTTCTGTGGTGGACCGCCAGTTGGATGGTGCAGGCAGATGAGGTGACTTTTAAAGCCTCGGCTCCTCAGACGGTGGTGATGGGCGAGCAGTTCCGTCTGACTTATACGGTCAATGCGGAGGGAAAGGATTTGAGGGTACAGGGGATGCCGGATTTCGATGTGTTGATGGGACCTGCCCAATCGACGGCGCACAGCACGCGGTATATCAACGGGAAGGTGAGCAGCGAAACGACGGTGACGTACACTTATATTTTAATGCCGAAAAAGGAGGGAACATTCACGGTCGCTCCGGCAACAATTAAAGTGAAGAATGCGACCTACACGTCGAACAGTGTGTCGATAAAGGTGCTTCCGCCGGATAAATCGGGCAAAACGACTGCTGAGCGGGCGCAGGAATCGTCGGCGGTAATCAATGCGGATGATTTCTTTGTGCGTATGATTGTCTCCAAACAGAATGTATATGAACAGGAGGGATTGTTGGTGACCTTCCGGCTTTATGCTGCCCGTCCGTGCGGCTTGACGAATGTGAAGTTCCCGGAGTTTGAAGGTTTCTTGGTACAGGAAATCGAACTCCCGCAAGAAAAGCAGTGGTCGCAAGATAGATATAAAGAGCGCAATTACTTCACGGTCGATTTGAAGCAGGCGGTATTGTATCCGCAGCGGTCGGGCGACCTGACGATAGGAAAGGGCGAGTATGATGCGATTATCCGTGTCTCTACGCCGCAGAAGGCACGGAGTATCTTCGATGATTTCTTCGATTCGTATCGCGAAGTGCAAAAGACGTTGGTCTCTTCGCCGGCAACGATTCATGTCGAGCCGCTGCCATCGGGCAAGCCGGCATCTTTCTCCGGAGCGGTGGGAACATTTTCGATGTCTGCCTCTATCAGTACGGACCACGTGAAGGCGAACGAAGCGGTGACGGTGAAGGTGCAGATTTCAGGAAACGGGAACCTGAAGATGATTAAGAATCCGGAGGTGCAATTCCCGAATGATTTTGATATTTATGACCCGAAAGTGGAACAGAATAGCAAAACGACCACAGCCGGTGTATCGGGAACGAAGACCATCGAATATATGGCGATACCGCGTTATAATGGAGATTTTGAAATCCCGGCAGTGCAGTTCTCCTATTTCGATGTAAAGACGAAGAGTTATAAGACACTGACATCGGATGCGTTCAAGCTACATGTCGAAAAGGGAGAAGAGGGCAGCGGTTCTTCGCCGGTCATTTCCAATTATTCGAACAAGGAGCAGGTGAAATACTTGGGACAGGATATCCGCTTCCTGAAAACCAAAGGCATTCATTTTGTCAATAAGCGGGAAGAGGTATTCTTCGGTACGTTTATGTATGCGATGTCTTATATTGTGCCGCTGATTTTGTTCGTGGTCTTCTCTATCGTTTACCGCAAACAAATCAAGGAGAATTCCGATTTGGCCCGTGTCCGTACGAAGAAAGCGAATAAGATTGCGGTCAAGCGTCTGAAGAATGCAGGCAAACTGATGCAGGCAAATCAGAAAGAGGCATTCTATGATGAGGTACTGCGTGCGTTGTGGGGTTACTTGAGCGATAAGTTGAATATTCCGCAAGCGGATTTGACAAAAGATAATGTAGAAGCTGAACTGGCGAAGTATGGCGTGGATGACTCGTTGACGAAAGAATTCATGGATATTCTGAATACGTGTGAGTTTGCGCGTTATGCCCCCTCTCAGGCTTCGGATGCGATGGATAAATTGTATGGAATGACGGTCGATGCCATTGGAAAGATGGAGAACACCATTAAAAAGTAAGGAATGCAATGAAAAGATATATTCAATTTTTATGGTTAGCATTGGTGTTGGTGCAATGCTGGGCACTGCCGGTGGCTGCACAGGATGCGGCAATCAAAGAGGCGGAAGTGGCTTATACCAAAGAGGATTATAAGACCGCCATCGAACTTTACGAAGGCTTATTGAAGAATAATGGCGAGTCGGCGGCTATCTATTATAATTTGGGCAATGCTTATTATAAGAACGGGCAGGTTGCGCCGGCAATTCTGAATTATGAGCGTGCGCTGTTGCTGGAACCGGGTGATAAAGATATCCGTTTCAATTTGCAGATGGCAAAGGCACGGGCGGTGGATAAGATTGAACCGGTCGGGAAATTCTTCTTGGTGAAATGGTTCGAGGGTGTCCGGGACATAGCGAGCATCGATACGTGGGGCGCGACAGGAATCATCAGCTTTGTCCTCTTCATTTTTTGCTTGGTCATCTTTTTCTTCTCGAAGATTGTCCGCTTTAAGAAAATCGGCTTCTATTGCGCTTTGCTGTTGCTGTTGGTTGTCATTTTCTCGAATATCTTCGGATTCAGTCAGAAGAGCGCGATGAAGAATCAGATAGAGGCAATTGTCTTTGCTTCAAGCGTGACAGTGAAAAGCTCGCCGGATGTCAGCGGTACGGATTTGGTCGTCCTGCATGAAGGAACGAAGGTCGCCGTCAAGAGTGTCTTGGGCGAATGGAGCGAAGTGGAATTGGAAGATGGCAATGTCGGATGGATGCCGAGCAAAGACATACAAACGATTTAATGAAGAATGAGGAATGAAGAAGTAAGAATGATTATTTCTGATTCTTCATTCTTCATTTTTTCATTCTTCATTGATGAAGGTTCATGTTAGAAAATCTATTGACATACGAGCGCGAGCTGTTTTTGTGGTTGAATGGCAACCATACGCCCTTCTGGGATGAAGTTATGTGGCTTTATTCCGGGAAAGAGGTGTGGCTGCCATTGGCGCTTTTTATTCTGGGGATAGTCTGCTATAAAAAGAACTGGCGGGAGACAGTGCTGGTTTTGTTGGCGATTGCCTTGGTGATAACGCTGTGCGACCAGTTTGCGTCGGGCATTTGCAAACCGCTTTTCACCCGTTTTCGTCCGACGCACCATCCTGATTTCATGGATGAGGTACAAACGGTGTTCGGTTACCGGGGCGGGCGTTACGGTTTCATTTCGAGCCACGCTGCCAATGCTTTTGGGTTTGCCACTTTCATGGCGTTGCTTTTCCGTCACCGTTTGCTGGGTGTGACACTTTTCATTTGGGCGACGGTCAATGCTTACAGCCGCATTTATCTGGGCGTGCATTTTATTTCCGATATTGTTCCGGGCATTTTGTCGGGCATTTTGTTCGGGTATGTGGTTTACCGTCTCTATGCATGGACCCATTCGCGCTGGCTCGGTTCAGCGGCGGAACCTTACGGGAACCGGCGGGCATTGTCCATCACTGTCGCTGTATGGGCGGTGATAATTTGCCTGTTGTTGTTCCATGCCCCTTTACTTCAATTATTAAAATAAACTGAAAAACGAAATGAAGATATTACTTGACGTTCATACGCACACGGTTGCCAGCGGACATGCCTTCAGCAGTTTACAGGAAATGGCGCGTGCCGCTTCGGAGAAGGGACTGGCGATTCTCGGCATCACGGAACATGCGCCGGGCATCCCCGGTTCGTGTGCGCCGATTTATTTTCGCAATCTGCATGTTGTGCCGCGCGAGATGTACGGCGTCGAATTGCTTTTGGGTGCGGAATTGAATATTCTGGACTACGAGGGGCATATCGACCTGACCGAAGAGTATTGGAAAATGCTCGACATCCGCATTGCGGGGATTCATTCGCTCTGTTATACGCCGGGGACGACCGTGCAGAATACCTCTGCGATGCTCGGCGCGATGCATCACCCGTATGTGCAAATCATCAGCCATCCGGGCGACGGGACTGCCGATGTGCTGTTCGAGCCGCTGGTCCTTGCCGCGAAAGAGACCCATACGCTGTTGGAGATTAACAACAGTTCGCTGAATCCCGTCCGCCACAAGGTGAAGGCGCGCGACAATAATCTGGAAATCCTCCGCCTCTGCAAGCAGTACGAGGTCCCGGTCATTTTGGGGAGCGATGCGCACATCTCTTTCTCGATAGCGGACTATAATAATATATATGAATTGTTGCAACTCACCGAATTTCCCGAATCTTTGATTTTAAACGATAAGCCGGCGCAGTTCAAACAGTATTTGAAGCGTCCCGACGAAGTCTGACCCTGATTTTTTATCCCGGAAAAGTCATTGAGGGTCGTCAATTGGTGTTCCGGCGGAAAAATATCCCGATTGAGGGTCGTCAATTGGTGTTCCGCCGAAAAAATATTCCGATTGAGGGTCGTCAATTGGTGTCCCGCCGGAAAAATATCCCGATTGAGGGTCGTCAATTGGTGTCCCGGCGGAAAAATATGCCGATTGAGGGTCGTCAATTGGTGTCCCGCCGGAAAAATATGCCGATTGAGGGTCGTCAATTGGCGTTCCGCCGGAAAAATATCCCGATTGTAGGGTTACAATCGGTGTTCCGGCGAAAAAACATGCCGATTGTAGGGTTACAATTGGTGTCCCGCCGAAAAAATATCCCGATTGTAATGTTACAATTGGTGTTCCGGCGAAAAAACATGCCGATTGTAATGTTACAATTGGTGTTCCGGCGCGAAAACATGCCGATTGTAATGTTACAATTGGTGTTCCGGCGCGAAAATACCCCGATTGTAGGGTTACAATTGGGGTTTACCAGCCGAACGCCTCGCCCTGCATCCATCGGCCTTGGGCTTTTAGCGTCTGCTCGATGATATCGCGCGCCACACCGTCGCCCCCCTTGCAGGAAGTGATATAGCGGGCTATCGATTTGATTTCCGGCGCGGCGTCTGACGGAGCGACAGGCAGCCCTGCCTCGCGCATCACTTCGTAATCCGGAATGTCATCGCCGCAATAGGCAACCTCCTCCGGGCGTAAGCCGGTGCGCTGCAAGAAATCATGGAAATCGTGGATTTTTACCGCGCTGCGCATGTAAATATGGCGAATGCCCAGCCGTTCATACCGAAGGCGCACCGCGTCGGAGTATCCGCCGGTGATGATGGCCACTTCGTAGCCCAACTTGACGGCCAGCTGCAGGGCGTATCCATCTTTGATATTGACCGTCCGCATAGGGTCGCCGTCGGGATGCAGGGGGATGGTCGTGCTGGAGAGAACCCCATCGACGTCAAATGCGAAAGCGCGCAACTTTGTCAAATCATAATTGATGCTACTCATGCGCACCTCCCTCTTCCGGAGATTCAGCCGGGCGGAACGCGCCGAGATGAATCTTTTCCCATTGCAATTTCGATTCGTCGAAGGGCTTCGTTGCATTTTCCTTGTGCCCGAAGCCGATGATAGACAATACCTCCAGCTGATAGGGGACATTCAATAATCCGCGGACATATTGCGCGGCATCTTCGTCGTCGGCGGTCTGCCGGTTGCGGATTTGACACCAGCAACTGCCCAGCCCCAAGTCTTCTGCCTGCAACTGCATATAGATAGAGGCGATGGCGGCGTCTTCGACCCATACGTCGCTCTGCATCACGTCAGCCAGCACGACAACAGCCAGTGCGCAATCTGCGAGGAACGATGCGCCGTGCGGTTTGCATTCGCTCAACCGGCGGAGCATCTCTTTATCTTCGACGACGATGAATTGCCAAGGATTTTTCCTTTTGGACGAGGGCGCCATCAATGCCGCGCGCAGGATAGCTTCCACCTGTTCCGGGGAAAGCAATTTGTCGGTAAACTTCCGGGTACTTCTTCTATTCTTAATCAATGTTGCAAAACCTACCATCTTTTTTCTTTATTTTTGTGCTTGATTTACTGAATTATTCGGCTTATTCTTTGTTTTTTGCCGGGCAAAGATAGGAATAAAAGTCGGTCGCGATTATACGCTTCTGCACTTTTTGTCGTTATAGTAAAGAAGAATTGAATAAATAAAGAGGTTGATATTGAACATGAAGTTACGAATCATATTGACAGGGTTGTTGTTGTGCGTCTCCCTATTTGGTGCAGTCGCCCAAAAGTGGGTGAAGGTCACGGGATATGTACGGGACGCCGATGGAAACCCGTTGGACTTGGTGAATGTCGTTGTAAAGAATACGCTGAACGGAACGATGACGAACGAGAAGGGATACTATTCGCTGAATGTGGCTGCAGGCGATTCGGTGGCGTTCATTTATTCCTGTTTGGGCTATAATAAGGCGGAGAGAATCGTCCCGGTGTTGCAAGCCGACATGCGACTGAATGTGCAGATGAATTATACCTCGATTAACTTGGGCGAGGTCTCGATTACCGCCATCCGCAAGCAAACGTCAACGATGGAGACCATGCAAGCCGATAAAGTCAAGCTCTTGCCGGACCCTTCGGGCGGCAGTATCGAGAGTCTGGTGGTTACGTTTGCCGGCGTATCGTCCAATAACGAGTTGAGTTCGCAGTACTCAGTAAGAGGCGGCAGTTATGATGAGAATATTGTCTATGTGAATGGCATCGAGGTGTTCCGTCCGCTTCTCGTCCGCTCCGGACAGCAGGAGGGACTGAGCTTCGTGAATCCGGATTTGACGGAAGAGGTAAAGTTCTCTGCCGGAGGATTTGATGCCCGTTACGGAGACAAGATGAGTTCGGTCTTGGACATTACCTACAAAAAGCCAAAGGCATTCGAAGGCTCGGCTTCGGGAAGTTTGATGGGCGGAACCGCATCGGTGGGCAGCTCGACCGGTAAATTCACGCAGATAACCGGATTCCGATATAAGAGCGGCAGTTCGTTATTGGGGACAATGGATACGGATGCCGAATATGACCCGCGCTTTATGGATTTACAGACCTATATGACTTACACTTTCTCTCCGAAATGGGAGGCAACCTTCTTGGGGAACTTTGCCACGAACAAGTATCGTTTTACGCCCCATACGCGGGAAACGGTCTTTGGCACGATGGAAGATTCCCAGCGTCTGACGGTGTATTTCCCGAACAGTAACGAGAATGACAAGTTCCAGACGCTTTTCGGGGCATTACAACTCTCTTATCGTCCGAAAGAGGATGTGCTTTTGGGTTTGCAGGCGTCGGCGTTCAATAGCCAAGAGGACGAGCGGTATGATATTATGGGGGAATATTGGCTGAGCGACGGGATGGATAACGGAAACAGTTCGGATGCCGGAAGTTCGGCGATGTCGGTAGGACGTTATCGGGAACATGCCCGCAACCGCCTCCATTCTTCTATTATAAATGTAGGACATTATGGAAGTGCCCGTCTGTGGAATAATAATTTGAAATGGGGAGCGCAGGTACAGTTCGAGCGCATCAACGATAAGATTGTGGAATGGGAAAAGCGTGACTCCGCCGGATATTCCTTGCCGCATACGGGCGATGGCGTCAATCTGTTCTCGAACCTTTATTCGCGGAACGAACTGGAGAGCACTCGCTTCTCGGCTTATTTGCAGGATGAGTTCAAGTTCCGTATCGAGCAGGGATTGTTTAACCTCACCGCCGGTGTTCGCGGGAGTTACTGGAGTTATAATAAGGAGTTTCTATTCAGTCCGCGTGTCTCGTTGGGTTTCATTCCGAATTTTAATCAGGACCTGACCTTCCGTTTGGCAACCGGGCTTTATTATCAGTCGCCTTTCTATAAGGAGTTGCGCCGGACGGTACAGGACGACGAGGGCAACAATATCATAGCGTTGAACAATAATCTGAAGTCGCAGCGTTCCATCCATGTAATAGCCGGCGGCGATTATACCTTCCGGATGGCGGACCGCAATTTCAAGTTGACGGCAGAATTGTATTATAAGAAGTTGGACGACCTTGTTCCCTATACGGTAGATAACGTGAAGATTCGTTACTATGGCGAGAACTGTGCGAAGGGATATGCAATGGGAATGGACCTGAAGTTCTTCGGCGAATTTGTTCCGGGCACGGATTCTTGGATTAGCCTTTCGCTGATGAAAGCGGAACAGACTATCCGTGAGACGACGAAAGCGCCGCTGCCGAATAGCCCTAAATATAACCTCAGCCTCTTTTTCCAAGATTATTTCCCCGGATACAAGCGGGTGAAGTTGAATCTGAAAGGGGTATTGTCCGGCGGACTTCCGGTGACGATTCCGAATCGCGGCTATGAGGATGGATATTGGCGTACGCCGGCCTATAAGCGTGTGGATATCGGCCTTTCCTACGAACTCCTGTCGGAAAACGATGCGATTCGCGACCGTTCCATCCTGCGTTATTTGAAGAACGCTTGGTTGGGATTGGATATCTTCAATCTGTTTGATATGAAGAATGTGAATTCCTATTACTGGATTACGCGCCCGGATGGAAATCAGGATGCGGTCCCGAACTACTTGACAGGCCGCCAAATCAATGTGCGGTTGATTGTTGATTTTTAAGTGTAGCCGGTAGTTGGTAGTTAGTAGGGGGAAAACCGGCATGGCGCACATTCGGAGCTTCCGAGTCACTCGGAAGCTATGTCGGCGAAAAAGCAGTCCTTCTGAGTCGCTCGGAAGCTATGTCGGCGGAAAAGTAGTCCTTCTGAGTCGCTCAGAAGCTATGTCGGCGAAAAAGTAGTGCTTCTGAGTCATTCAGAACCTATGTCGGTGGAAAAATTGTCGTTCTGAGTCACTCAGAAGCTATGTTGCCGAAAATATTTTACTTCCGAGCCACTCAGAAAGAGTAGTTTTTAAAATGCATAGCTTCCGAGTCACTCAGAAAGGGTGTGTTTTTAAAATGCATGGCTTATGAGTTGCTCAGAAAGACTTCCTTTTAAAAATAGGGGGCTTCTGAGTCACTCAGAAGGGGTAGTTTTTAAAATGCATGGTTTCCGAGTCACTCAGAAGGAGTGTTTTTCTCCGGACATAGGTTCTGAGTGACTCAGCGGAATCCTCCTCATGGGAATTTTCGGAAACTTGTTAGTTTTTCATGGGTGTTGTCCGGTTTTTTCGAGATAATCCGTACCTTTGCGCGTCGGAAAAGAAAACGAAGATAATAACGAAAACATAGATAAAGAAAATGGCAAAAGAACTGAAAGAACTGACTCCGAGAAGTGAAAACTACTCGCAATGGTATCAGGATTTAGTGATTAAAGCGGACCTCGCGGAGAATTCGGCGGTTCGCGGTTGTATGGTAATCAAACCTTACGGATATGCAATCTGGGAAAAGATGCAGCGCATATTGGACGATAAGTTCAAGGAAACCGGACACGTAAACGCCTATTTCCCGCTTTTGATTCCGAAATCGTTTTTAAGCAAAGAGGCAGAACATGTGGAAGGTTTTGCGAAAGAGTGCGCCGTAGTCACTCATTATCGCCTGAAAACGAATCATGACGGAACGGGCGTGGTGGTTGACCCGGAAGCCAAGCTGGAAGAGGAGTTGATTATTCGTCCGACTTCTGAAACCATCATTTGGAATACTTATCGCAATTGGATTCAGTCTTACCGCGATTTGCCTATTCTATGCAATCAGTGGGCAAACGTCATGCGCTGGGAAATGCGTACGCGCCTTTTCCTCCGTACGGCTGAGTTCTTGTGGCAAGAGGGCCATACGGCACATGCTACACGCGAAGAGGCTGAGGCGGAAGCAAAGAAGATGCAGGGCGTATATGCCGATTTCGCTGAGAATTACATGGCAATGCCGGTCGTACGGGGCGTGAAGTCGGAAAGCGAACGCTTCGCCGGTGCGTTGGATACCTATACTATCGAGGCGATGATGCAGGATGGCAAAGCATTGCAGGCAGGTACGTCGCACTTCTTAGGCCAGAACTTCGGAAAGGCATTCGATGTGACCTTCGTGGACAAAGAGGGAAAGACGGATTATGCGTGGGCTACGTCGTGGGGCGTATCTACCCGTTTGATTGGTGCGCTGATTATGTCGCATTCGGATGACAACGGATTGGTATTGCCGCCGCACCTTGCACCGATTCAGGTGGTCATCATTCCTATTTATCGTAACGAAGAACAGCTGAACCAGATTCGGGCGAAGGTAGAAGGCATCGTAGCGAACCTGAAGAAACTGAATATCTCGGTGAAGTTCGATGATGCAGATAACCGTAAGCCGGGCTGGAAGTTCGCGAATTACGAATTGAAGGGTGTTCCGGTCCGTCTGGCTATGGGTGGCCGTGACTTGGAGAACAATACGATTGAGGTAATGCGCCGCGATACGTTGGAGAAGGAGACGGTTCCGTGCGATGGCATCGAAACCTACGTTCAGAATCTGTTGGAAGACATCCAGAAGAATATCTTCCAGAAGGCATTGAAGCGCCGTGAAGAACGTACGATTACGGTGGATACGTATGAAGAGTTCAAAGAAAAGATAGAACAGGGCTATTTTATTATGGCACATTGGGACGGTACGCCGGAAACGGAAGAGCGTGTCAAGAATGAAACCAAAGCGACCATCCGTTGCCTGCCATTGGAGGGAGATATGACTCCGGGCAAGTGTATGGTTACAGGCAAACCTTCGGCTCGCCGCGTCTTATTTGCAAGAGCTTACTAAAATGAAATCATAAAAAGGAGTAGGGGTTACGTCAAAAGGAGGGCGTAACCCCTTGTTTTTTGTAGGATATATATTCCGGATAAGTGCTGTTTCCCCGGAAAAAACTATTACATTTGCAAAAACTCCTTATGTCGTATAGAAAATAATGGACTTATTAATAGATAAAAAGATGAAAAGAGACAACGTGATTTTCGATATTATCGAAAAAGAACATCAGCGTCAGCTGAAAGGAATTGAGTTGATTGCATCAGAGAATTTCGTAAGTGACCAAGTAATGCAAGCAATGGGCAGTTGCTTGACGAACAAGTATGCCGAGGGTTATCCGGGCAAACGTTATTATGGCGGATGCGAAGTGGTGGACCAGAGCGAGACGATCGCCATCGAACGGTTGAAGAAGCTTTTTAATGCCGAATGGGTGAATGTCCAGCCGCACTCGGGTGCGCAGGCGAATGCAGCCGTATTGCTGGCGGTATTGAATCCGGGTGATAAGTTCATGGGATTGAATTTGTCGCATGGCGGACACTTGTCGCATGGCTCGGCGGTTAATAGTTCGGGCATCTTGTACCAGCCGGTGGCTTACAACGTGAAGGAGGAAACCGGCCGCGTGGACTACGACCAGATGGAGGAGATCGCACTCCGCGAGCGTCCGAAGTTGATTATCGGAGGCGGCTCGGCTTATTCGCGCGAATGGGATTACAAGCGGATGCGCGAGATTGCCGACAAGGTAGGGGCGCTCTTGATGATCGACATGGCGCATCCGGCCGGACTGATTGCGGCGGGTCTGCTGAACAACCCGTTGGAATATGCGCACATCGTTACCTCGACGACACACAAGACGCTTCGCGGTCCGCGTGGCGGTATTATTTTATTAGGGAAAGACTTCGAGAATCCTTGGGGCAAGACGACGCCGAAGGGACAGATCAAGATGATGTCCCAGTTGCTGGATTCGGCGGTATTCCCGGGCGTACAGGGCGGTCCGTTGGAGCACGTCATTGCCGCTAAAGCCGTTGCTTTTGGGGAAGCATTGGAACCGGAATACAAAGTATATCAAGCACAAGTGAAGAAGAATGCGGCGGTCATGGCGCAGGCGTTCATCGACAAGGGCTATAAGATTATCTCTGGCGGAACGGACAACCATAGTATGCTGATTGACCTCCGCACGAAATTCCCCGACCTGACGGGTAAAGTAGTCGAGAAAGCTTTGGTAGCGGCCGACATCACAGTGAACAAGAACATGGTTCCGTTTGATAGCCGCTCGGCATTCCAGACTTCGGGTATCCGCGTCGGTACGCCGGCCATTACGACCCGTGGTGCGAAGGAAGCAATGATGGGTGAGATTGTCGAGTTGATTGATACGGTTCTCGCTGCACCGGAATGCGACAAGACAATTGCTGCTGTCCGCGAGAAGGTGAATAGCATCATGAAGGAATATCCTTTGTTTGCATGGTAAATGTTTAATCCTATACATATATAATATATAAGGACAATGAAGAAACTGTTAGCAACGGTATGTGCCGGTGTGGCACTCTATGCCATGACTTCCTGCTCGGGTGCTCCGGGTGAGGTGAAGTCCTATAATCAGGGAATAAACGTCATCCCTGCACCGCAGAGCTTAGTTCAGCATGACGGTTATTTCCAGTTGGGCAACGGGACCTCGTTCGGGGCAGCATCTCCGGAAGCCAAGACCATTGCCGAGTTCTTTGCGGCTAAGATGCGGACCGCTACGGGATATGATATCAAGGTGGCAGAGCAGGGAAACATTACGTTGAGCCTTGATGCTGCTGCCGATGTAGCAAACGACGAAGGCTATGCTTTGGAGGTGACTGAGAAGGGCGCGAATATTACGGCGAAGACCGCTCAGGGACTCTTCTACGGTATGCAGACCTTCATGCAGCTCCTTCCGGCTGAGATTGAGAGCGCGAAGCAGGTGAACGGCATCGCTTGGCAGGCTCCGTTGGTGAGCGTAAAAGATGCGCCTCGTTTCGGCTATCGCGGCATTATGTTGGACCCTTGTCGGCACTTTATGCCAGTGGAGAGCGTGAAGAAGTTCATCGATGTGCTGTCGTTGTTCAAGATAAATCGCTTGCATTGGCACTTGACTGACGATCAGGGCTGGCGTATAGAGATTAAGAAGTATCCGAAACTCCAAGAGATTGCCTCCAAACGTATCGAAGGAGAGGGAACGGAGCATGGCGGATATTATACGCAGGAAGAGATAAAGGAGGTCGTGAAGTATGCCGCTGACCACTTTATCACGGTCATTCCTGAATTGGAGATACCCGGGCATGAGATGGCAGCTATCGCGGCCTATCCTGAGTTGTCATGTAAGGGAGAGCCGGGTACGCCCCGCATTATCTGGGGAGTAGAGGATATTGTGATGTGTCCGGGCAAAGAGGACATGTTCACGTTCCTTGAGGCTGTTATTGATGAGATGGTCCCGCTCTTCCCCAGCGAATACTTCCATATCGGCGGGGACGAATGCCCGAAGACCAGCTGGAAGAATTGCCCGAAATGTCAGGCTCGCATTCGTCAAGAGGGCTTGAACGGAGACAGCCAGCATTCAGCAGAAGAAAAGCTGCAGAGCTACGTCATCCAGCGGATGGAGAAGTATCTGGCTACGAAAGGCAAGAAGATAATCGGTTGGGATGAGATACTGGAGGGCGGCTTGGCTCCGTCGGCAACTGTGATGTCTTGGAGAGGTGAGGCTGGCGGCATCGCGGCTGCATCTATGGACCATAACGTGATTATGACGCCAAGTGGCAACGGCATGTACCTCGACGCCTACCAAGGGGACTCGAAGGCAGAGCCGGTGACTATCGGCGGATATACCCCGCTGGAGAAGACATATAGTTATAATCCTGTGCCCGATACCCTCGCGGCTATCGGCAAAGGGAACTACATCTTAGGTGTGCAGGGGAACACTTGGTCTGAGTATATGTACACCGAAGAGAAGCGCGAGTATATGATTTTCCCCCGCATTATTGCCGTGGCTGAGATAGGCTGGACGCAGTTGGACCGCAAGGACTACAAGGACTTCGAGCGCCGAATCGAGAATGCCTACGTCCGGCTCGACGGGCACGACATGGGCTATCATATCCCGCTGCCTGAGCAGCCGAACGGCTCGTGCGACTATGTGGCTTTCACCGACAAGGCTACGTTGGAGTTCAAGACTTCCCGCCCAATGAAGATGGTCTATACCTTAGATGGCAGCGAACCGACGGCGGAATCTACGCCCTACACTGCGCCGATTGAGGTGAGCGAGACCACGACCCTCAACATCGCCTCTGTCCTGCCTTCGGGCAAGATGAGTACGGTGCGTACCATCCAAGTCGAGAAGCAATCGTTGGCGCCTGCCAAGGAAGTAGCCCAGACGAAGCCGGGACTGAAGATGGAGGTGTTCGACGGGATGTACCTCGACGTGAAGGAGCTGGAGGCTGCGCAGCCGAAGAGCACCACGAAGGTCATCAAGTCTACTCGCGAGCTGACTAACCAAGTCCCTGCGCCGGAGTCGATGCGGGGCGTGAAGCAATATGCCGCCATCGCGACCGGATATGTGATGATTCCTGAGGATGGAGTTTACTACTTCTCGTCCGACCTTGAGGAGGTTTGGCTCGATGGCAAGCTGCTGATTGACAACGGAGGCGAGGTGAAACGCTTCTCCCGTCACGACCGCTCTGCCGCGCTCGCCAAGGGCTTGCATGAGATAAAAGCTGTCTTCTTGGGACATATCATCGGCGGCTGGCCGTCGAACTGGAACGACGGAAGCATCAAGCTCCGTAAGGCGGATGCCGAAGAGTTCTCAGCGATATCTCCGGAGATGCTGGTACATGAGTAATTAACCTGACTGCCTGAGAGTGATTGTCTCCTCTCAGGCAGTCTTTTTTTGTCCTCTCGGCGACCCTCAAAAGCTCACCATGGTGAACCCCTCGACCTCGCCTTGGTGAACTCCCCCCACCTCACCATGGTGAACTGCCTGACCTCACCATGGTGAACTTTTCGGGTGGCATAAGCAGGTCTCCGGAGATTGTAACCGGGATGTAACCTCCTTGTTACGCCGCCTTAACGGGAACTACACAGCGATGTAACCTGAAGCCTCTACTTTTGTGCCCGAATCAAAAAAGCACAAAAGCATGACGAAACAAGAGAAACTCTCCAATTTATTATTCATATTCTGGGCAGGCGGGGCGGCACTGTTGTCGTATGCATTGGTCTATGCCCTGCGGAAGCCCTTTACGGCAGCGACGTTCGACGGGTTGGAGTTCATGGGGATGGACTACAAGACCGCGACGAGTATCGTGCAGATAGCCGGCTACGTGTTGTCGAAGTTCTTGGGGATAAAGCTCATCTCGGAGCTGAGACGCGAGCACCGTTTCCGCTTTATTGTCGGTTCGGTAGTCGTAGCCGAGGCGGCGTTGGTGCTCTTTGCCGTGTGCCCCATCCCGTTTAATGTCTTGGCATTGTTCTTCAACGGGCTGGCGTTAGGTTGCATGTGGGGAGTCATCTTCAGTTTTATCGAGGGGCGGAAGCTCAGCGGCATCTTGGCAAGTGTGATGGGGATAAGCATCGCCTTCAGCTCCGGACTGGCAAAGTCGCTCGGACTCTATTTGATGAACGATTTAGGGGTAGATGCCTTTTGGATGCCGGCAGTCATCGGTGCAGGTGCGCTGGTGTTGCTCATCTTGTTGGCACTGGCATTGGAGCGCCTACCCGAGCCGACGGCGGAGGACATCCGGTGTTGTACGAAGCGGGTTCCTATGGACGCCCGTCAGCGCAAGAGCATATTCTACCGCTTTGCTCCCGTCTTGATGCTATTGTTCGTGGCCAACCTGTTCATTACCGTCATACGGGACATCAAGGAGGACTTCCTCGTGAACTTGGTGGACACGTCGCAGTTCTCGGCATGGGCAATCAGCGGGATAGACGGTATCGTGACACTGATTATCTTGACGCTGTTCGTGCTGATATCGTTTATCCGCAGCCATAAGCAGGTGCTGGCACTGTTGTTGGGACTGGTCATAGCCGGCAGCCTCCTCTTGGTATTCACGGCGCACTATTACGACCGGCTTCAGCTCTCGCCGCTGGTATGGATGTTTACCCAGAGCTTGGGAGTCTATATCGCCTTCCTGACCTTCCAGACCCTCTTCTTCGAACGGTTCGTCTCCTGTTTCCGGATAGAAGGGAATGTCGGGTTCTTCATCGTGGTGATAGACTTCGTGGGATATGTAGGGACGGTGGCAGTCCTTCTCTTCAAGGAGCTGTTCATCACCGAGCTGAATTGGATAGAGTTCTATAACGAAATGGTAACGATATTGGGTATAACCTGCTGCGTGCTGTTCGGCGGCTGTCTGGCATGGTTAGGACAACAGAACAAACGCCCTCAGCCTGCATCGGCAGAGCGGAGAGAGCCGGAGTCTGTCCTCTCCGTGAATAATATCTGATGATAAGTAAACTAATATATAATTGATACGTGATATGAAACAGATTGAATGTGTGATTTTCGATTGGGCGGGCACTACCGTTGATTACGGATGCTTTGCGCCGGTGGCTGCCTTCATCGAGAGCTTTGATGCGATAGGCGTTCCCGTCTCAGCGGCGGAAACAAGAGCCTACATGGGACTGACCAAGATAGAAGAGATACGCGCACTGTTCGCCATCGAGCATGTCGGCGCTGCCTTCAAAGCGAAGTATGGTCGCGACTTTAACGAGGAGGATGTGCAGGGACGCTACAAGGATTTCCAGCAGATACTGTACAATACCTTGGAACAGTATGCCGACCCGCTGCCCGGATTGGTAGAGACTGTCGGGAAGCTCCGTGCGAAAGGTATCAAGATTGGCTCGACGACCGGCTATACCCGCAAGATGATGGATATCGTCATCCCGGCGGCAGAGAAGCGAGGGTATAAGGTGGACAATTGCGTTACGTCGGACAATCTGCCCGGAGGCCGTCCCAACCCTTATATGATTTACCAGAACATGATAGACTTGGCAGTTCCCTCGGTCGATTACGTGGTGAAGTGCGGTGATACGATTGCCGACATCCGTGAGGGGGTGAATGCTAAGGTGAAGTCGGTAGGTATCATACTTGGCAGCAATGAGATGGGACTGACTCTTGAGGAGACGAACGCCCTCTCTGCCGAGGAATTGAAGCAACGCATGGCAGATGTGCGCCGCCGGATGCTCGATGCTGGAGCCGATGCCGTACTGGATAGCATCCTCGATTTGCCGAATTATATAGAACAATTAAACGAACAACTGAACAAACAAGCATAGACATGGAACGTAATTATTTGTTGTTGACACCGGGTCCGCTAAGCACTTCTGAAACTGTACGCAAGGCAATGTTGCAGGACTGGTGTACTTGGGATAAGGATTATAATGAAGGTATCGTCACTCCGCTGCGCCGTGACTTGCTGGCCATAGCGGGATTGGACGAAGAGAAATATACGACCGTATTGCTGCAAGGGAGCGGAACTTACTGTGTAGAGGCTACAATTGGAGCGTCGGTAGGTGCGGACGATAAGCTGCTCATCTTGGCAAATGGCGCGTATGGTAAACGCATGGCACAAATAGCGGATTACTATCATATCAATTATATATTGGTTTCGTTGAGTGAAACGGAGCTGGTAACAGGTGAAGTGGCCCGGAAAGCGCTGGAAGCGAATCCGGGCATCACCCACCTGTCGATGGTACATAGCGAGACGACCACTGGTCTGCTGAACCGTATCGATGAGGTCGCCGAGGTGATTAAGGGCCGCGGCATAACCTTTATCGTAGATGCGATGAGCAGTTTCGGCGGTATTCCCATAGACATTGAGCAGTTAGGCATCGACTTCTTGGTCAGCAGTGCCAATAAGTGCGTACAAGGTGTGCCGGGCTTCGGATTCATCATTGCCAAGAAGGAAAAGATGTTAGCGACGAAAGGCAATGCCCGTTCCTTATCATTGGATATCTATGCCCAGTGGGAGACCATGGAGAAGGGCAAAGGAAAATGGCGCTTCACTTCGCCGACACACGTAGTCCGTGCCTTCTATCAAGCCATGCAGGAGCTGAAGGAGGAGGGAGGCATCGCTGCCCGTCATGCCCGTTATCAGGAGAATCACCGAGTGCTGGTAGAGGGGATGCGCCGCTTAGGTTTCCGGACACTTCTGTCGGACGACAAGCAGGGCTGTATCATCACCTCGTTCTATTATCCTTCTGCCGACTTCGACTTTACCGACTTCTATAATAAACTGAAGGCAAAAGGGTTTGTCATCTATCCGGGCAAGATTTCGGAAGCAGACACGTTCCGTATCGGTAACATCGGCGACATCTACCCGAAAGATATCGAAGCCCTGATTAAGGCTATCGAAGAGGTAAGAGGATAAAGCCGGAGCCAAGCCTTGTGTATTCATACCCGAAGCATCTTGGGGAACTTATCTCCCTGAGATGCTTCGGTCGTTTATTGCCGTTACTTCTCGTCCGATACCTCAATCCATTCCAGGTCCTTGTCAATCATCGTCCGCCCGGTGATTTGTTTGCGCTGCCCCCGGCTGTATTCGGGGATGAATCGCACCTTCACATCCGTCAGCATCTCCTTCGTGAGCTCTTCGGGCGTGTCCGTCCCCTTGCCGCGCGTCTGGCAGGTAAGGAAGAACGTGCCTACCCCTTGCAGCTTCACCGAGCGCCCCGAAGCCATCAGCTCGCCCATCACTTCGCCTAAATCCACCAGCACGGCATAGATGTCCGCGCGGCTCACGGTGGAGCGGGCAGCCAGCCGGTCGGCTACATCGTTTATCGTAGCCGGGCTAAGCAGCGTCACCGCCATGGCATGCCACTTGCCGTCTTTCAGTTTCTTTTTCCTAAAAAAAGCCATAAATCAGTCCTCCTTTGTTTCGGGATGTCATTGCCTACTGAGCGGAATGCCATCCACATTTTATCTCATTGTTATAGAATAGGTTATACTTATTTATGAAATCAATACTATCTATTTATAAAAAAGGTACTACCTATTTATAAAATCAGTGCCACCTTTTTATGAAATCAGTGCCACTGATTTGTATAATCAGTGCCACTGATTTTATCCCTTTCCGCAAAGGTAGGGATTCCTTTCCGTCTATGCAAGGGGAGGAATTGGATATTCTGCTTAATTCTTTAACTTTGCAATGAAACTAATATGTCCGGATTATGACCGAAGATATCATTATAAAAGATACGTTGGAGCAGCTGGGGACGGAGGCAGCCCACCGGTATATCGCCCATGTTTATTGTTACGAGGGGACGTGCGAGTTGCTGTTTAACGACAACTGTTTCCGGCTGGAGGCGGGCGACTGTATGATTATCGTCAGCAATAAGTTGGTGGAAAGCGTTACGCCGTCGGCGGATTTTCGCTGTAAACTCATCCATATCAAAGATACATTCCTCGATATGTGTACGCCGGAGGGCAACAATTACTACGTGACTGGCGTCATGTCGCTTTTCCTGAATCCGGTGATGAAGCTCGCGCCGGAGGAGCAAACGCAATGCCGGGCGGACTTCGAGGAGGTGGAACGCCGGCTGCATCGCACGGCGCATCACTTCTATCAGGAGGTGCTGATGAGCTGCGTGCGGACGCTTTTCCTTGATTTTTATGATTTCCATGCCCGGATATATGGCTATGTAGATGTGCCTGTGCAGGGAGCGCAGGTGCTGTCCCGCTTCTTCTCGCTGCTGGAAGGCGGGGCTTACCGCACGCATCGCGAGGTGGCTTACTATGCCTCAGTGCTCTGCGTCGTGCCGAAATACCTTTCCGAACTGTGCATCAAGTTCAGCGGTGTCCCTGCCAATTATTGGATTAGGCGGTTCACTTTGCAAGAGATAAAACGGCTCTTGAAGGATAAGTCGCTGACCATTGTCCAGATAGCAGACCGGCTTCACTTCTCGTCTCCGGCTTACCTTAACCGCTATGTACACAAGTATCTCGGCATGTCGCCGATGAATTATAGGCGATGATTATTGCCGGTTGCTGTCCTTGATGCTCCATAGCGATACGTGCTCATTGCGGTATCGGGCGTTGGGATTACGCTCACCACGTTTCAGATGGATGGCCTTTTGCGGGCAGTTGTGCACACATGCGAGGCAATATTCGCAATCCCCTTCAGTCTTTACGCCAGTGGAGGTCAGCCGATAGTTGCCACGCGGGCAGACTTCGGTGCAGATGGCACAATCGACACAGTTGCCATTTATTTCGAAAAGGCTTTCGCTGTTTACGGGAAACAGTCCGGGCAGATGCTTCAAGACTTCCTCGCAGCGTTGACGTTCTTCAGGGGGGAGTTCGGGAATGTAGTTTCGGCTGTTCTGCACATCGGCCATGATTTTCTGCAATTGTTCATCCTCTTTCTTATCCATTTTCATCTGTTCGTTCATATCGAATACGGGCAAGAAATTGTCCACCATCAAGATTGATGCGATGTAGTTGAAACGCACGTTATGGCTCAAGGCGAACTTATTCCAACTTTCGATGACGTTGCAGGCCCAATTGCCATAGGTAATGATGGAAAATAGGTAAGAAGCCTTCAAGGTGGCTTTCTCCAGAAAACGTTTCACCATTTCGGGAGCCATGGCACGATAGTCGGGGAACACTAACCCGATTTCGTCAGCTTCAAACACCAGATTGTCCCGTTTCATCATCTGAGGAATACTGAGCAGCTCCGTACTCTCGTCTGCCAGTTGTCGGGCAATGTGCAGGCTGTTGCCCGTGGCGGTGAAGTAGAAGATGATGCGCCTCTTCTTTTCCATACTGCAAGACGTAGCCGATATGTTCCATGCTGCGGCTCCAGCCATGAATAATCCCATACGCTTCAGTGCGTTGCGGCGCGTAATGCCTTTTCCATTCTTTTCTTTCATAATGTGTAACCATTGAATGTTCTTAAAGTCTGAGGCAAAATTACCATGAGGAAAAAGGTTTGTCCATGTACATATTACAGAAGAATGTGCGAATTTGGGCGGTGCTCTCAGAGTTTAAGGTTTATTGTACGGGAAAGTTAAGTATTTCTTATATCTTTGCAGGCGACGCACAAAAGATTCGGTCGCTTATGAAGATATTGGTGATAGAAGACGACCCTTCTCTCAGGGAGGTGATTAAATCGTCGTTGGAAAAGGAAAGATATGTGGTAGAGACAGCCGAGAACTATCGTACGGCGCTCTTCAAGCTGGAGGATTATAGTTATGACTGTGTCCTGCTGGATATCATGCTTCCCGATGGCAGTGGGCTGAAAATCTTGGAAGGACTGAAGCGAGAGCGGCGGAAAGAGAACATCATTATCATCTCGGCGAAGGATTCCTTGGAAGATAAAGTGAACGGATTGGATTTAGGAGCGGATGATTATCTGCCGAAGCCGTTCCACTTGGCGGAGCTGAACGCCCGCATCAAGAGCGTCATCCGGCGCAACAATCATGAGGGGAATCATCGGATAGAGGTCGGAAATGTCTCGATTGAACCGGCAACGTTTGAAGTCTCTATCGACGGGAAGCGGTTGGAGTTGAATCGGAAGGAGTACGACATCCTGCTCTATTTTATCAACCGCCCGAACCGATTAATCAATAAACAGACGCTGGCGGAATCCGTTTGGGGCGATCATATTGACCAAGTTGATAATTTCGACTTTATTTATGCACAGATTAAGAACCTGCGCAAAAAGCTGAAGGACGCGAACGCAGATATCGAGATAAAAGCGGTGTATGGCATCGGATATAAATTAAACGTATAAGCATGAAGCTTTCTTATCGCATATTGAGCCGATTGTCGGTCGCCTTGATAGTGGTACTCTCTATTTGGGCGGCGCTCTTCTACTTTGCGCTCATGGATGAGGTAAACGACGAAGTTGACGATGCCTTAGAGGATTATTCCGAGACAATTATCATTCGGCATCTCGCCGGCGAGAAGTTACCCTCTCATGACAGCGGGTCGAACAATGAATACTTTCTGGAAGAGGTAAATAAAGAATATGCGGATAATCATCCGCGTATCTGGTACGCAGATGAGATGGTTTACATCGAAGAGAAGGAAGAGACGGAGCCCGCACGTGTTTTGACTACGATATTTGCGGATGACGATGACCGATATTATAAATTGACAGTCGCCACGCCTTCGATAGAGAAGCATGATTTGATATTGGCTATATGGTACTGGATTATGTTCCTGTATGGCGTGTTGCTCCTCACGATTCTCGTCATCAACATCTGGGTTTTCCACAGAAGCATGAAACCGCTCTATGTCTTATTGGAATGGCTGGACCAATATACCATCGGAAAGGAGAACAAACCCTATGTGAATCCTACGGATATAACCGAGTTCCGGAAACTGAACGATGCGCTCAACCGGAGCGTCTCGCACAACGAACGGATTTACGAGCAGCAAAAAGAGTTTATCGGAAACGCGTCTCATGAGATGCAGACGCCGATAGCTATCTGCCGAAACCGGCTCGAAATGCTTATGGAAGATGAGACGCTGACCGAGCATCAGTTGGCTGAGATGGCGAAGATTTACGATACGCTGGAGCACATCACGAAGCTCAACAAGTCATTGCTCCTTATCTCCAAGATTGAGAACGGCCAATATCCGGAAAGCTCTTTGGTCGATATAAATGCATTGCTCCATAAATACGTGTCGGACTACCAAGAGGTCTTCCACTATAAAAATATAAAAACCGACATCGTCGAAGCCGGCGCTTTGTCCGTACGGATGAATGAGACACTGGCGTCGATGTTGGTGACCAACCTTCTGAAGAATGCCTTCGTGCATAACGTCGAGGGAGGGGATATCCGCATAAGAGTCGATAACCGGGGCTTTGTTATCAGTAATACGGCAGAAGGCGGTGCGCTGGACGGCGAGCAGATATTCAATCGCTTTTATCAGGGGAGCAAAAAGGCGCATTCGACCGGTTTGGGGCTGGCTATCGCGGCAACCATCTGTCGGTTGTATGCGTATGAGCTGAAGTACGATTACCAAGGCCATTTCCATTCCTTCCGCTTCACATGCCGGTAAGACCTTGCCTCTTCCGGCAGTAAAATCCGCCCATCGGCTCCGGCGGAGGAGAGAACCGGTACTTTTTTCAAATATTCTTTCAAAAAAGCAGCAGATTTCAGTTTCTTTTCAGAATCAGGTCCCACCTTTGCAGTGTAATAATCATTAAACAAAAGGAGGACATAACATGAAAAGAACATTATTATCTTTGGCATTATTTAGCTTCGTCGTAACCTCGGCTTATGCGGATGACGACAAACCGATTCAATTCGCCCAACTTCCACAGGCTGCTCAGCAATTTGTGAAGCAATATTTCGCTAATGAGAAGATAGCTCTGGCAAAAATGGAGTCAGATTTCTTCGGAAAGAACTATGATATCATATTTGCCAATGGCGACAAGATTGAGTTCGACGGTTCCGGAAATTGGGAGGAGGTCAAGTGCAGATACAGTGAGGTTCCGGCTGATATAGTGCCTGCCGAGATTCGGAAGTATATTCAATCGACCTATCCGGAGGCAAAAGTGGTTAATTTAGAGAAGCAACGCAACGGCTACGAGACAAAACTCTCCAACGGATGGGAATTGGAGTTTAACAACCAGTTCCAGCTCGTCGACATGGACAATTAATCAGATATGGGAGGAAATGAGCGATGAATATTAAGGTTTGGGCATTAGCGGCACTGTTCGCCGGCAGTTTGGTACTGACTGGCTGCGATGACGATGACGACAAGCGTACGACGGATGTAATTCAGTTGGCGTTCAACAACAAATACCCCGGCGCGGTGGTCCACGAGTGGGAAGCCAAGAACGGATACATGGTTGCCGACTTTATCAACGATGGCTATGAAGCCGAGGCTTGGTTTGACCCGCAGGGGCAGTGGTACATGACGGAGACTGATTTCGGGCGGAATATCGACAAAGTTCCCGCTGCCGTACAGCAAGCGTTCCGGAATTCTTCGTATGCAGCATGGTACGTCGATGATATCGACCGGTTTGAGTATCCGAACCAGTCTACCGTCTATCAGTTTGACTTGGAACAGGGCGAGATGGACTATATTTTGCAAATCTTGGAGGATGGTACGGTAACCAATGACCCCGGAGGGAATAATCCGGGCGGAACGAAGCCGGAAGACCCTAACCAGCCGTCGGATAAACCCGGAACCGGACAATCGGACATAACTTTGGCTATCGACGAGCTTTATAAGGGTGCAAAGATTCTGGAAATCGACCGGGAGTACAATCGGATTAAAGTGGACATCCTGCACGAGCAGCGGGAGAAGGAGGTGGTCTTTGATGAGGCATTGACTTGGCAATATACGACGTGGGATGTCTGGAGGGAGAATCTTCCGGAGCTTGTCTTGGAGTATATCCGTACAAATTACCCGGACGCACAGATTGACGATGCCGATTATTACGAAGTGCCTTCAGCCGCTTACTTTGAAGTGGACCTTGAGCAAAGGGGTAGCCGCGATATCACGCTTTGGTTCGACAATATCGGAAATCTTGCCGACAATCCGTTTGTCAGAATCTGATTTATAGAAATGGATTAAAATGATGCTTGATTAGATTTACATGAAGAAAAGTAGCATTTCGTCATGTTGAGCGAAGCGCAGCGAAGTCGAAACATCTCCTAACGACTGAATAGGAGATGCTTCGACTTCGCTCAGCATGACGATTAGCCTTTTTTATTCCTATTTTACTCCGCTTTCCTCAAAATATGCTTCGGCGCATAGCCCGTCAACACAATTCCCCTCGAAAAGAGGTAGAGCAGGAACGCCAGCCACAATGCGTGATTGCCCAACACATTTTCCAATCCGAAATCAGTAATGAAGAATAGGGCAGAGGAGATGGCCATGGAATATAGCATGTGGAGCGACGAAGTTGCGCCGATATAGATGCCATCCCACAGAAATGCCGCTACTCCCGCCAAAGGTATCGCCAATGTCCAATAAAAGTAGGCTTGCGACGCTTCGAGTACCTCCGGTTCGTCGGTTAAGAGTCCTAAAAAGGCGTTTCCGCCTACGCTATATAAAAGGGTAAACAAAACGGCGATTCCGAAACCCCACATGAACAGATGGCGTATCATCCGACGCAAATCCGTACCGTTTTTTGCGCCGATGTACCTGCCGCCCAATGCTTCGCCGGCGTATGCGAATCCGTCCATGATATAAGAGAAAAGTGTAAAGAGCTGCATCAAAAGTGTGTTCACCGCAAGGATGATTTCCCCCTGTTCGGCGCCTTGAGAGGTAAAAAAAGTGGTGACTGCTACCAGACAGAGCGTACGAAGGAAGATATCCCGGTTGAGTTGGAAGAATTTCCGGATTGCCTCATAATGGAAGATGTTTTTCCAGTTGATATAGCTCCAGAGCCGCTGATAATAGGTCGCCCAGAGGTATATTGCCATAAGCAGACCTGCATATTGCGCGAGCAGTGTCCCAAATGCTACGCCGGCGATGCCCAGCCCTCCGATATAGACAAAACTCAGGCTGGCGACAATGTTGACGATATTTTGGACTAATGCGATGTACATTGGGAAGCGCGAGTTCTGCATTCCCACGAACCAGCCAGCAAAGCTATATAATCCGAGTACGGCAGGGGCTCCCCAGATGCAGATGTGGAAGTAGAGCCGCGCATAGCTCTCGATTTCCGGAGTTGTCTCTATCAGACAGAAGGCAATGAGCAATACCGGATATTGCAGCAGTATCAGCAGCACGGACAGGCCTAATCCTACGCTTACGGAGCGGACAAACGACTGGGCGACCTCTCCCAAGTCCCTGCGCCCATAAGCTTGCGACGTCAGACCACTTGTTCCCATGCGGAGGAATCCAAAAAGCCAATAGAGCATGTTAAATAGCATTCCGCCTACCGCAATGGCGCCAATATAGGCCGGCGCGCCCAAATGTCCCACTATCGCCACGTCGACCAGACCCAATAATGGCACAGTGATATTGGAAATGATAGAGGGAATGGCTAATGCTAAAATTTTACGGTTCATCAAGGGTTGAATGCTTGGCTAATGAAGAGTTCTACCAGCTCCGGACGCAAGAGCGGAGGCAAAATGAAGCCAAAGACTGCGCCCCAGAAATGGGCATTGTGATTTATCCTGTCGCTTGCCTGCCGAGCCATATATTGGCAGTAAATCAGGTAAAGCACACCGAACAGGATGCCGGGTATAGGCAAAATGGCAAAAAAGTATATCATTCCCCACGGCTCGAAGAAGATATAGGAAAATAGGACAGCAGACACCGCTCCGGATGCCCCTATCGAAGAATAATAGGGATTATCTTTCTGTTTGATAAGGTCATATAGCGAAGCTACAATCATCCCGCCGAAATATAATAGTAAATAGCTCCATTTCATGCCAAGATAGGCAAAGGCCGATTCAATATAGGTTCCGAAGGACCAAAAAGTGAACATATTGACCAAAAGGTGCGTAAGGTCGGCATGGACAAAGCCGTGCGTCAGGATTCTGTACCATTCGCCTGTGTGGACCACTCGGTAGGGGTCGAATGCGAGGCGCATCATCTTTGCCGGGTCTCGAAAGCATAAATAGGAGACAAAAAGAGTTATACCGATAATTAAATAGGTTATCATAAGCATTTTCACTTTAAATTTTTGCAAAGATAAAATTTCTACGCAAAAAATAGAAGGAAAATTCACAAGGATAATCCTATCCTGTAAAATTGATATATGTCAACTTCTCGGACAATGCCTCTTTTCCAAAAGGAGCACCGTTCGACGCTCGGATTGGTCCATATTTCAAAAAGGAGACCAATCCGACGCTCGGATTGTGCCACTTTTCCAAAAGGAGACCAATCCGACGCTCAGATTGTGCCACTTTTCCAAAAGGAGACCAATCCG
>CASEMX010000002.1:194909-212982 GCA_949289155.1 uncultured Parabacteroides sp.
GACCAATCCGACGCTCGGATTGTGCCACTTTTCCAAAAGGAGACCAATCCGACGCTCAGATTGTGCCACTTTTCCAAAAGGAGACCAATCCGACGCTCGAATTGGTTCACTTTTCCAAAAGGAGACCAATCCGACGCTCGAACGATTCTCCATTTCCAAAAGAGGAGCTGTCCGAGCCTCGAACGGTACTCCATTTCCAAAAGAGGAGCTATCCGACCGTCGGACGATGCCACTTTTCCAAAGGAGAGATTTACTTACGCGCGGATAGTTCCTCTTTTATAAATGCAGGAATGAGCTTTCGACCCGTTGGGACGTATAGATAAAAAAAGAGCCCCACCCGACATCGGGCAGGGCATCTTTTGCAAAATATATAGAGAGTTAGGGTTTTAGGACGACACCTAAGCTGCGCTTGCCATCCATTTTAATCGGCGCGGGCTGCTCCAAGCGAATATGCCTCAGATACTCGGTTTCTTCCACCGCTGGCAGCGAATTGAGGTAATCCTCGTCAAACCAGCCATCTCCTTTGAACGGATTGATGGTAAAATAGCCTACGCCGAAGGAAGTTAAGTTCTGGAAGAAGTGAGTTCCCTGGCTGGGGTCGATTCTGTAGTTTTCGAGCCCGCATTCGACAATCAGACGGGCGTTACAAATGTGAGGCCACTTCACCGGAATGCCGAGCCACGTGTCACTGCTTCCCCAGCGTCCGGGTCCGACAAGAATGTAGCCTTTTTCCGTGCCGGTGAACTGCCGGTTCATCTTTTCGATGTCATACGCGATAAGTTGGTTGTTCGCCGCGTTGAACGAACGGCTTTTTACATATATGATATCGCGCACGTCGCTGATGATGCCATGTCCGAGCACGGACTCCGAAGCGAGAATCGTTTGCTCCTTCTTCACCAGCGTCAGGTCTTCCTCCATGACCTCTTTATTGTCAACAATCGGTCTGATTTGCAACAAGTAAAAAGTAGCCCTTTTCGGGTCCTTTTGGCTGATGTTGACGGCAAATTCAATCTCCACGGGGCGACCCATCTCCCGCTGGCCGATTTGCAGCAGCTCATCGAGCGTAGTAGCCAGCGGAAAGACGTCGTGCTGCAGTATATTGACGAAAGAGAGTATCTTCCGGCCGCCGGGATAGTACCCGTCGCGGATAATCATGTCGTACGGGTCGTAGGTCGATACGATATATTTCAAAGAGCCATCGGCGTCGGCATCTTTGAGGGTCAGTTTTTTCAAATTGAAGGCGTCGTCCACGGAGAAATGCTCGGAAATCTTCACATCCTCCAAGTCGAGCGCATAGAAGCGCGTCTGCGTCTCGCGAAGCGCGAAATCCATCGTGCTCATCTGCAAAATGCTGTGAGGGTGTCTGGGCGAGAAGCGGAGCGTAAGCCCTCCGTCCACGATGTACTTGCCGAGCCCCAGCGCGATGTTCGCGATGCCATCTTCGGCCTTCTCATTGCCGATTGGATAGAAATTGAGCGAACGGGCAACGCCGGAGATGGTGGGATAGAAATGATTGCCGTAGCGGGTCCCGACGACCTCTTGCAAGACCACCGCCATCTTTTCTTGGTCTATCAGATTGGAGGTTGCCGTCATATACGCCTTGCTGTCGCGATAAAAGACAGAGGCATAGACGGCTTTGATGGCGTCGCTCAAAGTTTGCAGCATTTCGTACTTATCCTCCAATTTTGGAATCATATAGGTGGAATATACCCCCGCAAACGGCTGATAGTGGGAATCCTCCAGCAGGCTGGAGGAGCGTACGGCGATGGGGCCCTTGACGACCTCGAAGAAGGCCATCAAATCCTCGATGAGCCGTTTCGGGAGGCTCGCACGGAGGAAATATTTCAGAATAGAGGCGTCTTCCGCGTCGCTCAATGCCACCGGGTACAATTCGTTGGTCTCCATGAATTCGTCGAAGATATCCGTACAAATGACCACCGTCTTGGGGATATTTATCATGAAATTCTCCTGTTCCAGCTTCGGATAACGCTTAATCATCGCGCCAATGAACGCAAGACCACGTCCCTTGCCGCCGAGCGACCCCTCTCCGATGCGGGCGAAGTTGCTGTACTCGTCGAAGCGGTCTTTTTGGTAAATGGCGACCACGCCGGAGTTCTTCATGCGGCGATATTGCACAATCAGGTCGAAAATCAGCTTCCGCGCCTCGTCCATGTTCGTATAGTCACTGACATCGACGTTTTTCAGCACCTCTGCGGGCGGAAAGATGGCGCGCGAATAAAAGAAGCGGGAGAAATGGTTGCGGCTCAGGTGATAGACCAGCGAATCGTCCGGAATATCGAAAATCTTGTGCTGCAAATCCTTGAGGTCCTTTATTCGCATGATTTCCTCTTTGGTCTGCGGATTGATAATGACAAAATCGCCGAAGCCGAACCGGTCGGTGATTTGTTTGCGCAAATCCTGCGGATAGCTCTTTGAATTTTTGTCGATAAAAGAGGCTCCGAGCTCATCTGCATATATTCGATTGGTGGCTTCCGACGATTCCAGCACAAAGGGGATAATCTTGCCGGTTTTCCGGACGTATTGCCCGAATTTGTATCCGGCGTACGGGTCTTTTGTGCCATCGTGCATGAAACTCATATCAGAAATGATTCCGAGAATGTTGTTTTGGTACTGCTCGAATATCCGGACGGCTTCCTCGTAGGTTCTTGCCAATTTAATCTTCGGCCGGCCGCGCATCCGGAGCTTCTGCTGGTGAGCGTTCAGTGCCTCCTTCGAGAATTCCTGGCTTTGCTCCAAAACGAACTTGTAAAGGTGTGGGAGCGCGGAAGAATAGAAGCGGATGGAGTCCTCGACCAGCATGATAATCTGCACGCCCACACTTGCCACGTCATGAGGGGCGTTCATCTTGTCTTCTATCAATTTGATGATGGCCAGCAGTAATTCAGAGTTGCCCAGCCAGCTGAACACGTAATCGATGGCGCTCAGGTCCTCATTCGCCAAACGCTTGGATACCTCCTTCGAGAATGGCGTCAATACGACGATTGGGATATTAGGATAGTGTACTTTTATCTCTTTTGCCACCGAGAAGATATCGCGGTTGTCCATGTTCGGCATGCAGATAATCAATTCGAAGTTGCGGCTCTGCAATTCGGCCAGTGCTTCGTCTTCGGTGGTTACCTGCGTGAACCGCGGGGGATAACTCAGGCTCAGCGACGTGTATTCGTTGAAGATTTGCTCGTCCACGCGGCCATCGTCTTCCAACATGAAGGCGTCGTACTTCGTAGCAATCAATAAGACATTATATATTCGTTTGTTCATCAGGTTCGCGAAAGGCGTGTCCCTGAACACTAATTCCTTTAAATTAGGTAAACCGCTCATTGTAATGAAGAATTATGAATGATGAATTAAGTTTTCCTTGACCCACTGGTCTGCTTGCGCCAATGTTTCGGGTTTGCCGACGTCGAGCAGTTTCAGGCCGGGATATTCGCAGGCTTGGATGTGGGTCCGCGCACAGATGGAGAGATAGAACTGGATGATGGAAAACTTGCCCGTCCACTCTTCCATCCAGCGGAAAATCTCCGGAGAAATCACATGGATGCCGCTGAAGGCGTAGGCTTTGTACTGTTCGGGGTCAAAATAGGGATAGTAGGACTTGACTTCGCCCGTCTCCCGGTTGCGCCAGCCGCACAGCCGATTGTCGTTATTGAAAAGCAGATAGCGGGAGGTCTTGCGCTGGCTGACCAGCAGGGTAGCCAATGCCTTGTTCTCGATATGGTGTTGGTATAGTCGCTGCAAATCGACGTTCGAGAAGATATCCACATTGTGTACGAGGAAGGGCTCGTCGCCATTCAGGAAGGGCTCGGCGTGTTTGATTCCGCCTCCGGTGTCCAACAGGTATTCCCGTTCGTCGGAGAGATAGATTTCGACGCCGAAATTGTCGTTTGCCCGGAGAAAGTCGATGATTTGCTGCCCTAAATGGTGGATATTGATGGCGATGCGGTCGAATCCTGCCGCTTTGAGTTTCAGGATGACATGCTCCAGCATCGGTTTTCCGTCCACCGGGACGAGGGCCTTCGGTGTCGTGTCGGTCAGCGGCTTCAGGCGGTTGCCCATGCCCGCTGCAAAGATAAGTGCCTTCATTTCTTAGATTGTTTATATGTTCGATGGATTGATATATTGTTCTATGTTCTGTTCGCGGTGGATGATATGGATGGCGAGTCCATACTTCCGGTGCAGGTGTTCGCCCAGCCGTTGCGCCGCGTAGACCGACCGGTGTTGCCCGCCCGTGCAGCCGAAAGCCACCATCAGGTCGGTGAAGCCCCGTTCCCGGTAACGCTCCGCCGAGGCATCGACCAGCGCGTAGACATGGTCGAGGAAGGGGCGCACTTCGCCGTCCTCTTCGAGGAAACGGACAACCGGCTCGTCCAATCCAGTGAGCGACTGGTACTCGGCGTAGCGTCCCGGATTATGGATGGCGCGGCAGTCGAACACGTATCCGCCGCCGTGCCCTGAGTCGTCTGTGGGGATGCCCTTCTTGTAGGAGAAGCTCACGATGGTGATTTTCAGCTTCTCCTCTTCGTTTTTATATGATTCCATTTGTGTCAATTGTTTTAATACGTGGCAAAGATACGGATATTCCGCATAATCCGTCTCCAGCAGGCGGCGCAAATTCCGGATTGCATAGGGGACGCTCTGCAGGAAGTGCGCTTTCCGCTCGAAATAGCCGCGGAATCCGTAGGCCCCCAAGACCTGAAGCGTCCGGAAGAGCACGAAGTGGCGCAGCCGTTCGCGAAACTGCTGCTCGTCCACCGGCGCGTAAGTGCGGAGCGCGTCGAGGTAATCCGCCAGCAACTCATTGCGCAGCGTCTCTGGATAGTTGGCCTTCGCTTGCCAGAGGAAGGAGGCTACGTCGTAATAGACCGGTCCGCGCCGTCCGCCTTGGAAGTCGATGAAGTAGGGCTCGCCCTCGCGAATCATCACGTTGCGCGATTGGAAGTCGCGGTACATGAACGTCGGCGTCGGCTCCTGCAGCAGCACCTCCGCCATGCGCTCGAAATCGTCCTCCAAGCGGTCTTCCTGAAATTCGATGCCCGTCGCCTTCAAGAAACAGTACTTGAAATAGTTCAGGTCCCACATCACCGAGCGGCGGTTGAACTCCGCGAGCGGATAGCAGCGCGAGAAATCGAAGCCCTCCGCCCCCGCGTACTGAATCCGGGGCAGCAGCCGCATCGTCTTCTGCAGCAGCCGCTTTTCTTCGGGAGAGAAACTGCCCGTCTCGCGTCCCGTGCGGATGGCGTCGAAGAGCAGCGTCGAGCCCAAATCCTCCTGCAAGTAACAGGTGCGGTCGTCCGACACGGCGATAATCTGCGGCACAGGAATTCCTTTCGTACGGAAGTGGCGTGCCATGGCGATGAACGCGCGATTCTCCTCCACCGACGTCCCGACGACGCCAATCACCCTCTGCCCGCCCTCCAGTCGGTAGTAACGGCGGTTCGAGCCGGCTCCGGCGAGGGCAGTGATGCTCTCCGGAGCTGTTCCGACACTGTCGGCATATAATTTTTGTAAAATTTCAGTCATTTTGTCCATGCTCAATCGCTTTTTTCCCCCGCTAAGGTAGAAAGTTTCGGGAAAATAGGGAAGCGGCGGCTCCTTTTTTCTGTTCGTTTCTTCGTTTTGGGGCAAAAAAATGTTCTCGATACGTATGGAGAGCAGAATTTCATCCTCTTTTTTGTTCGTCCACCCCTTAGTGAACAAAACCGAGCCCTCTTTTTTGTTCGTCCACCCCTTTGTGAACAAAATCGAGCCCTCTTTTTTGTTCGTTCACCCCTTGGTGAACAAAACTGAGTCCTCTTTTTTGTTCGTCCACCCCTTAGTGAACAAAATTAAGTCCTCTTTTTTGTTCATTCACCCCTTAATAAACAAAACTAAGCCCTCTTTTTTGTTCGTCCACCCCTTGGTGAACAAAATTAAGCCCTCTTTTTTGTTTGTTTACCCCTTAATTGACAAAATTATGCCTCTTTTTTTGTCCACAGTGTCTGTTTTTAACAAAAAATCCTTCTTGTTTGGGGTGAAAATCGTTATCTTGCGCACAAAAAAGCGTATGGAACCGATTCGATTAAAGAAGATTAGCGTGGACGATATTTACGTTTCCATCCTGACGAAGCGGCGCGTGACGGACGAGGAGGGATGGACGCGCATGGAGCCTGTCGGGAGGCAAATCGCGCCGACCGGTTCGATGGTGATGGATGCGGTGGCGAAGGCGTTGGCTGGAAATTGCGGGCTGACTGCCAGTGATTTGGCAAAAGCGATGGGGACTACGACTAAGGATTTGCATGCGGTTTTCCGCTTGCTGACCGGAATGCCGACAGTGGATTTCCTCAAACAATACCGGCAGAAAAGAGCGTGCGAATGGTTGGCTTGCACGGATTTGACAGCTACCAAGATTGCGCCGCTGAGCGGTTATGTCGCGTCAGCAGAGATGACTCATTATTTTAAGAAGTACATGAAGTGTACGCCGATGGAATACCGCCAGCTGCACCGCCCGAAGAACTTCCGGGAGCTGTACGAATGGGAGACGAAGAATTGAAAATTGAAAATTGAAAGTTGAAAATCAGGGATGAAACGTTGCGGATGGTGAGCGGAACACGAAAAAGGGAGAAAGATGCGGATAGCCCACAAACTTTCTCCCTTTTTATAATGTTCAATTTTCAATTTTCCACTTTCAATTCATTAAAGTATTCCCTGCGCCATCATTGCCTTGGCAACTTTCATGAAGCCGGCCACGTTCGCGCCCTTCACGTAGTTGACGTAGCCATCCTCTTGCGTGCCGTACTTCAAGCACTGTTCGTGGATGTTTGCCATGATGTCCTTCAACTTCTGGTCTACCTCTTCGGCGCTCCAGCTCAGCTTCTGGGCATTCTGCGTCATTTCCAAACCAGAAACCGACACACCGCCGGCGTTGGCAGCCTTGCCCGGAGCGTAGAGGATACGCGCCTTCAGGAATTCGTCGATAGCTTCCGGAGTCGAAGGCATGTTCGCGCCCTCTGATACGGCGAAGCAACCGTTAGCCAACAATGCGCGAGCGTCGTCGCCGTTGATTTCGTTCTGTGTAGCCGACGGCATCGCGATGTCGCACTTCTCGCCCCAAGGACGTGCGCCCGGCACATACTTCACGCCATACTTCTCGGCATATTCGCGGATACGGCCACGGTAGAGGTTCTTCAATTCCATGATGTAATCCAGCTTCTCGCGGTCGATGCCGTCCGGGTCGTAGATGTAACCATCCGAATCAGACATGGTGACCACCTTTGCTCCGAGCGTAATCAATTTCTCAACCGTATATTGAGCTACATTACCCGAACCGGAAACCGTTACGACCTTATCCTTGATATCGATGCCCTTCGTCTTCAGCATCTGGAGCAAGAAGTAGACGTTACCGTAACCCGTTGCCTCCGGGCGAATCAAGGAGCCGCCGAATTCGATGCCTTTGCCGGTGAACGTACCTGTATTTTCGCGAGCCAATTTCTTGTACATGCCGTACATATAGCCAACTTCACGTCCGCCTACGCCGATATCACCTGCCGGAACGTCGGTATCCGGACCGATGTGGCGCCACAACTCAGTAACGAATGCCTGGCAGAAACGCATAATCTCGGCGTTGCTCTTGCCACGCGGACTGAAGTCCGAACCACCCTTTGCGCCACCCATCGGAAGCGTAGTCAGCGAGTTTTTGAATGTCTGTTCGAAAGCCAAGAACTTCAGGATTGAAAGATTTACCGAAGCGTGGAAACGAATACCGCCTTTGTACGGGCCGATGGCGTTGTTGTGCTGTACGCGGTATCCCATATTGGTTTGTACCTGGCCTTTGTCGTCCACCCAAGTGACGCGGAAAGAGAAGATACGGTCGGGAATGCAGAGGCGTTCAATCAGATTGGACTTTTCAAACTCCGGGTGTTCGTTGTACACCTCTTCAATCGTACCTAATACTTCAGAAACGGCCTGATGATATTCCGGTTCATTCGGAAAACGGCGTTTCAACATGTCTAAAACTTCGTTCGCTTTCATTTGTTTTTACTTGTTATTTAAATGTTATACTTTGTTTCCTCATTCTTGTAAGAAATCGGTTGCAAAGATATACGCTTTTTCTCTATTAGCAAATAAATGAAAGGAAAAATATTCTATTTCTTACAATTTTCTTTTTAAAATCATTTGCGCTTACAATTTGTTACTCTTCCGACCCCGGATATTCTTGTAAATCGGTACAAAAACGATAATAGCGGAAGCGATGATAGCGAAAACAGTCTGTCCGGTGATTTCCTTGCTGTATGCGAGAAGCATATAACACAAGATGCCCCATAAAAGGATAAAGCAGACGATTTGACTATTGGATAATTTACGTGTAGCCATTCTTTTTTAGTAATTAATTCGTTTAATTGTTGATGGATTCCGACAAAAGTAGAGTTTAGATGCGAGCGAAGCAAATAAATGGCGGATTTTTTCGGTTGGGCAGTCGTTATAAATAAAGGATATTTCCCGTTGCGCAGAAAAAATATCTGCAATTATTCATCAGAAACCGACCACAGTATTCAAAGTTTTACTTACCTTTGAGCGGAAAAATAGAGAGCTACCCGGCAAACGGGACGCTTTAACTAATGTGTTACCTATATAAATAAAAGGATATGGCAAAATTTCGAGGCGCAGTTGTAGTGAATACAGAGCGTTGTAAAGGCTGTAATCTTTGCGTGGTTGCCTGTCCTGCCGATGTATTAGAATTACACCCGCGGGAAGTAAACAACAAAGGTTATCATTTTGTGTATATGAAATCGCCCGATAATTGCATCGGGTGTGCGAGTTGCGGATTAGTTTGTCCGGACGGATGTTTAACCATCTATAAAAAGAAAATTGATTGATATGGCTGAAGAGATAAAACTAATGAAGGGCAATGAGGCAATTGCCCATGCAGCGATTCGTTATGGTGTGGATGGATATTTCGGATATCCGATTACCCCCCAATCCGAAGTATTGGAAACGTTAATGGCTGAAATGCCTTGGACAACGACCGGAATGGTAGTCCTGCAGGCCGAAAGTGAAGTGGCGGCAATCAATATGGTATATGGAGGAGCCGGAACCGGCAAGCGAGTGATGACCTCTTCGTCCAGTCCGGGTGTCAGCCTGAAGCAGGAAGGCATATCCTATTTGGCAGGAGCGGAATTGCCCTGCTTGGTTGTCAATGTCATGCGTGGCGGTCCCGGTTTGGGAACTATCCAGCCGAGCCAGGCTGATTATTTCCAGACAGTGAAGGGCGGCGGGCATGGTGATTACCGCTTAATCACATTGGCTCCGGCTTCTGTGCAGGAAATGGCAGACTTCGTAGGCTTGGGCTTCGATTTAGCATTTAAATACAGGAATCCGGCCATCATCTTGGCGGATGGCATTATCGGGCAGATGATGGAGAAGGTTGTATTGCCTCCGTTCCATCCGCGCCGTACCGATGAAGAGGTTGAAGCTGCTTGCCCGTGGGCTGCCCGCGGAAAGAAAGCCGGACGCAAACCGAATATCATCACCTCTTTGGAGCTTGACCCTGCCCGCATGGAAGAGAACAACATCCGCTTCCAAGCCAAGTATCGCGAAATAGAGAAGAACGAAGTCCGTTACGAGGAATATCATTGCGAAGATGCAACCTATCTGTTAGTTGCTTTCGGTTCGTCGGCACGTATTTGCCAGAAGGTTGTAGAGAATGCCCGGGCTGAAGGAATCAAACTCGGATTGCTCCGTCCGATTACCTTGTGGCCTTTCCCATCAGATATCATTTCCCAATATGCGAATCAAGTAAAAGGAATGCTTTCGGTCGAACTGAATGCCGGACAGATGGTCGAAGATATTCGCCTTGCTGTGAACGGACGGGTTAAAGTGGAGCATTTCGGTCGTTTGGGCGGAATCGTTTTCACGCCGGATGAGGTATTGCAGGCATTGAAGGATAAAATAATCGAATAGAATCATGAGGCGCGGAAGTAAGCTCGATGATATATTGACATTGATATTCATGCTATTGGCGGTAGCTACGGTGGCCTGCTTTTTCTTCCCTTCGGTCGAGAGAAGCACCATGCTGACGATTGGTGGCGTAGCTATCGGAATCCGGGTTATACAATATATATTGAGGTTTTTTTAATTAAGAATGATTATGGAAATGAATGAAATCATAGATGCAGAGAACTTGGTCTACACCAAACCCAAGCTGATGAACGACAATCCGATGCACTATTGTCCGGGATGCAGCCACGGTGTTATTCATAAATTAATCGCAGAAGTGATTGAGGAGATGGGCATGGAGGAGGATACCATCGGTGTCTCTCCGGTCGGTTGCGCCGTCTTCGCTTACAACTATATAGATATCGATTGGGAAGAGGCAGCCCACGGACGTGCACCGGCTTTGGCTACGGCAATCAAGCGGTTGAATCCCTCGAAGATGGTATTTACCTATCAAGGTGACGGCGACTTGGCGGCTATCGGTACGGCGGAAACTATCCATGCAGCCAATCGCGGGGAGAATATCGTGATTATCTTTATCAATAATGCCATCTATGGAATGACGGGAGGGCAGATGGCTCCGACCACATTGGAGGGCATGAAAACCTCTACCTGTCCGTACGGCAGAAACGTAGCGTTGAACGGCTATCCGTTGAAGATTAGCAATCTGTTGGCGCAGTTGGACGGCACTTGTCTGGTGACTCGCCAGAGCGTACAGAATGCAGCTGCCGTCCGTAAGGCGAAGAAGATGCTGCGCAAGGCGTTCGAGAACTCGATGGCCGGGAAGGGTACTTCGGTAGTAGAATTCGTATCGACCTGTTCGTCGGGCTGGAAGATGACTCCGGAGCAGGCTAACAAATGGATGGAAGAGAATATGTTCCCGTTCTATCCGTTGGGCGATTTAAAGAATGTAGAATAACTAAAAACGGTCAAGGAAGAAAATGAAACACGAGATAATTATTGCCGGATTCGGCGGGCAAGGCGTTTTGTCGATGGGTAAGATTTTGGCTTACTCCGGATTGATGGAGGGCAAGGAGGTAACTTGGATGCCTTCGTACGGACCCGAACAACGTGGCGGTACGGCGAATGTGACGGTTATTCTGAGCGACGATCCGATTAGCTCTCCGATATTGAACGAGTATGATATTGCGATTGTCTTGAACCAGCCTTCGTTGGATAAGTTTGAGAGCAAGGTGAAGCCCGGAGGCATACTGATTTATGACGGCTACGGAATCCATACCGAAATCCAACGTAAGGACATCAACGTCTATCGCGTAGATGCGATGGATGCCGCTGCGGAGATGCAAAACGCGAAGGCGTTCAATATGTTGATACTGGGCGGACTGCTGAAGGTCGTGCCGATGGTCAAGATGGAGAATGTGTTGCTGGGCCTGAAGAAGTCCCTGCCCGAGCGCCATCATAACCTGATTCCGATGAACGAGGCAGCCATCCTGAAGGGCATGGAAATCATTCAGAAAATAAACTGATTGCCAAGCCGCTGACTTGGGATTGCCGAGGTAGCTACCTCGGCAACCTCAAGGTGGCTACCAAGTGCGTGCCGAGGTAGCCACCTCGACAAAGCCGACCTGAAGGCGAGGGGAGGCGTCGTCCTCCTGAAAAAATAATAAAGATAAGGCGTTTCTTTTCGGAGAGATGCCTTTTTTATATCTTTGCGCCGATGAAACGAGGACTATATTTACTCATATTATTACTTATGCCTGCCGGACTCTTTGCCCAAGCGCGAGGAGGAAGGGGTGGCTTTACGCTTTCCAACCTGTCGAAAGGAGATACGGCCCTCGCGGATAGCTTGCTGATGAGAGACAGTACGGAGCAGAAAAGCAAGAAGGTGATTGCCTACCAGTTGACTCCCTTGTTGGGAGATGCTTATATGGTTCCGACGGATACGAGCATATTGAATACCGCTTATCACACGTTGGTGGAGGGGAAAGGACTGGCCATCGGGTATTTGGCGAATTTGGGTTCACCGGCGCAAAGCCGCATCTTCTCGGAAAGGAAGGAGCCGCGCGACTTTATCTTTGCGGATGCTTACGATTATTATATCACGACGCCGGAGAATGCCCGGTTTTATGATACGAAAACGCCTTTTACGGATGTCATGTACACGACGGCGGGCGGGAGCACCAACCGGGAAGAGCAGTTGAAAGGGACGCTGGCGATTAACCTTGGGAAGAAGATTAACTTTGGCGGCGACTTCGATTATATTTACGGGCGCGGCTTTTACTCGTCGAACGGAAACAAGCTGATTAGTTACCGGCTGTTCGGGAGTTATCGTTCGGACCGCTACGAACTGAATGCGTATATAGGCAATTATAATTTCGTGACGCATGAGAATGGCGGACTGAAGGACGACGGGTATCTGACGAATGCGGATGATTATGGTGAAGGACGCCGGCAGTTGGAGCCGAAGGATTATCCGGTGCAATACACCGATGTGTTCAACCGCATCCGAGGGAAACAGTACTTCCTGACGCATCGCTATAATTTAGGATTCACGAAGACGCTGCCAGCACAAGGGGAGGATGACTCCGCTCAGGAGGTATTCGTGCCGGTATCGAGCATTATTCATACCTTTTATTACGAAGACCATAAGCGACGCTTCATATCGGACAATAACAGCTATGCCATCGATACCTTATTTAATAATGGTCAACCCTTCAACTCGGATGATTATCTGAACGACGTCCTCTATTCGTGGAGCATGAAGAATACGCTGGCTCTGTCGTTGCGTGAAGGCTTCCAAAGCTGGGCGAAGTTCGGTTTGACGGCATTCATCGATTTCGAGAAGCGCCGCTACCGGATGCAGAACGCGAAAATCACGGAGGGGGACGGCAACTCACCGTTTGTAGGAGAAATTATCTTGTCACGCCCGAACTTGACAGGCAGTTCGACCATTACTTATGATGAGTTCTCAACGTTCATAGGCGCAGAGCTTTATAAGCGTATGGGCAAGCTGTTGACCTATAATGCAAGAGGGGAGTTGTGTGTGATAGGGGATGATGTCGGTGAGTTCCGCGCGTCGGGTGAATTGCAAACCACCTTCAACCTGTTCAAGAAGAAAGCCTATATCAAGGCGAATGGATATATAAAGAATGTAACGCCTGCCTTCTTCCAGCGGCATTACCATTCGCGTTATTTCTGGTGGGATAAGAATTTGAGCAATACGCAGCAGTTCTATGTTGGCGGCGAAGTGAATGTGGAATCGACCAATACCACTGTCTCGGCAGGCGTAGAAAGCCTTCAGAATTATATCTACTTTGGAAAGACTGGAGAACCGGAGCAATACGGAAGTAACTTGCAAGTGATAACAGCCCGCCTCAAACAGAACTTTTATTATCGGGGATTAGGTTGGGAGAATGAACTGGCTTATCAGATAAGCAGCAATCAGGATGTACTGCCTTTGCCGGATTTAAGTGTCTATTCCAATCTGTATGTCAAATTCAAATTGGCAAAGGTCTTAAGCATTCAGATAGGAGCGGATTTGCACTATAACACAGCTTACTATGCACCCTATTTTCAGCCAGCCACTCAGCAGTTCCAAGTTCAAGACGAGGTGAAGGTCGGGAATTATCCATTAATAAATGCGTATGTCAACTTCCATTTGAAGCAGGCGCGTTTCTTTGTGATGGCGTATAATTTGAGTAGCCAGTTCGTAGAGCCGAACTATTTCTCGTTGGCTCACTATCCGCTGAACCCTATGATGCTGAAGATGGGAGTCGCTGTCCGCTTTAATAATTGATGGCATGAGAAAGAAGTTGTTGATAGTCTATATCGTTTTATTAGGAATCGTCTTGGTGACGATGGCGTCGTTGTATCGCATCAGAAAGGCAGAACCGCTTCCGCCGAAGGATTATCCGGAGATTCAGGCGGAGGGAGTCTTGCGGATGATGACGGAATATAATCCGACGGGCTATTTCGTGGATGGCGATACGACGTTGGGCTTTCAATATGAATTGTGCCAAGAGATAGCGAAGTTATCTGGATTGGAGGTGCAGGTCCATTTGGAAATGAGTCTGGAAAAGAGTTTTGAATTGTTAGATGCCCAAGAGGTAGATGTTATTGCCCGGAATATTCCGATTACAAGCGAGAACCGCGAGCAGCATCTCTTTACGGAACCGATTATCCTGAATAAACAGGTACTGGTTCAGCGGACAGCTGAGGCAAATCAAGGGATAGAGCCCATCCGCAATCAGATTCATTTGGGAAGGAAGACGCTTTATATCCCGAAAGACTCGCCGGCTTTGTTGCGGATAAAGAATTTGGAACATGAGATTGGCGATACGATTTATATTAAGGAGGATGTGCTCTATTCGGATGAGCAGTTGATTATGCAAGTAGCGAAGGGGGATATCGATTTTGCCGTATGCAACCAGCAGGAGGCTGAGAGGATGGCAAAGCAGTATCCGGAAATCGATATTCAAACGGATATCAGTTTTACGCAGTTGCAGTCGTGGGCAGTACGGAAGGATTCACCGCTCTTGCTGGATAGCTTGAACCGTTGGCTGGATACGTTGAAGCAGAATGGGACATACGATAAGATATACAATAAATATTATAAGAACGAGAAAAGATAATCTGTATTCATTGGGGAATTAAATAAAGATGAGATTTGACGAACTGAACTTAGAAGATGCCATATTAGACGGGCTGGATTGTATGAACTTTCGGGAGGCAACACCCGTACAGGAGCAAACTATACCGGTCATATTGGAAGGGAAAGATATCATTGCGTGCGCACAGACCGGGACGGGCAAAACTGCCGCCTATGTATTACCCATCATTAACGAATTATATAAAGGAGGATATCCCAACAATGCGGTAAATGCCGTTATCATGGCGCCGACTCGTGAGTTAGCCCAGCAAATAGATCAGCAGATTGAGGGGTTTAGCTACTTTGTTTCGGTTTCTGCGGTTGCAATTTACGGAGGAACGGACGGTGCGGTTTGGGAACAACAACGGCGCGGCTTGGAGATGGGAGCCGATATCGTGATTGCTACGCCGGGACGATTGCTCTCTTATATTAAGTTGGGCGCGGTAGATCTCTCGAATGTCTCTTTCTTTGTCTTGGATGAAGCCGACCGGATGCTGGATATGGGATTTTATGACGACATTATGCAAGTCTATAAACAACTTCCTTCTACCTGCCAGATTATTATGTTTTCGGCAACGATGCCCCCAAAGATACGTACGCTTGCCGATACGATACTGAAAAACCCGGAAGAGATAAAGATTGCCATTTCGCGTCCGCCGGAATCGATTATGCAGACGGCTTATATCTGTTACGATGCACAGAAGATAAAGATTCTGCGCGACCTCTTTAGCCGGAGCCGTCCGCAAAGGGTCATTATCTTTTCTTCGTCGAAGATGAAGGTCAAAGAATTGTCTAAAACGCTGCGGCGAATGAAGTTTAATGTGGCTGAAATGCACTCGGATTTGGAACAATCGCAGCGCGAGGAGGTGATGAAAGAATTTAAGAGCGGGAAAGTAGATATCCTTGTTGCGACCGATGTAGTAGCTCGAGGCATTGATATTAATGATATTAAATTGGTGATAAACTACGATATTCCTCACGACCCGGAGGATTATGTGCATCGAATTGGGCGTACGGCTCGCGGAACCAATGGAGAAGGACTGGCAATTACGTTCGTGGGTGTAGAGGAGCAAACGGCTTTCAAGCGCATAGAGGATTTCTTGGGGCAGACGGTTTATAAGATTCCGATTGACCCTTCTTTCGGGACAGTGCCGGAGTATAAGCCGAACAACACTCAAAAGAAACGGGTACGTTCCAAGAATACCGGCTCACATTCCAAAGGACGTAAAACAGGCTCGGCGATAAAACGTCGAAAGAGCCGATAAAGAGATTCAAAAGACGAGATAAAAACTTTGCGACATGCCTATATCGGGAACTTTATGTTGGTACATCTACAAGTATATGTCGGAGGAAAACGAAGAAAATCTGGTATCCGAGGGAGGATTGTCAAAATTTCATGCGGTTAGAATCTTTTTCGGTTAAAAAACTTTACCCTTCAGAAAAAGATACTAACTTTGTGCGCTGTAATAAAAAATTAATGAACAGATTATGATTAAGATTACATTTCCGGATAATTCCGTAAGAGAATATGCTGAGGGAACAACTGCCATGCAGATTGCAGAAAGCATCAGTTCTCGTTTGGCGCAAGACGTATTGGCTGCAAGTGTAAACGGGGAAGTCTGGGATTTGACTCGTCCTATCAACGAGGATGCAAGTGTAAAACTGTTCAAGTGGGAAGATGAGGAAGGTAAACATGCTTTCTGGCATTCAAGCGCCCACCTGATGGCTGAAGCTTTGCAGGAGTTGTACCCTGGAATTAAATTCGGTATCGGTCCGGCTATTGAAAATGGATTCTATTATGACGTAGATCCGGGTGAAGCAGTAATTAAAGATAGTGATTTCGCTGCCATCGAAAAGAAGATGATGGAATTGATAGCAAAGAAAGAGGTTATCGTTCGTCAGGATATCTCAAAAGCGGATGCATTGAAGATGTTTGGCGATAGAGGCGAAGAATACAAGGTGGAACTTATCAGCGAATTGGAAGATGGTAAGATAACTACTTATACACAGGGCGCGTTTACAGATTTGTGCCGTGGCCCGCATATCCCGAATACTTCGTATATTAAGGCGGTAAAGATATTAAGTGCTGCCGGAGCTTATTGGCGCGGTGATGAGAAACGCAAACAGTTGGTTCGTCTGTATGGTATTTCCTTCCCGAAGAAGAAGATGCTGGACGAATATCTGGTAATGCTGGAAGAGGCCAAGAAACGTGACCACCGTAAGATTGGTAAGGAGCTGGATTTGTTCATGTTCTCCGATACGGTAGGCAAGGGGCTCCCGATGTGGCTTCCGCGCGGTACGGCACTTCGCCTGCGTTTGCAAGATTTTTTACGTCGCATCCAAGCGCGTTATGATTATCAAGAGGTAATGTGTCCGCCTATCGGTAATAAATTATTGTATATTACCTCCGGGCACTACGCTAAATATGGAAAAGATTCTTTCCAACCCATCCATACGCCGGAAGAGGGCGAGGAATATTTCTTGAAACCGATGAACTGCCCGCATCACTGTATGATTTATAAGAATTCGCCGCGTTCTTATCGCGACCTGCCTTTGCGAATAGCTGAATTTGGTACGGTTTGTCGTTATGAACAGAGCGGAGAATTACACGGATTGACCCGTGTACGTAGTTTTACGCAGGATGATGCGCATATCTTCTGCCGTCCGGACCAAGTGAAAGATGAGTTTATCCGTGTGATGGATATCATTTCTATCGTATTTAAGTCGATGGACTTCCAGAACTTTGAAGCGCAAATTTCATTGCGCGACAAGGTGAACCGGGAAAAATATATCGGTAGCGAAGAGAATTGGGAGAAAGCTGAACAGGCAATTATCGAAGCTTGTGAAGAGAAGGGCTTGAAGGCTAAAATTGAGTATGGTGAAGCTGCATTCTATGGTCCGAAGTTGGACTTCATGGTAAAGGATGCAATTGGACGTCGTTGGCAATTGGGTACAATTCAGGTAGATTACAATTTGCCGGAACGTTTTGAATTGGAATATACCGGAGAGGATAATCAAAAGCATCGTCCGGTAATGATTCACCGCGCTCCGTTTGGTTCGATGGAACGTTTCGTTGCCGTGCTTATCGAGCATACTGCCGGAAAGTTCCCGTTATGGTTGACTCCGGATCAGGTAGCTATCCTGCCTATCAGCGAACGTTTCAATGATTATGCTTGGGAAGTGGCTCGCGAATTGAAAAAGCAGGAAATTCGTGCGTTGGTTGACGATAGAAATGAGAAAATCGGTCGTAAAATACGCGATAACGAGATGAAACGTATCCCATATATGCTGATTGTTGGTGAAAAAGAGGCAGAAAATGGTGAAGTTTCAGTAAGAAAACAGGGCGAAGGTGATCAAGGTTCCGTAAAAATTGCTAACTTTGCGGCGCAATTACGCAAAGAGGTTGAGGATATGATCAATCGCTGGTAGTAAAAGATAGATTAATAAACTAATAAAGAGGAGAATAAATCATTTTTT
>CASEMX010000003.1 GCA_949289155.1 uncultured Parabacteroides sp.
GAATGGAGCGCCCGAGAGCGTTGCCTGTTTGAGCGAAGCGAGTTTGCAACGCGAACAGCGGAATGAAGGAAGTGAGTAGCGAAGCAGGCGCAGCCTTGATTTTTTGGTTCTTTTGCATCAAGGCAAAAGAACAATACAATCTGGTGCAAGCCAGAAAGTAGGGTCCTTTTGCAATAAGGCAAAAGAACAGAAGAAAAATTGGTTATATCAGATATTTTCTTTTTCTTTGCGAAACGAAAACAAAGGGGTGCTTTCCCGAAAGGAGGAAAGCTGAGATTATACCCTCGCACCTGATGCAGTTCGTACTGCCGTAGGGATTGTTTAAGAAAGCTACGCGGATATCCATTCCCCACTTTCCTACCTCAGAGAAGCTCCACTTTGTGATTCGGCCATTAATTAGAAAGAATATGAAAATCAAGGTGAACAACAAAGAAATGGAGCTACCCGCAGCGAATACATTGCAACAAGTAGCCGAGGCGCTGGCGCTTCCCGAACGGGGAGTAGCGGTGGCCGTGAATAATCGCATCGTTCCCCGTGCGGAATGGGCGGCGCATCCCGTGTGCGAAAACGATTCGTTGGTCGTCATCAAAGCGGCGTGCGGAGGATAAGAATACAGACAGGAGTTAAAGGAGTTATCGCTTCGCTTAGGAGTTAAAGGAGTTAAAGCCGATACCTTTATATTATATGTATAGGCAAAAGCATTTGGCTCTAACTCCAGCGAACTCCTCTAACTCCCTTTAACTTCTAATAAAAAGTAGAATATGGATAAATTAATCATTGCAGGAAAAGAATTTAATTCGCGCTTGTTCTTAGGGACAGGCAAATTCAACTCGAACGAGTTGATGGAAAAGGCGCTCTTGGCATCGGGCACGGAGATGGTGACGGTAGCCATGAAGCGCATCGATTTGGAAGACAAGGAAGACGATATGCTGAAACATATTGTCCATCCGCATATCCAATTGTTGCCCAACACGTCGGGCGTGCGCAATGCCGAAGAGGCGGTCTTTGCAGCGCAAATGGCCCGCGAGGCGTTCGGAACGAACTGGTTGAAACTGGAAATCCACCCCGACCCGCGCTACCTCTTGCCCGACACGGTCGAGACGCTCAAGGCGACGGAGCAATTGGTCAAATTAGGTTTCGTCGTATTGCCCTATTGCCAGGCTGACCCCGTGCTGTGCAAACAATTGGAAGAGGCAGGAGCTGCCACCGTCATGCCGCTGGGTGCGCCGATTGGTACGAACCGCGGACTCCAGACGCGTGAGTTCCTTCAGATTATCATCGAACAGGCAGGCATTCCGGTGGTCGTAGATGCCGGTATCGGAGCGCCGAGCCATGCCGCCGAAGCCATGGAGCTGGGCGCCTCGGCCGTATTGGTGAACACCGCCATTGCCGTAGCAGGCGACCCCATCCGCATGGCCACCGCCTTCAAGCAAGCGGTAGAAGCCGGACGCGAAGCCTACGAAGCCGGATTGGGAGGAAGTGCCCCAACGTTGGAAGCCTCGGCCTCATCACCCCTAACGGCATTTTTAGATAAGTAAGTAGCCATTCCTATACATTATATTATATATGGAAAAAGACAAGAAAGCATACGCACAACGTGAGAAGGCGTACCTCGCGGGGAAACTTTTCCCCTTCATCCGCGTCGGCATGCAGAAGGTGAACCTTACGCCGACCGTCCAAGTAATAAACGGGGAGCGGGTCATGACGCCGAACGCGCCGGTATATATCTATGATACGAGCGGTCCGTTCAGCGACCCGAATATCACCGTCGATTTGAAGAAAGGCTTGCCCCGTATGCGGGAGGCGTGGATTACGGAGCGCGGAGACGTGGAGCAACTCCCGTCCATCACCTCCGAGTATGGCATCATGCGCCGCGACGATAAGAGCCTCGACCACCTTCGCTTCGAACATATTGCCTTGCCATACCGGGCGAAGAAAGGGAAATGCTGCACGCAGATGTATTACGCCAAGCAGGGAATTATCACGCCGGAGATGGAATACGTCGCCATCCGCGAGAACATGAACTGTGCAGAGCTGGGCATCGAGACGCACATCACACCGGAGTTCGTCCGCGACGAAATAGCCGCCGGCCGTGCAGTCCTGCCCGCCAACATCAACCACCCGGAGAGCGAACCGATGATTATCGGGCGCAACTTCTTGGTAAAGATTAATACGAACATCGGGAACTCCGCCACGACCTCCTCGATTGAAGAAGAGGTGGAAAAGGCAGTGTGGAGTTGCAAGTGGGGCGGCGATACGCTGATGGACCTCTCGACCGGAGCCAATATCCACGAGACGCGAGAATGGATTGTACGCAATTGCCCCGTGCCCGTCGGGACTGTGCCTATCTACCAAGCTTTGGAGAAGGTGAACGGGAAGGTGGAAGACCTCACGTGGGAAATCTACAAAGACACGCTCATCGAGCAATGCGAGCAGGGTGTGGACTACTTTACGATTCATGCCGGCATCCGCAGACAGAATATCCACTTGGCCGATAAACGTCTGTGCGGCATCGTGAGCCGGGGAGGAAGCATCATGAGCAAGTGGTGCTTGATTCACGACCGGGAATCGTTCCTATACGAGCACTTCGATGATATTTGCGATATCCTCGCACAATACGACGTGGCGATTTCGTTGGGCGACGGCCTCCGTCCGGGCTCTATCTACGACGCGAACGACGAAGCCCAGTTTGCCGAACTGGATACGATGGGCGAACTCGTGGTCCGGGCTTGGGAGAAGAACGTGCAGGCATTCATCGAAGGACCGGGTCATGTGCCTTTACATAAAATCAAGGAGAACATGGAGCGGCAAATCGAGAAATGCCACAATGCCCCGTTCTATACGCTCGGTCCGCTCGTGACAGACATTGCTCCTGCCTACGACCACATCACGTCGGCCATCGGCGCGGCACAAATCGGTTGGCTCGGGACGGCCATGCTCTGCTACGTGACACCGAAAGAGCACCTCGGCCTGCCCAACAAGGAAGATGTACGCACTGGCGTCGTCACTTATAAGATTGCCGCCCATGCGGCAGACTTGGCCAAGGGACATCCGGGCGCCATGATTCGCGACAATGCCCTCTCGAAGGCACGCTACGAGTTCCGCTGGCGCGACCAGTTCCATCTGAGCCTTGACCCCGACCGCGCATTGGAATATTATCAGGAAGGAAGGCACGAGGACAGCGAGTATTGCACGATGTGCGGACCGAACTTCTGTGCAATGAAGCTTAGCAGAGATCTCTCTGCCATAAAAGAAAAATAAACACAGAGACACGGAGGCACAGAGTTTGTTTTGTATTAAAAAAGACTCCGAGACTCAGTGTCTCCGTGTTGTTAAATTTGAATCGAAATATGTTTTCAGAAGAATTAGAAAAGATAGATTGGGATGCGACGACGGAGGCGATTGCGTCGAAAACGGAGGCGGATGTCCGTCGTGCGCTCGCCAAGTCCCATTTGGATGTAGATGATTTCATGGCGCTCATTTCTCCAGCCGCCGAGCCTTATCTGGAGACCATGGCGCAATTAAGCTACAAATATACGCGCGAACGATTCGGCAATACGATGTCTATGTTCGTACCGCTTTATATTACCAACTCATGCACGAACTCGTGTGTTTACTGCGGATTCCACATCAGTAACCCGATGAAGCGCACCATCCTGACGGAAGAGGAAATCGTGAACGAATATAAGGCAATCAAGAAACTGGCGCCTTTTGAGAACCTACTCCTCGTCACGGGCGAAAATCCAGCCAAGGCAGGTGTCCCCTACATCGCCCGCGCCCTTGATTTGGCAAAGCCCTATTTCGCGAATCTGAAGATAGAGGTAATGCCGCTCTCTACGGAGGAATACAAAGAGCTCACACACCACGGCATGAACGGTGTGATTTGTTTTCAAGAAACATATCATAAAGCGAACTACAACATTTACCATCCGCGCGGTATGAAGTCGAAATTCGATTGGCGCGTGAATGGATTCGACCGCATGGGGCAGGCTGGCGTGCACAGCATCGGCATGGGCGTGCTTATCGGGTTGGAGAAAGAGTGGCGCACGGACGTCACGATGATGGCTTACCACTTGCGTTATCTCCAGAAACATTATTGGAAGACGAAATACAGTTTCAACTTCCCGCGAATGCGCCCTTCGGAGAACGGTGGGTTCCAGCCAAACGTCGTTATGAGTGACCGCGAATTGGCACAACTTACGTTCGCGACCCGCATCTTCGACCATGATGTGGATATCTCTTATTCCACACGCGAGAGTGCCACCTTCCGCGACCACATGGCACGGCTGGGCGTTACGACCATGAGCGCCGAAAGCAAAACAGAGCCGGGAGGCTATTATTCCTATCCGCAGACACTGGAGCAATTCCACGTGAGCGACGAACGTACCGCGAAAGAGGTCACTGCCGCTCTCAAAGGCGTCGGAATTGAACCGGTATGGAAAGATTGGGACCAAACGTTTGATGAAGTAACAATGAATAATTAATAATACACCAGAGAAACGGAAAACATATACCTATGAAATGGAATGTTTTCCGTTTTATTTTAAAAAGAGGAATAGATGGAACGTTATAACAGACATTTACTGCTTCCTGAGATTGGAGAAGAAGGACAAAAGAAGCTTGCTGAAGCGCGCGTATTGCTTGTTGGCGTTGGAGGATTGGGCTCTCCGGTCGCATTATATCTTGCGGCCGCCGGAGTAGGGCATTTGGGACTGGTGGATAACGATCGAGTCAGCCAGTCGAACCTACAACGCCAAGTACTTTATCAGGAATCGGAGGTCGGACAATTGAAGGTAGATTGCGCCGCTCGGCGTTTGGCTGCGCTGAATGGGGATATCCAGATAGAAACCTATCCGTTCCGTCTGACAAAGGAGAATGCAGAGCAACTGATTGCTTCGTACGATTGGGTAGTGGATGGATGTGATAATTTCGAGACCCGTTATCTGATAAGCGATGTGACGTCTCGTTTGGGCATACCTTATATATATGGTGCAATTCGCGAATTCGATGGGCAGGTAACTGTGTTCAATTTGCCGGGCGGTTGTACTTATCGGGATTTATATCCGGAGAACGAAGCGGTAGTGTCGGCAGAACTTCCGAAAGGCGTATTGGGCGTCCTGCCCGGAGTAGTCGGTTGCGTAGAAGCATCGGAAGTGATTAAATTGATTACAGGATGCGGTGAACCACTTAACCGCCGGCTCTGGACCATCGATTTGCTCACGCTGCAAAGTCATCTGTTTGCTTTTTAAAAAGGACGGAGAATCTGCACAAATTGTCCGACATTGTAGCCGAAAATTCATGGTGCAGTAACTGAATCTTCATAAAGATGTCATTTTCTCTTGTATATTTCTTTTCAGAAAAAGAGGCTTAATGGATATATAAATCTCTGATTTTTAAAATACAATGGGATATGATACAAAAGTATGTCGTACAACATAGAAAATAAATGAAAGATTTTTCGAAAATTATTTGGTGCGCTAAAAAAAAGTCCGTAAGTTAGCGGTACAATAATAAAGGAAAACTAATTATTAACCTCTAAAATAGATAAGGCCATGACAAAGACAATCACGTTTAACGAACTTCGTAAGATTAAAGATAGTTTACCTGATGGTAGTACTCATCGTATTGCTGACGAATTAGGAGTTTCTGTAGAAACTGTTCGTAATTACTTTGGAGGACAAAACTTCCAGGACGGAAAGAGTTGCGGTATTCATATCGAACCGGGTCCCGATGGAGGAATTGTCGTACTGGATGATACAACAATCTTAGATCGTGCGATGCAGATATTGGCAGAAAGCCAGCAAGCATCCGCACACGAAGCGTAAAAAACGTTTTATTCAAATTGACTAATCCCAGAGTAGTGTTGAATTTCCATTAAACTTACTCTGGGATTTTTTCCTTACAGTTTTTATTCACTTTTAAATGGAATAGGATATGGAAGACAGATTGATAACATTAGCTATTCATACGTTTGAAAAGGCGCAAATGCTGAAGATGATTCTTGAATCGGAAGGTATAGAGGTTTATATTCATAATGTAAATCAGATACAGCCGGTTATCTCGGCGGGTGTACGCGTTCGAATCAAGGAAAGTGATTTGCCACACGCTTTGCGGGTCATCGAAGACGCTAAATGGATGGAAAACGCGAATGCAGAAGAAGAGGAAAAGGCAAAAGAAGCGAAATCAAAGCGGAAACGTGTGTTAGTACCGGTCGATTTTTCGGATTATTCTTTAAAGGCATGCGAGATAGCAATTAATTACGCACATAAGATGAATGCAGAGGTCATGATAATGCATGCTTATTACAGCATTTACTATCCTTCAGCTATCCCGTTGGGTGATACATTAGCTTATCAAGCAAATGAAGAGAGTACACGGCAGATGTTGGAGCGTGTACAGGGTGATATGGCAAGTATCTGCGGCGAAATAGATGCTAAAATGGAGAAGGGCGAATTGCCGACCGTGAAGTATGATTATACTCTCCGGGAAGGGCTTCCGGAAGAGGAGATTATCGCCTACGGAAAGGAATATCGTCCGGATATCATCATTATGGGAACTCGCGGAAAGGACCAAAAAGATATCGACCTGATTGGAAGTGTTACGGGAGAGGTTATCGAGATGAATAAAGTCCCGGTTTTAGCTATTCCGGAAAATGTTCCTTTCAACGATTTGGGTGCAGTGAAAAATATAGCCTTTGCTACGTCGTTCAGTCAGCGGGACTTGATAGCATTCGACCGTTTCATGGAAGTAATCAAAGGATATGACGTACATATTCATCTGTTTAATATCTCGACAAGCCGAGATGAATGGAATGAAATCCGTTTGACCGGCGTTCGCGAGTATTTCCAGCGGCAATATCCAGAAGCAAATATTACTTATACGGTATTGGATGACGGTGATTTGCTGTTGGCTATCGAAAAATTCGTGCGGGATAAACAAATTGACCTGATTGCCTTGACGACTTACCGGCGGAATATTTTGGCGCGAATCCTGAATCCAAGTATTGCAAAGAAGATGTTGTTCCATACGGATACGCCATTGTTGGTCATGCATGCCTGAAAAAAGAGCGGTACGACCGATAAAAAGGCAAGGCGGCAAGTCGTTCGTTTGCAACAATAAGTGAATCGATGAAAAATATCGGTTATTTTCGGAAAACTAACCATCGTTTTTTAAGAAATAGCCGATATTTTTTCTGAAAAGAAAGGCGGTTTTATTTTTAAGACAAAATCGCCAGACTTTTTAGTTTGTCATATCGGATAAAGCAGATGCTGACAGACATGAATTTTTCTTCAGAAAGTAGAATAAACGCTATGAATATGAGAAAAAGTCGTATATTTGTTCGACAGAAACACATAAATAGAGAAAAACGCAATGGACCGATATTTGATTATTAAGACGAGAGATGAATTGCTTCGTATAAAAATAGGTCAAATACTGTACTTTGAGGCAGACCGAAACTATACTAAGCTCTTATTATCTAATAGCATACAATTTACATTTGCCATAAACATAGGAAAAATAGAAGAGTTGCTGGAGAAACAGGTTTCGGGAAGCAATCAAATATTGATGCGGGTGGGAAAAAGCCATATCATCAATAAAAACCATATTTTGCAAATCAATCTTCCGAAACAAAAATTGCTTCTTCTTACGGAAGATGGCAAACCAAGAGAGTTGACTATTTCAAAAGACCCGCTGAAAGTGCTGAAAGAGGCGTTGGAACAGGAAGTAGAACGGAATGTGGAAGAGGCAAAAGGATAGAAATAAATATGATGGTAATCACAATTGGTAAAAATCCGGATAATGATTATATAATAGAAGACCCGCAAGTCAGCCGACACCATGCGCGGCTGACACGAGAAGCGGATGGGTTCTGGCTATTGGAGGATTTGGGCTCTTTAAACGGAACATTCGTAAACGGAATCCAGATAATAAAAAAGCGAATTGTTCCTACCGACAATATCTGCGTAGGGAAAGATTGTCGAATCGATTTTAAAGAGCTTCTTAAAAGTAAAAATGATTACAGCGAAGAGTTTAATGCGTTGAAAAAGGTATATGATAATTATACAAAGGAGAAAGTAAGGATACAATCGGCCAATCAATTCAAAACGCGCCTGTTCCAAGCATTGCCTTTTGCGCTTTTAGGAATTGTCGGAATGGTTATTAATTCTGCGGGAAAGGGAAGTTCCGTGTGGTACGTCGTTTGTATGTTGCTTATAATCTGTGCGCCGGTAGTAGGAGTGTATTTAGGGGCTCACCAGTCGGCTAAAATTCCCCAGCAACTTCAAGATTTGACGAATCAATTCAAGATTGATTACGTATGCCCGAAGTGTGGGACGTTTTTAGGGGATATTCCTTGGGAATCCTTGAAAAATAAGAAGCATTGCCCCATTTCTTCCTGTCAGGCACGGTGGACAGAAGAGTAACTTTCGTATTTAAAAAACGTACCTTTCGTACATAAAACCCAAATGTTTGATTATAAGGGATAATTATTCATGGCGGATAATTATCCTTTTTCTACTTTTGCGTCGGAATTAATTAATCAATAAATATGAGGAAGGAATAGTATTATGCATGAGAATGATTATACATTCGTTACATTGGATAATAGCGAAGAAGCGCCGTTATTGGGGGATGCCGTTGTAGTGGATGTAGATGGAGACGGGGGCATACTGGATGCAGTTATGCTGGACGATGTACAAACCGATAGCACTGATTTTATTACTTTGTCGGATGATACGGTGATAATTTCGGATGCTAACGTGATGGACGATGGTTTTTCGATTGATATAGATGGAGCAGACATTTCATTTATAGTATGATATCGATAAAATGTCCACATTGTCAAGTAGGATTAAAAGTAAACGAGGGGAAACTTCCCCTCGGAATTACTTCCTTTAAGTGTCCTCAATGCAAACAAGCTATTCCGATTTCACTGGTGCTGGAAAAGAAGAATGGTTCGTCAGAAGATTCTGAGACCATTCTTATTCAACCAGTCAAAGAAACTACGGGAAAACTGACCGTAGTCGCCGCACCGGAGACCCCCGAACAGATATTTCCTTTGCATGAAGGAGTATTTATTGTCGGGCGCAAGTCGTCTGCTTCGAAAGCCGACTTAATGATTGAGACAGGTGATCGATCGATGAGTCGCGAACATATACGAATCGAAGTAAAAAAAGAGCCCAGAGGAGGATATAAACATTACCTTTCAGATAATAATAGCAAGAATCATACGTTATATAAGAGTAATTACTTAGAAGAAGGTGAAATTGTGGTGTTGAATAACAATGATGAGATTGTTATTGGGCATACAATTTTGCGCTTTAACGTATAAAAAAGATTCTATGCAGATAACATTGGGAAGACCTTTTGCCGTAAGCGATAAAGGAAGACGAACGAATAACGAAGATGCTGTATTCCCGTCATCGGAACTTGTTTCGCCGAATGACCGACTCTATTTGGTTTGTGATGGAGTAGGAGGATCTAATCGCGGAGAAGTGGCAAGTGCTTTGACCTGTGAGGTATTTCATTCTTTTTTTCAAACATTTCTGACGGGGATTCCTGATGATCAATTTGTCCAAAAGGCGATACAGTATGTCGAAACCTGTTTTGACAAATATATAACGGAGCATCCGGATGCTAGCGGAATGGCTACAACCATGACCATGCTTTATTTTACGCAAGAATCTATTTTGGCAGCTCATATAGGCGATAGTCGTATTTATCAATTTAGGAAAGGGAAATTGATATTCCGTACAGAAGACCATTCTTTAGTCAATTCGTGGGTTAAATTGGGTCGAATTACGAAGGAAGAGGCAGCATCCCATCCGCAAAAGAATATAATCTTACGAGCAATACAGGGAAGTTCGCGGCCAACGGAGGCTGATGTCGTTTCTTTAACGGACATTGAAGCAGGCGACTTATTCTTTATGTGTACGGATGGAGTAACTGAAAGTTGGTCTGACCGAGATTTGGAGGAATTGTTCTCTGTCCCGATGCCTTTAGAGCACATTAAACAACAATTGGTGGAGAAATGCTTTCAAAATAGCCGAGATAATTTTTCTTTTTACCTTATTCCAATTCAATCTATTCAAAAAAACGAAAGTTTTGCACAAAATCTTCTGACATTTCTTTATTCTTTTATTTAAATAGTGTACCTTTGGCAAGTTAAAACAGGAATATAAAGTATCTGTATGAATTTGCCTGATGGATATTTACTTCAGAAAGGAAAATATAAACTGACACAAGTTATAGGACAAGGAGGATTTGGAATAACCTATAAGGGGGTGTGGTTTACAGAAGTCAAAGGTTCTTTAGGAGCAATGAGGACTGAAGTTCCTGTATGCATTAAAGAATATTTCTTTAAGGATTATTGCGTTAGAGATCCTCAATCTTATATTGTAAAGGTACATTCTGATACAGGAAAACTCCTATTTCATAAATTTAAGGAGAAGCTGATTAAAGAAGCAAAGATATTATCGGAGGTACATCATCCTTATATAGTCAATGTGTTGGAAGTATTTGAAGAAAACAATACGGCCTATATTGCTATGGAGTATATCTCCGGAAATTCTTTAAAGGATAAATTGGCAAAAGAGGGTATGCTTCCGGAAGCAGAAGTATTACGTTATGTGCATCAGATAGGCGAAGCATTACAATTTGTTCACCAGAAAAATATTCTTCATTTGGATATTAAACCAAGCAATATCCTAATTGATAAAGATAATAATGCCCGATTGATAGATTTTGGTGTAAGTAAGCGCTATGATGTCGGAGAACAAGAAACAAGTACGACGATGCTAACGCTATCCAAAGGATTCGCTTCGATTGAACAATATGATAACGAAGGGATACAATCCTTTACTCCTTGTCCGGATATCTATTCTTTGGGAGCAACCATGTATAATTTGCTTACTGGAAAAATTCCGACGGAATCAATACTCCGGGCTACCCGGCCTTTAATCCCTCCGCATGAGCTGAATCCGAATATTTCGGAAAAGACAGAGGCTGTGATAGTGAAAGCGATGGAAATAATTCCTGCTAATCGTTATCAAAGCATTGCAGAAATGATGGCGGAATTGGATTTTTCGAAGGAATCTGTTTCACAAGGGACAAATATTCAATCGGTTCAAAACAGGGAAAAGAAGGATATTCTTACTCATTCAAACTTCCAATCGGATGTAGATGATGAGACAATCGTAAATACGCCGGAAGAAGAGCTTACGCAATTAAATCCGACAAGGCAAGAACAGCTTGAACCGGAGATTCATAAAGACAAAAAGAAGCTAAAAGTAGGAATTGTCAGTATAGCTTTCCTGATTTTGGCAGGAGGAGCGGCAAGTTGGTATTTATATACCGAAAATTCACAACCAAATGTGGCATTAGAGATGCCTACCGTAGAATCTGTCAGTGAAGGAAAAACGGAATTGCCGCAACCTGAAACGAAACAATCGCAAAAAGACGAATTTCGTGAGGAGCCGACTGTGGTATCGGATAACCAAATGCAGGAAAAGCCGAAAGGGCAAATGCCGCAAACGCAAGGAAAGAAACAGTCGAAGCCAAAAACAAATGAAGGAAAAACGAATACGGAGGAGAAAAAGAACAAATCTGTAACTACTCCTTCCTCTGCACAATCGGTAAAAAAAGAGGAACATGCGGCATCGACGACAAATCCTTCGACCTCTCTTATTGATACCCAATATGCCAAATGGTTGAATTTGGGGAAAGATAAAATGACCCGGAACGATTATGTCGGTGCAAGGGAGGATTTGACGAATGCAAAGAATATGAAGGTTACGGAAGAGGTTGTTCGTCTATTAGTCGTTTGTGAAGAACAAATAAAAGAGAAATATATTCTCGATAAAAAGGCTCAATATATAGAAATGATGTCATTTGGGGCTTATACAATCGTACGAAAAAAATCGAATAACCGCTATGGGGCAATCGATATCAACGGAAACGAACGTATTCCTTGCAAATATTTGAGCGTAGGTAAGACCGATAATGGCAGAGCTTTCGAGCGTGAAGATAATTTGTTTGACATTTATGGCTCAGATGGGAATGTTATTACGAAGGGAGCAACTTATTATTAAAAAGATTTGATCTAATTCAACTGATTGAATAGGATGAATAAGCCATCCTGAGTGAAACAAAAAGGATGGCTATAAAAGGAAACATAAAATAATAATGTATGAAAAAAATTGGACTTAGCATATTATTCTGTTTGCTCTTTCCTCTCGGATTGTTGGCACAGCAACAAACCGAATATAATCAGAAAGGGGATGAAGCAATGAAACGGAAAGCATATCAGGATGCAAAAATCTGGTATGAGGAGGGCGTGGCATATTGTGACGCTTATAGTATTGATAAACTCACGGAAATTTGGTTGAAAAACGTACGGATGCGTCCTTCTATGCGTAGTTTGATGAATAAATGCTTGAATTGTTTGAATATTCGAGGGACGGAGCAGGATACAACGGCAATGCGTCAGCTAATTGTTTATTATCGACATGGAATTGGTACACCGGCGAGTACGGATTTGGCAGAATATTGGAGTGATAAGTTGGAACAGACACGCCGATTGGTGGAATATGCACAGACATCCGATGCCACTCTTCCTATCGATGAACTACAGACTTCTCGCCAGCGAATGAAGTTTTTTATTGGATATAACTATGCGGTGGAAGCTCCTTATGGATTGACTATCGGAGCGGTAGGCAAACGTTTGGGATGGTACGTACGTTTTAAAACAAATATGTCGTTTGATAAGCATATTGCTGAATGCAATGACCAAAATGGTGGTGAGTTAATCGATGCATCAGCAAATGAAATTTATTATTTCACTGGGGAAAAGAAAAAGAACAGTTATTCCCTGACTGCCGGAATGGTAGTAAAATGTACGGACTGGCTATATACTTCCGTAGGTGTTGGATATGGCGACCGGACTTTACTATATGAATATAATATGGTCAATCCTGTTACCGCCGAAACCCAACAGACAGGGTGGGCGAAGCACATCGATACATCTTATAAAGGAGTTGCTGCAGATTGGGACGTAATGTTTAAATTAGGTCCGATATATCTTAGTACTGGCTGCAGCACTGTTAATTTCAAATATATAGACTTTAATGCAGGAGTCGGAGTATTCTTTTAATAAAGGAGATTTGGAAAATGAATAAATATATATGTTTTTCTTTATTTATAGGACTTATATGCTATTTGAGCAGTTGCGTAGAAGATCCTGAACTATCGGATGAAGTAAGAAATGCGACTCCTCCGACAGTAAAACTGTTAACTGGAATAGAAGAGGGGTATGATTTGAAAAAAACAGCGACAACGATAACTGTTCAAGCGGAGGTTGAGAGCGCCAATGGACTTCCGGTTGAACGATATGGATTTTGTTGGAATCTGGATGGTAATCCTACAGTTGAAAATGGGGATACAATCGTATGTGGAACCGGATTAGGCATCTATGAAGGCGTAGCAAAAAATTTAACGGCTGATACTACTTATCATATTCGTCCTTATGCTTTGAATAAAAAAGGAGTATCTTATGGTGATGAATTGGCTGCTATGACAAATTCCGGCATCGGTTCTATCAAAACATTGGAGCCTTGGGATATCCGAGCGACAGCGGTTACTTGCGGCGGAAGAATGATAGAAAGGGGCGAAGGAGAAATTGAAAAAAGTGGGATATTTCTTTACAAAGGTTCCTTAAAAGATCCAAAACCTCGGTTCTTTTCTATCGAAGTCGCGGAGAAGGATTCATTCTTTCAGGTAGTTTCCGGTTTGGAAGCTTCGACAACTTATTATGTGCTTGCTTATGTAGAAAATTCCTTTGGCGTTTTTCCGGGAGGTGAAGCGATTCAGTTTGAAACAACGGATGGAAAGCCCTATATTTCTTCATTTGAGTTGGAAAAGAAAGATTATACTTCCGCAACATTTAAGGCTGTATTGAGCACTTCTGGGGATTCAGAGGTGACAGAGTGCGGCTATTGCTATAGCGAAACCAATACAAATCCTACTTTAGAGGGGGAAAATGTAATAAATGTTCCTTGTGAATTGGTTAGCGACTCCTTATTTACTGGAACTTTAACTGATTTGAAACAGCAAACGGTCTATTATGTTCGAGCTTATGCGCAGAATTCTTTCGGATTGACCTACAGTAAAGGAAATGCTTACGAATTAACGGCGAAAAGCCAAGCCCCAACTGTTACTACTTCGGAGATTACTTCTGCAGATATGAAGGCGGGAACGATTTCTGTAAAAGGAGAAATCAAAGATATTGGGGAAAGTGATGTCATTGACGCCGGTTTCTGTTGGTCAACCAATCCGAATCCGACTATTGCTAATGGAAAAATCTCCGCATATCAAGGAGATAGTATATTTACGGGGATTATATCCGGATTGAAAGGTTCCGCGACTTATTATATACGTTCTTATGCTACAAATTCGCATGCGACTTCGTACGGAGAAACAAGGGAAATTTCAACTCCGGATATTATTACCACTCTTGCGCCATATCCTGGAGAAAATGTAACGGAAGCGTCATCTTGTTTATTGGGAAACTATGGCTATGTATTTGGTGGAGATTTAGGAAGTGAACGTTCGGATATTCTGATGGCTTATAATATTGTATCGGATACTTGGACGGATAAAGCTCCGGCAGAAATAGCTGTAAAAGGTGCAGCATTTTTCCCTTTGAATGCTCTTTCCATTCTTAGTTTGGGCGGAAAAGATAATCAGAATGAGGTAACGGATGCCTTTTATTTCTATTCTTTGCAGGCAAATGAATGGAGCCCATTAGAAAAGGGTCCGGCTTTGTCTTACGCTTCCGGTCTAGCAATAGATAATATGGCTTATTTTATCGGAGGTAGCGCACAAGATACGATTAGTGACAAGATTTATCAGTTTAATGCGGATGCTTTCCGGCCGACATGGAACGTCATTGGCTCATTTCCGGAAAAACAATTCGGAAGTGTAGCTGTGGCTATCGAAAAAACTATTTATGTCGGTTTAGGTAGAACGGGAAATGGCCTGTCTGGTGCTTCTTATAGCAAACATCTTTGGGCTTCAGACGAAGATATGCTTATTTGGAAGGAACAAGCGGATTGCCCGACCGAAGCTGATGGGGTTATAAGTGGTATTGCTTGTAATAATATATTATATGTAATAGATACGAATTTGGATATTTGGGCATTTGACCCGAAATCGGGCGAATGGACAAAACAAATAACCTCTCTACATACTGAATTAAGCTCTGGAAATGTAAATAATTTATTTATGTTTGCTTCCGGAGGCATGATTTACGTAGGTATAACGAATGGTTCTAAGAAATTCATCAAATATGATCCTGCATGGGATAATTAATCAATGGATAGAATTAGTGTATTAAAACATATACAGAAGAATGTAGAAGCGTTATCCGAGCCAAATTCTTTGGATTACCAGTACATTCCGTTACATCAAAAGCCATCTCCTTCTGTTTCCCAAATACAGAAGGTAATGGCCTTCTTGCGTTCTATACTTTTTCCAGGATTTTTTGATAAAGAACGAATCATCGCTTCATCTTCCCTACCTTATTATATAGGAGTCTCTTTAGAACAGGTATATGATTTGCTCCATGAGCAGATTTATGACAGTTTATGTTTCGAAACTGAGGACTGTTGCCTATCTGCTCGGCAGAAAGCTTCGGATTTGGCTGTTTCTTTTATTGACCAATTGCCCAAACTGAAATATTTGTTGTCAACGGATGTAAAAGCAATATTAGATGGCGACCCAGCCGCGAAGAGTCTGAGTGAGATTATTTTTTGTTATCCGGCAATATTTGCAATGTTGCATCAGCGGGCGGCTCATCTGCTTTTTAAACTTGATATTCCAGTCTTACCTCGGATGATTACGGAACTGGCACACTCAGCTACCGGCATAGATATCCATCCGGGCGCACAGATTGGCGAATATTTTAGTATGGATCATGGTACAGGCATCGTAATTGGTCAGACGGCTATCATAGGGAACCATGTTCGTCTCTATCAAGGCGTGACTTTAGGAGCGAAAAGTTTTACATTAGATGACAAAGGTTTGCCATTGGATATTCCCCGTCATCCAATTATAGAAGATAATGTGACTATTTATTCAAATGCATCCGTATTGGGAAGAATAACTATTGGCCGAGGGTCCATTATTGGCGGTAATATTTGGGTAACTCATAGCGTGCCACCTAATACAATATTGACGCAAAGTCGTGCACAGATGAAATAATTTACCAAATACAGGAGAAACGATGCAACAATCTCATTTCTTAATCGGAGCAGCAACGTCTGGCAGCGGAAAAACAACACTTACGCTGGGATTACTTCGGGCTTTAACTCGAAAGGGGCGGCATATACAGGCGTTTAAATGCGGACCGGACTATATTGATACTTGGCATCACTGGATGGTAACGGGCAAACCTTCTATCAACTTAGACCGTTTTATGATGTCGGATAAACATATTCGTTCACTGTACCGATACTATACCGCTTCAATCGAAGTCGCCATTACAGAAGGTGTGATGGGATTATTCGACGGATACGATGGAATGAAGGGAAGTAGTGCAGAAATTGCAGAATTATTGCATATTCCTGTGGTATTAGTGGTTAATGCCAAAAGTACGGCCTATTCGGTAGCTCCGTTGTTGTATGGTTTCAAACATTTCCGTCCGCAGTTGAACATCATTGGGGTGATATTTAATTTTGTCTCTTCGCCGAGCCATTACGAATTTCTCAGAAAAGCTTGTGAAGATGCCGGTGTAGAATCTTTAGGATACCTTCCAAAGCAATCAGAAATCGCTATTCCTAGCCGTCATTTAGGATTGAGTATGGAAAAAAATCTGGGATTTGAGCAATTTTTCGATAGAATTGCCGATTTAGCAGAGCAATCTGTTGATTTGAAGCGGTTATTAGAGAAGACTGCCGTAGAAAAATTGAGTTGTCAGGAGGCAAATTCTTATTCAGCCGGAAATAAGCGCATAGCTGTCGCATACGATGAAGCATTTAATTTTATGTATGCGGAAAATATAGAGACATTAAAGCGTGAGGGCGAAGTATTTTATTTCAGTCCTTTACGTGATACCGAGCTGCCTACAGCGGATTTTGTGTATTTGCCCGGCGGATACCCGGAGTTATATGTGAAAGAACTTTCTTCTAACCGACAAATGCGCGAAGCTCTTTTCCAATATATAGAACAGGGCGGACGTCTTTTAGCTGAATGCGGAGGAATGATGTATTTGTGCCGTTCGTTGGCAGATAAGGAGGGTAATGTTTATCCGATGGTCGGTATTTTACCGCAAGATGCAACGATGGAAAAAATGAAATTGAAGTTAGGTTATAGGCAACTGTTCTGCGATTCATATCGGTTACGTGGACATGAATTCCATTATTCGTCGGTTAAAAATGCCGACAAGCAGTTGATTTCGTGTGCGGAGGCTTGGAATGCACGAGGCGAACGTACACATGTTCCGCTTTATCGATATAAAAATTTATTGGCAGGATATACCCATCTGTATTGGTCGGACCCTGCGTCAAATCAATGGTTTAAAGATTTCCTTATAGGGAAATGGTAAAAATAGGAGGTGAAAAAATGACAAAAATACAGGAGACATTGGCATTATTGCCAGAAGAAAAGAAAAATTTGTTCATCCCGATATTTGGTTCGGTGGAGACATTTTACGAAGTAGTGTACTTGATTGCAAAGAATGAGCATTTAACGGAGCATGAGAAGCCGGAACGATATGAAGACCGGCTGCAAGTGATTCGGCAGATGCGTAAGAAAGTAGGAAATTGGGTATCTTCTCTTGGATTGAACGGAGAAGAAATCGTAGCAGACATTGCCAGCGATTATTTTGAGGATTATGTGGCGTATCGTGAACCGAAAATAACGCTGACGAACGAAGTTTTCATAGATATTCTGCGGAAAATCGCGGCACAATAAGGGATATTTTCGGGGAATTGCCGGTTATAAATTACAAAATAACCGTTGTTCGGCGGAATAAATAGGTAGTACGGATGGAAGATAAAACAAGGCATATCACACGAAAGGTAGTTTGGGGATATTTGTTGATAATCCTAATCGCTGTCTGCTCGGTTTATTATGTTTATACCGTTATTCAGCGTTTAGCAGTGGTTGATAAGCCGGATACACTGAATCGTGAGAAGGTTTATTTGGTTACAAATACCTTATCGCTGATTTATGAAAGTGAAGCATTAGGCCAATTAGTCGGAATGCCCCAGAATGATCTTCGGAATTTCAATCGGACGATGAGAAAAGCGCATCAAAATTTGGATTCTTTGCGGGTATTGCTGACCGATTCCGTCCAACAATTGAAAGTAGATACGATTCAAAATCTTTTAAGACAGAAGCGCTGGAATACACTCCGGCTTTTGGAAACGCTGAACGAGTGGAATGCCGGAAGATTATACGTCGAAAATATTGAGCGAGTCATTGCAGTGCAGGATTCTGTCATTCGGCATCATAAACCGGATTCGATTGTTCCGACAGTAAGGGAAATTATCGAGGTGCAACAGGATACTGTGATTGTTCCGAAGAAGAAAAAAGGATTCTTTCAGCGTTTAGCGGATGTTTTCTCGCCGGACCGGCAGGAAGATACGAGCTATGTAATGAATACGACACGCAAGTTTGTGGCAGATACTATCCGAGTTGATTACAATCCTTCCGATACAATTGTAAGTATCTTACGTAATTTGCAGGACTCTGTCGCCGGACAACGTAAGCAATTATCGGATGTATTGCTCCAGCGAGCCAATAATTTGCGTTATAACAATACGGTCGTTTCGAGCAAAATCAATCAAATGCTTCGAGCTATTGAGGAAGAGGAGATGGAAGATTCATTTGCCCGGGTACAACAAAAGCAATCGTTGTTACGCCAAACGACTCGTGCGATTGCCAGTGTAGGTTTGGTTGCCATTATTGTGGCAATTATTTTCCTGATAATCATTATTCGGGATATTTCCCGAAGTTATTATTATCGCCGGCAGTTAGAGAAAGCGAAACAATATGCAGAAGACCTGCTCCAAAGCCGAGAAAAGCTGATTCTGACCATCAGCCATGATATCCGTGCTCCGCTTTCTTCCATTATTGGTTATATAGAATTGTTACTCCGTCGGTCTCCTGATGAGCGTCAACGGTATTATTTGGATAATATGACCAGTTCGTCTCAACATATCCTCTCGTTGGTCAACGATTTGTTGGATTATCATCGGTTAGAGTCCGGACAAATGGAGATTCATCCGGTTCCTTTTTCTGTTTCAGCTCTGATTCAAGAGATATATGCCAGCTTTAAACCGCTTGCCGATGCAAAAGGTTTGGTATTAAAGTTAGACTTGAAGGCAGACTTTATGCAACAGACCTATTTGGGCGATACGATTCGGATACGCCAAATCGTAAATAATCTCCTTTCTAATGCAATTAAGTTTACTCCTGAAGGGAATGTTATCTTGCGTGCAGCCATACAGAAAAAGGGAGAACGGATGTATGAGCTGGATGTAACGGTTTCTGATGCCGGTCCCGGGATTCCGGAATCCGAACAAGAACGGATTTTCGGGGACTTTACTCGATTAGCGGGTTCAGATAAAGTAGAGGGGTTCGGATTAGGTCTGTCTATTACACGGCGTTTGGTCGATTTGCAGAAAGGAACCCTGAATGTACACAGCATTGTCGGAGAGGGCAGTGACTTTATATTGACGCTTCCGCTTCCGCAGTCCGATAGGGAGATTATGAGTACCCCGCTTCCGAAAGAGCAATCTGACGCGAGCGCGGCTTCACTTTCGAACGAGAGGACAATTTATTGTTTATTGGTCGATGATGATGCCATCCAGTTGGCACTTACCGAGGAGTTATTGAAGCGAAGTAGGGTAGAAGTGGTCTGTGTGTCGAATCCTTATGCCGTATTAGACATATTAAAGAATGCTTCGTTCGATGCAATTATTACCGATATCCAAATGCCGGGAATAGATGGCTATCATTTATTGAAAATGATTCGGGAATCAGGCATTCCGGGTACAGATAAAGTTCCGGTTATCGCACTTTCGGCAAGCGTCGCCAACGAACATAGTCATTATATTGAGTCGGGCTTTACAGGATTCCTGAATAAGCCTTTTACGGCCGAACAATTGATTGAATTACTGAATCAATTACTGACGATTCACTTGGAGCCTGTCGTTAAAATAGACTTTTCGACTTTGACTGCCTTTGCCGGAGAAGACAAAGAGGCGTCTGCTTCCATATTGCGGACGTTTACTGAAGAGACTGAAAAGAGTATTCACCTGTTGCAATCGGCGTTGCAGGCAGAAGATCGTACGGAGGCGTCCCGTCTTTCTCATAAATTGATTCCGCTCTTGACTATGTTAGGGGCAAATAATCTGGTGCAGAAGCTCCGTATCTTGGAGAAAAATGACGAGGAACTGACCGATAGCGGCTGGCAAACGTTATTGGGCGAAGTAATCGAGAATGTTTCAGATATTGTAGCGCAGGCAAGGGAAAAATGTGTATAGCCAGTCCACAACAAATTGTGGAATTGTTCCACACTCCATAGAGGAGAATCTACATATTCCTCATGTCGTACCGATAAGAATAGAGGAAAATACACTATTTTTCCTATCAAAATGCTTTTATCTCCACAAAAACGAGAAAAAAACAGGAACGGATAAAGAGTTTGGCACGGATTTCGTTTATACTATGGTGACATACATAATAAGTGTTTCTACATTTATCCGTTTTTATAGGTTAAGTCTTACTCTAAAAAGGTAAAAAGAGTAGTAAGTTAAAGTGTTTTTTTGATTAAGTCTGCTAAAGAGAGGTTCCTCGTGAGAGAGAGCCTCTTTATTTTTTGTATATATGGTTTTCATGCCATAAGAGGAGAAAAGCCTAAAGAAATATTTGGTAGATAAAAAATAAATCGTACCTTTGCAGCGCATTCGAGAGGAGAATCACTCAAAATAAGCAACGGGGTGTAGCGCAGTCCGGTTAGCGCACCTGCTTTGGGAGCAGGGGGTCCCAGGTTCGAATCCTGGTACCCCGACAAAAGAAAAGAGAGGAGGCTACGTTCGTAGTTTCCTCTTTCTATTTTATATTTGCACACAAAAGAAGATTAGAATTATGAAACATCTGATAGCCCCATCATTGTTGTCGGCTGACTTTATGAATTTGCAACGCGATGTGGAAATGATTAACAGAAGCGAGGCTGATTGGCTGCACTTGGATATCATGGATGGCGTGTTCGTCCCGAATATCTCCTTCGGTTTCCCGGTATTGGAAGGGTTAAAGGCGGTTTGCCAAAAGCCGATGGATGTCCATTTAATGATTGTCGAACCGCAGAAGTTCATTAAAGAGGTTGCCGCAACCGGCGCTTACATGATGAATGTCCATTACGAAGCCTGTACGCACCTTCATCGTACGGTCGCAGCAATTAAGGAGGCAGGAATGAAGGCGGGTGTTACGCTGAACCCACATACGCCGGTCTCTCTATTGGAAGATATCATTCAGGATGTGGACATGGTGCTGCTGATGTCGGTCAATCCGGGGTACGGAGGGCAGAAGTTCATCGAGCATTCGGTTGAAAAGACCAAGCAGCTGCGGGCGATGATTGACCGGAAGGGCTTGGATACGCTGATAGAGATTGACGGGGGGGTAAACCTCGCTACCGGGAAGAAGCTCTTGGATGCCGGGGCTGATATATTGGTTGCCGGGAGTTTCGTATTCAAAGCGCCTGACCCGCTGCAGGTCATTCATGAGTTGAAGACATTATAAATCCGATAAACCAACCTTTAACTATGACAGAAGAGTTAGGAAAGCGACCTTTTGTCAGGCCGCTTTTTTTATGGATATTGGGTATTTGCGGGGCGGTTTATCTCCCAGCGGCTTGGCTTATTGGCGGATTGCCTTTCATCAGTCTGCTGATTCTTCGGATATGGCGGGGCAAGCCGTCTGATTATCCGCTCTATACGAACCGCCATTCGTGGGGCATCGTGTTTGCCCTGCTGTTCTTCTCGCTTTCGGTGGGATATACGCTGTTCCGGCTCCGTTATCCGGCGTCGAACGAGGTTCCTGTGTGGCAAGCCTTCTGCGAAGCCTGCCAATTCGAACTGCTGCAAACGATAGACCTGCTGGACTTGTCGGATTCCGATAAGAGTGTGCTGGCGACCTTGACGTTAGGTTATCGCGCAGAGATGGACTGGCTGGTCAAGCGCCGCTTCTCTTTGTCGGGGGCGGCACATATCTTGTCGGTCAGTGGCTTTCATGTGGCGGTTGTCTATGTCTTTGTCCGGCATCTGCTCTTCTTCCTTCCCGATAAATCCCAGTTGCGTTATCTGAAATATGGGCTATTGCTGGCGGCCATCTGGCTCTTCACCGGGATGGCAGGCATGGAGGCTCCCGCCGTCCGTTCGGCGATGATGCTGTCCATCTATCTGATTGGGAAGATGCTCCGTCGCCTTGCCGATTCTTATAACACATGGGCGGCGACTGCCTTCTGCATGTTGGTTTATAACCCCTTCTACCTCTTCGATATCGGTTTCGAGCTGAGCTTTGTCGCCGTGCTCTCCATTCTTTTCTTCTATAAACGTATCCGCGCATGGATTCCGTTGCAGAATCCGTGGATTCAGACGCTGTGGGACTGGGTTGCCATCAGCCTTGCCGCCCAGATATATACGCTTCCGCTCTGCTTTTACTATTTCGGCGAGGTCTCTTCGGTCGCCTTGCTGACGGCATTGCCCGTCACGTTCCTTTCCACGTTCCTGATTCCCGCGGCACTTTTGTGGATGGTCTTTACGGCATTGGGATGGAATTGGGAACTATTGGCGCAGCTCGTCACGCTGCTGACCTCTTCGTTCTGTCTGTTCATCGACCGGTTAGGACGGATACCCGCCCTTTCCGCCTCGATTCCGTTTACCCCGCTGATGCTCAGCCTACTCTATGCCTTCCTTCTGTCCGTCACGTGGTACATCAAGCGCAAAGGCTTCCTGCCCTTATGCTTATCCTTGGCGTTCCTGTTATTATTCAGCCTCTCTCTTGTTGTTTATAAGCTATTTTTATGACAACACATAGGGATGTCTTGACCAATGCATAGGGGAGAAAAGTTGGTTTCCTGCCGGTGTAAAGTTAAAAAGCTCGGCGGGAAAAGTTCTTTTCTTGCCGGAGAAAAGTTGAAACGCCACTGCCGTTTCTATAAACGCCTGTGGCGTTTTTACAATTGCCTGTGTCGTTTTTATAAACGCCACAGGCGTTTTAAGAATTCTCCCTGGAGAAGATAACTTTTCCTGCCGGCGTATTCAACTTTACACCGGCAGGAAACCAACTTTTCTCCCTCGTGCAAGGAAGTTTTCTCCGGCAGGCAAGCAGGAGAATCCCCCGTATAGGCTTACAGGTTGAACCAATAGTTAAGTTTAATCATGAAGGTATTCGTCGAGGGGACGCCGAACATGCGGTCCAGATTCTTGCCCCATCCGTCGATGGAATAGTTATCGCGGTTCGACATCCGGTGCTCCCAGACGAAATAGAGTGTCGAGCCGGGCAGGTATTCCCAACGAGCCACCAGATTGGAACGGAACTCGTTGAAGCTGAAGGCCTGTTCCACCTGTCCTCCGGGGAAATAGTACATGCCGTCCTTTGCTTCGACCTCGTCCGGCGTGAAGAGCCGGAAGCGTTCGGCATAGTCGTGCGATGTGGTTGCCCTGTCCTCTTTCAGGCGGTCATACTTTACGGTCGAGGTAAAGGGCGCGCCATAGAATTGCAGGGAGATGTCGGGCGTCAGGTTCAGTTGCACATTCAGGGTCAGCCCATAGGTGCGCTGCTTCATCCGTCCCAAGATATACCGGCGGCTGTCCGGCGACTCGGCGAGGGTAGCGATATACTGGTTCTCGTCGGTGTTCCATGAATAATCCACCTTTCCGGAGAGATACAGATGGTTGCCGATGCGGAAGGTCAGGTTCGGGCTGATGGTATTATAGTGGCTATATCCCGAAAGATTGTGGTTCCCGGAATACTCGAAGGTCCCGAGCACGCGCCGCGCCTTGTCGGTATTGAACTTGACCGATGTAACGAGCGAAGGGTCGAGGCGCACGTCAGGACCGCCACGCAGCAGACGCGTATCCAACTGGTTAAACAGGAAGGTCTCTTTGATATCCCACTCGAAGCGGTTCATCGTCATGCTCTGCCAACGGAACGCTACGTCGTTATAAATCGCATTGCCGCCGTAGTTCCACATATTCTTCTGCGTCAACGTAAAGGCGTTGTAACGGAAGAGCTTCCAGATATCCGTCTGCCGGAATGCCACCTCCGAAATGTTGCTTTGGTAGTCCGTCTCCTTCAGATAACCCACATCATTCAAGTCGAATCCGGGCGAAGACCAGCTGTACATCTCCGAGAAGGTCCATTTGGCATTCCCCTTCCGTCCGGCCTTCACATACCCGCCCGTACCGTTCAGCGAGGTGCGCGTAGGATTGACGCCTAAATAATCGGCCGACGACTCGCGCTGGTAGTAATGCACGGCATTCTGCTGGCGGAGCGCGATGGCTTCGGCACTTCCCTGCAGGCTACTGAACATTCCCTTCGCCTCGATATAATATAACCGGTTGTTGAAGTACTGGGCGAAGTCGATTCCCCCGGTAAACGCATTCCGCACGAAGAAGTCCTTCAGGTAGGGCTCCTCCAATGCCCGGTTCACCGACGTCAACATTCCGCCCAGCAGCGTATTCCCTTTCCAATTCTTCTGGAGACGCGCCACCGTATAGTTGGTCAGCGGTTCGACAATCGTCCGGCTCTCCGTGCCGTTATCCCAAACCTTAGCCGACGAACGCGCCGTCACGCTCTGCAGGACGCCGATGGTAACGCCCCGCCGGTTGGTCCCGGTCAGCTTCAATGCGCCGATAATCGGAATATTCTCCTTCGTCTCGGCAAAACGGTGCTGGTTATCGATATTCTCCGGAGTATAAGAGGGCGAAGCACCTATACGGCGGGTATAGAACATCATATCATTCTCATTTCCTAAAGTAAAGTCGAGGATATGTTTGCCCTCAAGGAAGAAGGGGCGCTTCTCCTCATAGAAGGTCTCGTAGGCAGTCAGGTTCATCACTGAAGGGTCCAGCTCTACCTGCCCGTAATCCGGATTAATAGTCAGGTCCAAGGTGAAATCGGAGAGAGCAAACTTCGCATCCAAGCCGACATTCCCGCCCCACGCATGACCCTTTTGATAGGGACTGCCGGCAATCTCCGGCTCATTCCGATATTTCCCCATGACATAAGGAAGGAACTCGATGCCTCTCGGTTTGGGCAAGCTATCCATCCCATGCATTTCTCCGAAAGAGAAGACATGGCCGTTATTCTTCAGGGGAATCATACTCCAGTTCTGCACCTCATTGTTCCGGCGGATGATTCGGCGGACATGCAAGCCCCATATACCGTCAGGAGAAAGCTGATTATAGCGCAACTGGCTGAAAGGAATCCGGAACTCGGCCGTCCAGCTCGAATCGGCACGGTTGATATTTGTCTTGCATTCCCATACGGCATTCCAGCTTTTATTGATTGCCAACTTGTCCGTAACCACCAAGTCGGTCTTATTCCCGCCTAAGTTCACATTAAACTCCGGTGCAGCCCGGAAATCATGGTAGGTATCGAACGCCACACTGACCAAGTCGCCCAAGCTGTTATCATCCCGGTTCCCGATAAACCGGTTCATCTTTTCAGGCTGCGCATCTTTGCAATACACGCCGACATATATATTCTTATCATCGTAGAATAACTTGACACGGGTAGGAGAATCCGACAGAACGCGCTCATAGGGGATAATCTGCACGAAGCGTTCCGACCATTCTCCTTGATTGCGCCATAAGTCTTCGTCTAACTTCCCGTCGATAACCGGCTTCTCTCCGCTGATTTTATGAATCGGATATACCCTTTTATACGCCATCTCGAACGGGACAATCGAATCTTGTTGCGCCTGACTTCCCACACTGAGGCACAACAGCAGGCAGCTGTATAGGTATTGTTTGTGTTTCATGGCAAAAAGACGGTTAGATGCTTCTTCCTAAGGCATAAGCCATTGCCGGATATTCGGACTCTTCGATATCTTTCCTTTCCGAGACGCCGAAAGCAAGGACTTTGCCCACCTCTTCCCAGCTAAAATAGTGGCAGATGGCTTTGAAGTGAGCCACCAATGCGTCCATTGCCCAACTTTCCTTTTCCGCACAAGTGGCAAGCAGGATGACTTTCTTCAATTTACTCCTTAATATATCATTAATCGCATAAAAACGGTCGATTACCTTTTTGAGTTGTGCCGACATGCCAAAATAATAGAGCGGCGTAACGAATACAATCATATCTGCAGCGATAACATTGTCCCAGATAATCTCCATATCGTCTTGCTGGATGCATCGATTGTTATTTTTCTGGCAATAATTGCATCCCAGACAGGGTTGCGTTACGTGGAATATCGTATCGAAACGCGAGATATGATGACCTGCTTCTGTTGCGCCGGCAATAAAATTATCCGCCAATAGGGAAGAGGTCCCTTTTTTATGCGGGCTTCCAGTAATAACCAGTATATCCATGTGCTTTTAATTCATTATTGTAACAGAAATGACACACAATATTCGGGATTTTGTCTGAATTATGCAACAAAAATGTCAATTATTTCTCGTATGCAAACGAATATTTTCAGTAAACAAACGGATTAAAAAAAGAAATGCCGGAATTGGATAAATCGAGAGCGTTATCCCATTCCGGCAAATCGTTTTTCTGGAATAATTATAAACGGATTATATCATCCCGGCTATGATTTGGATAAATAAAATCAGGAATACCATCGCAATCGGATAGACGGTTGCGTACGCAATACTGGGCGCCGAGCTATCAGACATCGAATCAGCTGCTGCCAATCCCGGCGTACTGGTCATACCACCAGCAATCGAACCGAGCAAATCGAGGATGTTTATTTTGAAAACCCAATATCCGAACACAAGGGCAACCACCATCGGAACCAGTGTAATGAGAACGCCGATGCCAAACATTGTCCATCCGCTTTCTTGGAACGTAGCAACTAATGTGCTTCCTGCCGATGTTCCGACTTCGGAAAGGAATAATAATAATCCTAACTGCCGAAGCAATTGGTTTGCCGAGCCAGACATGCTCCATATAATCGGACCGGTTTTCCCGATAGCGCTCAGAATCAAGGCAACCATAAGGATTCCGCCAGTCAATCCCGGAGAGAATGAGAAACTGTCTGAAAACGAAAGGTTCAACTTGCCGAATAAAACGCCTAAGACAATACCCATCGCGATAGGGAAGAAATCAGTATCCGAAAGTGCTTTCTCATTATTCCCGACGAACTGTCCCAGCTCATTTAGATTTTCTTTCTCTCCTGCAACCATTAATTTGTCGCCGAACTTCAATGCCAAATTCGATTCAGCCAACAAATCGATTCCGCTTCGCCGAACACGCGTCACAGTACACCCGAAACTCCCTTGCAGGTTCAATTCACCCAATGTACGTCCGATGATATTCTTATTCGTAAGTAAAAGCGATTGCAATTCTTGTGTTTTGCTGAATGGAATATCTTCATTTATTTGTTCGCCGATTAGCAACTTCACCTGTTCGATAGCATTTTGATTGCCGACAACGCGAATCAAATCATCTTTATGCAGCAAAGTATTGGCACGCGGCATAATAATCTCGTCATTATGTTTGATGCGTGATACGACAGCACCGGTCATATTCCGGATTTGCAGTTGCGCCAGCGTTTTGTTTAGCACTTTTTCGTTTTCGACACGGAAAGTTGCTCGATGTAACTCCGGGAATTGGCTTTTCCGTTCTTCTTCTAACCGTTTTGCCTCCTTTTGTAAGTCCACGCGGAGCAATTTGGGCAATAATTTAATAAATAAAATCACACCAATGACTCCGAATGGGTAAGCAATTCCGTAAGCAATCGAAGCCGAAGCCGATTGGGTCGTATCAATCGCCACAGCCAAACCAGGTGTGCTGGTCAATGCACCGGCAATAAGTCCGACAATACTCGGCGTATCTAACCCGAAAGCATATTTACATATAATTCCAGTCAGACTGGCAGAACCGACTATCAGCAAGGCCAAAATAATCAACGTTTTCCCTTTTGAACGGAAAGAGTCGAAAAATCCGGGTCCTGCTTGGATTCCGATAGTAAAAATGAATAAAACCAATCCGATATTCCCTAATTCTTTCGGAATCGTGACTCCGAAGTGCCCGAAAAGCAGCGCTATGAAAATAACAGCGGAAACATCTAATGATAGACCTTTGATTTTGATGCGCCCAAGAATAAATCCCAAAGCAATAATCAGGAATAATGCGAAATAAGAAGTTTGTAATAAGGATGATAACATACTTGTGTTTTTTTGATTCGGTTACAAATATAGGAATTTTTTGTTATAAACGACAGCTGCGCCCGAAAACTTTGTACCTTTGCACGGCTTTTTACAGTAAAAATCAATCAAAGTGAACAGATACTTCATTTATCTTAGTTATAACGGGAAATCTTTTTGCGGCTGGCAAATTCAACCGAACGGAATAACTGTACAGCAAAGTATTGAAGAGGCTTTATCTACCATTTTACGCCGTCCGATTTCTATTGTCGGGGCAGGACGTACTGATGCGGGCGTTCATGCCCGGCTGATGGTGGCGCATTTCGATTCGGAAGCTCCGATTTCGGATTTGCCTTTCCTCACCGATAAATTGAATCGCTTGCTTCCGAAGGATATTGCAATCGACCATATTGTCCCGGTTATAGATGAAGCTCATGCGCGATTCGATGCGACAGCGCGAACATACCAATATTATATTACAACCCGGAAGAACCCATTTAATTATGACTTGGTTTATCGCTATTCAGGGAAATTAGATTTCGAATTAATGAATGAAGCCTGCAAATCGCTATTCGATTATACCGATTTCACGAGCTTTAGTAAATTGCATACTGATGTAAAGACAAATAACTGCCGGATTATGGAAGCCGGATGGAAACAGGAGGGAGATTTGTGGGTCTTTACTATCCGGGCCGACCGTTTTTTACGGAATATGGTACGTGCGATTGTCGGTACGCTTTTGGAAGTCGGGCGCGGGAAACTCTCATTAGAGGGATTCCGCCGGGTCATTGAGGCGAAAGATCGCGGATGCGCCGGGACATCTGCGCCGGGACATGCGCTATATTTGGTAAACGTGGAATATCCAAAGGAGATTTTTAAATAATATGTGGCTTATATTGGCTTTTATGTCGGCATTCCTGTTGGGATGTTACGAGGTAAACAAGAAAATGTCGTTGAACGGAAACGCCGTTATTCCCGTTCTGTTTTTTAATACTTTGATTAGCAGTTTATTTTTCCTGCCGTTTATAGTACTTTCTTATACGACGGATTGTTTAGACGGAACATTATTTTATGTCCCGCAGGTTTCGTTTCAGACACATATAGCGGTATTTATCAAGGCGGTTATCGTTTTATCTTCGTGGATATTCGGTTATTTTGCCTTGAAGCACTTGCCTCTCACGATATCCGGACCGATAAAGGCGACCCAGCCGGTGCTGACTTTGCTCGGGGCATTGCTCATCTTTGGCGAACGGTTGAATCTTTACCAATGGATAGGAGTCGGATTTGCAATTGCTTCCTTTTATCTACTTTCTTCTTCGGGGAAAAAGGAGGGAATTCGGTTTTCTCATAATAAATGGATTTATTTTACGGTACTTTCGGTGATTCTTGGCGCGTTGAGTGGCCTTTACGATAAGCATCTGATGCGAGATTTAGACGTAATGACGGTCCAAGTCTGGTTTAATATCTACCAATGCCTGATGATGCTGGGCGTTTTGGTATTTTTATGGGCTCCTCGCCGAAAAATAACCACTCCTTTTCAGTGGCGCTGGAATATTATTTTCATATCTATCTTTCTTTGTGTGGCAGATTGGATTTATTTCTACGCGCTGACCTTCCCTGATTCGATGATTTCCATTGTTTCGATGATTCGTCGGAGCAATGTTTTAGTTACCTTTGCGGCTGGAGCATTGTTCTTCCATGAGAAGAATCTAAAGAGTAAGGTTATCGATTTGGTTTTGGTATTGGTGGGAATGATATTCCTCTATTTGGGAACGAGCTGCGGATGAGTTTTTTAGTTGAACTTGAAAACTCAAAAAACAGATAGAGTCAAAAACTTAAAAACTAAGAATATGAAACGTGTTTTGATTGTTGTGTGGTTGGCGTTCTGCGCTTTTCAACTGAGAGCGCAGGATATGGCAGAGGTATTTGTAGCCATGCCGGACGAATATGTTCCGCAATTGGAAGATGCCTGGCGGAAAGATTTGGTAGACTTGTATCGCTCTGGGGAGAATGCCCAGTTGAAGAATAATATGAACGGGACATCCCGGCTGGTCAAACTGACCAAAGATTACCTATTGTTGGAATCGACGGAAAGGACAACTGTTGAAATGAAACTTTTACCGTTGATTAATAACACATTCGTGATTTGTAAAATCGTAACGCTGAAGGCTCCGGTGGCCGATAGCCGTATTTCCTTCTTTTCTCCGGATTGGAAACCTCTAAATACTTCGGATTTGCTGGAACCGGTTTCGGCTGGATGGTTTATCCGTGAGGATGCCGACAAGGAATCTATGGCATTTCAGGAAGTTACTTCACGCTTGGATATGGATTTGTTCGAATATAAACTGAGTCCTGACGATTATACGTTGACACAAACCTATACAACTCCGCAATATACGGATAAGGAGATACAAGAAAAACTGAAACCTTTCCTGAAAGGTTCGCCCAAAGTATATACTTGGACCAAATCTTATTTTAAATAAGGAAGAATGAAGAAGAGTTTGATTGCCCTGTCGTTCGGTACGTTCGGCTTGGGCATTGCTGAGTTTGTCATGATGGGAATCCTGCCGGACGTGGCCGATGGATTGGGTGTTTCGATACCCGAAGCCGGACATTTTATCGCGGCATACGCATTGGGGGTCTGTTTTGGTGCGCCGATGTTGGTACTTCTCCGGACTCGCCCGCTGAAACAAATCCTGATGTTGTTGGTCGCCTTGATGATGGCTGGGAATCTATGCGCTGCAATCACTCCGAGCTACGGTATGATGCTTGCCGCGCGCTTTATATCCGGTCTGCCTCACGGAGCTTATTTTGGGGTAGCGTCTATTGTCGCGGATAAATTGGCTGATAAAGGAAAGGGTTCGTTGGCAGTAGCAATCATGATTGCAGGCATGACATTTGCCAATCTCGGAGGAGTTCCACTGGGAACCTTTCTGAGTACGTTCATTTCTTGGCGTTTGGTATTCCTCTTGGTGGTCTTTTGGGGATTTATCGTGCTGCATGGGATTTATCATTGGGTTCCACAGATTGCTCCGCTGCCGGATACCGGCTTTAAAGGGCAATTCCGTTTTTTCAAACATTTGGCTCCCTGGCTGATTCTAAGTGCAACCATGTTGGGCAATGGTGGGGCTTTCTGTTTCTATAGCTATATAAATCCGATGCTGGTGAATATTGCCGGATTCAAACCGGAAGTCATATCCGGATTGATGGTCCTTGCCGGCGTGGGAATGGTTATCGGGAACCTGTTAGGCGGACGATTGAGCGATAAATACTCTCCGGGCAGGGTCGCGGCGGTTATGCAAGGAATGATATGCGTGAGTTTGGCACTATTGTATTTCCTTTCTCCGAATCCATTCTTTGCCGTGCTGCTTACTTGCTTCGTTACGATGGGCTTATTTGCCGTGAGCAGTCCGCAACAGATTTCCATCATCCATTATGCCCCCGGCGGAGAATTATTAGGAGCTGCATGCGTACAAATGGCGTTTAACTTAGGCAATGCTTTGGGCGCATATTGCGGAGGATTGCCCATCGAGGCGGGAATGGACTACCGTTATCCGGCAGTGGTCGGCATCCCTTTTGCCTTTTTAGGTTTCTGGATTCTATTTTATTTCGTTAAAAGATACGAGTGGAAAAAGAGATAGTGCCAAGCCCTGTTTGGCAGTCCCACAGTCCTCTCCGGAGACATACGTAAGTGTCCGGTAGACACATACGTAACTCTCCCCTCGACACATACGTAAGTGTCCACCCGACACATACGTAACTGTCCGGCGGACACATACGTAACTGTCCGGTCGACACTTTCGAAGGTGTCAGAAAGTGACATTATTTAGTCGTAGATAAAGCGCCATCTATGTACAATGTCCCTAAATTAAAAGGACAATGTCCGAGTATAAGCCAAAATCGTTATCTTTGTCTCCGATTAAACGAAAAAACATGAAGAAAACATTAACAACCTTATGGATAGCCGCTGCCTGCTTATTTGTCTCGACAGCATTTAATTCCTGCAAAGAGGAGCGAGGCGAACTGAAACGTATCTGGTATAACGGAAGTTATAACCGGGACTTCAACGACTTGAACGATGTCCAGCTGGCTATGGCGAAGAAAATCGGCATCAAGCCGGCAACAACCCGCGAGGAAGCTGAGAAGGTGAAGGAAGAGATGGTGGAAATCTCGACCAACGACTATTACGAGGTGGAAAAGTTGACACACTCCATCCCTTATTTGATTCCGTCAGCGGCAGATTTGTTGGAAGATATCGGACGGAACTTCCAAGATACCCTGAAGAATCGGAATGCCTCTCTTTATAAAGTAAAAGTAACCAGCGTAACACGCACCATGGATGATGTCAAGAAACTAAAGAAACGCAATAGTAATTCGTCCGTTAACTCGACACATCAATACGGGACGACGTTTGACATCTCGTGGGTGCGTTATACGAAGGTCGATGAAGAAGACACTTTGAACATTGACAGCGACCGACTGAAAATGGTCTTGGCAATGGTGCTCCGCGATTTGAAACGTGACGACCGCTGCTACGTCAAACATGAACGCCGGCAGGGTTGCTTCCACATTACCGTAAGGGAATGACCTTCATCGGGCGATTTAGACCGTAGACAGAATGGAGGTCTGATTGTCAGAGATAAAGGTAATAGTCTTTTGCCAGTGCCGTGAATTCGTCGGTATATTGATGCCGTTCCTTTTCAATGACCAAGCGGGAGGTTTGCGGCTCTCCGCAGGGCTGTTTCCCTAATTGTACCAAGAGACGCTTGGGCAGTGAAGTGGGCGTCGGATAGACAATCGTCTCTTTTTGGAGATACAGAGAGGCTTTCTCCGATAAATCCATCAATTGGTCACGCTGGTCGAATGGCAGGACAAGGCAGAGCGTTCCGTGCGGCGCAAGAAGGGACAGGCTGTCTTGAATCAGTTGACGGAGCGGAAGCGTATCGGTGTGTCTTGCCATATTGCGCTGGGGATTCGGACACTTAAGGGAATCGACGAAATAGGGAGGGTTGGAAACGATGCAATCGTACCGTTTTTCCCCTGCCTGTTCACAGGCATAATCGGCAAGCGAACAATGAAAGACCTGTATCCGTCCTGCAAAGGGAGAGCGTTCAACGTTTCCCTGTGCTTGAATGCAGGCAGAACCGTCAATATCGATGGCATCGATTTGTACCGGCATCCGCTGTGCGAGCATCAAAGAAATCAGTCCTGTACCACAACCGACATCGAGAATCGTACGCGCCTGAGGCGCTTCGCACCATGCGCCCAACAGGACACCATCCGTACCCACTTTCATTGCGCACTTATCGTGCCAAACGGTGAATTGCTTGAATTTGAAAAAAGGATTTGCCATAATTTCATAGGTTATGGCTGCAAAATTAGAGAGATTCTTCCTTTTTTTGTACCTTTGGCGCGTTTATTGTAAGATTTTTGCAACTGCAGTTAAATAGATATGAAGAATAAGATGCTTGAATTAACCTCTGCGGCTTTTGAGGGGAATATGGAAGAATCGATGAGTTTATTGATGCCTATTCTTACAGATTGCGACGTTGACGAGGATTTCTCGGAGGGCGTAGAGAAGATAAAGGATGAAGTTCCTATTCTGCCGTTACGAAACATGGTTCTTTTCCCGGGCGTTGCCATGCCTGTTATCGTCGGCCGTTCCAAATCACTGAATCTGATTCAAAAATATGCGGATAAAAGGGAGCTGATTGGTGTCGTTTGCCAGCGCGATGCCTCTACGGAGGATCCAAAACGGAATGATTTGCACGATACAGGAGCCATTGCCGATATCCTTCGCGTATTGGATATGCCGGATGGTTCGACCACCATCATTTTGCAAGGGAAGAAGCGGTTCAAACTGTTGGAGCTGACGCAAGACGAACCACATCTGAGGGGAAAGATTCAGCTGCTGGAAGATAAAAAGCCGGCAAAAAGCGATAAGGAATTCAATGCGCTCATCGGGGCGGTCAAGGATTTGATGATAAAGATACTGATGACTTCGTCCGAACCGCAGCGTGAACTGATTTTTTCGCTGAAGAATAATCGGAATGCATTATATACTATCAATTTCGGATGTGCGAATCTGTTGCCCAGCATCGCAGAAAGGCAGTTGCTTCTCATGACCGATGCGCTGAAAGAACGGGCTTATAAGTTGATGACCTTCCTGAACCGCGAGTTCCAGTTGCTGGAATTGAAAGCTTCTATCCAGATGAAAACGCAAGAAGATTTGGATAAGCAACAAAAAGAATACTTTTTGCAGCAGCAACTGAAGACCATTCAGGAGGAATTGGGCGGAAGCAACGGCGACCGTGATGTTCAGGAACTGAAAGACAAAGCATTTACCAAGAAATGGCCAGCTGCTGTAGCGGAGGCTTTCGACAAGGAGCTGGGTAAGTTACAACGCCTGCATCCGCAATCGCCGGATTATTCCATACAGATGCAGTATGTGCAGACGATTGTCAATTTGCCGTGGGAAACCTATTCGACCGATAACTTCAACTTAAACCATGCACGCAAAATATTAGACCGCGACCATTATGGATTGGAGAAAGTTAAGGAGCGCATCATCGAGCATTTGGCGGTATTGAAGCTCAAGAAAAATATGAAAGCGCCGATTTTATGCCTTTATGGTCCTCCGGGCGTGGGAAAAACCTCGTTAGGGAGGTCGGTAGCGGAGGCTTTAGGTCGTAAATATGTGCGGATTTCGTTGGGCGGATTGCACGACGAGGCAGAGATTCGCGGGCATCGGCGGACCTACATCGGTGCGATGTGCGGACGGATTATTGAGAATCTGAAGAAAGCAGGCACATCGAATCCGGTTTTTGTGCTGGATGAAATCGACAAAGTATCGAATGATTTTCGCGGCGACCCGGCTTCGGCGCTGTTGGAAGTGCTCGACCCGGAACAAAACGGGACATTCCACGATAATTACTTGGATATCGATTACGATTTAAGCCATGTGATGTTTATCGCGACGGCAAATAATCTGAATACCATCTCCCAGCCGTTGCTGGACCGTATGGAACTGATTGAAGTAAGCGGTTATATCCAAGAGGAGAAGGTTGAGATTGCTGCAAAACATTTGATTCCGAAAGAGGCGGAGGCGCATGGTCTGAACAAGAAGGAGGTCAAAATCCCGAAGAAAACAATTCAGGCAATTATCGAGTCCTATACGCGGGAGAGCGGCGTCCGTGAGTTGGACAAGAAGATTGCCAAACTGATGCGCCGCCTTGCCTATAAGAAGGCTTCCGACGAGCTGCTTCCGGCCCAAGTCAAGCCGGAGGATTTGCGGGATTATCTGGGCGCTGTCGAATATACCCGCGACAAGTATCAAGGGAACGATTACGCCGGCGTTGTCACCGGATTGGCTTGGACGGCGGTGGGCGGAGAGATTCTCTTTATTGAAACAAGCCTGAGCAAAGGAAAGGGAAGCAAGCTGACACTGACGGGCAATTTGGGCGACGTCATGAAGGAGTCGGCGATGTTGGCACTCGAATATATCCATGCGCACGCGGCGCTGTTCCAAATTCCGGAAGAGATGTTCGAGAACTGGAATGTCCACATCCACGTGCCGGAGGGCGCTATCCCGAAAGATGGTCCCAGCGCAGGCATCACGATGGTTACTGCACTCGTTTCGGCGTTCACACAGCGTAAGGTCAAGAAGAAACTGGCGATGACAGGCGAAATCACTTTGCGCGGGAAGGTGCTTCCGGTCGGTGGAATCCGCGAGAAGATTTTGGCAGCGAAGCGTGCCGGTATCGAAGAGATTATTTTGTGTGCCGACAATAAGAAGGATATCGACGAAATCAAACCGGAGTATCTTACCGGCCTGTCGTTCCATTTCGTGACCGACATTCAGGAGGTGATTCGGTTGGCTTTGTTGGACGAGAAGATTGAGAATCCGCTTTTCTAAGTATTGGTTTTATAAGTTGATGGGGGAATAAGTCTGAAACTTCGGCTTGTTCCCCCATCTGTTTTTATGCCTTACTCCATCGAATAGGGCTGGTTTTCTCCTTCGAAGAGACGTTTCTTATTGGGTTTCGAGCTCATTTCGAAGGTAAGGGTCCCGCCATTCAGGATATCTGCTTGTGTGATATATCCTTTCGTATAAGGCTTCCCATTTAATAAGACTGATTTCACGTAACGGTTCTTGTCGCTTACCTTTTCCGCTTTGATTTCAAAGGTCTTTCCGTTTTCCAGTTGGACCTTCATATAGGGCAGATAGGGTGCGCCCAATACATACTGGTCAGTTCCGGGACATACCGGATAAAATCCCATGGCGGAGAAGATGTACCAAGCCGACATCTGTCCGCAATCGTCATTCCCGCACAGTCCGTCGATATTGTTCCGGTACATCTTGTTCATAATCTCCCGTTGCCAGTACTGCGTCTTCCAAGGTTGGGATGTCCATGCGTAGAGGAACGGAATGTGATGGCTCGGCTCGTTACCTTGCACATATCCGCCCAACAAGCCCTCTTCCGTCACATCTTCAGTCTGGGCAAAGAACTCTGCCGGGAGATGCATTGTGAACAATGAGTCCATTTTCTGGACGAAACGCTTCTCGCCGCCCATCAGTTGGATTAATCCGTTGACATCTTGCGGAACATAGAAAGAGTAATTCAACGCATTTCCCTCGATAAAGCCTTCGCCATGTGTGCTCAGCAGATTGAAATTCTCTTTGAAACGTCCGTCGCGGTGTTTCGGGCGGGCATAACCCAAGTTCGTGTCAAAGGCATTGCGGAAATTCTGTGCCCGTTTCGCATAACGCGCTGCCACCTCTTGGTTTCCGCAAGCCAATGCGGTCTGATAGATGGTCCAGTCGTCGTAGGCATATTCCAGCGTCAACGAACCTGCGCTGCCGCTCCGTTCCAAAGAGACGTAGCCCTTCTCCATATATTCATCGATGCCATCCAGATAGGGCAGGGTAGAACTGCTTACCATCGCCTGCAAAGCTTCGTTCTTGTCAATGGGCAACCCTTTGGCAATGGCATCTGCCAAGACAGACACCGAGTGGTATCCAATCATGCACCAGTTTTCGTTCGCCATGTGGCTCCAGATAGGCAGGATATGGTGGACGCTCTGCTCGTAATGCTTCAGCATCGACTTTACGATGTCGGTATTGACCTGCCGGTTGATGATATTGAACAGCGGGTGAAGGGCGCGGTAGGTGTCCCAAACCGAGAATACGGTATAGTTAGTGAAGCCTTCTGCCTTGTGGATGTTTTGGTCCAATCCGCGATATTGGCCGTCCACGTCGGTATAGACACACGGATTAATCATCGTATGGTAAAGCGATGTGTAGAGCATCGCCAACTGGTCTTCACTTCCCTCCGCGTCGATGATGGAGAGCGATTTCTCCCACTGCGCCGAGGCTTCAGCAGCCAGCTGCTCGAAATCCTTGCCGGAAGCTTCTGCCTGCAGGTTCTTCAACGCACCTTCCGCACTGACGCCGGAGAGGGCTACCTTCACTTCCAGCTCATTACCGGCTTCGGGAGCAAATTCAAAGTAGCTGACCAACTTCCGTCCGCCCATGTCAGGGAAGTTCCGGGTCATGTCGAACTTCCCATAGCCGCCGCAGTAATTGACCTTCGCCTTTTCTTGGCATCCGTAATTGACAATCGGCTTGGAAAAGGAGATGGCAAAGTAGGTATAGTTCGTCCGCGCCCATCCGTTCGTAATCCGGTATCCCGTCAACAGCGTATCGTTTTCCACGCGCAGGCTGGCCCAAAGGACTTTTCCGTCATAATTGTAAATGCCGTGAATCAGGTCCAGCACGATGCGCTGCTCCTTGCTGTCCGCCGGATAGGTATATTTATGCACGCCGACCCGCTTTGTGGTGGTCAGCTCTGCCTTCACGCCATAATCCGAAAGGGTCACGGCATAATATCCGGGGCGCGATACCTCCGTATCATGTGAATAGCGCGAACGATAGCCGCTGTCGGGGTCGGTGGCGGTTCCCGGATTCAGTTTCAGCTTGCCGGTAGTGGGGATAATCAGAATATCCCCCAAATCGGAGTGCCCCGTTCCGCTGAAGTGCGTGTGGCTGAAGCCGACGATGCTGCTGTCCTTGTACTGGTAGCCGGCGCAATATTCATACGCCCTCGGCTGGTATTTCCCGTCGATGTTGTGCGGAATCGTATCGGTATCCGGACTGAGCTGGACCAGTCCGAAGGGCACGCAGGCGCCCGGAAAGGTATGCCCCATGCCGTTGGTCCCGATAATCGGATTGACATACGACGTGACGTCGGTCGCGGCAACGGCACTGCCCATCGCCACGAAGGATATCGCGAGATATCCCAATAAGTGTTTCATCTTTTTCATGTGCTATATAATATATGTAATACTTTCTGAAATGCGACTTCAAAAGTAACCCTTTGCGCCGAACATTCCAAGAATAGGTTTCGGAAATTAAGCCGGATGGGGAATATCGTTCCTGAACACTTCAGAAAAGGTCATCGGCGAAAAACCGGGTTACTGAACTGTTCAGAAGGGATGTCGCCAGAAAAACTGTCCTTCTGCAGTGTGCAGTAGCTTTGAAATGGGGAAAAAAGAGGCTTCTGAAGTGTTCAGAAGGAGTGTCGCCGAAAAAACTGCCCTTCTGAAGTGTTCAGAAGCAGTGTCGCCGGAAAAATTGTGTTTCTGAAGTGTTCAGAAGCCTTGAAAATGGGAAAAACCGAGCTTCCGAAGTGTTCAGAAGGAGTGTTGCCAGAAAAACTGCCCTTCTGAAGTGTTCAGAAGCTCGAAAATGGACAAAAACCGGGCTTCTGAAGTGTTCGGAAGGAGAGTTTTTTGAAAAACATAGGTTCTGAAGTGTTCAGAAGGACTATTTTTCTGGCGACATAGCTTCTGAACACTTCAGAAGGGGTAGGGGAGTAGAACGATTTGTTGAAACTTATTCAAACCATGTCATTCAGCCGGAGCCAGCGTCAGGCTGATTTCCAATTGCCGGGTCGATTCCAACAGCTCCGGAAGTTGCTGCAAGAGCGATTGGGCGATGGCCTGATACTCCTCCGGGAAGAGAGTTTGCACCTTCTCTGCCACGAAATCCAACGACAGCAGTTGCAGGATGGCCTTCGCGTCTTCGGTCTGGAGCGTCAAGGTCAGCGCACCGTCCGTCCCTATGGAATAAGCCAACGGAATCCCTTCCGAAAGGTAGCCCACCAGCCCGGTAAGCATTCCGACCAAATCGGTAAGTCCGGCTGCGCGCGTGCGGGTCGCGATTTCAAGGATGGGCGAAGCGTTGAGCTGCAGGAAGAATTTCCCCTCGTGCAGGTAATATTGCGCCATGTTCAACGGCGAATCCTGCCAGCCTGCGCCGCTCTTCTGATAATGGATGGTCACGTTCCCATCCTCCCGGAAGCTGACCGATTGGAGTTTACCGGCAATGAGGTCGGACAGGATAGGGGATGCCAAGCCTGCCAACATATTGATGGAGATGGAGCTGTTGCCCAAGTCGATTGTGCCGTCGGTATCCCATACCAACGAGAGCGACTGGCCGTCCGCAAGGTTCCATGTCCCGGCGATTTCATCGTCTGGCATTTTTACCTGCACGTCCATGACCATTCCGGTTGCCGAAACCTCGCCCTTATAGAACAGTTCGCGTCCGTTGCTCGAATCGGTCCCGGAGAAAGCATATGAACCATTCTCGCCGACCGTCAGCGGGACATTCTGCAGTTGCGTGACAATCTCACCGGGAACAACGCCCGGCGCGAGCAATCCGATTTCGGGGAGGTTCTCGTTCGGAAAGAGCGCATTTAAATCCAACGCACCGCTCATCTCAATGCTCGCCTTCTCGCCATCATAGGTGTGGAAGGTAATCTGTTTTCCCTCCATGACACTGCCCCCATAGGTGAGCGTCAGATTGTCGCCGCTATAAGTCGTGTTCGCATCTTTGCCCAGTCCGGGCATGTCGCTGTCTTCGCATCCTGCCAGTCCCATAGCCAGCAGAAAAGCCGCACCAATACATAAGTCTTTTGTCTTCATCTTTATCTATTTTTATTTTGACCTGCAATAAAAGTATCGAATCCCTGTAAAACAAAAGAGGGCTACAGATTCATCACCTGCAGCCACTCTTCATCATACATTATTTATACGCGCGAACTTTTAACGTTTGATTTTCACAGATTGCATTACACCGTCAGCCTCTACCGCTACGATATAAATACCTTGTGACAACGAAGCTGTCGGAATGTAAGTATCGCCATTGATATGGCCCGAAGCTACAATCGCACCCGTCATGCTCACGATACGATAAGTACCCTTATCTACATTCGTCACACGAATTGCATTTTCAGTAGGAACCACCTTCATCGTAGCGACAGTCTCCTCTACACTTTCGTTAGCCGTAATAATACCAGCGATGTTAGAAGTGAAGTAGGCAGTGCCGTAAGGAGTTGTTTCACCTTCTTTCACAACGTCAACGGCAATCTTATTGCTTGTCAAGTCAGCTGTTGCACGAATTGTATAAGTAGGAGCAGTTGTTCCACCAATTCTTACATCTACATCAGCAATAGCTGTTGTAGTACTTGCCATATAAGGAGAAACAGTAATATATGCAACTTCAGTTCCTGCTTCTGCTGTAGTAGAGTTTGCAGTAGAAATAGTTAAGTCATACCAATTCGGAGCTTCACCTTCTGCTAACTGATTAACAACATCTTTCAATACGCTCTGCACCGCAGCTTTCGGAGTTAAAGGAAGAATAGACGGAGTAAAGTCACGAGCTGTGATAATCGTTCTTCCATTTTCAGCAAATGTGTTTTTACCATCTGCAGTAGGACGAGTATATTTATCTACAAACAATTTTGTAACGATATTACCCGAAGTTGTTGTTTCTGAAACGGAGAATTTATAAGTTGAATAGTTTGTACCATCAGCCTTATAACCTGTTATATTCATACTATCAACTGGGAACATAGCATTTTCAGCCATATTCAATACAACATCAGCTGTACCCATCGGAGTTATATTAGTAACTGAGCCTTCTGCTACAGAATACAGAGTTGCAGAAACAGAACCTTTAGTCAAGCCAGCTAAACCAACTGTGATTTGGTAATCTGTTTTCAACCCTTCAGGAACTGTAATACCAACACCTGGAATACTACCCAAAGTTCCAATTAATTCTCTTAGACCATCTTTAATATCTACATTTGCTGTCAAATTTGCAGCTTCTAAGCCTAAAGTACAACCGATCAAATCATAATTCATGACACTAAGGGCCGACAAATGAACGTTCAAATCTAACAAATTCGTACTGCCTTCTGTTTGCTCGAAAGTCAAAGTTGCTAATCCATCATTTACAACTATTGCTTTAGGCAAACTTATCGTAATAGGGGTCGCACTTATAGAAGCAGGCAAAGAAATGTCAGAGTAATCTTCAAACTCAATCTTTATTTCTTCACCGATAATAGGTGTTGCTATCGCAGGTAATCCTAATGCTGTAGCATCAAGTACCACACTATCCGGCTTCACCGAAATAGCCTCTGCAGAAGCGGCACGCAAATTACTGGATTCTAACACAGGAATACCCGCGAATGTATTGCTCAATGAAGGATTCGCCCATCCCAAAATATCGATACCTGCTTGTTCCTTGATTTGCTCGAAGATAACAGGCATGACTTCTTTCTTAAATGCCTCCTTTTGCGCTTCTGTCAGCTGCTGATTCTGCGCAGAAAGAGTTGATGCTGGAGCAGCTAAACAGAGAGCTGCCATTACAGATGTAAAAAGTTTTCTCATACACGTCTTGTTTTAAATTAGTAAATCATTTAACGGCTGCTAATTTAGTATATTCCCGAATAGTGTGTTCTTTTTATCGGCATTTTAACTAAAATAAGCTGCATTTCTCCCAAAATATGGATTATTTTTTATGTGTCATGATATCGAGCACTACTTTGTCCGTCGTTTCCATTCCCTTCGAACCAATAGACGTCAAGTTGTAAATCGATTGGTCTACATCCTCATCAATTATTCCTTCGACCGCTGTCACCACTTTATTCTCCATCGCCATCATGGCAGACAGCATGGCGGTCGATACGCCGCTTGCCACTTTCATGGCGCAGCTGGGTTTTGCGCCGTCGCATATCATTCCGGTAATATTGCCAATCATGTTCTTGATGGCGTAGGTAATTTGTTTTTTTGTGCCGCCCATCAGCCATGTGATTCCACAACTTGCTCCTGTGGCCGCCACGACGCATCCGCAGAGTGCTGATAATCTGCCGAGGCTCTGCTTTACGTATATGACCATCAAATGGCTAAGCATGAGCGCGCGGATGAGTTGCTCCTCGCTGCATTTTATATCCTCCGCGAACGATACTACGGGGAGTGTCGCGGCTATTCCTTGGTTCCCGCTGCCGGAGTTGCTCATGACTGGAATCATAGCACCATCCATTCTCGCATCGCAGGCTGCCGCTGTTAAGATGAGCATGTGCGTGTAAGGTGAATCTCCAAGGTATTTATGGCCATACGGACCGGAGATGGTCTTGCCTACTTCGTGTCCGAATTGTCCCTTGACGGACTCTTCTGCAGCGTGTTTATTTAGTTTGGCTGTATCTAAGATAAAGCGGATTTCGTCGAGCGGCATTTGCATGGCGAAGTCATAGACTAAGTCAAACGACAATTTCAATTGCTCCTGCGTTGCCTGTTCTTCTCCGCTGTATTTTGACAATTCGTTTTTCAGGATTTCCTCATTTCTCGAAAGATAGACGAAGCGCGTGTGCTCGTGTGCGATTATCGCGATCGCTTTTTCATCCGCTGCAGTGCAGGTGACCTCTATATAGAGTTTGTCTACCCGCTCCTTCAGCCGTATATGTATCATTTGTTTAGATACCATCGATTTTCCCTTTTCAAGGCTTTCCGGCGTCAGGTCGCGCAGTACTTCCAGCCCGTAAGCCGATTTGCCTATCAAACTACCCAGCGCAATGGCAATGGGGAGTCCCACCATCCCGGTTCCGGGTATGCCTACGCCCATTGCATTTTTCAGGATATTTGCGCTCAGCGACACCTCGATTCTCTCCGGAATTTTTCCGAGAAGCTCCGTCGATTTCGCTGCGGCAAGTGCCACGGCAATAGGTTCTGTGCATCCTATGGCGGGGATAACTTCCTGATGTATCAGCTCCAGAATTTGCTGTTTTGTTATTTCGTCCATATTGTTTTTATCCTTATTTTATATAGTGCAAATGTACGGATATTTGGCCATCCGCCGTGGCTGTTTTCGGGGATTTTTTTGTTTAGGGGCGCATTATTTTCTGCGCCGTGCCCTACTTTTCGTTTGGGCTTCCGGCGTTGCCGGAGTGCTCCCTTCCGGATTCTCGGCCGACGGATTTTCCTCCTCTTCAGCCTTCTGCTTATTATATTGGTAAGCCAAGCGGCGGCGTACCAATCTATTGAATTGAATCAGCAGCCCATTCATCGACATGATAACTTCCTCTAATTTTTGCGCCTCGTCTGCATTTTTCTCGATGTTCAATTTATAAAAATAAATCGCATCGAGCGTGTCAGCTATCCGTTTAAAGGAATCGTCGACGAATTGGCGGACATCCTTCATTTTATAATTTTTGATGGTCTTTTCATAAACGGAGGCTCGTTTCACATAGGCTGCATTGAATTCCTGCGTTGCGGCCTTTCCGTCGGCGAGAGCTTCCGTCAGATGCAATGCCTCGAAATCCTGCGTATAATCCGAATTCTCGAGCACCGTGTAGAACTTATCCAAACTTTGGGTCTTCTCTGAATAGGATTTGGAACCTAAATTATGAAAAGGAGTCATCTCGTAATAGATGCGCTCGCCGCATTCTTTCATTTCTACGTCGAGCGAGTACTTTGCATACGCCTCAACAGCATAAAGTAAAAACATATAGCCGTCTGTCTGAATAATATTCAGTTTCTTCAGTAGCGGCGTATCCATAAACGCCGGGTTTAAAAGAAAAAGATTTTTTTCCAAGGCGATATTTTCCGCATAAGCAGAACGTAACGAGCTGATACCGTTTGCTTCCGCAAATTCTTCAGTAAGCGTAGCTAATAAATTGCAGTGTACATGAAGGTGTTCTGCATTGCGGCTTGTATTGAAATAGCGTACTTTTTCAATTTTTTTCATAGTACTTAAATTTAAATGACAAATGTGATGTTTTGGGCAAATATATATAAATGTATCGAAATTTCCAAATAAAAAATAGATTTTTTAAGATTTCTTACAGAAAAAAAGTTTTCTGGCAGAAATTGGTGTAAAATAGCGAATCTGAATTTTTTCTGGTCGAATTTGGCTTGATTCTGCCAATCTGGATTTTTTCTCGGCGGAATTCGCTTGATTTTACAAATTCCTATTTTTTTTCAGTGCATTTTGGTTGTATTTGGACAATCTATCATATTTCTAATCGGAAATTGGCAAATTATGCCGTTTTAAATTATTTTTCAGTCGGCTGTTCCTACATGGGCTATTCTAAAATTTTTTTGCTGAGAATGGCATAAATTTATGGAGATTTTTTCTTTTCTCCGTAGATTTTCCTGACGACGTCTGTTCTATTTTATTTTTCGGTAAAAATTTCAAATTTAGGAGAAAAAAAAGAGCAGGAAAGTGTTGCAGCGTAAACGAGAGATAACTAATTTTGCCTCTACTCAGAATTCTACCTATATATATATTCAAGAAACAGGTAAGGAGGAGAGCGAGAACAATGCAAAATTAAAAAGAAACGATAAATAAATAGCAAAAATGAGAAAGAAAATTTTTACAGGATGCTGCTGCCTGCTCTTTTTAGGCCAGCCTATCATGAGTACGGCTCAGGAGCGGCTGCCGAGCTACGTGCAGGCAGAGAAATTCACGCAAACCAAACTGGACCACATGTTATTTTCTACGACGGTCGACCCGCATTGGTTCGCGACAGGAAATAAGTTTTGGTATGAGTACAAGACCAGCGAGGGCAAAAAATGGTATGTAGTTGACCCCACGGCGCGTACCAAGCAGCCACTTTTCGATTTGGACTGTCTGGCGGCAGAGATTTCGGAAATCACAAAAGATCCTTTTACCGCTCAGCAGTTGCCGCTCGAACAATTGGAAGCGCAGCCAAACGGCAAGACATTTACATTTAAAATAACTTCGTCGCAGTACGCGCCGAAAGATTCGGTCGACAATAAGGACGGCAAAAAGAAACGTGCCTACTACTTCAGTTATGATTATTCGACGCGCAAACTGACATGGCTCGAGGAAAAAACGAAGGACGTAAAGTATCCCCGTTGGGCGTCGCTGTCACCTGACGGAAAGACGGTCGTATATGCGAAAGATTTGAATTTATATAAAATGTCGAGGGAGGACTATGAAAAATTGAAAGTAAACGAAAAGGATTCGACCGTCACGGAGATTGCGCTGACAAAATTCGGGGTCAAGGACTTCGGATTCGGACAACCCTACTTCCTCCTGAATACCGATACCTTGTGCAACGGCGACCGCCGGCCGGAACGGATTTTATGGTCGCCCGACTCGAAACATTTTGCTGTTATCGCTACCGATGACCGCAGCGTGAAAGAGCTATGGGTAATTAATTCGATGGCGAATCCGCGCCCTACGCTCGAGACCTATAAATATCAGATGCCGGGCGAGAAAGAGGCTCCGGTGTATCATCTATATGTATTTAATGTAGAAGACAACAGCTATAAGGAAATCAACATCGCGAAGTATAAGGACCAGACCATTTCGCTGGTCCGGAAGCCGAGATTGCAGCGCGAGCGCGACCTGAAAGAAACCTCGACCCAGTGGGCAGGCACGGCAGAAAAATTTTATGTTACCCGTTCCAGTCGAGACCTGAAGCGCATCGACGTGTGTTCCTATACCCTGCAAGAGGACACGCTGAGAACATTGATAAAAGAGACAATGAATACCTATCAAGAGACACGGCCGTTAGGAATTGTGAATGGAGGAAAGGAGCTTATCCATTGGTCGGAACGAAACGGATGGGCGCATCTATACCTATACGATAATTCGGGGAACCTAAAAAATCAAATTACAGAAGGTCCGTGGCATGTCGAGCAAATCCTGAAGATAGACGAACGGCAGCGCGTAATCTATTTCACGGCAAATGGAAGGGAGCCGGGCGAAAATCCATACTATGAACATTTATATAGGGTCAATTTTGACGGCACGGGCTTACAAAACATTACGCCGGGCAACTATTTCCATGCGATGCTGATGGATGATGACTGCCGCTTTGTCGTTGATAATTTTTCGCGCGTCAATACCATTCCGCAGACAACGCTGCTCGACTGCACAGGCAAGAAAATAATGACCTTGGAAGAGAGTGATTTTTCTCAACTGTTTGCTGCCGGGTATCAATTTCCGGAACCGTTCACAGTCAAGGCAGCCGATGGGGTAACCGACCTGTACGGCGTACTTTACAAACCCTTTGACTTTGACTCGACCAAAGTTTATCCAATTATCGATTATGTTTATCCCGGCCCGCAAGTCGAGGCGACAGTCTATCCATTTACACGCATGTCATTGCGTACGGACCGTCTTGCACAGGCAGGATTCATAGTCGTTACCGTCGGCAATAGAGGCGGACATCCGTCAAGGTCGAAATGGTATCATAATTACGGCTATGGAAATTTACGCGACTACGGCCTGCTCGACCAGAAAACAGCCATCGAGCAGCTTGCAAACCGGCATCGGTACATCGATATCAACCGTGTCGGCATCCACGGCCATTCGGGTGGCGGCTTTATGTCCACGGCGGCTATACTGCAGTATCCTGACTTCTTCAAGGTGGCCGTTTCATGTGCCGGCAATCACGACAACCGAATTTATAACCGGTGGTGGAGCGAAACGCATCACGGCGTGCAAGAAAAAATTACGGAAGCTGGCGACACGACATTTTTGTATAATATAAAAACAAATGCCGAGCTCGCCGGAAGATTGAAAGGACATCTGATGCTGGTACATGGCGATGTGGATGATAACGTTCATCCGGGAAATACCTTACGTGTCGTTGATGCGCTGATACGTTCTAACAAACGGTTCGATATGCTGCTCTTGCCGGAGCAAAAACATGGCTTCGGAGACATGAACGAGTATTTCTACTGGCGTTTGGTAGATTATTTCTCGCGCTATTTGTTGGGCGAGCAGGAAGAATTTGTAGATATCCCGAACCGCTGAAACCGGGACCGCCCTAAGAAAATTCCGGCTACACATTGAAAGCCGCGGCAGTAGCCTCCTTCAGTTTGAATGGAAATTCATGACCTGAAGGAGGCTATATTATATAAGGTAGAAAATTTTAGTATCTTTGTATCCAAAGAAAAGGAAGATGGGAGAGACAAAACAGCTAAGATTCAAGAGATAATTATGGAGAAAAATAAAATCGTGAAAGAAACTTTTCCGGTGTTAGATATGAGCTGCGCCGCCTGCGCCACCCGAGTGGACCGGACCCTGAACCGGCAGGACGGGGTGTGTTCGGCATCGGTGAATTATGCCGCCGCCACCGCTACCGTGGAATATGACCCGACACAGTGCAGCCCCGAACAATTAAAGAAAGCCCTGCAAGAGGAGGGGTATGATTTGCTGATTACGGCAGATAAAAATCTGAATGAAGAGGCGACCGAGCTTCGCGAGGAAAAATATAGAAAATTAAAGCGCAAGACGATAGCGGCGGTAGTTCTCTCCCTTCCGGTCGCCATACTGGGAATGACCTGCATGGACAATGAAATGGCCCGCTACGCCATGTGGATTCTCTCCACCCCAGTGGTATTCTGGCTGGGCGGCGACTTCTTTGCCAATTCATGGAAACAGCTGAAGCGCCGGACGGCAAATATGGACACCTTGGTTGCAGAAAGCACGGGCATCGCTTATTTGTTCAGTCTATTTAATCTCTTCTTCCCCAGCTTCTGGTTGGAACGAGGATTGGAGCCGCACGTCTATTTTGAGGCAGCGAGCGTCATTATAACCTTTATCTTGCTCGGCAGGCTGCTCGAGGAACGTGCCAAAGGCAATACATCTACCGCACTCAAAAAATTGATGGGCCTACAACCGAAAAAGGTCACCGTGATAAACTCGGAAGGAAAAAATATCGAAATACCCATCGAAGAGATACGCCGGGGCGATTTACTATTAGTCAAGCCGGGCGAGAAAATCGCGGTGGACGGACAAGTCGAGGAAGGCCACTCGTTCGTCGATGAGAGTATGCTGAGCGGCGAATCGATTCCGGTGCAGAAGCAGCCAATGTCCAAAGTATATGCCGGCACAATCAACCAAAAAGGGAGCTTTTCTTTTCGCGCGGAAAAGGTCGGAGCGGAAACGCTGCTCGCTCAAATTATACGAATGGTGCAAGACGCGCAAGGGAGCAAAGCTCCGGTACAGAAACTGGTGGATAGGATTGCCGCTGTCTTTGTACCGACTATCATGGCAATCGCCCTTATCGCGTGCATTTCTTGGATGATTTTCGACCCCACGGACGGAATTACGCATGGTCTGATGGCAGGAGTGACAGTCCTTATCATCGCCTGCCCTTGCGCATTGGGATTAGCGACGCCAACCGCCATTATGGTAGGTATAGGAAAAGGCGCGGAGCTGGGCATCCTGATTAAAGATGCCGAAAGTCTGGAAACCGCCAAGAGCATAAATGTCATCGTCTTAGATAAAACCGGGACAATCACTGAAGGCCGCCCCCGTGTCACAGACAGTGTAGGCTTGACCGAGAAAAATACTGCCCGTATTTTTTACAGTTTGGAGAAACTCTCTGAACACTCGTTAGCCGAGGCTATCGCAGAGTACCTGTCAACAGATACCGTGAAGATAGACAATTTTGAGAGCCTCACCGGAAGAGGGGTATGTGGAAAATTCGAGGATAAGTGGTATTTCGCCGGTAGTCTCCGTCTATTAAAAGAAAAGGGAGTCTCCATCGACGACGCATTGACTGAGAAAGCGGAACAATGGAAGGCAGAAGCAAAGAGTGTCATAGGATTTGCCAATGAAGAAAAAGTGCTCGGCCTCGCAGCCATAGCCGATGAAATCAAAGAAACCTCAGCAGCGGCTATTCAAGAGTTACGCAAGATGCACATCGATATCCACATGCTTACCGGAGATAACGAAGCCACCGCACGGGCCATCGCCGAGAAGGTAGGAATCCGCCACTTCAAAGCCGAAGTCCTGCCCCAAGAAAAAGCAGATTATATCCGCAAATTGCAAGCCGGAGGAAATAAAGTCGCGATGGTGGGCGACGGCATTAACGACAGCGCAGCCTTAGCCGCGGCAGACTTGAGCGTGGCGATGGGACAGGGAAGTGACATCGCGATAGATGTAGCCCAGATGACAGTCATCTCCTCGGATTTAAGAAAGCTCTGTGACGCCATCCGCCTCTCTTCTATGACCGTGCAGACCATACGGCAGAATCTATTCTGGGCATTTATTTATAATTTGGTCAGCGTTCCGATCGCCGCCGGAATATTATACCCGATAAATGGATTTCTATTGAATCCGATGATAGCAGGAGCGGCAATGGCGATGAGCAGCGTCAGCGTCGTATCAAACAGCCTGCGACTTAAACACAAGAAGCTGGGAACAATCAAACAAATGTCTAATATAAAAACAGTATCGACAATGAAAAAGAATTACAAGATTGAAGGAATGATGTGCAACCACTGTCGGATGCATGTAGAAAAGGCGTTAAACCAAATCGACGGCGTTCAAGCAACTGTTTCTTTGGAGCCACCGGTAGCGACAGTCGAATTTACCAAAGGGGAGAAGTCCCTTGCAGAATTGCAGGCAGCTTTAGAACCGGAAGGCTATACCATCAAGGATATGGATTAGCCCAAAAAGAATCCGCCCCGACGAAGAAGTTTTTATGTCAGATTTGATGGTTTTTATAGCTACGGCAACAGGCCCAAATGAAAAAAACGCCTATCTTTGTCTGCATTAATTACGTTAAATAAGAAAATATGAAGACAAGAACATTGTGCAAAATATGGGTATTAACCTGTTGCTCCCTTTGTTTCATTGCATGCGGGGACGATAATGAACCGCTTTCCCTTATCAATACGGAAGGAAACGAAACGCTCATAGATATTACCAGCAATACGTTGCAACTTTCGCCGTTCAGTGAAGGAGAATCATTCTATATCAATGGCGGCGATGGGGCATATACCATCGATAATAGCAACGAAGAGGCAGTAAAGTTTTCTTATGACGGGCGGACATTAACGCTGCTTCCTGTGGCGCAAGGCAAGGCAATCATCACCATTCAGGACCGTGACAATAATACCTACCAGCTGCAGGTAGAAGTAACCTATCCGCAAGAAACATATCAAGTTTCCGGCGTGAAAGCATCGGCTATCGGTGATGATTTGACGCAAATGGAAACGCAACTATTGCAGGGACAAATCGCATCGGACATTTATGCCGGCATAGAAGGCAAATATGTATTTACTTATATGGTTCCCGATAGTACGGAAGGCGAACTGGAAATGGTTCCGGCCAATAATATTCTACCGAAAAAAGGCGTATTCCAAAGCAGTTCCAAGTATCAGGACAACGGATTGCCGTATATAGAGATGAAGGTACACCTGACTTCGGGAGAAGAAATCGTCTATTCTTGTTACAATACCGACATAGATTCCACCTATTTGTTCGTGCAAGATGTAACGGACGCCTATCGGACGGAATATCCCAAAGTAGAGCAGGCGCTGTCTTTCCAATATTTGCAACGAACAAAAACCGAATAAAGAAATCCGATTTTTTGTACAAAAAGGGATGCTGATGTTTGTCAGCATCCCTTCCAGACGCTGGAAAGGATGCCGGCGTATGTCAGCATCCCTTCCGGAAGCTGGAAAGGATGCCGGCGTATGTCAGCATCCCTTCCAGACGCTGGAAAGGATGCCAGCGTATGTCAGCATCCCTTCCGGAAGCTGGAAAGGATGCCAGCGTACGACAGCATCCCTTCCGGACCCTTGGAAAGGATGCCTTAATTCATTTTGAGACCGTTTTTAATGTACTTTCGTCTGGGAAGTCCATTCCGTTACATGTTTGCAATGGCTGATATAGTACTGCTCTTCCGCAGAAAGGTTTGAGGAGTCATTATACCAAGGCAAATGTTCCGCCTGATAAGGGTAAGGAGTGCGATACGCCTCGACAAAACGGCTTCGGCTCAAACCTACGCGAGGACGGTACAAGGCAAAAGTCGTATCAATAGGCGCTCTGTATAATTTGTCTGCGGTGAAATTTGCATAATAACGGCTTTCTAATTGGATGACTTTGTCCTTATGGGCATAGCAATCGGGCAAATTATCTATCCGCAAAGAAAACCCTATCTTCCGAGCCAAAGGATGCCGCTTCAATTCACGTAAAAAATAATCGATAAAATCATTGGGACATTCTTTTACCGGCACAACGTCTGAATCTGTGTAGATATAATAATCGCGGCAAAAGCGTTTTCGCAAAGGCGACTTCCATAAAGCCTTAAATCCCAAATTTTCAGAGAGGCGCAATACTGGGAAAGGACAGGTATCATAATAATCCAATAAAGGCGGATAGGTAGAAGCGTTATCAAGGATATAAATATTCGTATAACCTCTAATAGTCAGCGCATCCAGCAATTGCTGCAAAGAGGTTAACCGATTAAAGTTATTAATAATTATAGGAATATCTTTTCCTGTTTGTATTTTGGACGGAGATACCGTTTCCCGGAAGAAATAATAACAGGAAACCAGCCATGAAATCGCTCTCTTTATATTTTTTTTCATAATCTATTGCTATTCGAATGGGATATATTTAGACCAGAATTTCTTCATTTTCCGTTTGTACCAAGCGTGGCAGCCAAAAGGAAGTTGCTTTTTGCATAAATGATAACAATATCTTGGATATTTATCAAAAGAAAAACGGAGAGCTTCCGGCACAGATGGGTAAACAAAACCTTTGGCTTCTGTCGCCCAAAAGACATCTTCATTATAAAGGTGGTGGCGTTTTTGCGCCAAATAGTATGCGATGCGCTCTTGTTGCTCACAAATAACGCGATAATGGCTATGTACTTTACGAAGCGACAGGCCTCCGTTTCCAATTTTGTTATATAAATCCTGTTTAGACGGCTTCTTTCTATATCGGCTCCAAGCATGGCTTAAAGACATTATGGTAGAAATGAGCGGCAAACGGTAAATTGGACGTTGCAACCAAGGCGCACCGATATAATCATATCCTTTTTTACACCATATATCCAACTCATCTCGGAATACATAAGCGTCTAATTGGTAAATCAGAATATATGTACAGTCCAAAAATCTCGCATAAAATTCTTTGGATAGCATCAGTGAATTATATCCACTGATACCTTTGAAATAACCATCCTTGAATGAAACATACGAAAGGCGAGGAAAATCTTTTTTCAATGCAGATAAGTCCAACGTCTCAGGCTTTATGACGACCAAGTCCTGTTTATGAAATATTTCATATGCACGTTTCAACGATATCCATTCCACTCTGGAAAAATCGGCTTTATAGATCGGTATAATAATCTTTACAGTATTCATGACTTTCAATGAATAAGAGAAATACAATCAAAAGAACAGCTATCTTTTCCGATTAAAAAAATTTCGTATCCGTTGTTTCAGTTTCCGCCGCCTATGCAAGTAGCGCAATTTGGCTTCCCAATAAAAAACAGCTTTAGCTATTAATTCCGTTTTACGGTTTTCCCAACCCCGGCATTGGATATATGCTTCTGCAATGAAGCGAAATAAATCCGGTCGCTCTGTTACAGTGCTCAAATTCTTGAGGCAGGCATCTTCATCGGGCTGCTTATCCATCAAATGAGACCTATTGATGTCCACCACCGTAAAACTATATCCCGTTTTTGTCTTATGATATAGGAAATTCCCCAAATTTAAATCGCCATGCAATATTCCGGCTTGATGCAGAGCGGCTATTTCCGCTGCTATATCTGTAGCTAATTGCTTATTATAATCTTCGGAAGGCACCAAAACCGGAAAGACTGGAGGATCAGGACAGACTTGCGAGACGAAATACCCCACAGTAAACAATCCATGTTCCCGTAATTCGATATATGCAACCTCTTCCGGCGTACTAATTCCCCTTCTGCGGAACTCTCTTGCGTAAAAGAAAGCTCGTTCTGCTTTGGTTTTGCAAAAGAAAGTATAAGCAATCTGTTGCGCAGGATTAACTCGTTTAAAACGTTTGACCATTACCGGCTTCCCTTGAAAAAGGAAACGGCGGAGTGTATTGCGGCCGTCATATACCAACTCACCTTCACCTTTGTCAAATCGTTGTGGAATGGAACGAAGTTCCTTTTCCAAATAGCGATAGGGTGCAGCTATAATTACTTTCATCTTAATAGAATATCACGTTAAGCGAGTAGAAAATATGATACCCTTATTTATATCCCTGCTTCCTTCAGTGCTTTTGCCATTTGGTCGGGACAGGATGTTCCTTTTCCGTGACAATCGATTCCCTCCAACCGATGAATGGCTTCATCTACCGGCATACCTTTTATCAAAGAACAGATTCCTTTCAGGTTTCCATCGCATCCGCCTATGACTTGTGCCTGTTCTATTTTTCCTTCGGCTACATCTATCAGCATCATTTTCGAACATACACCGCCTTGCGGAATGTAGGTGATTCTTTTTTTATCCATATCTATTTTTTGTTTGTCGCGCAAAGATATAAACTTCTTTGAAGATAGCCTAACGCGAAAGGTGAGCTATTCCCTCCTCCTGCATTCCCACTAAAAAAATCTCGGTTATTCTCTCGAAAAAGCACCGACATTTTCGAAAGAATAACCGAGATTATCAGAAAAGAACCCCGAGAAGGACGTCAAGATAACGCTCCTTCCCAAACAAAGCAATCAGGGAAATCCTGTTTTAATCGGGTTTCTGCTTTAAAGATACCGAACACCGATGAACCGGAGCCGGACATCGAGGCATATACTGCACCTTTGTCATAAAGCCGTTGTTTGATGGCTTCGATAGCGGGGTATTTCTGAAATACACTCGCTTCGAAATCATTGACCATCGATTCGCGCCACGTTTCTATCGGACGACGGACGATCTCTTTCAAAGAAACAACCGGAGCGGAAGGGGTAACCATGGCATAGGCTTCGGCGGTCGATACGGCAATATCCGGCTTTACTAAACAAAGATGCCAACCTTCGAGCGAAAGTTCGACCGGTTCGAAAATATTACCTATCCCTGAAGCAAATACAGGCTTATTACGAATAAAGAACGCACAATCCGCTCCCAGCGAAGAGGCCATTTCTTCCAACTCGTCATCGGAAAGATGAAGCTGACAAAAGTCATTGACTAACCGGAGCATAAATGCGGCATCGGCCGAGCCTCCGCCCAATCCTGCGCCGAAAGGAATGGCCTTGAGCAATCCTATCCGGAGTTCCGGAATAGAGTATTTTTCTTTCAACTTGGCAAGCGCTTTCATGACAAGATTCTTTTCCGGCGGAGCATCGACGAGAATACCGCTTTGGGTAAACGAGGTTTCTTCCGCTGCGGTCAGTTCTAACGCATCTTTTATGGGAATAGGATAAAAAAGAGTCTCTATATCATGATACCCATCTTGCCGTTTACGGACAATATTCAGTCCCAAGTTGATTTTTGCGTTCGGAAATATAATCATAATTACTCCTTGATATTCGGCAATTCCAGACCATAACCCTTTTTCTTATCCTCGCGTTTCAGTAAAACAGCCACGAAGAGCGCAACAATACCGAAACACATAAAGATAACCATCGGAAGCGTATAATCATAAGCCGGTCCGCCGGTTGAAGCATCCAGCTTGCAATATTTATCCAATACCCAACCAATCAGCATCGGAACGCCCATCAGCCCCCAATTCTGCACCCAAAAGATTAATGCATACGCCGTTCCTAATTGTTTCTCCGGGATAATCTTCGGAACAGAGGGCCACATGGCAGAAGGAACCAACGAAAAGGCAATTCCCAGCACAATCATAATCAAAGTAGCAAACCACCATACATTTAAAATCGGTAGCGCGAAGAGCAAATGGACTCCAATCAGCATAACTGCGCCAATCATCATAATCGTAGCCCCTTTTCCTTTACGGTCATACAGGTTTCCGAAGAAAGGAGTCAGGAAAAGCGTACCTAAAGGGAGCAAACTCGGAATATAACCAGCCAGTTCTTGCTCTACATTATATTTATTGACCATCAAGTCGGTTGCATATTTGATAAAAGGAAAGACTGCCGAATAGAATAAGACACAAAGCAGAGCGATTAACCAGAAACCTTTGTTCTTAATGATAAGCGCTACATCCGAGAAACGGAACGGTTCTTCGTTTTCTTCCTCTTCTCCGGTCATTGATGCTTCCAATTTCTTATCCATTACGATATAAACCATATAAGATATCGTTCCGATGCAGAGCATAATCAGGCAAAGCAGCACAGGTGCGGATACGCTTTGGAAATAAGACGCAAAAGGTACAGTAATTGCCATAGCTAACATCGTCCCGATGCGGGCCGTTGCCATCTCCAATCCCATTGCCAAAGCCATTTCTTTCCCTTTAAACCATTTTACAATTACTTTTGATACGGTAATACCGGCTATTTCTACACCCATACCGAAGATGGCATAACCAAATGCCGCCAATGCAACTTGAGCTTTCCAACCGAAAATTTCGCCCTCCGTACCTATGTAACCTGCAACGGCGGCATATTTGATAGCACAACCGACAAGCATCAAAATACATGACATCATCCCAGTAAAACGTACGCCCATCTTATCCAAAATCATGCCGCCGAAGATGAGCATCAGGAAGAATACATTAAACCAACCATAAGCACTGGTAAAAAAGCCGAAGTCTGTACTGGTCCATGCCAGTTGTTCTTCCAGCATCGGCTTCAGGGGAGACATAACGTCGGTTAGGAAATAGCCGCAAAGCATCGTAAATGCGACAATAGCAAGTGCCGTCCAGCGGGCGACTTTCGAATCACTTAGTTTCTTTTGAATGAGTTCTGTCATTGTCAGTTTTTAGTTTAATAAGTTCATTAATTTATAAGTTGTATTATATATTACTTGCTGAATAACGGGTAAGCATCAGCCACAATAAAGGTACTTCCACCGATAAATACAAAGTCTTCTGCCGAGGACTCCTGAAGAGCGGAACGTACTGCCGACGCGACATTCGGATAGGTCCTGCCTTTTAATCCATGGACATGCGCTTTCTCGGCAAATTCCTCCGCCGGAAGAGCACGACTTACGGAGGCTTGTGTGAAATAGTAGGTCGCATCTTTGGGCATCATGGACAATACACCGTCGATATCTTTATCGTTTACCATACCAACTATCATCCGCAGGGTGTGGTAACGGTTCACTTCGTTCGCCAATTGGCGGGAAAGGAATTCCCATCCGCCGGTATTATGTCCCGTATCGCATACGACGCGTGGTGCAGCGTGTATTGTTTGCCATCGCCCCATCAGTCCGGTCAATTCGACCACTCGCGCAAAGGCATTACGCACGGCTTCGGTCGGGATAGAAGTGCCCTTTTCCTGCAAAACCCCTACGGCGGTCAATACCGTGGCTGTATTCCGGGCTTGGACGATACCCCCCAATTCACCGGTCAGTTCGCCATAGGTTTTTGTCTGATAATGCCAGAGATTGTCCGCTCCCAATTCGCAATGCAACAAAGGTGCTATTTCCGTCGATGCATATAGCGGAGCCGATTCCGCCTTTGCCTTTTCCCGAAAAACCTGCATGATGCTCTCTTTTTCTACATCGCCGATAACGACCGGTACATCCAGCTTGATGATTCCTGACTTCTCTGCAGCTATTGCCTCCAAGGTATTGCCCAAGAATTGCGTATGGTCCTTGCTGATATTGGTGATAATGCTCAATATAGGCGTTATAATATTGGTACTGTCCAAGCGGCCGCCCAATCCGACTTCGATAACGGCATAATCTACTCCGCAATCCCGGAAATAAGCGAATGCCATCGTCGAGGTTAATTCGAAGAATGAGGGTTGGAGCGGTTCAAACGCCGGGCGGAACTGTTCTACGAAATCGATTACATATTCTTTCGGGATAACTTTCCCATTCAGTCGAATTCGTTCTCGGAAATCTACCAGATGCGGCGAGGTATAAAGTCCAACTTTATAGCCGGCTTCTTGCAAAATAGCCGCCAGCAGATGGCTGGTTGACCCTTTTCCGTTCGTTCCCGCCACATGAATTGTCTGATAAGCCCGATGGGGATTTCCCAAATAATCATCCAACGCCCTGCTTGTATCCAGTCCCGGTTTATAAGCAGCCGCTCCGCTGTGCTGATAAACGGGCGTACTAGTGAACAAGTATTGCAAAGTCTCTTCGTATGTCATCTTTTTGTTATTAACAGAGGGCAAAAGTAATCAAATTATCCGTATTAGCGGCAAAGAGGAGGGGAAATGTGAGCCAGGACTGCCAGAAGAAAACCGAGAATCTGCCGACTAAAAATCCGAGATATGCCGGCGTAAAGTTGGAGATGTGCTAACATAAACTCCGTACAGCCGCCGTATGAAGTTTTTATGCAGACCTTTCCAACTTTACTTCGGCAGTTCTCCAACTTTATCTGCCGATTTCTTTAAGTTTTCTCCGGCAGGTATCTGCACCCGGACAGGCATCTTTTGAAAATGTCATCGAATTGTAACGACTTGTGCAAAAGTTATATCGTACCTTAGCCCCGCGAAACGAAAGCAAATAAACATTGATATAAAATGAAGAAAAGAATTTATCCGCTGGCGTTGCTGCTTTGCCTATCGGCAATGGAATGCTTCGGCCAGCGAATCAAAGGAAGCGACACGGTGTTGCCTTTGACGCAGAGTCTTTCAGAAGCGTATATGAAAATGCATCCGGAGACTTCGGTAACCGTTACGGGCGGAGGCAGCGGCGTTGGGATTTCTGCCCTGCTGGAAGGGACAACCGATATCGCAATGGCTTCCCGGCGAATCAAATTCGGCGAGAAAATGAAATTGAAAAAAGCCAAACAGGAGGCCGACGAAGTAATCGTGGCATACGATGCGCTGGCGGTTATCGTTCATCCGGACAATCCGGTGCAACAATTGACGCGCGAACAGCTGGAGGGTATCTTTCGGGGAAAGATTACCAATTGGAAAGAGGTAGGAGGGGAGGACCGCAAAATCGTAGTCTATTCGCGCGAGACTTCCTCTGGCACATACGAGTTCTTTAAGGAGAGTGTGTTGGAAAACAAGAATTATATGAGCAGCATTCTGTCTATGCCTGCGACAGGCGCTATCATTCAATCGGTACGGCAAACAAAAGGAGCTATCGGATATGTCGGCTTGGCTTACCTGAATCCTTACGTAAAAGCGCTCAAAGTATCGTATGATGGCGGGAAAAACTATATCTATCCGTCGATTGAGAACGGCATCAACAAAAGTTATCCTATCGTCCGTCCGTTGTATTATTACTATGACCATAGCAAAGCCGAACAAGTCGCGGCTTTTATCCGATATATCGGCTCAGAAGAGGCACGTAAGATTACATTGGACTTAGGCTTTATTCCGGACTAATCCTTATTACCTATACAATATATGAAACGAATCATCGACATTATCGCTAAATATGTCTTTACCGTGAGCGGATTTACGACAAGCGTAGTTATTTTGCTCATCATCGGGTTCCTCTTCACCGAAGCGGTAGGACTGTTCAAGAATAACATCGTAGAAGAGGGGTATGTATTGGCATTGAATAAAGAAAATCCCGTAGAACGCCTCAGCGCCCAGCAGATAAAACAGCTGTTCGACGAGGAAATTACCAACTGGGAAGAAATCAACGGCAAAAATCTTCCGGTAAAGACATTCCGTTTGGAGGATTTGACAAAGTATTATTCGGAAGAAGAGTTAGGAGCCGAGTATGAATTGGCCGGCGATAAGATAGCCGACATAATTCATCGGACGCCCGGAATCGTTGCCTTCGTTCCTACCATGCTTATCGAAGGACAATCGGACATTTATCTGATTCCCGACCATACTATTCCGGTAAAAGATGTATTGGGCGGGACGGAATGGTTCCCAACAGCTACGCCTTCACCTATATTCGGAATATTGCCGTTGGTGAGTGGTACGCTTTGGGTAAGCTTCTTCGCTATCCTGATTGCATTGCCCTTTGGTTTGGCAGTATCTATCTATATGTCGGAAATTGCACACCCGAAAGTACATAAAATATTGAAGCCAATGATTGAATTGCTGAATGGTATTCCTTCGGTAGTCTATGGTTTCTTCGGTTTGGCAGTTATTGTTCCGCTTCTCCAGCAAACATTCAATCTTCCGGTGGGTGAATCCGGTCTCGCAGGGAGTATTGTGTTAGCCATAATGGCATTGCCGACAATTATAGCCGTTGCTGAAGACGCAATGCGCAGTTGTCCGCAAAATATGCGTGAAGCAAGTTTAGCACTTGGCGCTTCGCAATGGCAAACCATCTATAAAGTGGTTGTTCCTTTTTCCATCTCCGGAATAACTTCCGGCGTCGTATTAGGCATCGGCCGAGCTATCGGCGAGACAATGGCGGTTCTGATGGTAACAGGAAACGCGGCAGTCATTCCTTCATCCATTCTGGAGCCCCTAAGGACGATTCCGGCAACTATTGCAGCCGAATTAGGCGAAGCGCCGGTCGGAGGTTCGCACTATCAAGCCCTGTTCCTTTTAGGAGTCATCCTATTCTTTATTACATTATTCATTAATATGTGCGTCGAAGTTGTTTCGGCACGCAATAAATTCCGCAAATAAGCAATGGATATTCAATACAATAGATACAACAAGAAGAAACATTTCGTACAGGCTGTGATGTTTACTCTCTTCCGTCTATTCAGTTATAGCATAGCAGCCATATTATTTTGCATTTTAGGCTTTATCTTGGTAAAAGGTTTCCATACCATCAGCTGGGAATTCATTACGCAAGCTCCATCTGACGGTATGACGAAAGGAGGAATCTGGCCGGCTATCGTCGGAACCTGTTGTTTGATGGCAGGCAGCGCCATTTTCTCTTTCCCTATAGGAGTTATCAGCGGAATCTATATGAACGAATATGCACCTAAAGGAAAGTTGGTCAATTTTATCCGTATGATGACAAACAATTTAGCAGGTATTCCCTCTATCGTATTCGGTCTGTTTGGTATGGCATTCTTCGTAAATTATATGGAATTCGGAGATAGTATCATTGCCGGCTCGTTAACTTTAGGATTATTGGCGTTACCTATCGTAATACGCACCACGGAAGAAGCATTTAAAGATATTCCGAACAGTTTTCGTGAAGGGAGTCAAGCATTAGGTGCGACAAAAGCACAAACAATATGGAAGGTCCTGCTCCCAAGCGCGATGCCTCGCGTGATTACAGGATTAATTCTTTCCTTAGGGCGAGTTTCCGGAGAGACAGCGCCGATTCTGTTTACCTGTGCCGCTTACTTTTTGCCGCATTTGCCAGAGAGTATTTTCGACCAATGTATGGCATTACCGTACCATCTTTACGTAGTAGCGACCAGCGGAACGGATATCGAAGCCCAGCTCCCGATTGCTTACGGTACGGCATTCGTTTTAATTATTATTGTATTACTTATGAATATGACGGCAAACCTAATCCGCCGTTTCTTTGTCCAAAAAACGCGCTAATAAGAACTATATATGAATAAAATTGAAGCAAAGAATGTAGATTTCTATTATGGCGATTTCCATGCCTTGAAGAATATTAGCTTAACTATTCCGGAACGTGAAGTAGTTGCCTTCATCGGCCCGTCAGGATGTGGGAAATCAACCTTCCTCCGTCTCTTTAATCGAATGAACGATTTGATTCCTGATACGCATTTAAAAGGAAGCATCGAAATCGATGGGCAGAACATCTATGACAAATCCATAGATGTAGATGTATTACGCAAGAATGTCGGAATGGTATTCCAGCGTCCTAATCCATTTCCTAAGAGTATCTTCGAAAATGTCGCATACGGCTTGCGGGTAAACGGAATAAAAGATAAATCCTATATTGCAGAAAGGGTAGAAACGGCCCTGAAGGGTGCTGCATTATGGAATGAAGTGAAAGATAAACTGAAAGAATCCGCTTATGCACTCTCTGGAGGACAGCAGCAACGTCTTTGTATCGCCCGGGCAATGGCAGTTTCTCCTTCTGTCTTGCTTATGGACGAGCCTGCATCAGCTCTTGACCCGATTTCAACGGCTAAAATAGAAGAACTCATCTGTGAACTGAGCGAACAAACGACTATTGTTATCGTAACACACAGTATGCAGCAGGCCGCACGCGTCAGTCATAAAACGGCTTTCTTTTATTTAGGAGAAATGGTCGAATATGACGAGACAAAAAAGATATTTACGCATCCGGAAAAGGAGGCTACGCAAAATTATATCACCGGTAGATTTGGATAAAGTATTTACGAATTAAAAAAGGAAAGATTATGGTTAAGTTTGTAGAGAATGAGCTGACCGCAATAAAGAAAGAAGTCAACGATATGTGGCTTCTTGTGCATGACCAATTGGACAATGCTTACAATGCGGTGCTTAATATTGATTTAGAATTGGCGGAGCGTGTAATGACTCGTGAAAAACGTGTGAACGCTTTCGAATTAAAAATAGACAGCGATATCGAAGATTTTATCGCTTTATATAATCCTGTTGCGATAGATTTACGTTTTGCGCTCGCAATGTTGAAGATAAATAATAATTTGGAGCGCATCGGAGATTATGCCGATAGCATCGCCCGGTTTGTACAGCGCTGCCCGTTGCGAGAAGAAGATAAAGAATTGTTCCATAAACTCCGCCTGCAGGAAATGAGCACACAAGTATTAAGTATGTTTTCCCGTACACATGAATCGCTTACGGAACATAACATTGGATTGGCAAAATCGGTCTTTGAAGAGGACGAATTGCTGGACCAGTTGAACCGAGATGCGTTAGATATTTTGGCAGATTATGCGGCAGAACACCCTGAATCCATCAAGCTTTGCCTTGAATTGGCCGGAGTGTTCCGTAAAATGGAACGTGCAGGCGACCATATCAGTAATCTGGCGGAAGAAACGGTATTTTATATTGACGCAGAGGTACTGAAACATACGAAATCTTTGGAAAAAGAATGACTTTATAAATCGATTTATAATGATTTTACTTGCCCTCTTTTTATTATAATTAGGAGGGCACATTCATTACGACATACCCTCCCGCGAGCGACGGAGGAGTTGAAAATACAGGCAGAAAGGTTCCGGAGTCTCCGGAAGGGCGGTTTTTTGAAAATGACTCGTGCCGGAAGCTCTGGAAATGGGTGTTTTGAAAAATGAATGTTTCCGGAGTCTCCGGAACGACGGTTTTTTGAGAAACACCTCTATATTATCTGATTGGATTTTTTCTGATAAAGATAATAGCGGTTAATCACTTCATTGACGTAATTAAATGTCTCCGAACCTCGTAAATATCCATGTTTACAGACCGGATCATTATAATATTCCGGGTCACTTTTCAATCGGACAAATTCGGCTACATTATCATCCCATCGGTAAGGGTCCTTTCCGTATTTCTCTGCCAGATGTTGCGCATCGTAAATATGACCTATCCCGGCGTTGTAAGCCGCTAAAGTGAATTTAATCTTCTCGTCCGGATCTTCTATCTTACTAAATCCTTGACGGAAACGACGTAAGCAATCTACCCCCGTACGAATACTGGTGTCGGGGTCTTTTAATTCGTGCGGCGCTACGCCTAACCGACGTGCGGTGCTGGGGATAATTCCCATTAATCCTTCCGCGCCGGCCCAAGAAACGACATGCGGGTTAAACTTTGACTCTTGATAAGCGATAGAGGCAAGCAGACGCCAATCCCAATTCAACAACTTGGCATGTTTGCGGAACAAATCGTCATACGGCGATAATTGCCCATCTTTTACTTCTGGTACTTCAAACCCTTCATTGGTTTTACTCAGCTCAAAATAACGCTTAGTAATTGCTTTGAATGAGGGATTACGACGTATATCGGTTGACCAAGCATTTATGGCTTGCGCCAACAAAGGAGAATTTTGTCGTACTGCCCATGATGAACGCTGCCGAAAGCTTATTTTCAACCGAGTATCAATATTCCAATAATAAGTACGGTTTAAACGAGCCAAATTATCGTCACTTATCGTATAGGGAATCTCTCCTTTGGACACTTTCTCTATTAAATCCTCCGTAGAAAGCGAATCTTTATCCAAAAGCATCATATGAATGCCTCCGCCCAATTCTTCATTTAGACTTTCTAAACGCTCGGCATATTTCGAATCCTTCTGTACATAGACCGATTTACCGATAAGTTGCGTCACATCGGTGAGTATAGTATCTCCTTTATTTGCCCGTTGGACAATAACTTGGCTGGTTTGCTGCTCATGCCCGCAGAACAAAAGCCGTTGTTTGCTTTCGTTATTGATAAATATAGGATAAGTGATGATATCTGCCTCACCGGAATGAAGCATTGCTACCATTTGAGAATCAGTTTGTGCGATTTTTATATTCAGCTTTAAGCCTAAAGATTCAGCAAAGTCCTCCGCTAATTCATATTCATAGCCCATTGGCTGCATACGGTACTGGAAATAGGAGGTAGAACTGTATAAAGTGACCGCAACTAACTCTCCCGAATCTTTAAGTTGTGGAAGATCTCGATAAAAGAAATCATCACGCTCTCCCTTGTTGCTCTCTTTACAAGAGCAAAATATTCCTAAAAAAATGGAGAGTGTGATGATTGTTTTATACATAAAACCACAAATTATAAATTTTGCTCCGGTTTAATTTCAAGCAAAACAACATTTTCCACATGATGTGTATGTGGAAACATATCTACTGGCTGTACTTTTCGTACAGAATATGCCACATCCAGTAAATTCAAATCCCTTGCTTGTGTCGCCGGATTGCAACTTATATACACAATACGCTTTGGACGAGCAAAAAGAATGGTCCGAATGACATCATCATGCATACCGGCACGCGGAGGATCAGTAATAATTACATCCGGACGTCCATGCTGATTAATAAAATCCTGAGTCAGTAAATCTTTCATATCGCCCGCATAAAATTTTGTATTGGTTATGCCGTTGAGATTCGAATTTACTTTTGCGTCTTCAATAGCCTCCGGGACATATTCGATACCTATAACTTCTCGCGCCTGACGGGAAACGAAATTGGCAATCGTCCCTGTTCCGGTGTAAAGATCATAAACCAATTCCGAACCAGTCAATCCCGCAAATTCACGCGCCACACAATAGAGATGATATGCTTGTTCGCTGTTCGTCTGGTAAAAGGATTTTGCTCCGACTTTGAACTTCAGTCCCTCCATTTCCTCAATGATATAATCTTTTCCTTTGAATAAACAAACTTCTTGGTCGGTAATTGTGTCATTACATTTGGAATTGATTACATACAAAAACGAAGTAATCTCAGGAAATTGTTCGGCAATATAATTCATTAATGCTTCGCGACGCTCTTTATCCTCATGATAAAATACCAATACAACCATAAGATCTCCTGTTGAAGCAGTACGAATCATCAAAGTACGGACAAATCCCTCTTGATTACGTAAATCATAGAAAGGATAACCCTCATGTTCCAAACAATATGCCTTGATTGCCTGCCGAATCCGGTTAGAAATATCATCCTGAAGCCAGCATTTATGGATATCAAGTACTTTATCGAACATATTCGGAATATGAAATCCGACGCCATTCATACAATTGATAAGTTCACCGGATTGCACCTGCTCCTCAGTCAGCCATTTCTTATTGGAAAAGGTAAATTCCAACTTATTCCGGTAGAATTGGGTATGAGAAGAGCCTAAAATAGGCAAAACTTCTCCTAACTCAATTTTTCCTATACGGGTCAAGTTGTCGATTACCTGTTTTTGCTTGTAACGTAATTGCACTCCATAAGGCAAATGCTGCCATTTACAGCCTCCGCATACGCCGAAATGTTCACAAAACGGGACAGTTCGTTCCTCCGAATACTTATGAAAAGCTACGGCCTTGCCTTCTGCATAATTATGTTTCTTTCGCGTCAATTGAATATCGACTATATCGCCTGGCGCAACGTAAGGAACAAATACAACAAGGTCGTTTACTCGCGCTAAAGCTTTACCTTCGGCTGCAACATCCGTAATCGTTACCGCTTCTAATAACGGCAATGGTTTTCTTTTACGTGCCACTTTTTATAAATATCTTAGTTATTTACTACTCTTTATTATTCGCGAAACAATACGCTGTTCTTGCGAGTCGAAATCTAATACGATGGTATCGCCTTCGCCAACCGAGGCACGAATAATCAGCTCCGCCATTTCATCTTCCAAATATTTCTGGATAGCTCGTTTTAATGGTCGTGCACCGAACTGGACATCATAACCTTTTGTCGCAATGAAATCTTTTGCCGCTTCCGTAATTTCCAACATATATCCCAAATCTGACACACGCTGATATAAACCTGTCAGTTCAATGTCAATAATTTTGCGAATAGATACCTTATCTAACTGATCAAACATGATAATATCATCAATACGATTCAAGAATTCCGGAGCAAAAGCCTTATTCAGCGCCTTTTGTATGACTCCGCGCGAGAAATCTTTATCAACTTCGCTATCTTTCTGTGTATTGAATCCCACACCTCTGCCAAAATCTTTCAACTGACGGGTTCCAATGTTGGAAGTCATGATTAATATGGTATTTTTAAAGTCAATACAGCGCCCAAAACTGTCTGTTAGACGGCCATCGTCCAATACCTGAAGTAAAATATTGAATACATCCGGATGCGCCTTTTCAATCTCATCCAATAGAACCACTGAATAGGGCTTGCGACGGACTTTTTCCGTCAATTGACCGCCTTCGTCGTATCCGACATATCCCGGAGGTGCTCCAACTAAACGAGATACTGCAAATTTTTCCAAATATTCGCTCATATCGATACGGATTAACGCATCCGCAGAATCGAACAAGTATTCAGCCAATTTCTTTGCTAAATAAGTTTTACCTACACCTGTAGGACCTAAAAACATAAATGTGCCTATCGGCTTGTTCGGGTCTTTCAATCCTACGCGATTCCGTTGAATGGCTTTGACAATTTTCTGAACCGCTTCGTCTTGTCCGACTACTTTGCTTTTCAATATGTCAGCCATCTCCAGCAATCGGGCATTTTCCGCCTTTGCAATTCGCTGCGTCGGGACACCTGACATCATAGCTATGACTTCTGCGACTTTATTCTCGTCCACAATTTCACGATGTTCTTGCATTTCTTTCTCCCACTTAGCTTTTGCTGCTTCCAATTCCAACAAATATTGTCTTTCCTTATCTCGAAAACTTGCGGCAAGCTCGAAATTCTGCGATTTAACGGCTGTCATTTTTTCAACCTTTGTCTCTTCGATTTTTGCCTCCAATTCTTCGATGCTTTTAGGGACTATAATGTTCGCAATATGCACGCGCGCGCCCGCTTCGTCCAATGCATCAATCGCTTTATCTGGGAAATTCCGGTCGCTGATATAACGTTCGGTCAATTTCACGCAGGCTTCTAAAGCTTCCGGCGTATAAGTTACATTATGATGCTCTTCGTATCGGTCTTTTATATTGTTCAGAATTTGTAAAGTCTCCTCTGCCGTAGTAGGTTCAACCATTACTTTCTGGAAACGGCGCTCTAATGCTCCATCTTTTTCAATATTCTTGCGATATTCATCCAATGTCGTTGCTCCGATACACTGTATTTCTCCCCTTGCCAGAGCAGGTTTCAACATATTGGCCGCATCCATCGAACCAGAAGCCGAACCTGCGCCGACCAATGTATGGATTTCATCGATAAACAAAATGATATTCGGATTCTTCGACAGTTCATTCAAGATGGCTTTTATGCGTTCTTCGAACTGACCGCGGTATTTTGTTCCTGCAACAATAGATGCCAAATCCAGACTTACTACACGTTTATCAAATAAAATGCGCGAAACCTTACGTTGTACGATTCGCATTGCCAAACCCTCCGCAATAGCAGATTTACCAACGCCGGGTTCTCCGATTAATACCGGATTGTTTTTCTTACGTCGGCTCAAAATTTGGGCAACGCGTTCGATTTCCTTTTCGCGACCAACCACTGGATCTAATCGATTCTCGGCAGCAGCACGCGTAATATCCGTTCCGAAATTGTCGATAACCGGCGTATCACTCAATGAGCGGGATTGTGTCCCCGCATTACCCGAAGATGAGGATGAGCGAGGGTTTTCCCGACGCGACATATAAGAATCGTCTTCATCGTCCTCCTCATCGTCCGTATAACCATCCTCTATGCTGGGCAAACCAGTCCCTTCTGCCTCCTTATCCACCAAACGTTGGTCCAATTCGTCCAATATCATCGGATAAGATATGCCAGATTCTCTTAAAACACGAGATGCAATACTATATTCTTCTTTTATAATTGCCAATAATAGGTGTTCAGCGTCTGTTTCTTTGGCATGGAGTGAGCGAGATTCCAATACACTCATGCGTAATACCCGCTCCGTTGCCTTACTTACGGTGATTTCCGAAGTAGAATAATTGCCATCTCCCGTATTTTTAACCTCCTGTTCTATCAATCGCTTTATAGTATAAGGATCGATATGCAAGTTTTGCAATATCTGACACGCTTCATTATCGCCATCTCGGATAATTCCCAACATCAGATGCTCCGGGCCAATGTAACTATTCTGCAAACGTCCCGCTTCTTCGCGACCGTACTCAATAATGTCCCTTAGTTTCTCTGAATAATTATTCTTCATTACCTATTAATAATATAATGTCTGTTTGAAGCTTACGCTTTACTTCCGTGCAAAGATAGTAAACTTATATTATAATTCTTATCAAATAGTATGCCAGAATCACGAAAAAGACGGAATTGCAGGTTATTCGGCAGAATCATGACAAATAGAAAAGGGAAGAAACGTGTCAAATTGACAAAATAACCTATCTGTGCAAAACAATAACTTATCTTCTTCGAAAATTATCCTATATTTTGCAGGAAATATCCTTATATTTTGTCAGAAATACAATTGTATTTTCCTACAAAAAATAGTCGAATTCCGAAAGAGATTTTGACGTTTTGTCATTTTATTATTTTCTTCCCCTTAATTTATACCTTTATTTAATATAAGGGTGGAATAGGCTTAAAAATAGACCCACATATTTTAAACTTCGATAGCTCTCTTTCGTCTAAGATTTAAGGAAAAGTTAATAAGAGCCTCTTTTCCCGGTCTCTTGAAGTCGCAAAAAAGAGCTTTTATTAGGTTTTTATTAAATTTTCGGCTCGATTTCTTTCGTAATCGGGGGAAAAGCACTACTTTAGTGCGATTTTTCGCAGAAAAGGTTTCGAGTATAATTAATAACATACTAAATGATTGAACAAGACAGAATTATAAAAATCAATATCGAGGAAGAAATGAAATCGGCATACATAGATTATTCTATGTCTGTCATTGTTTCACGTGCTCTTCCGGATGTCCGGGATGGATTCAAGCCTGTTCATCGCCGTATATTGTACGGAATGAACATGATTGGTAATACATCTGACAAAAAGCATTTGAAATCTGCAAGAATTGTCGGTGAGGTTTTAGGTAAATATCACCCGCACGGAGATAGTTCCGTGTATGGAGCGTTAGTCCGAATGGCTCAATGGTGGTCAATGCGCTATACATTGGTGGACGGACAGGGCAATTTCGGTTCAATGGACAATGATAGTCCCGCTGCTATGCGTTATACTGAAGCACGCTTAAGCAAATTGGCAGAAGAAATGCTACGCGATATTGACAAAGATACAGTAGATTTCCAGCTTAACTTTGATGATTCATTAAAAGAACCAACCGTTCTGCCAACACGTATCCCGAATTTACTGGTGAACGGAGCTTCCGGAATTGCGGTTGGTATGGCAACCAATATGCCGACCCATAATTTGTCGGAAGTATTAGACGGTTGTATGGCTTATATTGACGCTCGCGGGGATATTGACGTTGCCGGTCTGATGCAATACATAAAAGCTCCCGATTTCCCCACAGGCGCAACTATTTATGGCTATGATGGCGTAAAAGAGGCCTTCGAAACAGGACGCGGACGCATAGTGTTACGCGGAAAGGCCGAAATCGAGGTGGCCAATAACCATGAACAGATTATTATTACGGAGATTCCTTATCAAGTTGTCAAATCCGATTTGGTAAAAAGTATTGCTGATTTGGTCAACGAAAAGCGCATCGAAGGAATATCTGATGTAACGGACGAATCCAGCCGCGCTGGTTTACGTATTGTAGTAGATGTTAAGCGCGATGCGAACACTCAGGTTGTCCTGAATAAGCTGTATAAGATGACGGCTCTCCAATCTTCTTTTAGCGTTAACAATATCGCATTGGTAAAAGGCCGTCCGCGTCTTTTGAACTTAAAGGATTTAATCAAAGCTTTCGTAGAACATCGCCACGACGTAGTCATCCGTCGGACAAAATTCGAATTAGCAAAGGCACAAGAACGGGCACATATATTGGAAGGCTTGATTATTGCATCCGATAATATCGATGAAGTAATTGCAATAATCAAAGCATCATCCAGTCCGCAAGACGCTATTGAACGGTTGATGGAACGTTTCTCACTTTCCGACCGTCAGGCACGTGCAATTGTAGAGATGCGTTTGCGTCAATTAACCGGTCTAGAGCAAGATAAATTGCGTGCCGAATATGAAGAAATTGAGAAATTGATTGCGCATTTGACCGAAATATTGGAAAATGACGACCTTTGTATGCAAATCATCAAAAACGAATTGCAAGAAATCAAAGATAAATATGGAGACGCCCGTAAAACGGATATCATCTATGCTTCAGAGGACTTGAATCCGGAAGATTTTTATGCGGACGATGAAATGATTATTACCATTTCGCACATGGGTTACATCAAACGCACGCCATTGGCAGAATTCCGTGCGCAAGGTAGGGGAGGAGTCGGAATAAAAGGTTCAGAAACACGCGATGAAGATTTCATTGAATACATTTATCCGGCCTCTATGCACGCAACATTGTTGTTCTTTACCTCAAAAGGGCGCTGTTTTTGGCTACCGGTTTATCAAATCCCGGAAGGAACAAGAACATCGAAAGGACGTGCAATCCAAAATCTGCTGAATATCGAATCGGACGATAAGGTTCAAGCATTCATCCGAGTGAAGAAATTAACTACAGATACGGAATTTGTTAATTCACATTATCTGTTATTCTGCACAAAAAAGGGGATTATTAAAAAAACATGTTTGGAGGCTTATTCCCGCCCTCGGCAGAACGGAGTCAATGCAATCACTCTTCGCGAAGACGACGGGCTTATTCAGGTCTGCATGACCAACGGAGATAATGAGGTACTCATTGCAAATCGGAATGGACGTGCTATTCGTTTCCATGAGAGTGCAGTTCGCGAAATGGGACGTACAGCATCTGGTGTCAGAGGTATGACCTTAGACGAAGATGGAACGGATGAAGTGGTCGGAATGATTTGCGTAAAAGACAAAGAAAAAGAAACAACGCTGGTCGTATCCGAACAAGGTTATGGAAAACGTTCAAGCATTGAAGATTATCGCATAACTAATCGTGGCGGAAAAGGGGTAAAAACTTTGAATATTACCGAAAAAACCGGTAAATTAGTCGCCATTTTAAATGTAACTGACGAGAACGACCTGATGATTATCAATAAATCTGGAATTACTATCCGCATGAAAGTATCTGATTTAAGTATCATTGGGCGTGCAACTCAAGGAGTTCGTTTGATTAATTTAGGTAAACGAAATGATGAAATCGCTTCCGTTTGCAAAGTATTGACCGATGCTGAAGAACAAGCGGCCCAAGAAAAAGCAGAAAAAGAAGCTGAGCAAATAAATGATGACAATCAGGCTCAGCCGAAGGAATCGGACGAGACGACGATAAAGGATTAAAAACCGATTGTTAAACAAAATAGAATAACTAATTAAAAAGTATTTTTCATTATGAAAAGAGTTTTATTGACAGCAGCGTTATGTTTGGCAGTTTCTGCATCATTCGCTCAAAAGAAAGCAGTAAAGCAGGCTCAAAACCTGGTAAAAGGTTCAACTGTGGAAGCCAGCGCCTATGACGAAGCCCGTACTTTGATCAAAGGAGCAATGGAAAACGAAGAAACAAAGAACGACCCACAGACTTGGTTTGTAGCCGGATTTATCGAGGATCAGCAGTTCAGCAATGAAAGAACTAAGCAAATGCTCGGACAAACCATTGATGAACCGACAATGTACACGGCATTAGGTAACGTTTTGCCTTATTTTGAAAAAGCTTATGAATTGGATCAGTTGCCAAATGAAAAAGGTAAAGTAAAACCTAAATTTACGAAGAAAATTCAGAGCACTTTGAGCGCAGACCATGTGTATTATATCAATGGTGGTGCTTATTATTTCGATCAGAAGGATTATCCGAAAGCATATGACTTTTTCCAGCAGTATTTACGCATATCTGATCACCCGATGTTCAAAGATACACCTACAGCTGCCCGCGATTCTAACTTTATGACGGTTCAGTTCTATGCTGCAGTAGCCGCAACCCAGCTCGGCGATCCGCAAAAAGCTATCGCGGCTTTGGAACGTGCAAAAAATACTGAATATCGCCAGAACGATGTTTATCAATATTTGTGCTACGAATACGAACAAGCTAAGGATACGGTGAATTTGGAAAAGACTTTAAAGGAAGGTATGGAAAAATTCCCGCAGGAAAGTTATTATATGTTGAACTTAATCAACAATTATATATATTCAAATAGAAGCCAGGAGGCTATCGAATATTTGAATATGGCTATCCAAAAAGATCCGAATAACGGTCAATTATACACTGTATTGGGCCGTGTTTACGAAACAGGCATGAAAGATTATGCAAAAGCTGAAGAATATTTCATCAAAGCGATTGAATTGGATCCGGAAAGCGCTGATTCACAAGCAAATTTAGGTCGTATTTATTATAACCAGGGTGTAAATAAATTAAGTGAGGCAAATTCGATTACAGATAGCCAGAAATATCAGGAAGAAAAGAACAATGCCAATGCATTATTCGAAAAAGCGTTGCCTTACTTCGAAAAAGCTCATCAATTGGATCCGGAAGATAGAGATTGCATGACAGCTTTGCGCGGAATTTATTATAATTTGAATATGGGCGACAAATTCGATGCTATCGAAGCTGAAATGAATAAATAATTTTCATAATTATAATAAGCCATAGAACCTGTTCCGAGAAATCGGGGCAGGTTTTTTTGTGGCATAAAATAGACAGGAGAACTTTTTTATTCTTTCCGGATTTGCTATTTAACATAATGGTAATTATAAAACAATTGTATTTTCTCCAGGAAATAGTCGGTTTGTTTTTGAAGCGAACCGTTATTTTTTCAGATTTGCTTTTTAATAGGCTGACATTGTTCTATGGCATAACCTGAAATATTGGCAGAATTCTGCCATATATTTCCTGAAAAATAATTTTGGTATTCTATTTGTAGACCTTTTAGCGCGAGCTTTAGATAAATAAAGCCCGGTCAAATAAAAACAATTGTATAAATTAAAAACGATATCAAATATGAGCAAAAATGGCAATATCGGGGTTACAAGTGAGAATATATTCCCGATTATCAAGAAATTCCTGTATAGTGACCATGAGATTTTCCTGCGTGAGTTGGTTTCTAACGCGGTAGATGCTACACAAAAGTTGAAAACATTATCATCCGTAGGTGAATTTAAAGGAGAATTGGGTGATTTGACCATCCATGTCAAATTCGATGCCAATACCATCACCATTTCGGATCGAGGCATTGGCATGACGGCTGAAGAAATCGATAAATATATCAATCAAATTGCATTCTCTGGTGCAGAAGAATTCGTAGAAAAGTATAAAAATGATGCGGCTGCTATCATCGGCCACTTCGGTTTAGGTTTTTATTCGTCATTTATGGTTTCTAAAAAGGTGGAAATCATCACGAAATCCTATAAAGAGGGTGCGCAAGCGATGAAATGGAGCTGCGATGGGACTCCTACCTATACATTAGAGGAAACAGAAAAAGACGGACGCGGTACAGATATTATTTTATACATTGATGATGAAAATAAAGACTTCCTGAACGAACAAAAAATCAGTGGTTTGCTAAGAAAGTACTGCCGTTTCTTGCCTATTCCTATTGCTTTTGGCAAAAAGAAGGAATGGAAAGATGGGAAATATGTGGATACGGATGAAGACAATATCATTAATGATACGACTCCGGCATGGGTACGCAAACCGACGGAATTAAAAGAAGAGGATTATAAGAAATTCTATCAAGATTTATACCCAATGTCGGACGAACCCCTGTTTTGGATTCATCTGAATGTGGATTATCCGTTCCACTTGACCGGCATCCTTTATTTCCCGCGCATTAAAAATAATATCGATTTGCAACGGAATAAAATTCAGCTCTATTGCAATCAAGTGTTTGTCACGGATTCGGTAGAAGGCATCGTGCCGGAATTCCTGACCCTGTTGCATGGCGTAATCGATTCGCCGGATATCCCGTTGAACGTATCCCGCTCCTACTTGCAGAGCGACCAGAATGTAAAGAAAATTTCTAACCATATTACGAAAAAGGTCGCAGACCGCTTGGAAGAGATTTTCAAATCCGACCGGAAACAATTCGAGGAAAAATGGGACCATCTGAAGCTTTTTATCCAATATGGCATGTTGACCGATGAAAAGTTCTATGACCGTGCCATCAAGTTCGCTTTATTGAAAGATGTAGAGGGAAAATACTTCACATTCGAGGAATATAAGACCTTGATTAAGGATAACCAGACGGATAAAGACGGGACATTGGTTTATCTTTATACGACAAACAAAGACGAACAATACAGCTATATCCAAGCAGCCAAGGACAAAGGATACAGCGTATTGGTAATGAACGGGCAATTGGACGTACACGCCATCGGCCAGTTGGAACAAAAGAATGAAAAGACCCGTTTCGTGCGTGTGGATAGCGATACTATCGACCGGCTTATCGCTAAAGAAGAGGCTAATAAGGTAAATTTGAGCGAAGAGGAACGTGAAGCTTTGCAAGAGACCTTCAAAAGCCAGATGCCGAAATTGGAAAAGACGGATTTCATGGTGACCCTTGAAGCTTTGGGCGAACAGGCGAACCCTGTTGTCCTGACACAAGGCGAATATATGCGCCGTATGCGTGAAATGTCGGCTATGCAACCAGGAATGGCCTTCTATGGAGAGATGCCGGACAGCTATAATTTGGTGGTAAATACCGACCATGCTTTAGTAAAAGAAATCCTTTCGGACGAAGAATCGGCTTGCAACGAAAAAGTCCAGCCGCTCCTTGCCGATATGAAGGGATGGAAAGCTCGCCAATCCGATTTGCGTGAAGCTCAGAACCAGAAAAAGGAAGAAGAGATTACGGAAGCTGAAAAAGAGGATATGACGAATACAAACAAGAAAATAGCTGAATTGCGCGTAGAAATCAATAAAATCATCGCGGAATATGCAGCCAGCAACAAAAAGGTCAGCCAGTTGATTGACTTAGCCCTCCTGAGCAACGGAATGCTGAAAGGAGAAGCGTTGAGCAACTTCATCAAACGCAGCGTCCAATTGATACATTAATCTAAAAACAGGGGACTTTTCGGAATTTATAGTTATAAAACGCCGAAAAGTCCCCTATGTTTTTCTAAATTCATAGGCATAAATGGAACAAGATATCCAACTAAATGAACATAATAAGCAGGAATATCCCCCAATGCATACGGCGGAACATATTTTGAACCAAACTATGGTGCGGATGTTCGGATGCCCCCGTTCGCGCAATGCGCATATCGAACGGAGGAAAAGCAAATGCGATTATGAACTTCCCGAAGCCCCTACCGAAAAACAAATGAAAGAGGTGGAACGCCGGGTAAACGAGGTCATCGACCAGCATCTTCCGGTAACAATCGAGTTCGTTCCGAAAGAAGAAGCGCGTGCCTTGGCTGATTTAAGCAAGCTACCGGAGAATGTAAGCGAGATGCTCCGGATTGTAAAGGTCGGAGACTATGATACATGCGCATGTATCGGTGCACATGTGGCAAACACATCTGAAATTGGGCATTTTAAACTTCTCACCTACGATTATTCGGAAGGACGCTTGCGCCTTCGCTTTAAACTTATCGAATAAAAAAAGGAAAAACTGTAGGGGGATAAAAATATTTTCCGTAAGTTTGCAACAAGAAAAGCACAAAATATTCAATTAAATATTACAACTATGACAATTGATCAATTTAACTTTGCCGGAAAGAAGGCAATTGTACGCGTTGACTTCAACGTTCCTTTGAATGAAGAAGGTAAAATTACAGATGATACCCGTATCCGTGGCGCCCTGCCTACATTGAAAAAGATTTTGGCAGATGGGGGCAGCTTGATTATCATGTCCCACATGGGCAAGCCGAAAGGAAAAGTCAATGCAAAATATTCTTTGAGCCAAATCGTAGATGCGGTATCTGCTGCATTGGGCGTTCCGGTACAATTCGCTCCGGATTGCGCGAAAGCATCTGAACAAGCCGCTGCATTGAAACCGGGCGAAGTCCTTTTGCTTGAGAACTTGCGTTTCTATCCGGAAGAAGAGGGCAAACCGGTAGGTATCGAAAAAGATGACCCTGCTTACGAAGAGGCTAAGAAGGAAATGAAAGCCCGCCAGAAAGAGTTTGCCAAGACATTGGCTTCTTATGCAGATTGCTATGTGAACGATGCGTTCGGTACGGCACACCGCAAACATGCTTCAACCGCGGTTATTGCAGATTATTTCGATGCAGACCACAAGATGCTGGGCTATTTGATGGAGAAAGAGGTCCAGGCCGTTGATAACGTATTGAGCAATATCAAGCGCCCGTTCACCGCTATCATGGGTGGTTCTAAGGTATCTACTAAGATTGGCATCATCGAGAACTTGATGGACAAAGTAGATAACTTGATTCTTTGCGGAGGCATGACCTATACGTTCGCTAAAGCTTTAGGCGGAAAGATTGGCATGTCTATTTGCGAAGATGATAAGCTGGATTTGGCTTTGGATATCATTGCAAAGGCTAAAGCTAAAGGTGTAAACTTGGTATTAGGTACGGATTGTGTAGCTGCAGATGCATTCTCGAACGATGCACATACGATGATTTGCCCGGCTAATGACGTACCTGACGGATGGGAAGGCCTGGATGCAGGTCCTGAAACACGCAAGGCTTTTGCTGAAGCTATCAAGGGTGCAAAGACTATCCTTTGGAACGGTCCGGCTGGTGTATTCGAATTCGATAATTTCACGGCTGGTTCGCGTGCTATAGCTGAGGCTATAGCAGAAGCTACCGCTAACGGAGCGTTCTCGTTGATTGGCGGAGGTGATTCTGTAGCTTGCATCAACAAGTTCGGTATGGCAGACAAGGTATCTTATATCTCTACAGGTGGTGGAGCATTGCTGGAAGCTATCGAAGGAAAAGTACTTCCGGGCATCGCCGCTATCAAAGGTGAATAAGACACTCTCCTTTTATATGAATAGGAGGAAAACGGGGTTCCGTTTTCCCCCTATTTTTGTTTTATGAATGATTTATCACGGGAAACACTTAAAAACACAAATGAAACAATTATTATCCACTCTTTTATTATCATGTAGCTTAACCTGTATTGGGGCTCAAGAGATTAATATCATCCCTAAGCCTATCCAGATTACACAAGCAGAGGGGAAATTCGTACTTACCCCACAAACCCTTATTACCTACGATAAGGAACTGGAACTCCAAGCCTCCTACCTTCAGGAAATATTCGGAGGCTCGACCGGATGGGATTTGCAAATGGAAGAAGGGAACGCCCAAACCGGAGCCATCCATTTGTCCCTTAATCCGGAAATGCGCCAAGCAGAAGGATATGAGTTGGAGGTAACTCCCAGCGGAGTACAAATATCCGGTGCAGACCCAGGCGGCGTTTTTTATGGAATACAGACCCTTCTGCAACTTTTCCCGGCAGAGGTGTATAACGTAATCCGGCAAAAAAATATCGCATGGGAGGTCCCGGCTATAAAAATATCCGATGCCCCTTCGCACCCTTGGCGTGGAATGATGCTGGATGTAGCACGCTATTTCTTCGATAAGGATTTCGTAAAGAAATATATCGACATGATGGCGATGTACAAAATGAACAAGCTCCAGTTCCATTTGATAGACGATTCCGGGTGGCGTTTGGAAATCAAAAAATATCCCAAACTGACCGAAATTGGCGCATGGGCTGGAAAAGACCAGAACCGCTTTGGAGGATATTATACGCAAGAAGACATCAAAGAAATAATCGAATATGCCAAAGTACGGAACGTTGAAGTCATCCCGGAGATAGAATTCCCGGCGCACATGCTTTCGGCCGTAGCTGCATACCCTTGGTTGAGCTGCAAAGGTGAGCCAAGGGAAGTACCTACCCAGCATTTCATTAGCCGTGATTTGATTTGCGTCGGAAAAGAATCCTCCTACCAGTTCCTCCAGGATGTATTAGATGAAACGGCATCCCTTTTCCCCTCCCGTTATATCAATATAGGAGGAGACGAAGCGGTATATGACAATTGGGAAACCTGCCCAAAGTGCCAAGCCGTAATGAAAAGGGAAGGCTTAACGAAGGCTTCCGACCTGCAGGGCTATTTGACCAACCGGGTGCTCCAAATGATGAAAGAGAAAAACCGTACGGTCATTGGATGGGAAGAAATCATCCAGCGTGGGAAACTGGACGCACGGGTGGTCGCACTCTTCTGGCATAATGAAAAAGACACCATCCAAGCCGTAGAAAAGGGCCATTGGGCCATCCTCACACCCGCCACGCATGCCTATCTGGATTTCCCCGAAAGCAAAACGCCGGGCGAGGTGAAAGCCGCCACATGGATGCCCCCTATCTCTATCGAAAAGGCCTACTCGCTGGACGCAAAGGATTATTCCGAAGGCTCGCACGTATTGGGCGTACAAGGGTGTTTATGGTCCGACCAGTTCATCCATGGGACTATCCTCCAAGAGATAACCCCGCTTAACGAGAACCGTTCGGAAAATTATGCCGAGTACTTCACCTTCCCGCGCCTTTTGGCCCTGGCTGAGGTGGGTTGGACGCGTGAATCGGCACGCGAATATAAAGACTTCGCCCGCCGGTTGGCCTACCATTACGCGCGTTTGGACCAGAAAGGGTGCAACTACCGTGTGCCGGAACCTGCCATCGCCCAAATCCAAGAAGGCGCACAAGGGGTGACCTTCACGCTATCCGAAAGCGTGGCCGGAGCTCCTATCCGATATACAGCCAACGGGAGCTATCCGACCGTCCATTCGCCCCTTTATACCGGTCCGGTGACGGTCGATGACAAGAACAATTTCCGGGCGATAACCGTAATCAATAACCGGCACTATTCGCTCCCGATTTATTTCGCATACGACTATTCGGAATACAAGCATTTCGGGGAATTTTCCGGGGAATGGAAGCCCGCGTCTATCCAAGCGGATAAGGCCGCTCCATGGCGGATTGACGCTACAGGAAAGATTTCCGGGAACGGAACCTATGAAATCACCTTCGTCCAGACCGGAGGGAACAATAGCCTGAAGATTGACGGCATCAAGCTCTTTAAACGCGAAGAGCTATTGGATGGCATCAATGCCATGCGGAAGGTGGACAAGCAACATCAAGTGAGCTATCGCCTGCATGTCAAGTCATTCGAAGCCGGCACGCCCTTCACTTTGGAAGCCCAAGTGTCCGGAGAGGGCGGAAATAGCACGAACGGAGCCGTATTCATCAAAAAGGTGGATGAATAAAATTGAGAATTGAAAGTTGAAAATTGAAAATTGCCATCCGGATATTTTCATTTTCAACTTTCAATTTCCAATTTTCAACTTTCAAGCGCCCCTATAATCTCGCGTACGGATTTGAACCCGTGCCGCTCGCAATAACCATTGATGCCGTCGATTACTTTGATGGATACCGTCGGGTCCACGAAATTATATGTCCCGATTTGGATAGCCGTAGCCCCTGCCAGCATGAATTCTACCGCATCCTTCCAATTCGATATCCCGCCCAAACCGATGATAGGGATTTTGACCGCTTTCGAGGTCTGCCATACCATGCGGAGCGCCACCGGTTTGACACAAGGACCGGACAAACCTCCCGTTATGGTCGATAAGATGGGGCGGCGCTTCTCGGCATCGATGGCCATCCCCAACATCGTATTGATGAGCGATACCGCATCCGCACCCTCGCCCTCCACGGCACGGGCTATTTCGGTTATGTCGGTCACATTCGGGGACAATTTCACAATCAATGTCTTAGGATAAACCTTGCGTACGGCACGCACCACCTCGCTCGCACCGGCACACGTCACCCCGAAGGCCATCCCGCCCTGCTTCACGTTCGGGCACGAAATGTTCAGCTCGATGGCGGGAATCTTTTCCAGCTCGGCGATACGTTCCGCACATGCCACGTAGGTCTCTACCGACGAACCGCTCACGTTCACAATCATGTTCGTATCGATATCCTTTATCTGGGGATAGATATGCTCCGCGAAATAATCCGCCCCCTTGTTCTGGAGGCCAACCGCATTCAACATCCCCGAGGGGGTCTCCGCCATGCGCGGATAGGAATTCCCCTCGCGGGGCTGGATGGTAGTCCCCTTCACGAAAATCCCCCCTAAGCGGGAAATGTCCATGAAATCGGCATATTCGATTCCATACCCGAATGTTCCGGATGCCGTCATTACCGGATTCTTTAACGGCAAATTTCCTATGTTTACGTTCAATTCAGCCATGATAATTCCTCTATATTAAAAACAGGACCTTCGGTACATACGCATACATGATGCTCGTCTTTCAATTTCTCTACACAACAAAGGCACGCCCCGATGCCGCATGCCATCGTATTCTCCAAAGAAACCTCGCACGGGATGGATTCGCCCGCCGCATAGCGCGCCACGGCCATCATCATCGGCTTCGGCCCGCACGTGTAAATCCGGTCAAAACGGACCGAACGCAAGATGGAATGGTCCGTCACATACCCCCGCTCGCCCATCGACCCGTCTTCGGTGGTCACATACACCTCGCCATACGCCTCGAATTGTTCCAATTGGAGCAAATCGTTTTTACTACGGGAACCTAAAAGGAATACAGGCGTAAATCCTGCCATTTTCAGGTATGAACCCAAGTAAAGCATAGGGGCGGTCCCTACGCCTCCGCCTATCAAAAGCAGCTTCCCGCCTTTGCCTTTGGGCATTGTGAAACCGTTTCCCAAGGGCAGGACGACATTCAGCGTATCCCCCACGCGGGTCTCCGCCAGCGTGCGGGTCCCGTCGCCCACCAATTGGATAAGGAGCCATAGCTCATTGTGCTCTTTGTCCACATAATTGATGGAGATAGGCCGGCGCAAGAAGGTCGTAGGCGAATGTTCCACCCTGACTTGGACGAACTGCCCCGGGCACATCTCGGGGAGCCCGCCATCGGCCTTTAGCTTCAATAGGCAATAATTCTGATGAAGCCGGCAATTTTCCGCCACCTTCATGTCAAGCATATACTTCTTCATATAAGACTTATTATACTAAATTTTCCACCTGCAAAGATATAAAGATATAGGGAAAACCACGCATCCTCCCCGCGTTATTCCTTGTCCGGCTTTTCCGGAACGAAGGCTTCGAACGTATTGTCGGAATAGAAAACCATGATGCGCTCGACCCTTTTCGGGGCGCTCTCCGGAGAGATAACGGGCATGGAGGGGGATTCCATGTGGGGCGTTTCTTCCTCCTTCGGGCTTTGTTTTCCTTCCTCCGGCTCCGCAACCACCTTGATTTCCGGAGGCGCAGAAAGGGATTGCCCGAACAAACCGCCTCCTTCCATGCCGGTACGGAGCATTTCCCCCTTGCCGAAAAGCAACCAGTCGGGGTCGATATAGGGGAAGCGGTGCAATATTTTCAACATCACGTCGAGGCTCGGATTGTTCCTTCCCGAAATGATATGCGACATGGCGGCACGTTGGATGCCGATAGCCGCCGAGAACTGGGCTTGCCCCATGCCTTCATGTTCCATCACTTTTATGATACGTTCTTTCATCTTTCTGTTCGCTTTTTGAGTTCAAAATATGCCATTTTGTCCTAATTTATCAGGAAAATAGGTTCCAAAATTGACGTTACAAAGATAAACATTATTTTTGATACAAAACAAAACAATGTTATAAAAATATACATATACAAAATTAAACAAGCGGATACACATGTAACAAAAAGAAGGCATATAAGTTTGTAAACAGCATGAAGCATCGCTTCGTATATCCAACTTATATATATGGTTATTAGTACGATATATTATGATATAAAAGCTAATTTCCATATAAAATATACGTTTGGAAACGGATGACATTTGTATTTTTCACCTATCAGTTCAACCTTTTAGGGCTAAATTATTCGTTCAGGTTTGATTATTTATCGATAAAAATAGGGGCAAAAATGGAGTATTTTTATTCTTGGATACAAATGTTACCATTCCTATTTGTATATTTGAATAAACAGAAAAGTGCCGTTTAGATACAATAGTAAACAGAAAATAGAGCTCTCTCCCACTCTACATTTGTAAATTCCGGGGCTTTACCGGCTATTCAAGCGCGATTCTTTCAGGCAATCCTGTTTTGATAATGACAATTTGGCATAGATATGTTGGCGAGAAAAGCAAGAAAGGAGGCAGAAGGGTCCAACCCCCAAAAAACGCCCATTTTTCCGTACCAAAGGACGGATGCTCAGGAAAATGGCAAAAATCGAGGGGCAAAATAGGGACTAAATAGCAGATTCACAATGGATAAAGGGAGAAAAAGGGAGGGAAGGCGGTTTGTGAATTGCGAATTACGAATTGCGAATTATAGGACAACCCCAATTCGCAACTCATAATTCGTAACTCGTAATTCATTCAGTGCAGTATTTTATAGACCAGCTCCTTCATGATATCGGCGTCGCTTGCCGAGACATTGCCGACCCCTTTCGAGCGGGCATCTGCATTCCGGATTTCGCCAATCAGATTGAAGACCTTCATCGCGGAATAGTTCTTCATCCCCGCGAGGTAATCCTTCAGCTGGAAGCTACCGCGCAAGCCCAATGCCGCCATAAGCCCCGCCTCCGACCGGTCCTTGGCATAATAGCAGGCCAGCAGGTTCGAGAAATAATTGAACAGCACGGCCAGCGTCAGTTGGATTGGGTTGTTCTTAGGGTTTTTCCCGAAATACTGGATGATGCGGTTTGCCTTCAGGACGTCCCTGCTTGCGATTGCCCGTTGCAGTTCGAAATTGTTATATTCCTTGCTTATCCCTACGTTCTCTTCCACCAGTTCCGGCGTGACGCGTTTTAAGCCCTTTTCAGCCACTATTATTTCCAGTTTGGACAATTCCTTATCGAGGCGCGCCAAATCGTTTCCTACGCAATCTGAGAGCATCTGTGCGGCTTTCGGCTCGATAGGGAGCGAGCGTTGCTGGAACATGCCGGTGATGAACGCCGGCATTTTGTACTCGGGGACCTTCTTCGACTCGAACAGGAGCCCGTTCTTTTCGATGGCCTGTGCCAAGGCTTTGCGCCGGTCGAGGGCCTTGTATTTGTAGTTCAGCACGAGGACGGTGGAAGCGAGCGGCATCTTGGCGTATGCAGCCAGCTGTTCGATGTCGCGCATCTGTTGCGCTTCGCGGACGACAATCAGCTGGTGGTCCGCCATCATGGGATAGCGCCGTGCGGCGTCAATCACCATCGACGGCTGGGTATCTGCCCCGTAAAGGAGCAGCTGGTTGAAATCGCGCTCCGACTCGTCGAGCACCGTATTGATGAGCAATGACGTAAGTTTGTCAATAAAATAGGGTTCCTCGCCCATCAATGCATAAATAGGGCGGAACTTCCGGGCTTGTATTTCCCGGACAATCTCTTCGTAGGCCAGCATTATGAATTATGAATTATGAATTATGAATTATGAATTATGAATTATGAATTATGAATTATGAATTATGAATTATGAATTATGAATTATGAATTACGGCATAATTACGAATTACGAGTTTCGAATTACGAATTATAGGATATCCCCCAAATTCGTAATTCGTAATCCATAATTCGTAATTCGGAATTATTCCTTCTGTCACCAGCTGAACAAAATATGCTGGACGGTCTTTTTCTCTTCGATGATTTGCTTCAATGCCTCCATGCCCAAAAGGACATGCTCTTTGACGAAGAGCTGCGTCACCTGTTTGTCGCTCTCCGCCGTTTTGATGCCATCCTCCTCCATAGGCTTGTCTGAAACCATGAGCAACGCCCCGGTCGGGATTTTATTGGCAAAGCCGGCGGTCAGCAGCGTGGCGGTCTCCATGTCGATGCCTGTAGCATGCGTACGCACCAAGTAGCTTTTGAACTCTTCGTCATACTCCCACACGCGGCGGTTCGTGGTATAGACCGTCCCTGTCCAATAATCCCGCCCATGGTCCCGCACGGCCGACGAGATGGCGCGCAGCATCGAGAAGGCAGGCAACGAAGGGACTTCGGGCGGGAGGTATTCGTTCGAGGTCCCTTCCCCGCGTATGGCGGCTATTGGGAGCAGGTAATCCCCAATCCGGGTCGCCCGTTTCAGCCCTCCGCACTTCCCCAAGAACAGCACCGCGTCGGGCTTGATGGCAGAAAGCAGGTCCATGATTGTCGCCGCATTCGAGCTGCCCATACCGAAGTTGATGATGGTCATCCCGTCGGCGCTCGCATTAGGCATCGTATTCTTCAATCCCAAGATAGGGACGCCGTAGTGCTCGGCAAACAGCTCGACATACTTCGTAAAGTTCGTCAGCAGGATATGCCGAGTAAAGTGCTCCAGCTTGCGTTCGGTATAACGCGGAAGCCAATTTTCCACTATTTCTTGTTTCGTCTTCATTGCATTCGTTTTTTCGGGAAACAAAAGTAATGATTAATTACGAATTTTGAATTACGGGTTATGAATTTCGAGTTATGAATTTCAAAGTTAGAAGTTGGAATCCTTACAATCCTTACAATTATTACAAATGACAATTAACTTTTTTGGGAAAATAAATCCCTCCGAGCAGCCTAAAAAAGAAGTTATACTATATATATTTATATATATA
>CASEMX010000004.1 GCA_949289155.1 uncultured Parabacteroides sp.
GGTCGCCTTCGTCCAGCCAAGGCAATGCCTCCGTCCAGCCAAGGCAAAAGGGTGATTCGCTGCCGGGTTCTCGCCATCCCGGTTTGGCAGTCAGTTTCTGCAGGCACTGACCGAGACTGTCTATTGCGTTATCATTGCCCCACTTTCATTATAGATAATGCTATTCGTAATAACTGCCGTGGGAATAATATCATAATTTGCAGGAAAAGGAGTAGCTCCTGCGCAACCAATGTATGAGGCATGGGAATCACCTTTTGTCGCATGAATCTCTGAATCTGTAATTCTGATTTCATCAAATGAGGTCTGCCTATCTCCTGAACCCGTATCTATTCCTCCTCCAATAGCAGCCGCGCCCAAATTCACACCATCACCACCTCCTTTGACATATACAACCGCATTGCTGATTTCAATGCTTTTTACCTCAGCATCGCCGGCAGCACCGATTCCGGCGCCAAAACTGCCATTTTCTTCATTACTGCTGTTTGCTGTCAAGGTTACGTTTCGGATAATGATTTTTCCACAAGGAATACCGTCCCCGGAGTCTGAATAGCCACCGATGCCGGCAGCGCCATAACCACCTTGAACTGTCAGAGCATCATCTTTGCCACTTCCTTCGATGGTTACGGTAGAACTGTCATCTACAAAAACGCCCGAGGAATTACCACTGGTGCTTACGTGGTTCGATGCCCCTACCACATGGATAGTTGCATTCGCGCCATTGGTAATGCTGATAGGTGCGCTGACATTTGCTCCGTCCAGATAGATGGTGGGACTACCGCCTGTAATGGTGATTGAACTACCGAAAGAGCCTTTCAGCACATAGTCTCCTGTACCGTTGATGTTCGTGCTGTTTTCGGTAGTTATGAAATTAACGGCTTGCAGCACCCGCGATGCTGTCACCTTGCTTCCGTCCGCACGGATAAGGGAGACATCGAGCAATGCCTTGCCGCTGGCTGGGGCGGTGACGGTTATGGTAGCCGTTCCATCATTCAAGGTAGCCTCTACGCTCCAACCGTTATCAGCACGGGTAGCGATAGCGGTGTTATCGTCCTCTGGGGTGATTTGTGCCACGATAGCGGTGTAGTCCTCATCGAGGGTCAACGTAATATTGGATGTCCCATTGGCAGCGACCGTGAGCGTGCCTGTACCTTCGCCAATAGTGATGGACTGGTAGGCAGGGACGCTGATGGTCGTGTTATCTGCTAAGGTAAAGATATAGTGCGAGCCATCCTCCGAGAGTTCAGGGGCTTCAGCAAAGAAGGAGTCGCCTTTCTCACCCTGTGGTCCTTGTGGACCGGCAGGACCCGCAGGTCCCTGTGCACCCGTAGAGCCGGAAGAACCCGACGAGGCATTCTCGCCACTGATGCGATACCATGATGCGCCATTGTCCACGCTGAGATACCAAGCACCGGTGTCGGGTGCGGTTTGCTGCGTACCGTCGATACCATAATACGTGCCACTCGTGAGTGCGCTACCTAACTTGATTTGCGGTGTAGGCGCAGGCGTACCCGGTCTGCCAGTAGAGCCCGGACGCCCGTCTGAACCATCCGCACCATCCTGCCCATCTTCCCCGTCGGCTCCATCCTGTCCGTCCTTGCCATCTTCGCCATTCGCACGGATAGGGTTACCGTCGGCATCGGTCATCAGTTCGCCGTTCAAGGTCCAGTACCAGTCGCCTGCTTCGTCCTGCGTAAGGCCAATCTGCGGGGTATCGCCCGCCTCGCCTTGCGTACCATTATAGATAGTAATCGGGTCGGAATAGAGGAAGGATATCGTATAGCCGGTCACCTCGTCGCCCACCTTGACCGGAGTGACGGAGGTAATCATATCGTTCGTAGTAAGGAGGGTCTGCAGCGCAGCAATATTGTTGTTCGTCTCCGTCTGCCACTGCTCTAACGCCTCGATGCGGGAGGTATTGCTGTTCACCTGCTCCCAGAGGGCCGTATCGTCATAATCGTCGCACGCAGTGAAGCATAAAGCGGAGCCTAAGAGTACCGCCCCTAAGCAACGGCGGGAGAGGGTTAGTATGTTAGTAAATGTTAACGGGAAGGGGGGGGGTGAAATAACCTTTATTCGCAGGCATTATCTCCTGCGAATGCAAGCCCCTCTGTGTATTCGTATTATTCATTGTCGATATGTATTGATGATTCGGCGGTAAATGTAGGAAGGATATATGAGATACGCAAGGGAATTGCCAATATAATTTGACAGAATCAAATATAACCACCCGCTTCCGTATGAGAACATAAGCACATGAGGAGAGCGGGAGGAGGATAAGGAAATGAGACGTCAGGCGGAAGTTCCATGTTCATAAAGGTATTCCGGTGCGAAACCTATTTCATTATTCCAATCAATAGTAAACGGGTCAATGGTAAATCGCCTGAAGTAGTCCAAATCATTCAGTTTATGACATATACCCTTAGACAATTCACCCGAGAAGTCGAACAGCTTTTCTACGCCGTTGTTGAACCAGATACGGAGCGTATAACCGTCCACATACTCAGCATGTGTTACGGTAAGTAGAGCATTTGTTTCCATAGGACATTTATTCTAATGGTTTTATTTTCAAGGGAGCTTCCTGATTAGATAGGCGTATCCAATTGTTCATCAATTCTTCTTTATGTAGGTCAAGCCATTCATACACTAAATTCAAGGCCCGACGTGGCATACAGCCTGTCACAATCCCTCCCTCAATGGTTACAGTGGCTTTATAGCCTTGATATACTACATGAAAATGAGGCGGATTGTGCTCATTAATATACATGTAGATAATAATTCCATAAAAGCTACTTATCTGCGGCATATATTTCTATTTAGTTGATTTGGATAATTGCAAAGGTAATATATTTTCCCCATGTCAACAATTTCTTCTATTTCTTTTCTATCACTGACCCTTCATCAGATTCCACATCCGGAACCCAGTTTTTCAGCTCCTCTTCGGTCACATTCGGGAGCGCAGAGGTAGCCGGCTCCGGAGTCTCTTCCGGGAGCGGGTCCTTCTCATTGCCGATATTCGCCTCGAATCGGCTTACGCTTAGGATAATGCCGATATAAACGCAACTGATGACCATTGATGTACCTCCTCGACTGATAAGCGGGAGCGGTTGCCCCGTGACAGGGAATACCCCGACCGCCACTGCCATATTAATCAATGCCTGCGTGACCAGCATTAGTCCGCACCCCAATATCAGGAACTTGGGGAACAGCCTCTCGCATTTGCGGGCAATGATGGCGACTCGTACCAGAAGCGTCAGGTAAAGGAACAACACGAAGAAGCCCCCCACCAATCCAATCTCTTCGATGATGATGGCATAGATAAAATCGGAGTATGCCTGCGGCAAGAAATCGCGCTGCTGGCCATGTCCGGGCAGCTTGCCCAATACGCCGCCCTGAGCGATGGCAATCTTCGCCAAGTCCTCCTGATAATGCTCGTCCATATCCAATACCAACGTCTTCTCGTCTGCTCCCTCCTCGTAGCGATTCGTTAAGAGCCTTTCAATACGGGCAATCCAAGTATAGATACGTGGTAGGAACTTCTCGACGGTATCCGGAGCTTTTATATATAAAATGGCACTCAAAACAATGGCTGCAATCCCTATTCCGACTAATTTGGCGATACGCTTGCCACCTACCTGCCCGATAGCCATCATCATCAGCATAATCATGCCCAGCATAATGGCGGTTGAACCATTATTATATAGGATACAAGCACAGGTAATCCCGACACCTACCAATATATACCAGAACATCTGCTTGCTGCTCAATACATTCCTTCGGCTGAGCACCAATGCCATATAGCAGACGGAGCAGAGCTTCGCCACTTCGGAAGGCTGGAACGTAATGCCCAAGATACTCAGCCACCGACGTTCCCCGTTTATCTCAACCCCGACGAAAGGAGTGATAAGCAGTAGGATAATGGCGATAGGCAGCAACATACCTAATATCACAGAGAAGCGAGTTGACCAGTTATGTATGATTAATACCGCAAAGAAGCCCCCTAACAGGAAAGAGGCATGGCGGATAATCGGCGTCCAATAGTTTGCGTTCTTGTATGCAATCGTACTTGTCGCACTAAACACCTCTATGACCGAGATAAGACACAGGAACATGAAGATAATCCAGATTCCCCGGTCGCCTTTGAATAATCTACTCGCTAAATTCATCGTTGTTGCCCTCCCTATTTATTTATAAGTTCCGTACGCATGCCTTGAATTGCTCGCCTCTGTCCTCATAGCATTTGAACAGGTCGAAGCTGGCACAGCAAGGCGAAAGCAATACCGTATCGCCTTTCTGGGCTACCCGGTACGCCTGATTGACGGCTTCTTCCATCGAACGGGCATCGCTGATTTGCGCCACCTTCCCATCGAAGAAGTTATGTAACTTGTTATTATCAACACCCAAGAAAATCAATGCGCGAACCTTCTCTTTTACTAATGCCTCGATTTCGCTGTAATCATTACCTTTGTCTGTACCCCCTAAAATCAGGACTACCGGCGTTGTCATGGATTGTAATGCATACCAACAAGAGTTTACATTGGTCGCTTTAGAGTCATTAATATATTCTACCCCGCGAACGCGAGCAACCTTCTCTAATCGGTGTTCTACTCCGGCGAAGTTCATCAGTGAAGCACGGATTTTCTCGTTACGCAGTTCCATGATTTTCGAGGATATGGTCGCAGCCAGCGAATTATATAGGTTATGTTTCCCTTGCAATGCCAATAAATCTTGTTCCATAGTGAATGTTCCCTTTTCTGTGTTGACGATAATCTGTTTGTTTTCTGTATATGCCTTTACACCCTCTTCATAAGTCTCGGCGAAAGGATAAAGAGTTGCTTTCGGACACCGCTTTTTTACCTCACGGGATATGATAGGGTCATCATTCCAATAGATAAACGCGTCATCTGAAGTTTGGTTCTGAATGATGCGGAACTTTGCATCTACATAATTCTGCATTTCATAATTGTAACGGTCCAAATGGTCAGGCGTTATATTCAATAACACGGCAATATCAGCCTTGAACTTATACATATTGTCCAGTTGGAAGCTGCTCAGCTCGATTACATACACCGGATGAGGGGTTTCTGCCACTTGCAGTGCCAAGCTGTTCCCGACATTACCCGCCAAACCGGCATCGATTCCTGCTGAAGTCAAAATATGATGCGTTAGGAGTGTTGTTGTTGTCTTTCCGTTGCTTCCCGTAATGCATATCATTTTGGCATCTGTGTAGCGTCCGGCAAATTCTATCTCGGAAATAATCGGCGTCCCCTGTTCTTTCAGCTTTTTGATGATAGGCGCTTTGTCCGGGATACCGGGACTTTTGATGATTTCATCTGCATTTAGGATGTCCGATTCGGTATGTTGTCCCTCTTCCCAACGGATTCCACGTGTTTCCAGCATCTCTTTGTATTTAGGCTTAATCGTAGAGAGATCAGAAACGAATACGTCGAATCCCTCTTTCTTTGCCAAAATAGCTGCACCGGTTCCACTTTCTCCGGCGCCTAATATAACTATTCTCTTATTCATTTTTATCTCATCTTTAACGTTACAATCGTGATAACAGCAAGGATAATGCCAATCAACCAAAAACGAACGACAATTTTTGATTCCGGTACGACATTAAGCGGCTTCTGGATTATCGCTTGAATACCGGCATTCCCTGCCTTTTGAAAATGATGATGCAACGGAGCCATTTTGAAAATGCGCCGTCCTTCCCCATATTTCCGTTTCGTATATTTGAAATAAACGGTCTGGAATATGACAGACAAACTCTCTGCGAGGAAGATTCCGCAGAGAATAGGTATCAATAATTCCTTGCGGATGATTATTGCAAACACAGCAATGATTCCGCCTAACGTCAGACTGCCGGTATCTCCCATAAAGACCTGTGCAGGATAGGCATTATACCAAAGGAATCCGACGGTTGCTCCGATAAATGCGGCCGCAAATACTACTAATTCCTCCGCTCCGGGAATAAACATGATATTTAAGAACGAGGCAAATTCAAAGTGGGAGGACATATAGGCAAGAATGCCCAATGCTATTCCAATAATCGCTGAGGATCCTGCGGCTAATCCGTCTAACCCGTCGGTCAAATTTGCGCCATTTGATACAGCCGTGACTACGAATATAACCATTAGGACGAATACAATCCACGCGGCTTCCTCTTTGTATTCTCCTGCCCATCCGACCAATTTCGTATAATCAAAATTGTTATTCTTGACGAACGGAATGGTTGTCTTTGTCGATTTCGTTTCGATTGTATGGAAACGGACGTCTTCAATGACATTATCGTGCCGAACTTCCATATTCTCCTTGATTACGACATCCGGACTGAGGAAAAGTACAAGACCGACAATGAGTCCTAATCCAACTTGACCGATGATTTTGAATTTCCCATGCATTCCCTCTTTATTTTTGCGGAATACTTTTATATAATCATCGGCGAATCCTAAAGCACCGAGCCATAGCGTTGTAATAATCATCAGGATTAAATAGATATTGTCCAATCTGGCGCAAAGCAATGTCGGGATTAATATGGCAATGATAATGATGATTCCTCCCATTGTCGGTGTTCCTTTCTTGCTCATTTGCCCTTCTAATCCTAAGTTACGAACTGTCTCCCCGATTTGCAGGTATTGCAGCCGGTCGATAATCCGACGTCCGATTGCCGTTGAGATGAATAACGACAATATTAACGCCAACCCTGAGCGGAACGATACATATTTGAACATTCCGGCTCCGGGGAAATCCAGTTGGTCTAAGTAATTAAATAAATAATATAACATTTGTCTTCTTTGTAAATATACTCTTTTGTTTCATTGAATCGTTTGTCTGGAACTCTCGCAACCTTATTTGTTGTGATTTATCCCCCAATCAGTTCTCGAATTACCTCCCGGTCATCAAAATGATGCTTTACGCCTTTCACCTCTTGGTAATCTTCATGCCCTTTACCGGCGACCAAGATTACATCGCCCTTTTGCGCCAATGCAATAGCGGTCTTTATTGCCTGTTTCCGGTCAGTGATGCACAATGTTTTCTCCATATCTGCGGGTGAAAGTCCGGCTGCCATGTCTTGAATAATGGTTTCCGGTTCTTCAAAACGCGGGTTATCGGACGTCAGAATGACTTGGTCGCTTAATCGGACGGCTTCCCTTGCCATCATGGGGCGTTTTCCTTTGTCACGATTCCCGCCGCAGCCCACAACGGTGAGTACGCGTCCGTTTCCGTCCAATACTTCATGGATTCCATTCAATACATTGGTCAACGCATCCGGCGTATGGGCATAATCAACAATAGCCGTAAATCCTTTCGGCGAACGAATTGTTTCGAATCGTCCCGATACGGAGTGCAATGTGCTCAATATCACTAACACGTCATCCGGTTTTTTCCCTAATGTGACGGCAGCGCCATAAACCGCTAATAGGTTGTATGCATTGAAGCGTCCGACAAACTGTACGGAAACCTCCCGATTATTAATCAGCATTTCCGTTCCGTCAAAGTGCGATTCCAATATCTTTCCTTTAAAATCAGCCAATGTCCGCAATGAATAGGTCAGTTTTTTTGCCGCAGTGTTTTGCAACATGACCATACCGGATTTATCATCCAAGTTCGTTAGTGCGAATGCGGAAGCCGGTAGTTCATCAAAGAATTTCTTCTTTGCTTTCAGATAATTTTCCACCGTCTTATGGTAATCCAAATGGTCACGCGTTAGATTAGTAAAGATTCCTCCATTAAAAGAAAGTCCGCTGATACGTTTTTGGTCAATGGAATGGGAGCTAACTTCCATGAAAGCATATTCACAACCGGCATCAACCATTCTCGCCATCAGCGAATGGAGCGTCAAAGGGTCAGGAGTTGTGTGCTCGGTAGGCACAGCTTCTGCATCAATATAGTTACAAACTGTCGAAATCAATCCGACTTTATGCCCCATCTTCCGGAACATATTATATAATAAGGTTGCGATGGTCGTCTTTCCGTTCGTCCCTGTTACGCCGACAAGGATAAGTTTCTCGGAAGGATTGTCATACCACTGCGAAATCAGTTTCCCTAATGCTACAGCCGAATCATTTACACGGATGAAGGTACATTGTCCGGTTGCCTCTTGGGGAATCTCTTCGCAAACCACAGCTACTGCTCCTTTTTCAATAGCTCCCTTTATATAATTATGTCCATCTACTACGGTTCCACGGACGGCAACGAACAAAAAGCCGGGTTCGACTTTCCGTGAATCGGACTGGATACCGGAAATTTCCTTTGAAACGCTTCCTCTAATCTCCGGGTTATCTAAAACCTGAATTAACTGTTGTAAATTCATCTTCATTTCAATGTTAATAATATAGTTTGTCCTTTAGACACGCGGGTTCCCGGGCGAATACTTTGCGCTGTCACACGGCCTGAACCGGACAGTGTAACCCTGAGCCCTGCGCTCTCCAATAAATAAACGGCATCTTTAGCGCCCATTCCGTAAACGGAGGGGACTAAACCATTGATGATGCGTATATCTTGTAATTCAAGATTGTTCTTTTCCTTTTCCCGATTTATGCGGACCCATTCCGTCTTCGAGCTATCCACATTTAACTGGATATCCAGTTTGTCCAGCACATTCTCAACCGCTCGTTTCTCGCCGGCTTTTGCCATGGGCAAACGAATAGCCGTTGAGTCCGGCAACATCTCCTCTACCGGTATGGAAATATGGCTTGAATAGATTTTTTCTGCAATGGTTTTCACTACACCGCCTGACATGGTTCCGCCGGAAGGGTATCCGATGCGTGGTTGCCGGATAACAACGATGCAACTATACATCGGTTTCTCTGCCGGGAAGTATCCGGCGAAAGCGACTTGGTGTCCGGCACGCCGATAGACTCCGCCCGAAGCAATTTGGGCTGTACCGGTCTTTCCGGCGATTTGGATAATATCGGAATGTACGGCTTTTCCTGTTCCCTGTTCTACGACGCCCAACAACATTTGCTGGATAATGTGCAATGTCTGTTCGGAGCAGATGGCAGAATTCAGGACTTCCGGAGAAAAAGAATGGACCGTTTTTCCTCGATGCAGGATTTCTTTCACAAAATATGGGCGTACCATTTTCCCCTCATTGGCGATAGCATTATAAAAAGCCAATGTGGAAATCGGGGGAATTTGCGTTTCGTAACCGAAAGACATCCAAGGCAGCGTTGTCTTGGACCAATAGCGCGTTGTATCGTCCGGCCGACGGATTTTAGCCCTTCCGGCACCGGGAATGTCCACGCGTAAATCTGCATTCATCCCGATTCGGTACAGTCCCTCCACGAATTTGGTCGGGTTCTGCTCATATCCTTTCAGAATGGTCTTGGCTACGCCGATATTTGAGGAATACCAGATAGCCTGTTCTACGGTAATTTTCCCATAACCTCCTTTATTCATGTTATGGTCTGTCATTCGCGAACCCTTATACATGTATATTCCGTTGCCGACATCCACCGTATCGCCCGGCTGACAGACTCCGTCTTCCAATGCGACCATGATAGATGCCACTTTAAAGGTCGAACCCGGCTCAATCTCGTCGGCTACGGCATGATTCATGGTCTCGCCATAGACACCCTCCCGGATTCTTCCTAAATTTGTTATGGCTTTGATTTCGCCGGTCGCTACTTCCATGACGATTGCCGTTCCGGATGCCGCATCAATCTTTTTCAGCATATCCAAAAGGGACTTTTCCGTGATGTCTTGGATATCGATGTCGATGGTTGAGCGGATATCCATTCCTTCGACCGGTTCTTTCTCGGTGACATTCGTCCAGCGCCCTCCGATACGGCGGACCGAGTTGATTCCCGGTTCCCCTCGCAGCAGAGAATCGTACTGCAATTCCAACCCATTCTTCCCTTTGGTCACGCCGGAGGTATCGATTTCCCCGTAAATATCCCCGATCGTACGTGATGCCAGCGAGCCGAACGGCTTTTCGCGCTGTACCATTTGTTTCGTATAGAAGCCGCTCTTGAAACGGTTCAGTCGCAAGAAAGGATACGTTTTCATCTCTTTCAGGTCGGCATACGAAACCCGCCCGTCACATACCGGATATTGGCGGCTTTTCGATTTCAATCCTCTCAGCAAATGCGCCTTATACCCTGCCGGTGTACGGTCTCTGAATTTATGGGATAGGTATATCGCCAGCGAATCCAGTCCGTTCCGCTTGGAATAAAGGAAGGTATCCCGCAGGAAACCGTCGGCTTTGAAATCCATATAGGTATAATAGCGCGGCACGCTGGTTGCCATCAGCTTCATATCGTATGAATAAATATTCCCACGGCTGGGCAAGATGCGATGGTCCGGCCGTTTCAATCCATTTGCCAGTTCCAGCCATTTATCTTTCTCGACAAAAGCAATCGTGCAGGCTTTGACCACAATCATTGCTGCTAAAACAGACAAGATAAGCACGATAATCAAGTACCAAAGGAATATGCGCCCGTTCTTGACCTCTTTGTTGTTTTCTATTTTATTCTCTTCTGCCATTTTTATTTCTCCAATTCGTAAGGCGGAGTCTTGGCTCCTTCCAAATCAATGCCCTGTTCTTCTATCAAAACCTCTATTTGCGACTGCCGGCTATGCCCGGTCAGTTCGGAAGATATGGATAATGCCTCAAAGCGGACATCGCGCAGTTGCTGTTGCAACCGGTCTATCTCCCTTAGCTTTTGGAGGCAAGTGTAGCGGTTCCCTATGAAAAAGAAGATAAGAATCACAACTAAGACAATCATCTGCGTGTGGCGAACGATAAAATCCTCTTTTAGGATTCCTCCGCCCAATACATACAGGAAAGTGAGGTGCTTCCGCTTCTTTTCCGTCGTGTTCTGTTGTTGTTGCTCTTGTGCTTCCATTATGCTTTTTTCTCTGCGATTCTCAATTTTGCGCTTCTTGAACGCGGGTTCCGTTCGATTTCTTCTGCTGACGGGACGATGACTTTGTTATTGATTAACCGGAAAGGGGAGGAGACATTCCCGAAGAAATCCTGCTCCGCCTTGCCCTCGAAGTTTCCCGTCTTCAGAAAGTTCTTCACCAGCCGGTCTTCCAACGAATGATAGGTAATCACGACCAGCCGTCCGTTGGGCTTCAGCGTCTTCAGGCTTCCTTGTAACATCTCTTTTAGGGCACGCATTTCGTCGTTTATCTCAATACGCAATGCCTGAAAAGCCTGAGCCAACACCTTTTTCTCCTTATCTTTCCCGATAAACGGCTTAATCGTTTCGACCAAATCGGCAATCGTTCGGAAGGGCTTTGCTGCCCGCGCCTTGACGATAGTTGCCGCCACCTTCCGCGCTGCTTTTAGTTCTCCGTAAAGGTAGAACACATTGGCTAATGCCTCTTCGGTGTAGGTGTTCAGCATATCGGCAGCTGTCATTCCGGCACGTGTATTCATGCGCATGTCCAGTTCTCCATCGAAACGGAAGGAAAATCCCCGTTCTTTGTCGTCGAAATGATGGGAAGAGACGCCTAAGTCGGCAAGCAGACCATCGACTTGTCCTGCTACCCCGTGATAGCGCATGAAATTATAAAGGTAACGGAAATTGCTCCGGACAAAAGTAAAATGCGGGTCGTCCGGAATGTTCTGTTCTGCGTCGGCATCTTGGTCGAAGCCGAACAACCGTCCTTTTCCCTCCAGTCGGCGCAGGATTTCGCGCGAATGCCCGCCTCCGCCAAAGGTCACATCCACATAAATTCCCTCCGGCTGGATAGCCAACCCCTCCAAACTTTCTTGCAATAAGACAGGCACGTGATAAGAATATTCCTGCTGCTCCATTTTACTCATTGTTTTAAACCTTTACTTCTTCTAAACTTCGTACTTCTTTGATTCGCAAAGCGCTGTCATTTTGAGTTCGTAAAATTACATATTTACTTTTGCACCAGCCAAAAATTGTGTGTGAAAAGTGAGAAAAAGTTATCAACAGGGTAGAGCGCTCCCGGAGGACCTGTCTCCGGACGTTGTGGCTGCGCAGGCTTTTCGCGAGGGAATGCTTCCGGAAACTCCGGAAGGAATGTCACCGGAAAAACCGTCTCTCCGGAGGCTCCGGAAGGAGTCATTTTCGGAAAATCTTTGTTCCCGGAAGCTCCGGAGGGTTTCAAATTGGGAAAAACAGAGGTTCCGGAGCCTCCGGAAGGTGTGTCGCTGGAAAAACTGTGCCTCCGGAGACTCCGGTGAGAGTCATTTTGAAAAGTTTGTCTTTCCGGAATCTCCGGAAGGTGAAAAAATGCGAAAAACAGAGCTTCCGGAATCTCCGGAACGACGTTTTTTTGAGAATGACCCTTTCCGGAGCTTCCGGAACGGGCGTTTTTTGGAAAGTGAGGCTTTCCAGAGTCTCCGGAAGGGGAAAAATCGGGAAAAACAGAGCTTTCGGAGCCTCCGGAAGGGCAATCAGACCGGCGCGAATGCTTCCGGAGCCTCCGGAAAAAGTGGCGCGCTATTTGCATTGGCAAGGGCTACCGTCTGTTTATTTCTTTTTCGCGGTGGAGGCGGTGCGTTTCTTTTTGGCAGGTTTCTCCTCCGTTTTTTTAATGATATCCATACATTCCTCTAATGTCATTTCGGCAGGCGTATGGCCACTCTTCGGGATTTTATAATTCGTTCCCTTATAAGCGATATAGGGGCCATAGCGTCCGTTCAGAATCTCCAGTTCCGGTTCCTCATCGAACTTCTTGATGAAGCGCTGTTCATCTTTTTCCCGTTTCTGCTGAATCAGTTCGATGGCCTCGTCCAAAGTAATCGAAATCGGATTGAGGTTTTTCGGAATCGAGACGAATTTCCCGTCATGGCGAATGAAAGGACCGAAGCGTCCGACGGCAGCGACGACCGTTTTCCCTTCATATTCCCCTAAGGTACGGGGCAAATCGAACAACTTTAACGCCTCTTCCAATGTAATCGTATCGATGGATTGTCCTTTCATCAGCGTAGCGAATTGCGGTTTCTCATCGTCTCCCGCCTTCGAGTCGCCAATTTGCACCATCGAGCCGAACTTTCCGAGCTTCACAAAGACCGGTTTGCCGCTTTTCGGGTCTGTTCCCAGCAGACGTTCGCCCACTTTGTGTTCCGTGCGGAGCGTGGTTGCCTCCTCAACGATTGGGTGGAATATTTTGTAGAAATGGTCGATAACCTTTGTCCAATCCGCTTCCCCTTCTGCGATGGCATCGAATTCTTTTTCCACATTGGCTGTGAAATTGTAATCCATCACCAATGGGAAATAGGCCATCAGGAAATCATTCACGACCGCGCCGATGTCGGTAGGGACCAGCTTGTTCCGGTCGGCTCCGGTGATTTCGGACTTCTGGCTCTCCTTAATCCCTTTGCTGTTTAGGGTAATGACCGTAAACGAACGGGTAGTTCCCTCTTTATCCCCTTTGACGACATATCCGCGATTCTGAATCGTCTGGATAGTCGGTGCATAAGTAGATGGACGCCCGATACCCAATTCTTCCAGCCGGCGTACTAAGCTTGCTTCTGTGTATCGTGGCGGGCGAAGAGTGAATCGTTCCGTTGCCGTAATCTCTTGCATTTGCAGCACCTCATTCAGTTCCACGCGCGGAAGCAAGCCGTTTTCCTGTTCCTTCTCGTTCTCGTCATCCGTACTCTCGTGATATACCTGTAAGAACCCGTCGAATACGACAACCTCGCCAGTTGCCACGAATTTTTCGCTTACCCCTCCGATAGAAACGGAGATAGTCGTGCGTTCCAACTCGGCATCCGCCATCTGGCAGGCAATAGTCCGTTTGCGAATCAGGTCATACAGGCGTTTTTCCTGCTCCGTTCCTTTGATTTCTGCATTGGCGATGTAGGTCGGACGGATAGCTTCGTGCGCCTCTTGCGCCCCCTTGCTCTTGGTATGGTATCTACGGAATTTATAATACTTTTCGCCGAATGTAGAAAGGATAGTTTCTTTTGCTGTGCCCAATGCCAAGTCGCTCAAGTTGAACGAGTCGGTACGCATGTAAGTAATTAATCCGGACTCATACAGTTTTTGGGCGAGCACCATCGTCTGCGTTACGGAAAAGCCTAATTTCCGTGCCGCTTCCTGCTGCAACGTAGAGGTAGTGAACGGCGGCGCCGGCGATTTCCGTACCGGTTTGCGGCTGATATCTTCTATGGTAAACGTCGCATTGCGGCATATTTCCAAGAAGTCATGCACCTCTTCCGCTGTTTTGAAACGTCGGTTCAATTCCGCTTTCAGGAGCGTCGTTCCATCCGGCAAGAGAAAATTGGCAACCACCCGGAAAGAAGCTTCGGGGACGAAGTCGTTGATTTCGCGCTCCCGTTCTACAATCAGACGGACAGCGACCGACTGTACACGTCCTGCCGAGAGCGCCGGTTTTACCTTCTTCCAAAGGATAGGAGAGAGCTGGAACCCGACGATGCGGTCCAACACACGACGTGCTTGTTGGGCATTTACCAGATTCATATCGATGGCACGCGGTGTTTCGATAGCATGCAGGATGGCCGTCTTGGTAATTTCGTGGAAAACGATGCGGCGCGTGGACTCAGGCTTCAGTTTCAGGACTTCAGACAAGTGCCAAGAAATAGCTTCTCCTTCGCGGTCTTCATCGGATGCCAACCAAATGACTTCGGATGCTTTGGCTTCGGATTTCAATTCGGTGACTAATTTTTTCTTGTCAGCCGGGATTTCATATTGCGGCGCATAATTATGTTCGATATCGATGCTGAATTCTTTTGTTTTCAGGTCGCGAATATGTCCGTAACTTGACAATACTTTGAAATCTTTCCCTAAGAACTTTTCAATCGTCTTTGCTTTTGCCGGAGATTCCACTATTACCAGATTCTTTTGCATAAGTAATTCTATTTCTAATTGGAAATCGGCTGCAAATGTACGAGATAATCTTTAAAATATCCAACAGGAATCTTTTCTTTTCCTATATTTGTACAGAAATAAAGGAAATTATGGACGAAATAAAGCATTTAATTTACGAAGGAAAGCTGGATGAGGCGATTGCCCGGCTGACCGATTATTTAGAAAAGCATCCTGATTCGGATGAGGCTTATTATTTGTTAGGCAACGCATGGCGGAAAAAGGGGAATAACCGTTTGGCTTTGAACAATTATCTGGAAGCGATTCATCTGAATCCGGAGAGTCCCGCGCAGAAAGCCCACGATATGCTTATGGACATCCTCGATTTTTATTATAAAGATATGTATAACCAATAAATAATAGATGGGAGCAATCTCCCGACCCAGCGTATGAATATGAAGATAGAAAGTATAGAAACCGGTTACTTTTATGCAGATGGCGGCGCAATGTTCGGTGCGGTCCCGAAACGGGCATGGAGTCGTAAATATCCGTCGGATGAAATGAATGGTTGTGTCCTTGTGATGCGCTCATTGTTGGTCCGGACGGAGAACAAGTGCATATTGGTGGATACGGGAGTGGGCGACAAATATTCTTTCCCTGAGCTGAATTATTATCGTTTCTTTCATATAAAAGATTTGCGTGCGGAACTTCTTGCCCGGAATGTCCATCCGGAAGAGATAACGGATGTGGTATTGACCCATCTTCATTTCGACCATTGCGGCGGTTGTACGCTCCGCGGCGAGAAAGGATTGCAATCTGTTTTCCCGAATGCGGAATATTGGGTGAGCCAAAAGCAGTGGCAGGCCTTCTGCCATCCGCATCCTTTGGAAAAGGATTCTTTCTATCGCGAATTTATGCAACCGATGGAGAAAAACAACCAGCTTCGGCTCTTGGATACGGAATATCCGCTTTGTAAAGAGGTCTCTTTGTTGTTGGCAGACGGACATACGGACGGACAGATTGTACCGCTTATCCGGACAGAGTCGGAGACAATACTTTTTGCCGGAGATTTAGTTCCTCTGATGGCAAATCTTTCTCCGGAATGGATTTCAGCATACGACCTGAATCCGAAGATTTCTTATGACGAAAAAGTCCGTTTCCTCAAGATGGCAGCAGATGAAGCAATGCGTATCGTATATTGCCATGATGCGTACGCTTCCTCTTCTAAATTAAAGGAAACGACGGGCGGATTGTTCTTGCCGATACGCGAAAGCATCCGGAAATCCTTAGATTATTCTATGTAAGGCGAGTCGGGCAAATAGCTCAAAGGGCACAATTATTGGTCCTTTTGTGGAATTTTGCAAGGGATGTTTGGTAAGCATTCCCATTTTTAATATCTTGGCACGCAGTTTCCGTTTCATGAGAAACACTTATTTATGTATTTTATAGTCAAAAAAGAGAGGATGAAATATAAGTGGATATTTTTTCTGTTGTTTATCGCTTTGCTTCCGTTGTTATCTCTGCGAGATTATACCGTCGGAAACGAATTGCGTTATTTAAGTATTGCCGATGAAGCCCTTCGCAATGGGACTTTCTTCGCATTTACCAATCACGGAACCTTTTATGCCGATAAGCCGCCCCTGTATTTCTGGATAATCATGCTGGGGAAATGGCTTTTCGGCCAGCATTATATGTGGTTTATCTCGCTCTTTTCCTATATCCCGGCAATGGTGATAGCCTGCATCATGGACCGTTGGTGCGCCCAATCGTTAAATGAAAATTATCGAAGGACCGGAGTGCTGATGTTAATGAGTTGTGGATTGTTTCTCGCGTTGATTTTTATCCTCCGAATGGACATGCTGATGTGTATGTTCATTACGCTTGCCCTTTATACCTTTTACCGGATGCTAAATGGGGAAGGGAATATGCAAAGAAACGCTATCCTGTTCCCGCTATTTATCTTTTTGGCGGTATTTACCAAAGGTCCGATAGGAATCCTTGTCCCATTGCTTAGTACGGTGGTTTTTCTTCTGCTGACGAAGCGTTTTCGTACGATTGGCAAGTATTGGGGCTGGAAAACATGGGGTATTCTTCTGTTTTGTTTTGCTGCTTGGTTCAGTGCTGCCTATGCGGAAGGCGGAGCGGAGTATATGAATAATATGCTGTTCCATCAGACTATCGACCGAGCGGTCAATTCTTTCCGACATGACCGTCCTTTCTACCATTATTGCCTGACGATTTGGTATGCAATGCTTCCGTGGTCCTTTCTTCTGGCGAGTGTTTTGATTATCTCTGCAATCAAGAAGCCGAAATATACGGAGCTTCAGAAATATTTCCTGACCATTATCGGAACAACCTTTATCATGTTGTCTTCAATTAGCTCGAAAGTGGATGTATATATGCTTCCTATGTTCCCATTTATCCTATATTTGGCACTGATGTTTCTGCCTGACATGGAACGGAACCGTTGGATATTGGCATCGATTACTGTTCCTGCCTCGGTTTTCTTGCTTGCTTTCCCTGCTTATTGGGCCATTACTCAGATAGACAAGATGGCTTTTGCGGTCCAGCCTTTATTCTATGCAGCCGCCGGAATATTGAGCCTTGTCGGAGCTTATGCTTTACATATATTATATAGAAAAAAGCAAACAATACGGGCGATTCAGACGATGGTATTCGGTCTGTTCCTCGCTGCATTCGTGGGAAGCTGGAATATCCCCCGCATAAATGGAGAAATCGGTTATAAAGAACTTTGTACAAAGGCGCAAGAAGTCGCCAAAGCTCATCAGATTTCCGATTACTATGTTTGGAAGATGCGCCGTCCGGAAAATATGGATGTGTATCTTCAGAAAGATATCAGAATTACCACACCGGAAGAAATCATGCAATCCGCTCCTCATTCGGCATTGCTTATGGTTCCAGTGAAATATCAATCGGAACTCCCTTCTTATTTCGTCAATAAAGAGAGCTATCAGGTCGGGCGGCGCTATCTCATCATAGTTTTATCCGGCTCATAGGTAATAAATGAGCCGCTTTGCTATATTTTAATATAAATCTGCTTTTTATAAAGGATATAACCGGGCAGGAAATTCAGCAATACAAAGAGCAGAGCCCAAACAAGCGATGCTAAGTAATTTCCGAAGCATGGAGTCAGTATATTCTCCATGGTTGCAGAACAAAGACCGCATGCCGAGAAGCTCATGCCTACTATTTCTGACTGTACATACAGGTAAAGCGGATTGATACCGAAGGCTTCGAAGAAAGTCGTCCAGCGTTTCTTCTGGCGAATGTCAATCAAATACATTAATAACGCCAATAACAGTGAGCCGAATCCGCAAGTCACCAATACGAACGTACTGCTCCATATTTTTTTATTGACCGGAACGCCATAACTTAGCAACAATCCGGAAAAAAGCAGGATAGTTCCTAAAATAAATAGGTTATTGATAATCAAAGCCGGATTGTTTTTGTGTAAAAGAACCATTCTTCCGACAAACATACCGATTAAGACATGGGCAATACTGCTCATCAGGCTCAAGATTCCCTCCGGTTCGAATGCGATGTTCGTTCCATTATCCATTACGTCGCGGTACATGTGCGATTCGCCTACGACAGCTCGGTCAATAACTGCCAAGATACTGTCTGGAGACATTTCTAAACTGTGTGTTCCAACAACGATTCCTGCGTAAACCACCAATAATGCTGCCGCCGTATGCAGTAAATATTTATGATTTATGCTTAGCGCAATGACAGAACCAAAGCCGTATGCTAACGCCAAACGTTGCAGTACGCCAAGAATACGCCAGTGTTCCCAGTCAAATCCCTTATTGAGTACCAATCCGAAGAGATTGATGAGCATTCCGATAAGAAAAATCAGCACCGTACGTTTCATGATTTTTCCTACACTTGCGTTACTCCAAGCAAAATTATACTTCTGCAGGGAGAAATAGGCGGATATTCCCATCATAAACATGAAGAAAGGAAACACCATATCCGTTGGCGTAAAACCATTCCAATGGGCGTGTTCCAATGGAGCATAGACATAACGCCCATCACCGGCGTTATTTACCAGAATCATCCCGGCAATTGTGATGCCACGCATCACATCTAAGGAAAGCAATCGGTTATTATTCATTTTCCGTTGATTATTTTTTTTATTTCGTTTAACTTATTCAGTGCTTCAATGGGAGTAAGATTATTTACATCCAAGTTTTTGATTTCGTCGCGTACTTGGCTGAGTACCGGATCGTCCAGTTGGAAGAAATTTAATTGATAACCGCCTTCCGTCTGGCTTGTTGTTTTCCCTTTCCGTCCGATAGACGAGGTCTTTTGTGCGATTCCTTCTTCCTGCCGTTTCTCTGTTTCCAAAATTTTCAGTATTTCATTGGCGCGTTTCACGATGCTTTTCGGCATTCCTGCCATTTTTGCTACGTGAATACCGAAACTATGCTCGCTTCCACCCGGAATAAGTTTTCGCAAGAAGATTACTTTGTTGTTTACCTCCTTTACAGAGACATTATAATTCTTAATGCGGGGGAAAGACCGCTCCATTTCATTCAATTCATGGTAATGGGTGGCAAAAAGTGTTTTGGCATGTGCGTTCGGATGCTCGTGAATATATTCCACGATTGCCCAAGCAATCGAAATGCCGTCGTATGTACTGGTCCCTCGTCCTAATTCATCGAATAATACAAGGCTGTGTGAGGTCATATTGTTCAGGATATCGGCAGCTTCATTCATTTCAACCATAAAAGTTGATTCACCTACCGAAATATTATCCGATGCACCAACTCGGGTAAAGATTTTATCAACCACGCCAATATGCGCGCTTTCCGCCGGAACGAAGCAACCTATCTGCGCCATCAATGTAATCAGTGCCGTCTGGCGCAATAGTGCAGATTTACCCGCCATGTTCGGTCCGGTAATAATGATAATTTGCTGTTTGTCCTCATCCAAATAGACATCGTTGGCGATATAGCTTTCTCCGAACGGTAATTGCTTCTCGATTACCGGATGCCGTCCGTTTTTTATATCGATGACATCCGATTCGTCCACCAGTGGACGGATGTATTTGTTCGCTTCGGCGGCTTTGGCAAACGAGAGTAGGCAATCCAAACGTCCGATAAGATTCGCATTGCATTGGATAGGAGCTATATATTCCGTCAGGCAAAGCACTAATTCGTTGAAGAGCCGTGCTTCCAATGCAAGGATTTTCTCTTCTGCGCCTAATATCTTTTCTTCGTACTCTTTTAATTCTTCTGTAATGTAGCGTTCGGCATTGACCAGCGTCTGCTTCCGAATCCAATCTGCCGGAACTTTATCTTTGTGAGTGTTCCGCACTTCAATATAATAGCCGAACACATTATTAAAAGCAATCTTCAAGCTGGGGATTCCGGTCCGTTCGATTTCCCGTTGTTGGATTTGCAGCAGATAATCTTTCCCTGAATAGGCGATTGCACGGAGCTCGTCCAGTTCGGCATTTACTCCCTTTGCGATGACCCCTCCTTTATTCAATAGGGTAGGCGGGTCGTTATTGATTTCCTTCTCGATGCGGTCACGAATTAGCACGCACAAATTCAGCTGGTCGCTTATGCGGCAGAGCGAAGGTTCGTCACTTTTCTCGCACGCTTGTTTAATGGGTTCGATGGCTCGGAGCGCAACCTTTAATTGAACCACTTCGCGCGGTGTGACACGCCCTACTGCCACTTTCGAGATGATGCGTTCCAAGTCGCCGATTTGTTCTAATTCGGCACTGAGCATCTCTTTCATTTCCGGATGCTTAAAGAAATATTCCACGACATTCTGTCGCTCTTCAATCGGCTTGGTATCTTTCAGCGGAAAAAGAATCCAGCGGCGCAACATTCGCGAACCCATCGGCGAAATGGTTTTGTCGATTACGTCCAGTAGGCTTTTGCCTTCATCGTTCATCGAACAAACCAGCTCCAAATTGCGCACTGTGAATTTATCTAACCGCACGTAACGCTCCTCTTCGATGCGGGTGAGTGCCGTAATGTGCGAAATATGCGTGTGTTGTGTTTGGTCCAAATAATACAATATCGCTCCGGAAGCGATGATTCCCAGACGTAGATGCTGCACGCCGAAGCCTTTCAAACTCTTTGTCTCGAAATGTTTCAGCAAACGGTCGTTGGCTGCGTCAAAGGTGAAAATCCAATCGTCCATCTCATAGCAGAACGAATGTGCGCCGAAGAGTTCGTCAAAGCGTTTCTTGTAATTCCGTTCGATGAGCACCTCTTTAGGCGAGAAATTGTTCAACAGCTTATCCACATAGTCGGTTGTCCCCTCTGCGGTCAGGAATTCTCCGGTAGAGATATCCAGAAAGGCAATACCGCATTGGTTTTTCTCGAAATGGATAGCCGCGAGGAAATTATTTTCTTTATGGTTCAGGATATTGTCGTTGATGGAAACACCCGGCGTAACTAATTCGGTGATGCCACGTTTCACCAGCTTCTTTGCCAATTTCGGATCCTCCAGCTGGTCACATATTGCGACTCGTTTCCCTGCGCGTACTAATTTCGGCAAATAGGAGTCGAGCGCATGATACGGGAATCCAGCCATCTCGATGAATTGGCTCGTGCCGTTAGACCGTCGCGTTTGGACGATGCCCAATATTTCCGCTCCGCTCACAGCGTCTTCACCATACATTTCATAAAAATCGCCTACACGAAACAACAGGATAGCGTCGGGATGCTTCGCTTTTATCTCGAAGTATTGTTTCATCAAAGGAGTTTCTACAATCTTTACCACGATATTGTTCTTTTCTATTTAATCCAAGCAAAAGTAAAATAAATTTGCGAAACCGAGAAATCAGGCTGCGGAAATATCCTGCGCCCTACGGCTCTTTCATTTAAAACAGCTTTAATAATCCTCAAACGGCTCCGTATAGAAGTTCTCATTTCCCTATCGTAGAACCTGACAAGTGCATACGAAGAGTTCGACAAGTCTCCCTCGTAGCGACCGGAAAGTCTCCCTCGTAGCGAGGTCGGTCGCTACGATATAGAGAGGTCAGTCGCTACGATATGCGCTTGTTGGTCGCTACGATATAGACTTTTCAGGTTCTACGATATGCAGTTTTTGAATGCTTAGGGAGGAATATAAAAACTGCTTACGAAGCTTTGTGTCCTAATTCCTCTGTCAGCGCTTCTCGATTTCCTCCCTCGCCTTAGCTACTGCTTCATTAATATTGCTGCAGATGTTTTCTTTGCCTAAAAGTTCGTAGAAGCCGGACTTTTCCAATGCACGATGTACTTTTTCGTTTACGCCCGAAAGGATGATGTGTATCTTCTCCTTTTGCGACATTTCGCAGAGGTTAGTCAGGTTGTGTATGCCGGTCGAATCGATAAATGGGACCTTACGCATTCGGATGATGCGGATTTTCGGTCGGTCGCCCAGTTGTGCCATTGTTTCCTCGAACTTTGTTGCGATACCGAAGAAATAGGGTCCGTTGATTTCATAAACCTCTACACCTTTCGGCAGCACCAGATGCTCTTCGTGAACCTCTAAGTCCGATTCTAAATTCGGGTCGATTTCATCTCGAATCACCGAAATCTCGGTAGTCTCCATCACACGCTTCATAAAGAGGACGCAGGCAATCAGCAGTCCGACTTCGATGGCAATCGTCAAGTCGAAGATGACCGTCAGGAAGAAGGTGATGAGTAGTACCGTGACATCTGACTTCGGATTATTTAACAGCGCTTTGAACGTGCGCCACCCGCTCATGTTGTAAGAAACGATGACTAAAACGCCCGCGAGGCAGGCCATTGGAATATATTGCGCCAAAGGCATCAGGAAAAGCAGGATGAGCAGCAATACGCCGGCATGGACAATGCCGGAAATAGGTGTGCGTCCTCCGTTATTGATGTTGGTCATTGTACGGGCAATGGCTCCGGTCGCCGGAATACCGCCGAAGATAGGTGAGAATAGGTTTGCCACGCCTTGTGCAATCAGCTCTGTATTTGAATTATGTCGGTCGCCAATGACACCGTCGGCTACTGTTGCCGAAAGCAGTGATTCGATAGCACCTAATACAGCAATCGTTACCGCCACGGGGAAAAGATTCTTCACGGCTTCCCAATCCAATGCCGGAACCGATGCGCCTGGAAGTTGCGATTGGATACTGAAGCGGTCGCCAATGGTGTCGATGCAGTTGATTCCATAGTACGTTTTCAAACCATATACGGCAATCGTTACCACAATAATGGCAATCAGCGAACCCGGAATCTTCTTCAAAAACTTCGGTGTAAGAGCAATAATCAGGATGCTAACCAAGCTGACCGCTGCATTCCACCAATTCACTGTGTCGAAATGACGGAAATACATCATCCACTTCCCGATAAAGTCGCCCGGTATCTTTTCTCCATGAAAATCTAAGCCGAAGATATCAGCAATCTGTGTTGTAAAGATAGTTACGGCAATACCGCTGGTGAAGCCTACAATAATCGGATAGGGGATAAACTTAATCACAGTTCCCAATCGGAAGAATCCTAAGACGATTAACAGGATTCCTGCCATCATCGTCGCGACCATTAATCCTTCGATACCATATTCTTGTATGATACCATATATAATTACAATAAATGCGCCGGTAGGTCCGCCAATTTGTACCTTGCTCCCTCCTAAGAAGGAGATGATGAATCCGGCGACGATTGCTGTTATAATACCCTTCTCCGGACTCACGCCCGAAGCAATACCGAAAGCGATTGCCAGCGGCAACGCTACAATTCCTACGATAATTCCCGCCATCAAATCGGTTGTGAAGTCTGCTTTAGTGTAATGTTTCAACACGGAAAATAATCGAGGATGAAAATCAATCTTACTGTTCATTTTATCCGTTAATTTAGAAAATGGGAGCGCAAAAGTAGAAAAAAACAGGAAATTTACGGAGAGGATAGTTGGACATTCCAATAAAAAAAGTCTATTTTTGTGATGGAATTACTAAATAGACGATAAATGATAACAAACGAAATTGTCGCGTTATTGGAACAAGAGGCGAATGCCGTACGGAATATACCAGTTTCTACTCGCTATGAAGAGGCGGTGAATCTAATAGTCGAACATGTCCATAAATTAGGAGGGAAACTTATCACCAGCGGAATGGGAAAGGCAGGGCAAATCGCAATGAATATCGCAACCACATTCAGTTCGACCGGTACGCCGGCATCATTCCTGCATCCGAGCGAAGCACAACATGGCGATTTGGGTATCGTGCGGGAGAATGATATTATGCTGTTGATATCCAATTCCGGGAAAACACGCGAATTGGTAGAACTGGTCAGTTTGACGCGCGGATTAGTCCCGGATATGAAGTTTATCGTCATTACGGGTAATCCGGAAAGTGCATTGGCAAAAGAGGCAACGATTTGTTTGCCGACAGGCTCGCCGGCCGAAGTGTGTCCGTTAGGCTTGACGCCGACAACCTCTACGACGGTAATGACCGTAATCGGCGATATCTTGGTAGTCGGTACGATGAAGAAGATTAATTTCACCAATAAGGATTATGCGAAACGGCATCATGGAGGGTATTTAGGCTCGAAAAGCCGCGAGCAAAGCCGGAATGAATAAGCAATAGCGGAAAAGGATTATGAGAAAGGTAATCGGTATTGGTGAAACTATTTTAGATATTGTATTCAAAGGGAACCAGCCTTATGCTGCCGTTCCCGGAGGTTCTGTTTTCAATGGTTTGGTTTCTTTAGGACGTTTGGGCGAAGAGGTGCTTTTCATTAGTGAGATAGGTAACGACCGGGTTGGTGATATGATTCAATCTTTTATGGAAGAGAATCATATATCTACCGAATATGTCGATCGTTTTCCGGATGGGAAGAGTCCGTTATCGTTAGCTTTCCTTGATGAGAACCGGAATGCCAATTACATTTTCTATAAAGATTACCCGAAGCAGCGTTTGGAAGTTCCTCTTCCTCCGATTGAAGAAGATGATATCTTTATCTTTGGCTCTTACTATTCTTTGAATCCGGCCTTACGTAAACGGGTGTGTGAGTTCATCGAATATGCGCGGGAAAAAGGCGCGATTCTCTATTATGACCCGAACTTCCGGAAGGCGCATGCGCATGAAGCTATCCATGTCATGCCTTCTGTTTTGGAGAACTTCGAATATGCGGATATCGTAAGAGGCTCGGATGAAGATTTCCTGAACTTATTCGGCGAGACCGATTTGGACAAGGTTTATCAAGAACATATTCAGTTTTATTGCAATCTGTTTTTGACTACCCGAGGGGAAGAAGGTGTGGACCTTCGGACTCCGGAAATGAAACTGCATTTCGATACGCCGCATGTCCAACCGCTGAGTACCATCGGAGCAGGGGATAATTTCAATGCCGGTGTTTTGTATGGGTTGCTTAAATACAATATTCGAAAGAGGGATTTGCCCTCTCTCTCTGCTGAAGATTGGGAAAAGGTTATCCGGTGTGGCATTGAATTGGCTGTTGAGGTGTGTCAGAGTTACGATAACTATATCGCCCGGCGGAAATGATAACTTAGGATAAGAATTCTCGGCTGTATGATGAAGATGAATCGATATATAATAGGAATTGCAAGCCTCCTGTTTATCCTGACAGGTTGTTCGTCTCACTCATGCGATGTCCATACGCTTTGTATGCGTGACGAAATCGGGAATTACATCATCAAATGGGAAACCAATCCTCAAATCGCAGGCACAGTAAAGATTTACGTATCCGATACGCCGGGCAAATTCGACATGTCGCAGCCGGCTATCTATGCCCATATAGAAGATGGCGTTACGCGATACGTAACGCAAGACAATCTGAGCCGGCGGTATTTCCGGCTGACGTTTAATGACCATTGCGTGACGGATGTCGCTGCCCGCTATTCCTTCATGGACCATATCCAGAACTTCCGCGATTTTGGCGGTTATACGACACAAAAGGGGAAGCAAATGAAGTGGGGGATGATTTACCGTTCCGGGCGTATCGGCAAGTTGAGCGACCGTGATTCTTTGCGGATGCTTTCGACTGGAATCAAGACCTTGCTTGATTTGCGGACAGAGGAAGAGGTAGCACAAGCTCCGATTTATTTTCCCGGCATTCAGATTATCCATCTGCCTATTCCAAGAGGGAATCAGGAGGAAATCCTGACGCGTCTGCGGGAGAATACCATCCGTAAGGGCGACGGGCTTCTTTATATGGAGGATACTTATATCCGGTTTGTTTCGAAATACACTGCCGACTTTGCCCGTGTCTTTCCGTTCTTATTGGATGAAAAGAACTATCCGATTCTGATTCATGGCGATTTGGGCAAAGACCGTACCGGTTTCCTTGCCTCTTTGTTGCTGACAATAGTTGGTGTTCCACATGAAACAGTCCAGACCGATTATTTGGATTCGAACCGCTATATCGACCCCAGTTTTATGTTCGGCACAGTCTCTTCGTTGAGCACAGACGCGCAAGAGACCATGACGGTATTGCTTTCCGTCAATGAGTCCTTCCTCGATGCTGCTTATCGGGAGATAGAGAAGCAGTACGGTTCCTTCGAAAATTATGTCGATGAGGGATTAGGATTATCTGCTAAAAAACAAGAAAAGTTGAAAGATATCCTGTTGAGATAGAATGCGGCTCGTAAGATTTGCCTACCTTTGCGCCATTTTTAAGAGGTTTTATATTATTTATCCAGACGAGATTTGAAAACATTTGAAGAATTAGGAGTTGCCGCACCTATCCTAAAGGCAATTCAAGAGATGGGGTATGAATCCCCTATGCCCGTCCAAGAGGAAGTGATTCCTTTTCTATTGGGTGATGATAACGATGTAATCGCTTTGGCGCAGACCGGAACAGGCAAGACTGCCGCATTCGGGTTACCTATCATACAGAAAATCGACGTAGAGAATTATCAGCCGCAGGCGTTGGTGTTGTGCCCTACCCGCGAACTCTGCCTGCAGATTGCCGATGATTTGAATGACTATTCCAAGTATATCGACCACCTCCGCGTATTGCCGGTCTATGGCGGGTCAAGCATCGAGAGCCAGATTAAGACCCTGAAACGGGGTGTGCATATCGTGGTCGCTACGCCGGGGCGTCTGCTGGACTTGATGAACCGGAAGACGGTCGATTTGAGTGCTATCCGGAATGTCATCATGGATGAGGCGGATGAGATGCTGAACATGGGCTTCTCGGAGAGTATCGATGCAATTCTGGCTGCCGTTCCGGAGACACGGAACATGTTGCTCTTCTCGGCTACCATGCCACAGGGCATTGCTTCGATTACGAAGAAGTATATGGATAATCCGAAAGAGATTGTCATTGGCAGGAAGAATGAAGGGAACAAGAACATCCGCGATATTTATTATATGGTACGCGCGCAGGACAAATACCTTGCCTTGAAGCGTATCGCCGACTTCTATCCGAATATCTACGGCATCATCTTCTGCCGCACTCGTAAGGAGACGCAGGAGATTGCCGACAAGCTGATTCAGGATGGCTATAATGCCGATTCGTTGCATGGCGAACTGAGTCAGGCGCAGCGTGACTATGTGATGCAGAAGTTCCGCATCAAGAACCTGCAGCTGTTGGTGGCTACGGATGTGGCGGCTCGCGGACTGGATGTGGACGACCTGACGCACGTCATCAATTACGGGTTGCCGGACGAGGTGGAGTCTTATACGCACCGCCGGGGTCGTACGGGCCGTGCCGGAAAGACCGGTATCTCTATCTCCATCTGCCATGTGCGTGAGAAGGGGAAGATTAAAGAAATCGAACGCATCATCAATAAGAAATTCGAGAAGGGCGAAATGCCTTCGGGCAAGGAAATCTGCGCCAAGCAGCTGTTCAACCTTGTGGACCAAATCGAGAAGGTGAAGGTCAACGAAGAGGAAATCGCCGAACTGATGCCGCAAATCTATCGTAAACTGGAATGGCTGGACAAGGAGGATATCATCAAGCGCATGGTGTCGCTGGAGTTCAATCGGATGATTGATTATTACAAGGATGCGGACGAAATCGAGACGGTGGACGAGAAGGTGTCGCGCCGCGAACGGAACGGCAAGCGCGGCCGTCAGGCTGAGGAGGGCTTCGTGCGGCTGTTCATCAATTTCGGCAAGAAGGATGGCATGTTCACCAATCAGCTTATTGAGCTGGTCAACCGTTGCGTGAAGGGGAAGGTGCGCATCGGCCGCATCGACCTGATGGAGAATTTCTCCTTCTTCGAAGTGGAAGAGGAGGAGGCGCGCCGCGTGGTGAAGACGATGAACGGCTTCGAACTGGATGGTCGCCGCATCTCGGTGGAGTTTGCGCAGGAGAAAAAGGAGGAGCTGGAAAAAGAGGGGAAAGGGAAGTCCCGCAAACGCCGCAGTACTGCCCAGAACCGCTTCATGCGTACGCAGCATAAGTCGTCGAAGAAAAAGGAGAAAAAGGACAAGAAGGGGAAAGGGAAAAAGTGACATTTCTTGCTGGCTGTGCGCCGGCGTTCTGAATAATTTGTCTACCTTTGCGTCAGCATTTGGAAACGGAAAAGTGGTGATTCTGCGTGGAGTGTTTCGATAAACATTCTGCGCAGATTTTTTTATGTCCGGAGCTACTGCGCCGCGCAGTAGCTTGGATTTTGGCAGAAAAAAGCTTCTGAGCGGCTCAGAAGCTGTGTCGGCAGAAAAACAGGGTTTCTGAGTCACTCAGAAGTTATGTTGTCGAAAAAATGGTGCTTCTGAGTCACTCGGAAGGAATGGTTTTTAAAAGGATAGTGCTTCTGAGTCGCTCAGAAAGGGTGGTTTTTAAAATGCAGTGCTTCCGAGTCACTCAGAAGGAGGTGGTTTTTAAAATACACTGCTTCTGAGTCACTCAGAAAGGCTTCTGTTTAAAAAAATAGGGCTTCCGAGTCACTCAGAAGAGGTAGTTTTTAAAATACATAGCTTCTGAGTCACTCAGAAGGAGAATTTTTCTCCGGACATAGGTTCTGAGTCACTCAGAAATAGTAATTTTGAGGAGTCAAGGCTTCTGAGTCACTCGGAAGGCAAGTTGGGCAGAAATCAGGGAGACGGACCGGGTCCAGCCTCTTATTAATAACCATTTAAATTATATGCACATGAAAAAATTTTTTACTTTGGTGGCGGCGTTGTTGCCGCTGATGGGTGTAACGGCTCAAAATTGGGAAGGCGCGGGAACGGCAGCCGACCCGTACCGGATTGCCTCGACCGACGATATGCAGGCGTTGGCGGAGGAGGTAAATAGCGGAAACAGCTATGCCGGCACGTATTTTTCGTTGGAAGGCGACGTGAGCAGCTCGATGATTGGTGCGGATGGCGCGTCTTTCATGGGGACATTCGACGGGAATAACCATACCGTCACGCTGGACCTGACTTCGGGCGGTGAATACATCGGGTTGTTCGGATATGTGGAAAATGCAACTATCCGCGAGGTGAAGGTGGCAGGGCAATTGACTGGGCATGACGATATAGGCTATAATGGCTTCGGCGGCGTGGTAGGCTATGCGAAGAATAGCTTGATTGAGAATTGCGAGAACAGCGCGACGCTCTCCTGCTACTATAAATATAACGGAGGTATCTGCGGGTATAGCGAGAACAGCACCATCCAATACTGTACGAACAGCGGGGCGGTCATGGCAAAGAGCGATAACCAAGACCGTTCGGGCGGTATCTGCGGAACGAACGACGGCGGGACGATTATCGGCTGTACCAACACCGGCAGCGTCAGTGGTGATGATGGCGTAGGCGGCATTGCCGGTCGGCATGAAAATGGAGCGACCACGCGCAGTTGCGTCAATTCGGGAGCCGTGAAGGGCGATTTATTTGTTGGCGGCATTGTCGGTGAGCTGTATGAGAACCCTTCTCTCCGTGCGGCTACGGCAGATATCGTGTATTGTTATAACAGTGGAGCGGTAACCGGAAACGAATCAGTGGGCGGAATTGCCGGCGATTTGGAGAACAATGCCATCACCGCCTCTTATAACGTAGGGCAAGTGACAGGGACCACCTCAGTAGGCGGAATTGCCGGGAATCCCAATACCTCCGTCATTACCGATTGTGCTTATCTGACCGGAACCCTGCATGGCGCAGAAGAGGATGCGAATGCCCAAGATGCTGCCGCATTAGCCAAAGAGATGGCAACGGTATTTACAAGTGAAAATGGCTGGGCATCGGCTCCGGAATTAGCACTCAATGGAACCTTCAGCGACCCGACCGTGGCAGTAAGTAGCTCGGAAGAGCCGGAAAAACCGACGGCTATCGAAGTGGTAGAGGGCGTAAAGGTCTATGCCATGAATGGCAGCCTGTATGTGCAGACTCCGCAGCCGATGAAGGTGATGGTGGTATCGCTTACCGGCTCGATTGTAAAGGAGGGAACACTGGCAGGCACGCAATCCTACTCGCTGTCGCGTGGCATTTATATCGTCAAAGTGGGCGAGCAGTGCTTCAAGGTGCGCATCTGATACTATCTATGAATGGGCAATCCGAATCAGAGAGGGATGGGTTGCCCATTCTCTTTAAGGGACCGGGTCATATCCGCTGCCTCCCCACGGATGGCATCGGAGGATGCGCCTGACCGCCAAGTATAATCCTTTGAAAGGTCCATGCTTTTTCAGTGCCTGTACAGCATATTCCGAGCAGGTCGGCGTAAAGCGGCAGGTCGGCGGCTTCAAAGGCGAAATGCAATACTTGTAAAAATAGATGGGGAGCAGTAAAAGGTAAGTCAGTAGCTTTCTCATTGCATTTTCTCCCGCAGGATACGGAAAGCCTTGTTCATAGCCTTCTCCATCTCCGCGAAGGAGGCGATTTGATTGTCCAAATAGATGAAAGCAACCAATAGTTGCTTGTCGGCAGCGGTCAGATTGTCCGTCAACTCCTGCTTATGGAGGCGGAACGACTCGCGTATTTTCCGTTTGATGAGGTTGCGCTTGACTGCGCGTTTGAATTTCTTTTTGGGGACACTGATTAAAATGGAAACAGGTACACTTAGCCTCTTTTCTACCGGAAGATAAACCACCCGCAGTGGATACGCTATAAAGGATTGTCCCTGAAGAAACAATAAGTCGATATAACGTTTCCACGACAGGCGCTCGGCTTTAGACAAAGTGTACCTGCGTTCTGTCATTCTTATTTTTCTCCTACCTCTTTCTTTAGATATTGTTCTAAGGCGGCCGTCATGGAAGGCGCTTCCGGAGTAGGAGCGACTACATCCAATCGTAATCCTGCCTCTTTGACTGCCTTTGCAGTTGTAGGACCGAAGCATCCGATGCGGATATCGTTCTGTTCAAAGTTCGGGAAGTTCTTCAATAACGAAGAGATTCCTGCCGGACTGAAGAAAACCAACATGTCATAATCGAATTTCTCATCGGCAGCGAAGTCGTTGCTTACCGTACGATACATCACGGCTTCAGTAAAATTGATTTTCTTGGCTTCCAGTTGTAATTTCAAATCGTCTTTGTGTACGTCGGATACCGGAACTAAGTATTTCTCTTTCGGATGCTTTGCGATGATGGTTACCAAATCATCCTGCTTTCCGGTCTGTGCGAAGAAAATCTTGCGTTTTCTGTACACAATATATTTCTGAAGATAGACCGCGATGGCTTCTGTCATACAGAAATACTTCATGGTTTCCGGGATAGTAACTCGGAGTTCTTCACACAAGCGAAAGAAATGGTCGATACCGGTACGTGCAGTAAATACAACGGCAGTGTAATCCAGAATTGAAATTCGCTGTTGTCTGAATTCCTTTGAAGATAAGGGTTCAACCTTGATAAACGGGCGGAAATCTATTTCTACTCCATATTTTTCTGCAATATCGAAATAAGGCGATTTCTCTGATGCCGGCTTAGGTTGTGATACTAATAATTTTTTGATGGTCAATGCCATAAAGCACTCTTCTCAATAAAGTTATACAAATAAATAAAGCCCTTATACAATATCAAAACGGGCAAAATTTCATGGGCGCAAAGGTACAAACTTAAATAGAATAAATCGAACTTTTTTGTGTAAAATAAACGTAGCGACTTGTAAATTATTACAAACCGGCATGAAATATAAAGAAAAACGAACAGAGCGACAAGAAAATGGTAAGAATTCCCAACAAATACTTGCCAAATGACAGGAATATACAGTGATATTCCCCAGATGCCGATGGCGGAGTTATAATTTAACTTCCATTGCCGGTGATATTCTTCATCGGCAAAGGTGTAGATGAGGAGATAATAGATGGCACGCCGGAACAGATAATACACAAGTACCAACAGAAAGGAACCGGTAATGGATACCGCCAGCTTCTTCTCATCTAAGTTGTAGAGCAATCCGGAATGATAGGCGCTCAGGAATGCGGAGATTCCCGACAAGAGCAGCGCCTGAAATGTCATGAATCCGTTGAAGAACTTGTTATAATAGACGGACATGTCGGTATTGGCTCCCGCTTTGCCTAAAGTGGCGATGCAACGCAGCATCTTTAGGAATGATTTGGTATGTAAACGGACATTGAGGGCAAAGAAGAGGAGCAGTATGCCCAAAATGGTGAATAATGTGTCCTCGATTAATTGTCCGCTCCATAAGCGAATACCGACATATCCTTCGAACATCTTTATTGTGCCGTTGATTTTATATACCGAATGAAATACCCATTCTCTTTCCTTGTACGACCAAATCGTTTTCTGGCGTAACCAATTTGAGTTTTCCGGCCACCTCTTTGAGCGGAATGGAATCTATCCGGCTATCTTTGACGCAAACCATGCAGCCGAATTTCCCATTGGCGATTAGCTCTGCCGCATAGCCGCCTAAGCGAGTTGCAAGGATACGGTCGAATGGCGAAGGGTTCCCGCCTCGTTGGATATATCCTAAGACAGTTTTGCGGGTTTCGAGTCCGGTTTTTTCTTCTATCTCATGCGTCAGAAAATCGGTCGCTTTCTTTTTGTCTGCCATCTTAACGCCTTCTGCCACAACTACGATGGAATATAATTTCCCTTTCTGTGCCCGGCGGAGAATCGCTTCGTTCACCTTGTCCGGGTCGAATCCTAATTCGGGAAGAAGGATTACATCGGCTCCGCCTGCCATACCGGCGTGCAAAGCAATCCATCCGGCACGGTGACCCATAACCTCAACCAACATGACACGTTTGTGGGAACTTGCTGTTGAGTGCAATCGGTCGATAGCTTCCGTAGCGATATTGACCGCTGTGTCGAATCCGAAGGTAATTTCTGTTCCCCAAATATCATTATCGATGGTTTTGGGTAAGCCGATAACGTTCAATCCGTGCTCTGCTAGCAGATTTGTTGTCTTTTGAGTGCCGTTCCCTCCGATGCAGACCAGACAATCCAGTCCTAATTCTTGGTAAGCTTGTGTAATAGCCCGCGATTTCTCTTGGTCCATGGAGGTTAGCATCTCCCGGAATCCCTTTTCCCGGGAGGTTCCTAAGATGGTTCCGCCCAGATTGAGGATACCCGACAGGCTCCGTTCGTCCAACGGTTCGATGTCTTTGTTCAATAGTCCGGAAAAGCCGCCATGAATTCCAACCACTTCCATTCCGTACTGCGTAATAGCGGTTTTCCCGACTCCGCGAATCGTTGCATTGATGCCCGGACAGTCACCGCCTGATGAAAGAATACCAATTTTCATTGTGTCTTTTAGTTTATTGTGTTTTATTTCTCTTAGAATTTAGGAGTTAATAGTTGGTAGTTAGCTGTTGGGATTTGAAAATGAGAATATAGAACTATTAACTACCAACTCCTAACTTCTAACTACCAGCTTCAAGTTTCTGAGCAAAGGTATAAATAAAAAGAAAATAATGGCGTAGGCTGCCGGATTTAGTTGGATAAAAAGTTTGTATGGCGTCATTAACTGAACTTTTTTCTCGGCAGGAAATAAACTTTTTGTCGGCAGGTTTTCAACTTATATTGGGATGTTTTCAACTTTCTGTTGAATGTTTTCAACAATCTGTGCATAAGTAACCGGTGAAATATCTATCTTTGCTTCCGGATTAAAAGAAGCCTATGGATGTCCTTACGCATATTATATATCAATACTTCCGTCCGAGGCAACAAGCCATCGGCCGTTTTGCTGAAGATGCCGGACAAATTCAGTCCGAGCAACTGATGCATTTGGTGCGCAAAGCCGAGCGTACCGCTTGGGGACGAAAGTATGACTATCGGAGTATCCGGACCTATGCTGATTTCGCTGGGCGCTTCCCGGTGCAAACCTACGATCAGGTCAAAGGAGAGATTAAACGGATGATAAATGGCGAGGCGGATGTGCTTTGGCCCGGCCGTTGCCGCTGGTTTGCCAAGAGCAGCGGGACGACAAGCGACAAAAGCAAGTTTCTGCCGGTTACTTCCGATATTCTTCGCCATTGCCATTACCAAGGTGGTTTCGATACGGTTTCGCTTTATTTGCGGAATCATCCGGAAAGCCGCTTTTTTCATCATAAAGGGTTGATATTGGGTGGAAGCCATAGCCCGTCGCCTTTGAACAGGTCGGCTCATTGCGGCGACCTCTCGGCAGTATTGCTCCAGAATCTAAATCCGTTGGTCAATTTGGTGCGTGTCCCGAAGAAGGAAACGATTTTGATGGACGAATGGGAGAGCAAAATAAAGGCTATCGTGGAGCAAACCTATCAGGCAGATGTAAATAGTCTGTCGGGCGTCCCGTCGTGGATGCTGGTTCTCCTTAAAGCGATTCTGAAGAAGGCGGGAAAGCAATATGTTACGGAGGTCTGGCCCAATTTGGAAGTATTCTTTCACGGAGGCATCAGTTTCGAGCCTTATCGGGAGCAATATAAGCAGCTGATTCCTTCGGATAAGATGCAGTATATGGAGACTTATAACGCTTCGGAGGGATTTTTTGGCATTCAGGACGACCCAGCCGATCCGTCTCTCCTGTTGATGCTGGATTATGAGGTATTCTTTGAGTTTATTCCGGTAAATGAATTGGATGCTGACAATCCGAAAGTCCTGCCTTTACAGGAGGTGGAGACCGGAAAGAATTATGCGATGGTAATTACTACGTCCGGCGGATTATGGCGCTATTTAATTGGTGATACCATCCGTTTTACTTCGCGGAATCCTTACAAGTTCATTATCTCCGGCAGGACAAAACATTTTATCAATGCTTTCGGTGAGGAATTAATGGTCAATAATGCCGACCAGGCCATCCGGATTACGTGCCAGAAAACGGGTGCGATTGTCAAGGAGTACACCGTCGCCCCGCTCTTCCTCTTGGATAAGGCGAAGGGAAAGCATCAATGGTTGATAGAATTCGAGAAGGCTCCGGAATCGCTGGAGGATTTCGCTCGCCTGTTGGATGAGACATTGAAAGGGTTGAATTCAGATTACGAAGCAAAGCGTTATAAAGAGATATCGCTCCAGCCGCTGGAGGTTATCATAGCACGCGAGGGACTTTTTTATGCGTGGCTGAATAGCAAAGGCAAGTTAGGTGGGCAACATAAAATCCCCCGTTTATCCAATGACCGGATTATCTTGGAGGAGCTGCTCCGGTTGAATAGGTAAAATCCAGTTCTTTTTAATTGAAAGTCGGGTAATTTTTGTTCATAAAAGGAATTGACCAGTAAACAAGTTGACAAAAGCTGTTTGTCTACTTGTGAGCTGGTCAATCCGTTAATGGAATATTTGTGGTTAAGGCATCATTCGTTGGATAGGCACGATAGCACGGTCACGAAGTTCCTGCGGGATACGTACTATATATTGCTCTTTCTCAAGCGCCTCCAGCAAATTTTCCAAAGTCACTTTTTTCATCTCTTTGCAAATCAGGTCAGGATGAATCGGAATAAACTCTTTGTCTGGATTGTCCGAACGAAGCTTATGCAGTGTCCCTAACTCTGTCGCAATTACGAAGCGTTGTTTCGGCGAATGCTTGGCATGGTTCAGAATACCCGCAGTAGAGTACATAAAGGTCCGTGGGTGATTCAAAACTCGCTCGTCGTGCGAACAACTGGCCTCTGGATGAATTAATATATCGGCATCCGGATATTGTTCGAGGGCTTGAAGCACCATTTCGGCATTGATGGGTTGATGTACGCAGCAACAGGCATTCCAGATTTCCATCTCCCGTTCCGTTACTTGCTGGATATACGCGCCGAGATTGCGGTCCGGACCAAATAAAATTTTTCGTCCTGCCGGAAGATTCCGTACAACCGACAAAGCATTCGAGGAGGTGCAGCAATAGTCTGTTTCAGCCTTTACTTCTGCCGTTGTATTGACATAACTGACCACCAACCCTTCCGGGTTCTTTTGCTTCCATAGCGCTAAATCTTTTCCCGTAACGCCTTCAGCCAACGAACAACCCGCATCGGGAACTGGAATCAATACTTTCTTTTGCGGAGAAATTATAGCTGCGGTTTCTGCCATAAAATGTACGCCGCAGAAAACGATGATATCCGCTTCCGTTTTTCCAGCCTCTTGCGACAAACCGAGCGAATCGCCTAAATAATCGGCTACGTCTTGAATTTCCGGACGCGTATAATAATGCACCAAGATAACGGCATTCTTTTCTGCTTTTAATTGTTGGATGCGGGCGATGATGTCTTCCTTTTTCATATTATGCTTCGATGATATTCATGCTGATATCCATTGCTTTTACCGAATGCGTCAATGCTCCGACGCTAATATAGTCAACTCCTGTAGCAGCAACTCCTTTCAGACGTGGAATATCCATATTGCCTGATGCTTCAGTCTTGGCTCTTCCGGCAATCAATTTGACAGCTTCGCTCATGGCTTCGTTACTCATATTATCGAACATGATGATATCTGCTCCGCATTCGACAGCTAGCTTCACCTCTTCCAAGTTTGTCGTTTCTACTTCGAGCTTAATACTTAACGGCAGGTTCCGACGAGCAGCAGCTACGGCATTTGGAATGCCTCCGGCTATCTTAATGTGATTATCTTTGAGCATAATCATATCATAAAGGCCCATGCGGTGATTTTGTCCGCCTCCGTCATGAACAGCCATCTTATCTAAGACGCGCATCCCCGGAGCTGTCTTTCGTGTGTCCAATAATTGGGTATGCGTACCCTCTAATTCTTTTACGAAAGTCGCTGTTGCCGTTGCAATACCCGACATACGTTGTAAAATATTCAAGGATAATCGTTCACCTAATAGCAGCGTACGGTAACTGCAACGGATACGTAAGATGATATCGCCTTTTTTAACCATTGTGCCATCGGCAACTAAAGGCTCCCAACAGATATCTTTTTCGAATCGTTCGTAAACTCGTTTGATAATGCTGAGTCCGGAGATGACGCCATCCGCTTTGGCTTTCATTTCTGCTACTGCTTGAGAATGCATTGGGATAATTGCATTGGTCGAAATGTCTCCTGTGGCAATATCCTCGTCAATTGCCAGATCTAATAATCGCTCGATAAGTGAATCGTAGTTCATAGCTTTTTATTTAATGGTGAGTATAATGTTTATTCTTATTCTTTAGTCATGTTCATTCGGAATTTCCCCTGTGTATCGACTGGAAGTGTCCGAATCTCGTGGTCCTTTTGCTGAATAATATGGAAAAGATAAGCCTCATCATTCGCTTTTGGGAAATCTGCGCGGAAATGTCCCCCTCGACTCTCCTTTCGGTACAGCGCCGAACGGATAATTAAGCGTGCCACGGTCTGAAGATTATCTGCAGCCAACGAATAATATTCATATTTTTCCTCTAATTGCGGATTTTTTAATGCGTCGAGTTTTCGTAATCCTTCGCGCAATCCTTCTTCTGTTCGGATAATTCCGGCATGTTGCATCATTATGTTGGCAACTTTCCCTTTTAATTCGTTATAAGTCTTCTGATTTGTGGAATTCATATGGTAAATTGGTTCCACTTGCGGGAATGATTCCGTCCGGCGATTCTGAAGGGAATCTTCCACTGCCCGTTTGCCGAAGACCAAACATTCGATAAGTGAATTGGATGCTAAGCGGTTTGCACCCATAATACCCGACGAAGCTAATTCGCCGCATACATATAAATGCGGAATATTACTACGTCCTGAAAGGTCTGTTTTGACACCGCCAACCGTATAATGAGCAGCTGGAGCAACCGGAATTTTATCTGTCATATCGAATCCTAACTCTTCGCATTTTTCAAAGATATTCGGGAAACGTTTCTTAATCATTTCCGGTGGAAGATGCTTTAATGACAGGTAAACGTATTCTTGATTGTGCTCTTGCATTTGCTGATAAATACATTGTGCTACGATATCTCGCGGAGCCAATTCCGCCAATTCATGTTTTCCTACCATGAATCGTTCGCCTTGTTGGTTATATAATCGCGCACCTTCTCCGCGAACGGCTTCACTTACCAGATAAGCGTCTCCCGTTGGTGTATACATTGCTGTCGGATGAAACTGGATAAATTCCATATCTTCGATTAAACAGCCGGCCCGATAGGCTAAAGCCAAGCCGTCTCCGATTGTAGTGTGTGGATTGGTGGTCCGTTTATATAGGGCAGCCGTTCCTCCGGCAGTCAGAAAGACATTGTGTGCAAAAAAGAGCTCTTCTTTTCCTTTATTGAAGTCCCATGCCCGGACGCCATAACAACCCTTTTCGTCGCATAACAGGTCAATTACGGCATGATTATCGAATATCGAAATGGTCGGACATTGCAATACTTCGCTAATCATGAAGTTTGTTACCATTTTCCCAGTTGCATCTCCTCCGGCATGGAGGATTCGTTTGTGGTGATGCCCTCCTTCTAATCCCAAAGCGATAGTCCCATTTTCTGTATCGAAGCGCATTCCCTCTTCTATCAGTTCATGAATCCGTTGAGGTCCTTCGTTTACCAGAACTTCTACCGCCGGATAGTCGCATAAACCGCGTCCTGCGGTAATTGTGTCTTGAAAATGGAAAAGAGGGGCGTCTCCTTCAGCTGTAACGGCAGCGATTCCTCCTTGAGCAAAGTAAGAATTGCTCTCGCGAACGTTCGATTTAGTAAGTAGCGCCACATTCCCATGTTTAGACGCCAAAAAAGCAGCATATAGTCCTGCTAAACCGCTTCCTACTAAGATATAATCATACGTAAACATTGTATTATCAAAGGTAAATTTGCGCGAAAATACAAAGATTCTCCATTTTAGGCAAGAGAAAATGCTTTTCCTCTATTCATTTTGTGGAGAGCTTATGATAAACCGGGTATTTTGTCTGGATATTTATCGGTTATTTTTATCCGGCAATCCATGATTTTTTATAAAATAACGGATTACCGGATAAAATATGGGCATAGACGCCGATAGATTATTCTTTTGTTCCCGGTAATAACTTTCTGGGTTGGCGATAGACTGTTTCTTTTATTTTTTCGATGTAGGAAACAATTTTAGGTGATTCGTCTGTTCCCATAATCCATAGCGGGCATGCCTCTTCTTCCTTGATATAAGAGGGCTGAACATAGTCTTTATAAATCACTTTATAGCCATTTCGTTCATAAAAACCGATTCGGCGGCACGCCATTTCCTCAATCGCTGGCTCTACTTCCAAGAGCTGCAGTTTATTTAGGTGAGTTTTCCAATAAGCGAGGATTTGCTGTCCGATTTTTCGGTTTCGTATTTCCGGAAAGACAGCCAAATGTTCCATATAATAGAACGCTCCTAAATCCCAATAGGCGGCTAAACCGCATAATTCCCCATTCTCTTCTACGGCATTGAAATACATTTCCGGCGTTTCCGCCAACATCCGTTCCAATTGATGCCTGTCTCTTCTCTCTTCTGGCGGGAATGATTCCGTATAAAGTGTAACCAGACGTTCCCATGCCGAATCATTTGCGTTTGTAATTCTTCTTAACTCTATCATAAACCTAATCTTGTTTGGAAATTTCGTCAAATATAAGACAAAATTCCGTATATTTACAGCGAATTTCGCTTAAGAAAAAGAAGAAGGAAGACTGGAAAGGAATATGAGACCAGAAAATTTAGATGACAATAGAGTATCGCAAGACAATCTGCCAGAGAATAATACATCTCATCCGTCGCAGGAAACAGAAGAGGGAGCCGTAGCACAAGGACATTCGGAGTATAAGGTCCCGGATAAGGGAGGAGACCGGATTACACACCATCTTTCCGGAATGTATCAGAGTTGGTTTTTGGATTATGCTTCTTATGTTATCTTGGAACGTGCCGTGCCGCATATCAACGATGGATTAAAACCTGTACAACGTCGAATCCTCCATTCCATGAAACGGTTGGATGACGGACGTTACAATAAAGTCGCGAATATTGTTGGGCATACTATGCAATTTCATCCGCATGGAGATGCTTCTATCGGAGATGCTTTGGTGCAATTAGGGCAGAAAGATTTGCTAATCGATTGTCAAGGGAACTGGGGTAACATATTGACGGGCGACAGCGCTGCAGCTCCGCGTTATATTGAGGCGCGTCTTTCAAAATTTGCTTTGGAAACGGTTTTTAATCCAAAGACTACACTTTGGCAAGCCTCTTATGACGGACGAAACCGCGAACCGGTTACGCTGCCGGTCAAATTCCCGCTGCTTTTGGCGCAAGGCGTAGAAGGTATTGCCGTCGGACTTTCTTCAAAAATCCTGCCCCATAATTTCAACGAACTGTTAGATGCATCGATAGCCTATTTGAAAGGAGAGAATTTCGCCCTGTATCCTGATTTCCAAACGGGAGGTTATATCGATGTAAGCAAATATAATGACGGAGAACGCGGAGGTTCGGTGAAAATCCGGGCGAAAATCAGCAAATTGGATAATAAAACCTTGGTGATTTCCGAGATTCCTTATGGGAGAACGACTTCTTCTGTCATCGAGTCTATTTTAAAAGCGAACGAAAAGGGTAAAATCAAGATTAAAAAGGTCGACGACAATACCGCAAAGCATGTTGAAATTTTAGTACACCTTGCTCCGGGCGTTTCGTCGGATAAAACGATTGATGCGTTGTATGCGTTTACGGATTGTGAGATTAGTATTTCTCCAAATTGTTGTGTTATCAAGGATGATAAGCCCCATTTCCTAACGGTAAGCGATGTATTGCGCCATTCCGCCGATAATACGTTGGCTTTGTTGCGTCGCGAGCTGGAAATAGAGAAGGAAGAGCTGGAGGAGACGCTTTTCTTCTCATCTTTAGAGAAAATTTTCATTGAGGAACGGATTTATAAAGACCGGGAATTTGAACAGGCGGCTTCTATGGACGAGGCGGTGGCTCATATTGACCGGCGTTTGGAACCCTTTAAACCGAAATTGATTCGAGAAGTAACGCGCGATGATATTTTAAAACTGATGGAAATCAAGATGGGACGTATCTTGAAGTTCAATTCCGCGAAGTGCGATGAACAAATTCTCCAGATTCAAGCGGATATAGCCCGCATTAATGACCATTTGGCGCATATTGTCGATTATACCATCCAATGGTTTGCTACACTAAAGGAAAAATATGGAAAGAATTACCCGCGTTTGACAGAAATACGCAATTTCGATACGATTGAAGCTACGAAAGTTGTCGAAGCCAATGAGAAGCTGTATATCAATCGGACGGAAGGTTTTATCGGAACCTCTTTGAAAAAGGACGAATTCGTGTGCAATTGTTCGGATATCGACGATATTATTATCTTTTATCGCTCGGGAATTTATAAAATAGTCAAGGTCGCCGAGAAAATGTTTGTCGGGAAAGATGTCCTTTATTTGAATGTCTTTAAGAAGAACGATAATCGTACGATTTATAATGTGATTTATCGTGACGGAAAGCATGGAACCAATTATATTAAGCGGTTCGCCATCACCAATAGCAGTCGCGATAAGGAATATACTCTGACCAAAGGCACACCGGACTCACGTATTCTCTATTTTAGTGCGAATGCAAATGGAGAAGCTGAAACCGTAAAAGTAATATTAAAGCCGAAACCTCGCCAGAAACTGTTGGTTTTCGAAAAAGATTTTAGCCAAGTACCGATTCGTGGGCGTGGCTCTATCGGATTAACGCTTACGAAAGCAGAAATCCATAAAATTTCATTGAAACAGCGAGGCAGTTCGACATTAGGAGGGCGTATGGTTTGGTTTGACCGGGATGTTTTGCGCCTGAATTATGATGGCAGGGGCGAAGAATTGGGCGAATTCCAAAGCGAAGACCTTATTTTGGTTATTCGGAAGAATGGAGAGTTTTATACCACTAATTTTGATTTGAGCAATCACTATGAAAATGATATTTTGACCATAGAAAAGTTCTTGCCGAACAAGATATGGACGTTGGTTTTGTATGATGCTGACCAGAAATATCCCTACTTGAAGCGTTTCCAATTGGAAAGCGGCAGTACCCGTAGGAATATATTGGGCGATAATCCGAAAAGTACTTTATATCTGCTGACGGATGAATGTTATCCGCGTATCGAAGTCGTCTTCGGTGGAAATGATGCGTTCCGTCCTCCCATGATTGTAGATGCCGAAGAGTTTATTTCCGTGAAGAGTTTCAAAGCGAAAGGGAAACGCTTGACCACTTATCAGATAGAGACCGTAAATGAATTGGAGCCGACGCGCTTCCCGGAGCCGGAATCGAAAGAGGATGCGGAGAAAACAGAAGAGATGACCAACTTGGCGGATGAGTCGAAGGAACCGGATGAGAACCCGGAGGATTTGCGGGATGAGATTTTGGGACAAATGAAACTGTTTACCGATTGATGTGGCATCGACTTCTCATAGGATTCGTTTTCGGGCTGACTTGTGGGCAACTTTTGCATGCGCAGTCGGATGAGACGTTTTATCCGGTAAATGCGGCGACGATGGTTGGCGCAGGGGGATATAATTTAATGGATACTTACCTGACGCCCGGAAGTCATATTGCCTATAAGGGTTGGGGTTTGCGGGTGTTGGACGAACGGATGAAGATAACCAAGCTTGCCGACCATCGGATATCCCGGCAACAGTTGGTGAATGTGGATTTTTCTTTTACCGAGAACGAAGCGAAGACGACGAGGGCGATGAGCGGTTTTGTGGATTATACGTTAGGTTATCATTATCGTTTCGAGCCTTTGCCAAATCTGCGTCTGTTGGCGGGAGCCTCTTTGCATGCGATGGCGGGTTTTGTCTATTATATGCGCTCCAGTAACAATCCTGCTTCGGCAAAGGCAGACTTGGATTTGAATATTTCTGCCCTTGCGCTTTATCATCTTCAGATCCGCGATTATCCGCTGACGTTTCGCTACCAATTCGAAATCCCGTTTGCAGGCATTCTGTTCTCTCCGCATGCCGGGCAATCCTATTACGAAATATTCAATTTGGGAAATAATTCCGGGATTGTCCCTTTTACCTCTTTCCACAATAAGCAGGCGATGAAGAATTACCTGACGGTCGATTTCCCGATAGGGAAGTTTACCTTCCGTGCCAGTTATCTGAACAGTTTGTACTATTTGAATGTGAACGGCATCCGCAGCCATATCCTATCGAACTCTTTTGTCATCGGGTTTGTCAAGGAATTTATCGCGTTTAGAGGGAAACGGGTACATAAAAACCGATACAACAGTGCATATTATTAATAAGTGAAGCGATGAAACGGGTCTGGATGATAATATTGCCGGTGGTGTTGCTGTTCTTTCTGCTCTCTTGCCAGAAAACAGACGAATATACGGTGGATGCGCGCGAGAATTTTGAGGCATTATGGAAAATATTGGACGAAAATTATTGCTTCTTTTCCTATAAAGAGGTGGATTGGGATGAGGTGCACGACCGGTATTCGGCGCAAATTATGGATACGATGAACCAATACGCGCTGTTCGATGTCTTGGCGGATATGTTGGCCGAACTGAAAGACGGGCATACGAACCTCTATTCCAGCTTCGATGTGGCGCGTTATTGGGATTGGTATCAGGATTATCCTCCTAATTTCTATGAAGAGTTGAATGAGAAATATCTGGGGAAGGATTATAAAATAGCTGGTGGATTGAAATACCGGAAGATGGCGAACGATTCCATTGGTTATGTGCGCTATTCCAGCTTTTCCAGTGGCTTGGGCGAGAGCAATCTGGACTATATGTTTTATTATTTCCGCGATTGCAAGGGCTTGATTATCGATATCCGGAACAATGGCGGAGGCGCGCTGACCTATTCCGAACGTTTTGCGTCGCGCTTCATCGAGGAAAAGACCTTGGTCGGGTATGTCCAATATAAACAGGGCAAGGGGCATGATGATTTTTCCGAGCCCTATCCGATTGAATTGGCTCCGTCGGCTTATATCCGCTGGTTGCGTCCGGTGATTGTCCTTACGAACCGCCATTGTTATAGCGCCGCGAATGATTTTGTCCAGAAGATGCGTACTTTCCCTCAGGTCCTTATCTTGGGCGACCGTACCGGCGGCGGGAGCGGATTCCCTTTTACCTCCGAACTACCCAACGGCTGGACGGTCCGTTTCTCCGCATGTCCGATGTTGGATGCCGACAAACAGTTGACGGAATTCGGAATCGACCCGGATGTCTCGGTCGCTATTTCTGAAGAGGATTTATTGGAGGGAATAGATACGATAATCGAGGAGGCTATCCGATTATTGATGGAAAACTAAGAAGCAGCCCTCCGAAAACGCATCCCAATAGTGGGAAATCATTTCCGAAATCTCGGAAATATAATAAAAGTTTTTTGGAATTATTTCTGCTAACGTTTTTTTATAATCAAAATGTTTTGAAAGCATTTCCGCAATCGTTTTCGTTAATAAAAATATTTTGGAAGCATTTCTCCATACGTTTTTTCACAATAAAACTATTTTGATTGTATTTCTCCAACCATTTTAATCATCTAAAACGATTTTGGGGCTATTTCTGAGGTCTTGTTGGAAGGATAAAAATAAAAAGAAGAGGGGACGCCCTCTTTTTTGTGGCGTCCCCTCTGTTTTTCTGCTTATAAAGCTTGCATTGTATAAGGCATCCGGGCTTGGACTCCGGTGTTGGTTTTCATTTCTTGGATGGTTGAATAGATTTTGAATTCATCTCCCAAGATAGACTTGACTACCGAGAGTTTGGCTTCGCCTAAAGCCTTCTCCATATACTTCGTAAAGAAGTCTTTTTCGCTGTTTGCCTTCGTTACCGAATAGTCCGTGATTCCTGCCAAGGCAGCCGCCTCTTCGATGGCAACATCCATACCGCCGATTTTGTCCACCAATCCGCGAGCCAGCGCCTGCTCACCGGTCCAGACACGTCCCTGACCGATGTGGTCGATAGAATCTTTGCTCATACCTCTTCCGTCCGAGCAGCGCGTCAGGAACAAATCGTAGGTCATTTCAACGCCACGCTGGATTAATGCCTTCTCATCATCGCGCATTGGCCGGGTCATATCCCCTAAGTCGGCATAAGTATTGGTTTTGACGATGTCCGTCTTTACTCCTAACAAATCTTTTGTTCCGGACATGTTCGGAACCACGCCGAATACGCCAATAGAACCGGTCAATGTTGTTTTCTCAGCCACAATTTTATTCGCAGCACATGAGATATAATAACCGCCCGATGCCGCATAATCTCCCATCGATACGACAATCGGTTTCTTCTCTTTCAATTCAGTTACCGCTTTCCAGATTTGTTCAGAGATATAAGCGCTGCCGCCCGGCGAATTTACGCGGAATACCACCGCCTTGACCTTTTCGTCGCCGGCCAATTTGCGCAGTTCGTCCGCCATATCCTCCGAAATAATAGAAGCTTGGGAACCCATCAAAGAGTTGTCGGCTTCCTGAATGGAACCCTCGGCATACAGCACGGCAATCTTGTCCTCTTTCTCTTTTTTATCGGATTTGACCGCCAACATATTCTTGACGCTTGCCGTAACCATTTTCTTATCTACTTCCTGTCCTGCCATACGTTTCACACAGTCTTCCGCCTCTTTCCGATAACGCAGTCCATCGACCAATTTATAATCGACCAACGTCTGTGCCTCGCCCATAGCCAGCCCTTCATTCAGGAAGCGCTCCATATCTTGCTGGGATATTTCCCGGGAAGCGCAGATGCCTCCGGTCATATTTCCCCAAATGCTACCAAGGAAGGAGGTAAGCTGTTCGCGGTTCGCGTCACTGAATTTATCCATGAAATAGGGCTCGACGGCGCTTTTGTAGGTTCCCACTTTGAAAATGTAGTATTCGATACCCAATTTGGCAGCAAAGTCTTTGATGAAAATGCCTTGGGATGCCAAACCGACCAGTCCGATTCCGCCTTGCGGATTGACAAATACCGAATCGGCTACGCTTGCCAAGTAATAACACCCTTGCGAATACATATCGGAATAGGACACGATGAATTTCCCGCTCGTTTTGAAGTCCTCTAATTCCCGCCGAATCGCTTCGAAGCTGGCAAATCCGCCGCTCATGCCGGCCGCATCGATGTAAATACCCTTTATCTTCGGATTTGCTTTAGCCGCACGGATGGCTTTTACTACGTCGCGCAACGCATACGACTCGTCATCGCCACCCATTAAGCTGCCGAAGGGATTTTCCTGTGTCTGGTCAGTCAGGCTTCCCTTCAAACTTAGCTTTAATACCGAATTGTCTTTCGGTTTGAATTCAGAACTTGAGCTGCCAGAAGCGGCAATGCCCATAAGTATCGCAAAGCCGACGAACATGAGCACGCCGATTGCGATCAATACCCCCAACACGGAGGCGAACATGGTCTTGAAAAATTGTTTCATACAATTGATTTTATTTGATAATTAAACTTTTCCTAAATATTCATCCACCGTGTAGTTGAGGAAACGGTTGAATGGCTGGAGCAATCGGAAATCTTCTACCGCCTGTTCCATCCAATCCTTCTGAAGGAAGAACTCATCCGGTTTTGAACAATATACGCAGAAATCTTTATGTCGCAGGATATCGCCATGAGCGGCATCTTCCGGGAAACCGACCGGCATACGTTTCAATACTTCTCCGTCCAACGAGGGATACACCGCTTTGAACTTCGGCTCTTCCAATATCTCTACAAATTCTTCCATATTGTCGTAAATATCTTTCCGGAGCATTTTCAATAGGGCAGGGGGAGGACACCAGATGCCTCCGGAGAGGAGACTATTACCCGGTTCCATGTGGAGATAATAGCCGCCATATTCACTGTTCTTCCCGCCGATGGCGATATATGCCGCAAAATGTTGTTTGTAGGGCAGTTTGTTCGGCGAAAAACGGATGTCGCGATAAATACGGAATAGGCAACTCTTCGCTTCCGTCCCGGCAATTTGCGGGTCGAATAGGGCGATACGGTCAATCAATTCCTGCACCTCCGAAAGGAAATACTGCCGCAGCGCATCGAAACGTGTTTTGTTTTCCTGAAACCACGTCCGGTTGTTATTCAGACGCAGCTCTTTTAAAAAGTCAAATATCTGTTCGTTCATCTTTCTCTTTATTTATATCTGCAAACATACGTAAAAAATCCATATCTTGCTTTCGTTGAGACAAAAGTAGGGCTACTTTTTGGGTTGGAAGGTTATCGGAACGTTATTTTTAGGTTAAAATGCGGAAAGAAATAGCAGAAAGGAGAGAGGAATACCATTTTTCTTTACAAACAGACAATTCTGTCGTGCAAAGGAACGGTTATTTTTGCAGCACGATTGGATAATTAGAACGATATGTTTGATAGATTGTATCAGTTATTGCTTTTGGGCTGTTTATGTATGCTTTCTTCGTGCGAGTTGATTGATTATCATCCTTACGATGGGAAATTGTCCGATGATATAAGAGATATCAATGGCATGAATATCCCGCGAATCGAACAGGCAACGGATGGGAAAGACACGATTCGCTTTGTGTTGTTTGGCGATACGCAGCGGAGCTATGATGAGACCGAAGATTTCGTGCAGCATATCAATCCCCGGCGGGACAGTATCGACTTCTTGATTCACGGGGGCGATTATACGGAGTTCGGTACGACGGCAGAATATGATTGGACCGCAGATATTCTGGCGGAATTGCAGATTCCCTTTGTCGGATTGATTGGAAATCATGATGTGTTAGGGAATGGCGATAGCGTTTTTGAGGAGCTTTTCGGAGCGGATAACTTCTCTTTTGTGGCAGGTGGCGTTAAGTTTGTCTGTTTGAATACGAATGCCTTGGATATGACTATTCGAATCCTATGCCGGACTTTGAGTTTATTCTCTCTGAATTGGAAAAGAGGAATGCCGAACGGACCGTGGTGGTGATGCATGCGCCTCCGGGCAGCGACCAATTCAATAATAATGTGAAACAGGTCTTTCAGGAATATATCAAACGCTTCCCTTCGTTGCAGTTCTGCCTTCATGCGCATAACCATAACGTACAGGTCACGGATATTTTCGGAGATGGCATCATTTATTATGGATGTGCCAATATCGGGAAGCGTAATTACCTTCGTTTTACCCTAACCCCTAACGGTTATACTTATGAGTCGGTGGATTTTTAAAGGAATAGGAATGGCGTTTTGCCTGATGGCGCTCCCTTTGCATGCCCAAGAAGAGACACTTTATCAGGAGCGTGTCGGCAGGTATAAGGCACGTTGGGAGAAATTCATCCCGCGTTACAGCAAATTGCAGTTCGCCGGTTCGATGGGATTGCTCTCTGTCGGTACGGGCTGGGATTATTACCGGAATCATTGGGAGACGGATGTGATGTTAGGCTTTATTCCTGCGTATGCCGACGATAATGCGAAGTTTACCTTTACCTTCAAGCAGAATTATTTCCCGTGGAATATTCGGCTGAACGACCGTTTCTCCTTCGAACCGTTGGCTTGCGGCGCGTATATCAATATCTTGCTCGATAGGGAATTCTGGGGAAAGCAGCCGGACAAGTACCCTGAGGGCTATTATTGGTTTTCTACGCGCTTCCGCTTCCATGCTTTCGTGGGCGAACGGATTACCCTGAAGTTGAACGAAGACAGTAGCTGGCATAAATCCATCTCATTCTTCTACGAACTGAGCACCTGCGATTTGTATCTAATCAATAAGATGGGGAATCGGACGTTACGCCCCCGCGATTTCCTCAGCCTCTCCTTCGGATTGAAGTTGCAGATATTCTGAGTAACAAAGAGACTCAGCGCAATTAACAGTTAAAAGCGCTGAGCCTCTGTGTTTCATTGTTTATTACGGTTCCAGTACCGACAAGATATCAAAGTACATCGCTTGTGTATCGCCCTGCTCTTTTGTCGGAGTCAGTTTCTTAAATCCATTCCGCTCATAGAACGGAACGGCGGTCAGATAGGCATCGACCGTCAAGAAACGGAATTGGGAATAGCCGGGGTCTTGTAACAAACTCTGTTTAATTACAAACATCATGTGCTTTCCCAATCCCTGATTGTGATACAAATTAGAAATAGCAAAGCGTCCAAGTTTTACGGCAGGATAGCTTCCGAAATGCTTCGCATGAGGAAACAACTTTTTAATCTTACGCCAATCGCTATTCGCTACTTCTTGCCTCGACAACTTATCATTAAGCAGACAGAAATAACCTATAATCTGGTCTCCTTCGCAAAATAAATAAGTTTTAGCCAATCGGCTTTTCATAAACAGTTTGGCATCATTGCACAAAAAGCCATTCAATGCAGCATCTCCGCAATCGAATGGCTTCATTTCATAGTCGGAGGTCAGTTGAATCAGTTCCATTGCGTTCAGATTTTGATTGTTAGATTTAATGCTTTACAAGCTTCTTCATAACCTTTGCGCAACGCTTCTGCATTCGCCCGACGCTCTTCTTTGCTCATGTTGTCCACGCGCTTCATTTCTTCTTCGAAGCGGCGTGCGTCTTCCCCGTACAGTATAGGGGTCTCTTTCCATGGGAATTTCATAGTTATTCTTTTTTATGGTTTGTACTCGATTGCAAAGATAGTGATACTTTCCGGTTTTAAACACAAAGGCAATTTTGTGTCTCAAAATAATTGCCTTGCGTCTGTTCTCTATGTTTGGCTTAGTTCCTAACCTTAACCCGCTGCTCGCCTATACATATTATATAGATACCTCTTGGCAGGTCGTAGCGTTGCAATCCCACTTGCGTTTCGTTCTTCAGAACTGCGCCGCTGATGGAGAAGATTTGCACTTGCTCCTGCGTTGGGGTCTGCACGTAGATGCTGCCGTCTTTGGAATATACCTTCACGCCTTCAAGTTCCTCCATTCCGGTCGGGGTTTCTTCTTCCTCCTCTACTACTCCATCCACTGTGATATAGATATCCGTGTAGATATTCTTGACTTCATAGATTCCCTCGTCGTTGGGTTCGATGATGTCTGTTGTTCCGAATAGGCTGCGTTTTACTTTTACCGTCATGTTTTCGTCCGTGTATCCTTCGGCTATGTCGATGGTGAAGGTCATGCTTTGCCCTTCCCGTACCACCGTGCTGCTGGCCTCTACCGTTACGCCCTTACATTCCTCTACCACTATATTATAGTATTCCGGATAGTCGGGGATGGTTGGGGTATCGGGTTCCTCCGGGTCTGTGGGTTCCTCGGGCTTGTCTTGGAGCGTACCTGTAATCGTTATGGGTGACGTTTCCGTGCCTTGGATGGTGTAGGGCAGTTCGGGGTTCCACACATAGATTTTGCCCTCCGGAGCGATGGCCTCTGCTGGTGCTTCGATTACGTCATTCTTATTGCCATATATTGTCTCTGTCTTTTCATTTCCATCCGAAGCAGTGTAGGTAAGTGTTACGGTATATATCTTGCAGGCTTCACGTTCCTCCTCGCTCAGGCAGCTGAGGGGCACAGGGAAACTGTTTCCATCCAGCTTCTGCCCCCATGCGTCTCCGAGCAAATGCGCTACCTCGCCACTGGCGTATTCTTTTTCAGTTTTCGACTTAACGTTCTCTTCTTGGTTATTATCATCATCACCAATACCCTTATCGCAACTACTATCTAAATAGTAGCAGTTCGATACTTCATCATAATTATCCCCCACGATGCCGCCGACTTCAGCGTCATCACCTCCTGTCACCGTGCCGCTGTTGGAGCAGTTTGATACCGTGGCATAATAATTCCACCCCACGATGCCGCCGACACGAGCGTCATCACTTCCTGTCACCGTGCCGCTGTTGGAGCAGTTCGATACTTCATCATAATTATCCCCCACGATGCCGCCGACACGAGCGTCATCACCTGTTCCTGTCACCGCCCCGCTGTTGGAGCAGTTCGATACTTCATCATAATTATCCCCCACGATGCCGCCGACACCAGCGAATTCACCTGTTCCTGTCACCGTGCCATTGTTGGTGCAGTTCGATACTTCACCCTCATTATCCCCCACGATGCCGCCGACAGCATAAGCATTATCACCTCCTGTCACCGTGCCACTGTTAGAGCAGTTCGATACCTCACTATTATAGCTATTCCCTACGATGCCGCCGACATAAGCCCGATAATCTGTCCCCGTTACCGTACCGCTGTTAGAACAGTTCGATATCGTTCCAGCCTTATTATCCCCCACGATGCCGCCGACATAATCCGCCGCTTTAATGTAGCTGTCCGTCACGGAGAGGTTCTGTATTGTAGCGCCCTCGCCGTCAACGTAACCGAAGAGGCCTTGATAATCGCTATTGTTATTGATATAGATGCCGCTGATGGTGTGGTTTTGCCCGTCGAAAGTGCCTTTGAATTTATTTGTGTTGTTGCCTATCGCTGTCCATTGCTTGAAGTTCGAGCCATCACCGTTCAATTCTCCACTCTCAGTCAAAACATTTTCATTGAAGGTGATATTTTGTGTTAGTTTGATAGTCTTGCCCTCGAAAGTATTCCCATTGTTCACCAACTTCGCCAAGCCTGCTAATTCGGCAGCGGTGGAGATTTCAAATGAAGATTCCGAATCGTTATACCAAGTTATATCTGCCTCATCTATCCAATTCTTCGTCTGCCCCGCAGCAGGGAGGATGGTGCAGAGGGTTATAAATAGGAACAAAGTAAAAATCTTTCTCATGTGTCTCTAAGTTTTAAGCCCCACCAAACCTCCCCAGATGGGAGGCTTATTGAGGATAAGGAAGATTTTCTTTGATAAGGGGGAGAGGGGGAAATGCGGGCAGCGGAGCTGTCCAACTATGCTTAACCGTCTGCGCGAGCGATAGCGAGCCTGCGGTTTTTATACCGCGAGCCGAGATGCCGCATTCGACCTCTTCGAGGCCGTTTCTTGGGGCATCCTTTCCCGCAGGTTCGCTCCGCTCACCAGCCGGTTACGCATCGTGAGCCGGTTCCACCGGCTTATTCCAACACCTTTTCCACCTTGTCAAAGAACACTTTCCCACCCTGCATTCAGGGCTTCGAGTTAATAAATCATTTATTTCTTTTTAAAACCCCAAGCTGAAGCCTGGGGCAATTCATATTTTGTTTAAATGTATTGCCGTAGGTTTCAACCTGCGGCGAAGGAGTTGTTTTATTCAACAGGCTCCTCCGGAGTCGGTTCCGGTTCATCGCCGCCCTCCTCGTGCGCCTTCTTCTGCGCCTCGCTCATTTTGAGCGTTGTCTTGTAGTTGCTGGTGACGGCATTCATTTCCTGCATCAGTTGCTTGACAAACGTCACGGTGTCCTCTTGGCCCGTCGTCAGCGAAGCGATGATACCGCTGGCGCGGATAGCATCCTGAATTTCCACCAAGGTTTCATCCGCCAACTTGCGCAATTCGTTGGTCGTTATCTCCTGCTTACGCGCATACTTTGCCTGCACGCGCGCCGCCTTCGTCGCTGCAAACGCATTGTTTGCCGTCTCGAGGCTGGTCAGGATAGGCTCCAAGTTCAACGTCTTGACCGCTTCCGCATTCTCCTCCTTGCGCAGGTCCTCCAGCAGGCCGCGAATCGACGCCGTCTCCGCATCGTCCGGCAGGTCCTGAATACCCTTGTAGGGGCGAATCACGATGTCCAACAACTGTGCAGCCGCCTTGACCGCCGCATCCAACGCCACCAGACCGCTTGCTGCCAGCACGAACAACAACGACAACAGCCGGTCGCGCTCCGATTCCTGCGCCGTCGTCTCCTGCGTGTCGAGGCTCGCCTGCGCCACCTTGTTGCGGTCGTTCAGCTCATCCACATAGTTCTTATACTCCAACATTTTCGCCGCCGTGACATGCACCCGCTCTTCGAGCGTCCCCCGCGAGTCCAGCACCTTGTACTCGTCCGCGTGATATGCGGCGTGCAACGCGTTACTATACCGCGTCGAGTAGTTCCCTTCAAATAATGGAAATCTTGCCATAATTCATTATCATTTAATTGTTAAAGATTCATCTTTTTACCTCTTCAGAGGCTTTGTTTTTCCCAATTTCGAGCTACTGTACACTACGGTAGCCCTGTCTTTCCGAAAACCCTCCTACTGTACACTGCAGAAGCTCGGTTTTTCCGGCGACCCTTCTACTGCAGACTACAGTAGCTCTGTTTTTGCCCGATTCCGAGCTACTGTACACTACGGTAGCTCTGTCTTTCCAAAAACCTTTCTACCGTACACTGCAGAAGCCCTGTTTTCGCCCGATATCAAGCTGCCGTACACTACAGTAGCCCGGTTTTTCCGGCGACATAGCTACTGCAGACTACAGTAGCTCCGAAACGCAAAAAGCCCGCGTGCGGTGTCGGTCGTTGACACTGCACGCGGGCTTACATTATTTTCGTATTCTTCTATATCATTGTAAATCAGCGAATTACCCCCCCCCCCACCATGCGCTCTATGCCTGTAACAGCCAAGCAGTTAGCTGCCGGGATAGATTCGGAAGTAGGATAATTTGCTGTTCTCATGTTCTGTTTGTTTGATTTGCGCCAAAGATAGGGATTTAAATTGAATATCAAAAATTTTTGATGTTCTTTTTGCTTGACCAAAAAGAACCAAAAAGTCAAGGCTGCGCCTGCTTCGCTACTCACTCCCTTCATTCCGCTGTTCGCGTTGCAAACTCGCGCTTCGCGCTCAAACAAGCGACGCTCTCGGTCGCTCCATTCCGGTCGTTCGCTTTACGCTCACCAGCCGAGGCCAAATCTAATAGCTCCCCTGCCTCTTAGGGGAGCTGCCCGGAGGGCTGAGGGGTAATCTCGCTCTCGCCTTCGGCATCGGGTTTCGAAAGCCGGTGAAACCGGCTAACTATGCTTAACCGGCTGCGCGAGGCAATGCCGAGCCTGCGGTATAAGGCGGTACATATATCGGGCCTCGAAGAGGTCCAACCGGACAATTCGACCTCTTCGAGGCCGTATCTTGAAGCAATTACTTCAGCCGCAGGCTCGCGCCGCTCGCCCGCGGTTAAGCATCATTGGACGGCTCCGCCGCCCTACATATATTATATACTCCCATAAATTGAAAGAAAGGAGCCTCGATGCCGAAGGCGAGAGAAAGATTACCCCTCAGCCCTCCGGGCAGCTCCCCTAAGAGGCAGGGGAGCTATTAAATTGGCCTCGGCTGGTGAGCGTAAAGCGAACGACTGGAATGGAGCGGCAGGAAGCTCGGCTGTTTGAGCGCGAAGCGCGAGTTTGCAACGCGAACAGCGGAATGCAGGGAGTGAGTAGCGAAGCAGGCGCAGCCTTGATTTTTTGGTTCTTTTTGGTCAAGCCAGAAAGTAGGGTCCTTTTGCAATAAGGCAAAAGAAAATTTGCGAATTGATGAAATTAGTCGTTATTTTGCAAAACAAGAACGTACAGGACCTTGTTTATTAATCATTATCAAGAATAATTTGCATGGAGAAAGTCTTAAAGAAGAAATTAATTATTTCCAAAAAAGGAAATCGATTCATCTTTTCTGATAAAAATACAGGAAAGCCTCTATTTCATGTAACAGATTCTCCGACCTATGCAGCATTTGATTTGGACAAACCTATTTTGTCAGGCGTGGGGAGCCTTTTCAATGTAGCGGGGAATTATTATTCTTTTCGGAAGTATTTAGCCAATAATGACGATAGCAAAGCAATGGCTTCTGATTGGGAAAAAGTAGGCATGGCTTTCTTGGATGCATTATCTGTTTCTAAAAATAAATAACTATGGAAAATGAACAATCAAACGAACAAGAGGCAAAATTAACTCAGCAAGAGCATACGGTGTTAAACAATTTAAAGGAAGAAGGCATTGAGATTTCCACTAACGACGTTTCGGAAGTTCTTGAATCATTGCCTGAAGATAAACGCCGTGTCATCGTCGGAGCATTATATGCCGTCGAAGCCTCTTCGTCTTTCAGAGGGCCTTTGCCTCCTCCTGAAATATTAAAGGAATACGAAAGCATTTTGCCCGGAGCATCCGAACGTATTTTAACGATGGCCGAAAAACAACAAGACCATAGAATAAGCATAGAAAAAACAATTGTTGACAGACAAACCAAACAAAGTGGACACGGACAGACTTGGGGTGGCATTTTAACCATACTGCTTTGTTTCATCACTGTTTTCTTAGGCTATTACGGGCATGATGTCTTAGCAGGATTCATTGGAACAACAACAATTATTGGATTAGCTACCATTTTTGTTTTGCATAAAGCTCCTCCAAAACCAAACAAAGAGAAAGATGAGGTAAATGAGGAAGAAACAACGAGCGATTGATGCAAACTTGCCTGACATCGAAGAAATGCAGATAAAAGAGAATTATGATAACTATCTTTTGTCTGCATTTCTTTTATCATATAGCCTCACTTTCCATTAGCCTCCTCCTCGGTTTTTATCTGTTCCAAGATTTCATTGATTCGGCGTTTGGTGTTCCGGTTATGGATGATTCCGCCAATCAGTCCGCATATTCCGCCGATGATTCCGCCGGTCAAGAGGGGCATCCGCATATCGCTTTCTACGAAGCGTAAGGATTCAATGACGAACCATGTGAACCAGCAGCAGAGGAAGGGGATGCTGAACTTGAGCCAATTGGCATTCGATTGTTTCAGGCGCAGCAGTTTCCAGCTTACTTCCAACAGATTTTTCTCCAACAGGTCTCTTGGCTGGATGAATTGCTGTTGGTAAAGCATGTATCCGATGGCAATCAAAAAGAATAACGAGGTAACAATCCGGTACGATAACGAAAAGCCGGCCATCGAGAATGCCCAATAACAATAGGGGATACCGAACAACGCTACTCCGCCGATGATGAACAAATCCTTTCGGAGCTTTCCTGCCTTCTCGCTCATGGTGCGGCGTACCAATCGGTCGTTGATAATCTTTTGACGGTCTAATTTCGACTTCAACAAATCCATTTGCTGCTTCATTTCATCCAGTTCCAAGTCTCTATCCAAATTCTTTTCCATAATTTCCTGTAGTTTTTAATCGTTCGACATATTCTTCAATTCAATCCGGATGCGGAAGAGGCGCACTGAAACATTCTTTGTGCTGATGCCTACAATCGCCCCGATTTCCTCATAACTGATACCCTCCAGCCAGAGCAATACAATCGCCCGGTCCAAAGGTTTCAGCCGGTGGATGCGCCGGTAGAGTTGCCGGATTTGTTTCGACTCGTCATCCTTGTCGTGAAACAAATCGATGTCCATGCTCAGCGGGACCGTCTTGTGCCTTTTCTTTTTCCGCTCCGAAGAGATGCAGGTATTGAAACTGACCTTCCAAATCCACGTGTCGATACCGCTGAGCCTCTTGAACGAGGAGTAGCCTTTCCAGAGATTAATCAGCACCTCTTGGAAAAGGTCGTTCACCTCGTCCGAATCGTTGGAGAACATAAAGCATACCGTATAAATGGTATTTTTATGCTCCTGAACCATTCTTTCGAAATCTGTCTTTACTGTGTCCATACATTGTTTGCTTGTTTCTGCACGTTAGACGCCCGGAGGGGTTGGAAAACTACAGGAAAATGAAAAAATTTCCCTTTTCTTTTTTCAAAGGGAAGGGGAGAGGCTCCGCGAAAATAACCGATATTTCTTCGAATAAAAAGAGAACATTGTGCCAGCAGCGAGAATAGTAAACAAGAAACACGGAGCGATTAATTTTTAATTGTTAATTATTAATTGCTCCGTGTTTCTTATTTATTCATTCGCTTCTCGCCTCCTCAGATTTTCTCCAGCGTACGCTTAATCAGTTCCCACGTATGCTGTACGGACGCGATGCGTACCCGTTCGTCGGGCGAGTGCGGATGCTCCAAGTCCGGACCAATCGATATCATGTCCATATCGGGATAGACGCCTTGGATGATTCCGCATTCCAGACCGGCGTGCATCACTTTCACTTCCGGTTCTACGCCGAACAGTTCGTGATACGTCTGTTTCATTAAGCCGAGAATCGGCGAATCTATATTGGGTTGCCAGCCGTTGTAGCCGCCCGTCTCTTCCACCTTTGCGCCCGCCATGGCAAAGATGCTCTCCAGACTGGAGCAGAGCGCGTCTTTCCGGCTTTCGGATGAGCTGCGAATCAGCAGCTTTATCTCTATCAATTCGTTCGACGTCTTGACGATGGCGAGGTTCGACGAGGATTCGACCGTGCCGGGAAAGTCGTGGAGCATCGTAATCACTCCGTTCTGGCATCCTTCGATGGCATTAATCAAATCATCCTGTATCTCTTCGGGGATTAATGTTGCCGGCAGTTCTGCCATTTCAGCCGAGAAGCAGATATTGTCCTCGATTCCGGCATATTCCTCGCGGTACATGTCCTGATAATCCGAAACCAGCTCCCACAACGCCTCGACATTGTCGCCCGGAATCGTGACCACTGCCTCCGCTTCGCGCGGGATGGCGTTCCGCAAGTTTCCGCCCTCCACTGCCGAGAGGCGGGCGCCATAATCGCAGACTGCCTCTTTCAGGAAGCGGAACATCAGTTTGTTGGCATTGGCGCGTCCCAGATGGATATCCACGCCCGAATGTCCGCCCTTCAATCCCGTCAGGCGCAGCCGTACTGCCACGTCCCCTTCCGGGATATAGGTATCTTCTTTAAATTGGAACGTGACGTTCATATCCGCACCTCCTGCGCAACCCACGAACAGCTCTCCCTCTTTTTCCGAATCGCAATTCAGCAGGATATCCCCTTTCAGGAAGCCGGGCTTCAGGCTGAACGCACCGTCCATCCCTTCCTCTTCATCAATCGTAAACAATGCCTCGACGGGACCATGCTCCAGCGAATTATCTGCCAGCACCGCCATCGCCAATGCCGCGCCGATGCCATTGTCCGCGCCCAGCGTCGTCTCGCGCGCCTTTACCCATTCCCCGTCGATATACGCGTCAATCGGGTCAGTCAGGAAATCATGTTTCACGGAAGAATTCTTTTGGGGGACCATATCCAGATGCGCCTGCAGCGTCACCGTCTTGCGGTTCTCCCTGCCCGGCGTCGCCGGCTTCCGGATTAATACATTTCCGGCTGCGTCCTGCCGGGTTTCCAATCCCAAGTTCTTACCGAACTCGGTTACAAAACGTGCCACCGCAGCTGTATGTCCTGTCGGACGCGGAATTTGGGTTAGTTCATAAAAATAGTTCCACACCGCTTGCGGCAATAGATTTTTGATTTCAGCTGACATAATTTCTTCTATTAAATGGTTGTTTTATGGCAAAAATGAAGCATAACGGACCAAAAACGGAGCTGGAAAGTCTCTCCCGCGCGCCGGAGACGTTTTCCCAAAGCTGGAAAGTCTCTCCCGCGCGCCGGAGACATTTTTCCCAAAGCTGGAAAGTCTCTCCTGCGCGCCGGGGACGTTTTCCCAAAGCTGGAAAGTCTCTCCCGCGCGCCGGAGACGTTTTCCCAAGGCTGGAAAGTCTCTCCCGCGCGAGCCCGGCAAGGTTTCCAGAGCCGTTTTTATGTCATTTATACTCATTTTATTGCTTATTCCTATTCAAAATGGGCAACGCCGCCACGCCGAACAGACCGCAAAGCCCGGTCCACACCGTCTGCACCGTATGCACCACCAACGCGAATGCCGCCGCATCGTTCTCGTTCACGCCGAAACAGGCCAAAGTCGAAATCACCATGAAATGCCACGGACCTATCCCGCCCTGCACCGGGACTGCCACGCCGATGCTGCTCATGGTAAACGCAATCAGTCCGACCGACACACCCAAGTCGCGCGTGAAGTCGAAAGCATAGAAGGTTATATAAAAATAGAGAAAATAACCCAGCCAGATAAGCAGCGTCTGCAACAGGAACAGGCCTTTGCGCTCCATAATCCAGACACTCTTGATTCCGGTCCACACGTTCTGCAACATGCCCTTCGCTTTCTGAACCAGCGTAAAATTACTCAAATATTTAAATACGAACCAAACAGCGGCAATAAAAAATACGGCGATGGCATAAATCCAGATGGAATTGAACATCGAACGGAAGCCCTCAATCAATTCCGGGTTCTTATGGAAGAAGTCGAGAAAGAAATCGATGTGGAACATGACGATGGAGAGCGTGATGAGTCCGACCATGATGGTATCGCTCACGCGGTCAATCAGCAATGTCCCCAAAAGCTTGGTAAACGAGATATTGTCATATTTGGTCACCATCCCGCAGCGCCAGACCTCGCCGACACGGGGCAGCACCAGATTGACGGCATAATTGCCCAGCACGGCATAAACGGCATTGCGCATCCGGAATTTCTCGCCCAACGAGCGAATCAGCAATCCCCACCGGAAACCGCGCACGACGTTCGCCCCCAAACCGAAAAGCAACGAGAAAAGGATGATTTTATAATCGACGCCGCTCTTTATCACCCGCCAGATTTCGGTAATATCCATATTGCGGTAGAGGAACCAGAGCAGCAAACAGCCTAAAGCTAGAGGAAGAAATATCTTGATAATTGTGCGAAATACACTTTTTAAATCCATCGGACGCTAATAGTTTGTTAATTTATTCCTACTTTTGTGTCGGGCAAAGATAAGCATATTATTTTAATATAAACCTATTACGTAAAAGAAGTGAATGAGATTAGTTAAACCGAAAAAAGCATTAGGGCAACATTTCCTGAAAGATTTGCAAATAGCCCAGCGGATTGCGAATACATTGGCAGACTATAAAGGGACCCCCGTTTTGGAAATCGGTCCGGGAATGGGCGTATTGACCCAGTTCTTGCTGGAGGAGGGACATGACCTGAAAGTAGTGGAGCTGGACAGTGAATCGGTAGCCTATCTGGAGCAAAACTTCCCCGACCTGAAAGGCCGCATCATCGCCCAAGACTTTTTGAAGCTGGATTTGTCGCAGTTGTATCCGGACCGTTTCTGTGTCATCGGAAATTATCCCTACAATATCTCCAGCCAAATATTCTTCAAGGTATTGGACTACAAAGAGCAAATCCCATGCTGTTCGGGCATGATTCAGAAGGAGGTGGCAGAGCGCTTGGCCTCGGCTCCGGGAAGCAAGGCATACGGTATCATCTCCGTATTGCTGCAGGCATGGTACGACATCGAATATCTCTTCACCGTCAGCGAACAGGTATTCAATCCGCCGCCCAAAGTGAAAAGCGCGGTAATCCGCATGACCCGCAACAGCCGCACCGAATTAGGCTGCGATGAAAAGCTGTTCAAGACCGTTGTCAAAACAACCTTCAACCAGCGGCGCAAGACGTTACGGAATTCCATCAAGCCGATACTGGGGAAAGATTTCCCGGATTACCATCTCCCCATCTTCGACAAACGCCCGGAGCAACTTTCGGTCGAACAATTTATCGAGCTGACGAAATTGGTGAGCCGCTATATAATAAAGGAATAAAAAGACAAGCGCAGACGAACAAGAGCAACGTAGAATAAAATGAGCAACATTCGGAATATATTGTCTATCCTGTTTCCGTCCAACCGATATGGATGGATGCTTATTCTATTCTTGCTGTTGCTCCTGCCTAATTTTTCTGTCGCCTTTTTGGGGAGCGATTTAAGCGGAAACCTGTTCAAGCAAATTGCCTACCTGTCTTTCTCTGTCCTGTTATTTTTGATTCCGATTTTATTCTTAAAAGCCCGGACATATTTTGTATTTGCCAGTATTTTTCTGTGGTTGGCTCCGATAGAAATCGGACATATCCTGTTTTGCCGGATGCCTGTATCCGTCGGTCTGATGTCTGCCATCCTCCATACGACGCAACAAGAAGCCTCCGAATTCATTCGCTCCGTATGGATTTATATCATTCCTATTGTCTGTATCCTCGGACTTTATTATTGGATACTTTTCCGAAAAATAGAAAACAAACCGCTGTTGACAGGAAAAGGGAAAATCCTATTTGCCGGATTCTTCCTCATCTTCAATTTAGCACTCTTCATCGAAATGTGGAGGCTCGCCAGCTTTACGGATGCAGATTATACCCGGATGGAGAGAACCGTCGATTCGTTTAAATCGAAATATCGGAAAGTTTATCCCTGCGATTTGCTTTGGGCTACCTCAGAAGTCTTACGGACTGAACGTGCCATCAAACAAATGAATGAGCAGCTCCGCGATTTCTCTTTCCATGCTTACCTCCGGCAACCGATAGCGGAACGGGAGCTTTATGTATTGGTTATCGGAGAGTCTGCCCGCTACGGGAACTTTTCCATTAATGGGTATGAACGGGAGACCTCGCCTTTATTGGCCGGAACGGAGAATTTGATTTCTTACAGCCAAGTATTATCAACAGCCAATCTCACGGAGACAGCCCTCCGGCAGATGCTTACTCGCGCTACGCCCTGGCAACAGGAGAAAGCTTACCAAGAGAAAGCGCTGACCGATGCATTCCGCGAATGCGGTTTCCATACGGCGTGGATAGGAAATCAATCGGCGAAAGATGATTTCATCCAACGCATCGTGTCGAATATGGATGCGCATTTCTTTTCCACTACCGATTATGATGCAACGGCAAATTATGATGAGAAACTATTGCCGCACTTCGATAAGATACTCCGGCAAAATCATCAAAAGCAGTTCGTCGTTATCCATACGTTAGGGAGTCATTTCCGATATAATGCGCGTTATCCCGAATCGTTCACCCGCTTTACGCCGGCATTACAGACCTTTACCGATTACGGCATAGTCAATGCGGCAAATAAGGAACTCTTGGTAAATAGTTATGACAATACGATTTGCTATACGGATTCCATTCTCCATGAGATTATACAACGCGTGGCAAATACGCAATCCGTGAGCGCGGTCGTCTATATATCGGACCATGCAGAGAATCTTTATGACGATGACCGGGAATTGGCCATGCACGGCAGCACGACACCGACGAAATATGAGCTGCATGTCCCATTATTCATCTGGACATCGGAATCGTATAAGCAGGCCCGCAAAGAAAAAGCCTGCGCCTTGCAACAACATAAAGCCTGTAAAGTAAGCACAACGAATCTGTTCCCTTCGCTGTTGGATATTGCCGGTATCGCTTATCCGGAAGAGGAACTGCAACTGAGTATCGCTTCTTCTTGTTTTCAGGAAGACAGCGTGTGGTATATTATAACTCCTGACAAGCGCGTCATTAAAATGAAGTAATTATGGTAGAGTTGACGAAAGAATACATAGAGAATCTGAAGCAAATCATCGAAGAGAAAGATGACGTAAAGGCAAAAGAGCTGCTCAAAGATTTATACCCTGCAGATATTGCGGAACTGTATAAGGATTTGGATTTGCAGGAGGCGATTTATCTCTATCTGTTGATGGATGGAGAAAAAGCCGCCGATGTCTTGATGGAACTCGATGAAGAGGACCGTCATAAATTGTTGAAAGAGCTTCCGAACGAGTTAATCGCTAAACGTTTCGTCGATAACATGGATACCGACGATGCCGTTGATTTGATGCGTGAGTTGGATGAAGACACGCAGGAAGAGATTCTCTCGCATATCGAAGACGTGGAGCAGGCAGGGGATATCGTTGACTTGTTGAAATACGATGAGGATACCGCCGGCGGTCTGATGGGTACGGAGATGATTGTAGTCAACGAGAATTGGAGTATGCCCAAATGTATCGACGAGATGCGCAAGCAGGCGGAGGATATGGATGAGATTTATTACGTCTATGTCGTGGATGATGACGACCGCCTCCGCGGAGTGCTTCCGCTCAAGAAGCTGATTACGAATCCTTCGGTCTCAAAAATCAAGCATGTCATGAAGAAAGACCCGATTGCGGTGCATGATAGCGACAGCATCGAAGAGGTAGCCGAGACGATTGAGAAATACGACCTCGTTGCGCTGCCGGTTATCGATAGCATCGGGCGATTGGTGGGGCGTATCAGTGTCGATGACGTCATGGATGAGGTGCGCGAACAGCACGAACGCGATTATCAGTTGGCTTCGGGTATCTCGCAGGACGTAGAGACATCGGATAATATCTTCACGCAGACGGCGGCGCGCCTTCCGTGGCTTTTGATTGGAATGATTGGGGGACTGAGCAACTCCATCATCCTTGGGGGATTTGAAAATGGAATCGCGACAAATCCGAAAATGGCGCTCTTCATTCCGCTTATCGGAGGTACGGGCGGAAACGTCGGGATTCAATCTTCGGCAATTGTCGTGCAGGGCTTGGCAAACAATACCCTGAAGGAGGGAAACATCTTCGCGCAGGTAATGAAGGAGAGCGTCGTGTCGATTATCAATGCCAGCATCATCAGTTTGGTGGTGTTTGTCTATAACTTTTTCATGTTGGGCGACCGTGCTATTACGGCGTCCGTTTCGCTCAGTCTGTTTGCCGTCGTGATGTTCGCCAGCATCTTCGGGACGTTAGTGCCCTTGCTTTTGGATAAAATGAAGGTGGACCCCGCGCTCGCGACCGGTCCGTTCATTACGATTTCGAATGACATTATCGGAATGCTTATCTATATGTTCATTGCTTCGGCTTTGATGTGATTATATTTATTGAATCGTTTAAAAATATGGAGAACAAACAGCAAGTCGTCATTTGTCAGGATTTATCGGCAGAATTGCAAGCCTTCCTGACGGATTTGGATTATGATAAATTGTTCGTATTGACCGATACGAATACAAAAGAGAAATGCTTCCCGCTCGTGAAGGATATCCCGCAGCTGAGAGAGGCGGCGCAGATTACCGTGCCTGCCACCGACCTCAACAAGACGTTGGATTCGCTCGCTTCGATTTGGACGCAGCTTTCGGAGGGCGGCGCGACGCGCCATTCGCTGCTGCTGAATTTAGGCGGCGGGATGGTGACGGACATGGGCGGATTCGCGGGGGCTACGTTCAAGCGCGGTATCCGCACGGTCAATGTCCCGACAACGCTCATGGCCTCGGTGGATGCAGCCGTTGGCGGAAAGACGGGGATTAATTTCCACGGGCTGAAGAATGAAATCGGGGCGTTTTATCCGCCGCTATGCGTCTTTATCGATTGCGAATTTCTCCGCACACTGGACCGAGATAATATCCTCTCCGGTTATGCGGAAATGATTAAACACGGGCTCATCAGTTCGATGGAGGTCTATACGCCCGTCCTCCTCTACGATATCGACACCATGAATTATCAATACCTCAACACGCTGGTGGCGCAATCGGTTGCCGTGAAGGAGGACTTCGTCGCGCAGGACCCGAAAGAACGCGGCATTCGGAAGGCGTTGAATTTCGGGCATACGGTCGGACATGCATTTGAGAGTCTCTCGTTCCAGCGGGGCAATCCGTTATTGCACGGACACGCTGTCGCCGCCGGAATCGTAAGCGAACTCTTCCTGTCGCACCGTGCCTGCGGTTTTCCGATGGAGAAACTCAGCCAAGTGGTCTATTATATCAAGGAATACTACGCACCGTTCGCGTTCGATTGCAAGGAGTATGACGCACTTTACGATTTGATGCGGCATGACAAGAAAAACGAGGGCGATGTAATCAATTTCACCCTGCTGGGGCAAGTGGGCGACGTGCGCATCAACCAGCATCTTGACAAAGCCGCCGTGCTGGAATCCTTGGACTTTTATCGCGAAAGCATGGGCATTTGACGGGAAAAATGCAGCCCATTGTAACCTTATTTTGGGTCGCCGCGCGCAGGATTTACCCCAAAGTAAGGTTACAAAACGTTGCCTCGCGCAAACGGCGAGCCGTTATAACCTTACAATGGACTGAAATTTCCCCGAAAAATGGCTTATTGGGGCGGCATTGCATTAAAACAGCGCGGAAATGGCGACGCCGATACTGACATAGTTCAGGTTCTTGCCCGATTCGAAGAGCGGACAACTGGTGTACATATAATCGGCATAGAGGCGAAGCGCCGACGTCGGTGTCATCTGTCCGATGAGCGACGTGCCCACCGTGCCCGAAACGCCCTTGTGCATACTCTCCTGATTATACAATAAATCGACATAACCGATAGCGACTTCCGAGTTCCAGAACAAACGCGGGAGCAACAGCTTCGTGTAGCCCGGACCGACGCTGAACGAGGTGCAGCCGACTACGCCCTGCCCGCCGGTAAGGTTGGCCGAAAGGATATGCGCCTGAAGCCCCACGCCCCAACCGTTTTTCAGGTAATATCCTCCGGAGATGCCGGTATTGACCCCGCCGTACGCGCGGGTGCTTTTGTCATTCACGCGGAATACCGACGGAAAAAGGCAACTGTATCCGACGGAATAATCCAATGAGGAATGCACCTCGGTATAGTCTGTGCTTGACCCCAGAATCTCTTTGACCGTTTTTTTCTTGAAAATCAAATCGGAGAGAAAGTATCCCAGTTCGGTGGACATGATGCCGATGCCGGCGCCGGCCAACACATCCGACATCCAGTGGCGGTTGTTCATCATTCTTCCAACGGCAACGAGGGTAGAGGAGGTATAAGCGCCGACACCAATCCACGGACTGATTTCGCCATATTCCTTGTAGAGCATCGTCGCCGCCATGAACGCCGTGGCAGTGTGCCCCGACGGAAAGGAATTGCGCTTGCTGCTGTCCGGCCGCTTGCGCTTCACAGTATATTTCAATCCGTTGACGATTCCTGCCATCGTCGCGGCGGAGATAACATCCGCCGTCAGCATCTCGCCCCACGTACTCCGTCCTTCGACGCCGGCGAGCTTCATCCCGAACACCGCGGCAAGCGGCGCATATTGGAGATAATTATCGAATTCGCTGGAGAACTTGGACAAATGTTGATTTCGCGCCCGGAAAATCGGGTCATCGACAGTGACGGCGAGCGCACTCGAAAGCAGCAGCGGGACACCGCTTTTCAGAATCTGATAGGCTGGCGTCCGGCGGAACTTCACCACTGCCGGCGGCTCATTATCCCATTTCCCGAGCGAATCCCTAACGATTCCCTGCGCAGCCATATTCCCGGAAAACAATCCCAAAAGACAAAGGAAAACCCACTTAACCATCGTATCTCTACCTATTTGCTTTTACGACGGCAAAGGTACGAAAAAAGGCGGTTCGCTTGCCGCTGCATATTTTCTTTGCCGGGAAAATGGGTAGAAGAGATTGACACCATCAAAATTTTCCGGAATTATTTCCACAAATGTTTTGCGTTTCCGGAGAACTACGGAAGCATGAATCAACTATTTCTACGCGTATTAAATCTTTTTGTGCAACAAAATAGGGGAAAATTTTAATCGAAACAGGAATGACGACATAACGCATAAGAAGGGCAATGGCGACATACGTCAAAATATACTGCCCTGCCTCACCCGCAAAAGAGAAAACAAAACGGAGCGGCGCCACGAGAAAAGTGTGAAACCCCAAAACAACAAGCGAATAACGCCCGATGTAGGAAATAACAGGCAAACGTTTCAGTATCCGGCAAATCGTAAGTAAAAGGAGTATCCCCGCAAATCCGGCAGAATAATGTATCGGGAAGAGGTCGCGCACCTCTTTTGGGAAAAGCGCGCAACCATAAATGAATGCAAAGCAACCTGCGCAGAGCAGTAAACTTTTATATAGCGGAATAATTTGTCTTGCAAATTTGTCTTGCAAAATCCAATTTTTAGCGTAAAAACCAACAGCAAAGAAGGGAAGCGCCGCCAAAGAACGGTCGAAATAATAGGGCCAACGCTCCGTTACACTCCATGCGCAAATCATTGAACCCCCGATAAGGAAGCAAACTGCGAGCAGCCACCACTTATTCCGAATCCAATAATGCAAAAGAAAGAAAAGGATATTCACCCCAAAGAGAGAAAGAAGAAACCAAATGGGTTGATTATAACCAATATCTTCGCCACGCCCCAATTTGAAAATAATATCTCCAATCATATTCCATCGGAAGGGCTCTTCAAGGATTCCTTTTTCATAGAGATGTAAGAAATGACAGACAATACCCGCGGCATAAGCGACCAAGAAAAAGAACAAATAGGAAATAATCAGTTTGTTCAGTTTCTTTATGGAGAATTCTTTCAGGCCGCTGTATTCTTTGAAGAAAATCCCGGACAGGAAATAATAAAGTGGCATACGGAAAAAGCGCAATGCCGTTTCCGTGGTGGTTTCAAAATCATGAATATGAATCAAAACGACCAAAGAAATACAAAGCCCTTTCGCCAAATCAATATATTCTACCCGTTGTGTAGCAGCCATTTTTCTGTATTCTCTATCTGTTTACGCTTTAATCGGGTCGAACCCTTCGCCATAAACACCGCGTGTCGGCGTTTGCGAGATAAAGGCCTTGGGGTCGATGCTCTTGATGAAGCGGAAAATTGTAACGGATTCGGACTTGCGGACGATGACGAGCAGCACCTTCATCGGCTTCTTCGTATAACCGCCGTGCCCGTCAAGAATCGTACAACTGCGGTCCATGTCATGAATGATTCGCTCGGATATTTCTTCGTATTTCTCCGAGAAGATGAAGAACTGGACGGACTCGCGGTTGCCGTTCACGATTTGGTCGATCATGTAGTTGCTGACCACCATCTCAACGAAGGCGAAGACGATTTTCGTTACGTCGTGGAAGAGGAAATAGGACGAACCGATGATGAAGAAATCGAGCATCAGCATGGCACGACCTATTGAGATGTTCTTGTACTTCGTGATAATCATACCGATAATATCCGTCCCGCCCGTACTTCCATTCGAAGCGAAAATAAATCCCAATCCCGCACCGCAAAGCACACCGCCGATGATGATGGACATAAACGGCTCTCCTTGAATAATTGGCCCGTCAAGTATATTCTCAAAAAGAGAGAGGGAGAGCGAGAGGGAGAAAACGCCGAAGATGGTCTTCACGAGGAACTTCCACCCCAAAATCTTGAGCGCGACGGCGAGGAGGAAGATGTTGATGACGAAGTAGGAAACAGAAACCGGGATGAGCTCATTCGACGCGAAGAAAATCAGGGCGCAGAGACCGCTCAACCCACCCGTCACGATTTCGTTCGAGAGGATGAAGCCGTTGAAGCCGAAACCGTAAAGCAGCGTGCCGAAGAGGATAACGGCATAATCCCGCACTTCGTATTTGCGTAATTGAGATTTGATAGAGTCCATAACTTAATATGCTAATGTATCAATGTGCTAATGTGCTAATGTACCAATATGTCAATGAAATTGACACATTAGCACATTATTTATTAGCACATTAGTTTTATTATCCTAAAACGATATTGACGATCTTCTTCGGCACGACGATGACCTTGCGGATTTGTTTTCCTTCGAGCCATTTCGCCGAATATTCGTGGGCAAGGGCGGTCTTTTCGACCTCTTCCTTCGGCATATCGGCCGGGAGGGCAAGGTTGAAGCGCACTTTGCCGTTGAAGGAGATGGCGTAGTTCGCGGTGTTTTCTACTAAGTATTTCTCGTCGTAGGCAGGCCATTGGGCGTCGCATATGGTCGTGTCGTGTCCCAATTCATGCCAAAGCTCTTCGGCGATGTGCGGAGCGAAAGGCGCGAGGACGATCACCAGCGGTTCGAGGATGGCGCGCTTCGTGCATTTCAATCCGCCCAGCTCGTTCACGCAAATCATGAAGGCGCTGATGGAGGTGTTATACGAGAAATGTTCGATATCGTAGGTTACTTTCTTGATGAGCTTGTGGAGCGACTTCAATTCTTCCGGAGTCGGTTCGCCGTCCGTTACCTGGAGCGCATCCTGGTTGCCATAGAACAGCGTCCAAAGCTTCTTCAAGAAACGGTGTACGCCGTCGATACCGTTTGTATCCCACGGTTTGGATTGCTCAATCGGGCCGAGGAACATTTCGTAGAGGCGAAGCGTATCGGCGCCATATTTCTCAACAATCACATCCGGGTTCACGACGTTGAACATCGATTTCGACATCTTTTCCACCGCCCAGCCGCAGATGTACTTGCCATCTTCGAGGATAAACTCGGCGTTGTTATATTCCGGTCGCCAGTTCTTGAAGGCTTCAATATCTAAGACATCATTCGAGACGATGTTCACATCCACGTGGAGCGGCGTCACGTCGTACTGGTCTTTCAGATTATAAGAAACAAACGTATTGGTATCCTTGATACGGTAAACGAAGTTCGAACGGCCTTGGATCATGCCCTGGTTGATGAGCTTCTGGAACGGCTCTTCCTTTACGCTTACGCCAAGGTCGAAGAGGAACTTGTTCCAGAAACGGGAGTAAATCAAGTGCCCCGTTGCATGTTCCGTACCGCCGACGTACAAATCGACGTTCTGCCAATACTCGTCCGCCTCTTTCGATACCAACGCCTGGTCGTTGTGCGGGTCCATATAGCGGAGGTAATAAGCCGACGAACCGGCAAAGCCCGGCATCGTGTTCAATTCGAGCGGGAAGATGGTAGTATTATTAATCAGGCTATTCTCTACAACTTCGCCTTTCTCCACATCCCATGCCCATTTCGTCGCATGGCCCAAAGGAGGTTCGCCCGTCTCGGTCGGTTTGAACTGGCTCACCTCCGGCAATTCGAGCGGGAGCTTGCTTTCGTCGATCATGTAAGGCATTCCATCCTTATAATATACCGGGAACGGTTCGCCCCAATAACGCTGGCGAGAGAAGATGGCGTCGCGCAGGCGGTAATTCACCTTCACCCGTCCCAAGTGATGTTCTTTTACATATTTCTTTGTCGTGGCGATGGCCTCTTTGATGGTCAAGCCATTCAGGTTTAAATCGCAATACGGCGTTGCCTCAGCTTTCGGAGAATTCGTCACGATACCCTCTTTAGCATCGAAGCTCTCTTCCGACACATCACAGCCTTCTACCAACGGAACGATCGGAAGGTTGAAATGTTTCGCGAAAGCATAGTCGCGACTATCGTGTGCCGGCACTGCCATAATCGCCCCGGTTCCATAACCTGCCAAGACATAATCGCTAATCCAAATAGGCACGGCATCACCCGTAAACGGATTGATGGCATACGAACCGCTGAATACGCCTGTCACCTTGCGGTCTGCGATACGTTCGCGCTCCGTACGTTTCTTCGTCCGGTCCAGATAGGCTTCCACTTCCGCCTTCTGGTCTTCGGTAGTCAATTCCGGCACGAGCTCGCTTTCTGGCGCCAAGACCATGAACGTAACGCCAAACATCGTATCGGCGCGGGTGGTGAAGATGGTAAACTCTTTATCGCTATCTTTTACTTTGAAACGGACTTCGGCTCCTTCCGAGCGGCCAATCCAGTTGCGTTGCGTCTCTTTGAGGGAATCGGTCCAATCCACCGTATCCAAACCATCCAACAACCGTTGTGCATAGGCCGATACGCGCAAACACCATTGGCGCATCTTCTTTTGCACCACCGGATAACCGCCGCGTGCCGATACGCCTTCGATGACCTCATCGTTTGCCAATACCGTACCTAACTCCGGACACCAGTTCACCATCGTTTCGCCCAAGTAAGCGATGCGGTAGTTCATCAACGTCTCCTGTTGCTCCTTTTCGCTCTTGGCTTTCCATTCCTCGGTCGTAAAGCTCAGCTCTTCCGAGCAAGCCACGTCCAAACCTTCCGTACCCTTCTCTTCGAAATGGGCGATGAGCTTCTCAATCGGTTGCGCCTTTCCACACGTATTGCAATAGAAGCTATTGAACATCTTCTGGAAAGCCCATTGCGTCCAGTGGTAATAACCCGGGTCGCAGGTGCGGACTTCGCGGTCCCAATCGAACGAGAAACCGATCTTGTCCAATTGTTCGCGATATCGGTTGATATTATTAATGGTCGTAATGGCCGGGTGCTGCCCCGTCTGGATGGCATATTGTTCGGCAGGCAATCCATACGCATCGTATCCCATCGGGTGCAACACGTTGAATCCCTGCAAGCGTTTATAGCGAGAATAAATATCAGAAGCAATGTAACCGAGCGGATGCCCTACATGCAACCCCGCTCCCGACGGGTAAGGGAACATGTCCAACACATAATACTTAGGCTTCTCGTTTATCCCAACCTGGTAAACTTTGTGGGCGATCCAATACTCACGCCATTTCTTCTCAATGTCTCTGAAATTATATTCCATATTTGGTCCAACCTTTTTATATATTCTTTTTAGCCTGCAAAATTAATCATTTATTTTCGGTTAGAGAAGTTGACCATTGGATTTTAGGTGCTTTCTTTTCTTTAGAGAACTCAGAAATCCAATGGATATTTCAAAAAAGAATATCGGTTATTCCCGGGAAAATAAAGGATACTTTTCCGAAAAATAACCGATGGTTTTGAAGTAGGACGTATGCTTATTGCATTTGCCACTCATTTATACATTATAATATTGTTCCCAACCTTTACGTGGCGGTTCGCCGACCAACATCTTATTTGCAAACGGGTCGTTGGTGATTTGCTTCGTATCGCGGTCGAACACCAATTTACGGTTCAGACGTTGTGCCAAAACGCCGAGACAGAACACTTGGCTGAGCGGGCCGGCTATTTCGAACGGAGAGCGGGTTTTCTCTTTGCCTTGGCAGGCCAAAAGGAAATTCGCATAGTGGTTGGACGGACTCTTCGGAACTTCCGGCAATTTGGAGGCCATCTCTTTCGCTTTCTCTTCCGGAATGATAGACAAAGTGCTGCCATGCGAGCCTCCTTTAAAGGTCAGCGTCTTGGTATAAATCTCTTTTCCCGGATTCAGTTTCGCCGGCTGAATCTTTCCTCCGGCTACAGTCGGGATATTCGGGTCCAATTCCGATACGCCATATCCTTCCGGAACCGGCGGGATATTGTCCAATCCGTCATACCATGTCACATCTACCGCCGGCATATTCCCACGTTCCGGGAATTTGAACAACAAAGTAGAAGACATCGGGAAGAAGAACGGATTATGGTCTTTCAAGTAGAGCGGATTGACCTCGTAAGGCAAGCCTAAATCGAGGAACTGGTGGGCTGTGTCGAGGATATGCGCACCCCAATCGCCCAAAGCGCCCATGCCGAAATCATACCAACAACGCCATTGCCCCAAATGATAGTCATGATTGTACTCGTGATACTGCGTCACGCCCAACCAAGTGTCCCAGTCCATCGTTTCCGGGATGGGTTCGCCCATCGGCATGTGCTTGATGTTCGGATTCCAGCCATGCCAGCGGCGGGAATTGTTCATGTGCGCCGTAATAGCGGTTACATCCTTGATAATGCCGGCCTCCTGCCATGCTTTAAACTGGAAATAGTTCCCTTCAGAGTGTCCTTGATTTCCCATCTGCGTTACTACGCCATACTTCTTGGCTGCCCTCATCATGATTTCAATCTCATGAAATGTCCGCGCCATCGGTTTCTCTACATAGACATGGATTCCATGCGCCATCGCCTCTATCGTAATCGGGAAATGGGAATGGTCGGGCACACCTACCGTTACCGCGTCAATTTTGCCCGCCATCTGGTCGAACATCTTCCGGAAATCCTGATAACGCGGGACCTTCGGGAACATATTGATAATCTCCTGCGTATGTTTAGCCCCCATATCCACATCACAAAGGGCCACGACATTGCAAAGTCCGGTATTATATAACTCTTTAGCTATCTCGCCTCCACGATTTCCGATACCTATGAAGGCAATATTCACACGGTCGTTAGCACTAACCAACGGATTCTTCGGCATCGTGCTTGCCTTAGCCGGAATCCAGAACGAAGGGATGGCCGAAACAGCCGAAAGCGCCAGTGCCTGCTTCAGGAACGAACGGCGCGACATTTCTGATTTCGTCATGGTTGAATAATTTGATTTAAGTAGACTTTAAATTGTGCGCTAAAAGTACAGTTTTTCTTTTTGTCTTGCAAATGAAAACGAAATAAGCCGCTTTTTTCAGTAGGAGTTAAAGGAGTTAAAGCAGTTAGTCCGCTTTCGCGGACAGGAGTTAGAGCCGAATGCTTTTTGTATGTATTACTTTGAATATACTCTCAAAAAGGTATTGGCTTTAACTCCTTTAACTCCTGTAACTGCTCTAACTCCTGATTACCAAGTGGTCAGAAACCTTCCCGCGCTCCAACGAGAGACTTTCCAAGGGTTCGGAAAACTTGCAGAAGGAGTTAAAGGAGTTAGAGGAGTTAGTGCTCCGCACAGAAGTTAAAGCCGAATGTTTTTTGTTTGTATGATTTTGGATGTACCCTCAAAAAAGTATTGGCTTTAACTCCTTTAACTGCTATAACTCCTTTAACTCCTTATTGCTAATTAGCCGGAAACACTGCCACAAGTACTAAAGGAGTTAGAGGAGTTAGTGCTCCGCACAGAAGTTAAAGCCGAATGTTTTTTGTTTGTATGATTTTAGATGTACCCTCAAAAAAGTATTGGCTTTAACTCCTTTAACTGCTATAACTCCTTTAACTCCTTATTACTTATTAGCCGGAAACACTGCCACAAGTACTAAAGGAGTTAGAGGAGTTAGCGCTCCGCACAGAAGTTAAAGCCGAATGTTTTTGTTTGTATGATTTTAGATATACCCTCAAAAAGGTATTGGCTTTAACTCCTTTAACTTCTATAACTGCTTTAACTCCTTATTACTTATTAGCCGGAAACACTGCCACAAGTGCTAAAGAAGTTAGAGGAGTTAGCGCTGCGCGCAGGAGTTAAAGCCGAATGTTTTTTGTTTGTATGATTTTGGATGTACCCTCAAAAAGGTATTGGCTTTAACTCCTTTAACTGCTATAACTCCTTTAACTCCTTATTACTTATTAGCCGGAAACACAGCCACAAGTACTAAAGGAGTTAGAGGAGTTAGCGCTTCGCGCAGGAGTTAGAGCCGAATGTCTTTTGTATGTAAGGTTTAGATGTATCTTCAAAAAGGTATTGGCTTTAACTCCTTTAACTGCTATAACTCCTTTAACTCCTTTAACTCCTTATTGCTAATTAGCCGGAAACCTGTTTTCGGAACTCTCCGGAAATAAAAAGAGGGTAAAATCAAGATTTGTTTTGACTTTACCCTCTCGAAAATGAAAGATTTATCCTAATCAATTATAACCCGGATTCTGTTCCAACAGCGGGTTAGCGCTCAATGTCTGGTAGTTGATAGGATAACGGTTATAGTTTTCGTCGTTCGTTGCCTTGTGGTCCCACCAATCTTCCGTTACGTAAGCATCCCAGCGGATAAGGTCAGTACGGCGACGGCCTTCGCGGATAAACTCTTGCAACCATTCGTCCAAGAAGCGGTATTTATCCAAATTAGCAACCGTAACAGGGTCCGGGTCATTGCCACCTTCGAAGTTACGCTTACGGATAGTGTTAATCAAATCGGCAGCGCCTTGTGCATCGCCCAAACGGAATTTGCACTCAGCCAATGTATAATACACCTCTGCCAGGCGGATAACCGGACAATCCGGATTGAAACGCTCATTATACTCGCTCTGATTGGGCAGCGGGCTAATCTTCAATACGCGGACACCGGAGTTTTCTTCTGCCACACCGATATTAGAAGGCATATCTGCATAGCTGTCATAATTTACACCCAATTGGCTCAACGGAGCAATCTGGTCGACTACGTTTAATACCTGGCCCGTATATTCACGACCGCCTAAGCATTGGTATTCCGGGAAGTCCGGGTTCTGCAATCTGCCGACGATGAACATACCGCGATACTGGCGTCCGCCTTCGTAAACGTAAAGTTGCTTACGGATATCCTGGTCGTTGAAGGTCTCGTACGGATTCCCCAGATTGTATTCATACAGATTCCCTTCCGGGTCACGGCCCGGAGTCAAGCACAAACCATTATTACCACCGGCATCTTGCAATCCACCTAAATACTGGTAGAAGTTATATGGACAAGAAAAAGCAGTCAAACCGCCATCGGTCTCACCCGTTGCATTCTCGCTCGGAACGGTCCAGATGATTTCCGGACAAGTTTCATTCCCCCAACCGAACACTTCGCGGAAATCGTTCGCCAAAGCATACTGTCCATACTTTCCGTCGATGATATCTTGGCAAACCTGTGCAGCTTCTTCGTACATCGGCTGACCGATATAAGATTCTGCATTGAAATACAAGCGCATCTTCAAACAAGCAGCTACGGCTTGGTGGATAATGTTCGTTTCCTGTTCGCCCAATACGGTCTTTACAGGCAAATTGGGGATAGAAGTATCCAATAAGGAATCGATAAAGTTGAATGTCTCCAAATCAGTAGAACGGCCCTTCACATCTTCTTGCGTAGAAGTATATAAAGGCATTCCACCAAACATATCCAACGCGTCCAAATAGAAACAAGCCACCAAAACATTCAACTGGTTCAGCATAGAAGTACGGTCTTCTTCTGTCATGCCGATAGCTTCGAAATCGACTGTTTCCAAATCTTCTTTCGCACTCCAAGCTTGAGCAACACCCATCGTGGTCAAATCCCAACCATCTTTGAATGTGCTGATATCATCGGCGAACTGATGGTGGTGGATATTCTGATAAACTGCACCATCGAACCAGTCGTTACCACGAGTCGGCACACACATGGCATCCGTTCCCAATTCCATACAACGAACGCGGGCATCGTTCTGTGCTTCCCACCAACGCCAGTGTGTAAACGGTCGGTTAAAACGCGACCAAACGGCGTCGGAATTTGTATAATAAGTCTCAGGAACGACCTGCGAATAGAATGTCGGGTCCACATCGCAAGATGTAGCCAGCAACAGACAAGAAGCTCCTGCCAACAATAAATTCTTTATTTTAATGCTTTTCATTTTACTTTCAATTTTAGATTAGAATGATACTTGAATACCTAATGTATAAGTGCGGACAATCGGGTCGCAGTTCCAAACTTTATCTACACCGCCTTCCCATCCGGTAATATTCACTTCCGGATTATAGCCGGAGTAACCGGTGATAGTCGCTACATTACCCACTGTTCCGTAAACACGTACATGATCAACCAAGTTGTTGGTGTATTTTTTCAGACTTAATGTATAACCTAACGTAATTGCATCAATCTTCAAGAACGAACCATCTTCCAAGAAGTAGTCGCACAACTGCTTCACGCCACGAATCTGGTTGTATTTCGGGTCGCTTAACGCCGGTTTCCACAAGTTCCACTGACCTGCACCGTTTGCACCTTGAATACCTAAGTACATCGGCCACGTGTTGTACACATCGAAGCCAATCCAGCTACGCATATTGATACCCAAGTCGAAGTTCTTATAGCGGAATGAGTTATTCCATCCCATCATAACCTTCGGCAGATAATTGCCGATGAATTGCTTATCGTTTACCGTCTTTTCTCCGGCTGGAATAACCTCGCCATCTTTGTTATACAGCAAGAAATCGCCATTTTCATCAAATCCGGCGAACTTCCAGATATAGTATGCACCGATTTCAGCTCCATCTTGTAACAGAGAAGCATCGCCCGGCCATCCCGGTTCGTCGAATGCGTTACCTACAATCTGCGTTCCATCGCCCCAAGTAGAAAGCACTTTACCGCTGTTGTGGCTCAGGTTCAAGTTGGAAGTCCACGTAAAGTCTTTTGTCTGGATGATATCTCCGCCGACTTCGAATTCCCAACCTTTACTTTCCATTTCACCGATGTTCTGCCACTGTTGAGCATTTGGATAAGGCGGTTGCGGAACGTTTACGTTGTACAACATTCCGTCAATCTTACGGCGATATACATCGAACTTACCATAGAGACGGTTATTGAAGAAAGCATAGTCGATACCGACGTTCCATTCTTTCTTTTCCTCCCATCCTAATCCCGGGTTTACGTTCGAAGTCGGTCCGTAAGTATATGCCCATCCTCCGGTAGGCAACATCCAGTACGCATCCGAGCTCAGAGTATTTGCCATATAAGATGCGCTAAAGTCATTGTTACCGGTTACTCCATAACCGAAACGAAGCTTCAAGTCGCTCAACCAAGTGAAGTCTTTCATGAACTCTTCGCCTGATATACGCCATCCGGCTGATACTGCCCAGAAGTTACCCCAACGGTTGTCTGCCGCGAACTTAGAAGAACCTTCATGACGAAGTGTTGCGGATAACATATACTTATCTTGGTAAGAATAGTTGGCACGGGCATACAAAGCGAACAAACGTTCCGTGATGTTCTTGCTGGAGTTCATCGCAGCTTTACCATCTGCCAAATAAGTACCTTTACCTATATCCCAGAACTTCACGTTATCCACCAAGAAGTTGTAGTTCGTCATACTGAAGAAGTCACCGTTCGCTTCAAAATAAGAATAACCGGCAACCGCATTCAAGTTATGTCCGCCTTCGAAGTCTTTCAGGTAAGTGAAATAACCTTCAGATGTCAAATTTTCCAACTTCTGGAAACTTAAATAAGCACGACCTGAACGGTTATTCGTAACCTCAGTACGATGATAACGGGAATCGAAGCTATGCAATTCGTATTGACGGTTTTCATAACCCAATGTCTGCGTATAGTTCAAGCCTTCAATCGGCTTAATGTTCAATTTCATGGTTACTTCCGGCTTGAACCATGTATCAATACCTTCGTACGTATTCAACATACGGTCGGCTACGATGTTATAGTCCAATGTTTCACCCGTCCATACGTTATAACCGCTTGGGCTATTCTCATCATACGGCGAACGAGTCGGGTTGTTATACAAAGCCTGCTTGAAGTTCGGTTTCAAATCTTCATCTTGGTCATTTTGGTCGGCGTTACCATTGTTGGTAAATGAAGTACGCATCGTACGGCGATAGTCCACAATCGGACGAACTTCCAACCATCCGTCGAACAACTTGAAACTTGCGTTCAAACGCCCGCCATAGTCCCGACGATTATCCTTTATGGCAATACCTTCGTTCGTTTCATAGAAGAAAGAGGTATAAACCTGTGCATTCTCTGTTCCTAACTCCAATGACAAGTGATGCTTCTGAGAGAAATTATCCTTCTGCAACATAGCATCCCACCAGTCCGCATCCTGACCATAATCTACAATATTCACATCCGTACGTGCACGATATTCGTCTGCAGTCAGCATTTCCGGCTTGTTGTAGTTCTGTTTCTTGGAGAGTTCCGTGCTATAATTCAGTTTGACTTTGCCGTTCGTGTTCGAACCGCTCTTTGTCGTAATCAAGATGACACCCGATGCAGCACGCGTACCATAGATGGCTCCGGCAGAGGCATCCTTCAATACATCGATAGACTTGATATCGTCTTGGTTTAATGCGCGGATATCACCGCCCGGGAAACCATCGACGACAATCAACGGCTCTTTTCCTGAATTAATAGAAGTTAAGCCACGCAACTGAATCGTTGTCTTATCATTGGCTCCACCGCTATTGGCCATCACCAAACCACTGATTTTACCTTGTAAGGAGTTTGTGATATCCGAACCGCCCACACCCTTCATCATATCGCCGGCTGACAAGGAAGTCACTGAGCTGGTTACCTGTTTCTTTTCCATCGTACCGTAACCCACTACCACAACCTCTTCCAATTGCTCGGAATCCTCAGAAAGGGTTACTTGGATATTTGTTTGATTTCCTACAGGTATCTCTTTGGTTACATAACCGATGTAGGAAACCTCTAAGATAGCATTCTCCGGAACGTCCTGCAATGTTACTTGACCGTTCAGGTCTGTCACGTTTCCATTGGTTGTTCCTTTGATAATTACGTTAGCACCTATCAGTTCGCCTGCCGAATCTGATACCTTCACTGTTACTGTTTTACCATTCTGAGTTATTGACTCTATTTTAGGACCGTTATCCAATCCTGTACCTGTCGCTCCGAATACCGGAACAGACGATAACATCAATAACCCTGTGGTAAGCAAGACAGAACTTGGTCTAATTAAACCAATCCGCTTTTGCATGTTTTTCTTACTGCACTTTTCCATTACGGGTTCTTAATTTTGTAAAGATTAACGACTAAAAACACTGATTTGTCCCAATAAACCAATTTAACATTCATTTTATTCGGGACAGAGTACTACAAGAACTATGGTGTTCTTCATGCATAATTCGTTGTTAGCACGCCGCAAAATTAAAATATTTTTCTTATTAGAGAAAAGAATTTGATAAAAATAATGACACAATAGCTAATTAACATTTACAATTCCGCTTTTTCACCAGTAAAATCCATAAAAAGACCATAGTTCTTGTAGTACTCTGTCTTAAATAAAGCAAAACAAGCCCCGCTATTTCTATCCGCATGCACAAATAAACCATCCTACAAATAAATTAACCTAAAGATAACGTAGCGATAACCTTCCTTCCGGCGGGCGGGCTGTACTTTTGCAGTGTAAACTTTAAAAACACATTGCAACATGAAAGAAACAATTACTTCAAACCGTGTGGAAGTCGAGATGAAAAGCGGGTCGTGGCTGGGCATTCTCGGCATCCTGTTTATTCTGAATGCGCTCTTATCCTACGAAGCTATTTGGGGAGATTTCCAATCACCGCTTCCGTTGAAGGGCTTTACGGCATTCCTCGTTTACTTTGCTATCTATTATGTCGTCCGCATCCTTTTTACCTTTATTTATATAAGGGACCGCAAGGCGTACCGTTGGACAAAAAAACTGGAATGCCGGTGGGTGAAGCCCATTACGATGCTGCAATACCGCGTCGTCCAGTTCGTTCCGTTCCTTCTGCTGGGCTATTTGCCGACATTCTATGGCTTTTGCAGCGGCGATGCCCTCTTTTTCGGATTCGGATTGCTTTATTCCACTCTCAGCGTCTTTATGCTTTACACGCTCTGGCAACTGCGCGCGTTCAATAACAACGACCTTCTTCAAAGCAAGGAGGGCAAAAAAGAAATACTCATCATTAAACGAAATAATTATGGAAACTTCTAACAACACCAACCGCCACTATCCGCAGGAAGGCACTGAAATTCGTTTGCGCCCTGTGCGCACCAACCTGCTTTCCCTTTTGATGTTATTCTTGATGCTTGTCGGCAGCATCCTTTTGTTCAACGCCATCTGGGACCAGCCCAGCACGGCCTACAGCGGCGGCTATAACACCGGCTATAAACTGGGGCTACTGGCACGGATGATGATTAAAGAGGGCGGCGCATGGTATATGATTGGCTGGCTCCTGATTTATCTCGCCCTGCAATACGGCGCACTGTTTTTCTTTTCCGGGAAGAACCGCCACGCCATCCGCTTCATGAGCACGTGGGCATCCATCGGTTGGGGACTTTACCAGCCTATTCCGCTGAAATACTACCGCATCATGCTGTTTACTCCGTCGTTGCTGTTGGGATGGCTCCCGTTGCTGCATGGCTTTTGTACCGGCAGTTTTGGATGGTTCGCCCTCGGTTTGTGGGGACTCTTCAGCTCCTTCGTGGACTATTACTGCCTTTGGAAACTCCGTCCGTTCGACGATGAAGACCGAATCGTCAACGAGAAAGGCAGCCTCAATATCCGAATCATCAAGCAGGCCTATTAACTGTTTTTCTTGGACTATTTTCCTGCAAATACCTGTAATTTGGGACAAAACATCTGTAATTTAGGTAGTCCCCAAAGGGTATTCTGCCAATAATTTTGCGCAGGAACAAGGAACAATCAAAAGGAAAAGCATTATGAAACACAAAATGGACAGAAGAAACTGGATGAAGGCGTCGCTCGCTGCCATCGCAGCATTGGCTACGACGAAAAACTTCCCGGCGCTGGCTAATGTGGATGGAATCCAAGTGGCTAAAGCATCGAAAGTGTATATGACCACGGAGATTACTCCCGAAAGTCTCGTGAAAATCTATGAGGCGGTGGGCAGAAAGGCCTCCGGACGGGTGGCGGTGAAAATCAGCACCGGCGAACCGGGCGGGCATAACTTCCTGCAGCCTACGTTAATCAAAGATTTGGTAAAAACAGTGAACGGCACGATTGTGGAATGCAATACTGCCTATCAAGGACGCCGCTCGACGACCGAAGAGCACCTGAAAGCTGCCCGCGAACATGGATTTTTCGACATCGCGAACGTGGATATCATGGACAGCGAAGGGGATATGAAGCTGCCGGTGCGCGACAAGAAGCATTTGCAGTATAATCTGGTCGGCGCGCACCTGAAGAATTATGACTTTATGATTAACTTGGCGCATTTCAAAGGGCATGCCATGGGCGGATTCGGCGGCGTGCTGAAGAACCAGTCCATCGGCGTCGCTTCGTCGCACGGGAAAACTTATATCCATACCGCCGGAAAGACGGAACTGCCCGCCGAACTGTGGAGCAACCTCCCTGAGCAGGATGCCTTCCTCGAATCGATGGCGGCTTCCGCCCAAGCCGTGGCCGACCATTTCGGCGACAAGATTCTTTATATCAACGTGATGAACAATATGTCCATCGATTGCGACTGCGATTCCAACCCGCACGCTCCGGAACTGAAGGACATTGGCATCCTCGCATCGACCGACCCCGTCGCGCTCGACAATGCCTGCCTCGATTTGATTTACGCCATCCAGCCGACCGAGGGCAATAACAACCGGCCGCTGGTGGACCGCATCAACAAGCTGCACGGCCGTCACACCGTAGATTACGCCGAGCAAATCGGGCTGGGCAGCAAAAGCTACGAAATCATCAACCTGTAAGGGGATGAAGAATGAAGAATTAAGAATGAAGAACTTCTGCAATCCGCGGGGTTCTTCATTTTTCTTTAAATAACATCTCCCTCCCGCCATCCGCACCCCATTTCCCACGATTTTTTTGTTCATCATGTGGTTTGTGAACAAAAATGAGCCTAATTTTTTGTTCACCCACCACTTAATGAACAAAATTGAGTCCAATTTTTTGTTCACACACCCCTTGATGAACAAAATAGAGCCCAATTTTTTGTTCACCCACCCCTTAGTGAACAAAATAGAGCTCTATTTTTTGTTCGCTCACCGGTGGATGAACAAAACCGAGCCCAATTTTTTGTTTACCCACCCCTTGGTGAACAAAAACGAGTCCTATTTTTTGTTCATCATAGGGTTGTTTGTCAAATTTTCAGCCGTTTTTATATTCCCAAAGCGTTTTGCGGTCCTGTTTTTATACATTTTCGTGTCAAAAAAGTAGGGGGTAGACACGAAATGGCAGGCGGGTTGCTTGCGGTACGTCTTCTTTGGATGAGAGTTGGAAGAGCTTCGGAAGGAACGACGAATATACAAATGTCAAGAAAAAGAGGAAATCGGGAAAAAATTCATAGAAATTTCTCACGAAGTTGATTCACTATTAGAAAATATGCGGTACTTTTGCAACACCTTAGCGAGAGGGGCAGAAAAAGAGATTCGCATAGAGATGGCGAAACGTTTATACAAATTTACTAATAAGTCTTAAAAACAAGCGGTTTTCTACCCTTTTGCAACGAGGTAAAGGAATTATACGTTAGATTTGCATAACATTGCAAGAAACGAAATTGTAAGAAAACAAATAGAGTTATATAACATTTTAAACTTACAGTAAATTATGAACAGAAAGTTTTTATTGCCATTCATCATGTTGGCAGCAATTCTGGCTTTTTCTTCTTGTTCAAACAAGTTGAAACCGCTGGCTGAGGAGTACATCAAGGCAGAGCCTCAACCGCTGGAAGCTATTGGTGGAAAAGTTCCTGTAACCATTAATGCAACATTCCCTGCAAAATGGTTTAACAAGAAAGCCGTGGTAACCGTTACTCCGGTTCTTCGTTACGAAGGTGGAGAAGCATGGGGCACAGCTTACACGTATCAGGGCGAGAAAGTGGAAGGTAACAATCAGATGATTCCTTACAAGGAGGGCGCTAACGTTACCATGAAATCTGCTTTCACTTACAAACCGGAAATGAAGAAATCGGAACTGTACTTGACTTTCGATGCGAAAATCAAGAACAAAGTCGTTAAGTTGCCGGATGTAAAGATTGGTGAAGGTGTTGTCGCTACTTCTGCTTTGGCAGATGCCGCTACTGCTAATGCCGCTGTTGCAGCAGACAAGTTCCAGCGTATTATTAAAGAAGCACACGATGCAAGCATCATGTTCTTAATCCAGCAGGCTAATCTGCGTTCACAGGAATTGAAGAAAGATGAAATCTCTGACTGGAAAGACTTGGTAAAGAATGCTGACGAAGCTCCGAACCAGAATGTAGCTATCGAAATCCAAGCTTATGCATCTCCTGATGGTGGTGTTGAATTGAATACCGGCTTGGCAGAAAGACGTGAACAGAACACAAACAAATATCTGTCTAAGGAATTGAAGAAGATGGAAGTCGATGCTCCGGTTGATGCGAAATATACAGCTCAGGACTGGGAAGGTTTCCAAGAATTGGTTTCTAAATCAAATTTGCAAGACAAAGACTTGGTATTGCGCGTATTGTCAATGTACAAAGACCCGGAACAGCGCGAACAGGAAATCAAGAACATCTCTTCTGTTTACAGCACATTGGCTGAAGAAATCCTGCCGCAGTTGCGTCGTTCTCGTTTGGTTGCCAACATCGAAATCATCGGTAAGTCGGATGACGAAATCACGGCTTTGGCAAAGAATGACCCGAAAGCATTGAACGTAGAGGAAATCCTGTACGCAGCTACTTTGACTGATGACGATGCTGAAAAAACTCGCATCTACAACGAAGCTTCTAAATTGTATCCGAATGACTACCGTACTTGGAACAACGTAGGTATGATGGCATTCCGCGCAGGCGATTTGGCTAAGGCTGAACAGATATTCAACAAGGCTAACTCAATCAAGAACAATCCGGAATCGAACATGAACTTAGGTTTGATTGCCTTGACGAAGGGCGACCAAGCTAAGGCACAGCAATTGTTCGGTAGCGCTGCAGGCGTAGCTGAATTGAGCGAAGCGCTGGGTGTTCTGTACTTGGAGCAGGGCGAATATGCAAAAGCAGTGAACTCTTTCGGTTCAGTGAAGTCGAACAACGCTGCTTTGGCTCAAATCTTGACAAAAGATTACAGCAAGGCATCTCAGACATTGAATGCTGTTCCGAATGCTGACGCTACTACTTCTTATCTGAAGGCTATCGTTGCGGCTCGTACCAACGATGCGAACGGCGTAGTAAGCAACTTGAAGGAAGCTATCGCTAAAGATGCTTCTATGAAGAATGAAGCTGCTATCGATTTGGAATTTGCAAAATATGCAACAAACGCTGATTTCGCAGCTTTAGTAAAATAAGATGATTTAATTTCAAATTCTATCATATTAATTAGTAGGAAAAGGTTCTTCGGGAGAAGAGCCTTTTCTTTTTAGTTTAATAGTTTAGGTTATATATATGAATGCAAATGAAATAAAGGGTCATGCGGCAATGATTGGGGCAGAGACGATGTGGGGACTGATGGCTCCGGTCGGGAAGTTCGTCCTGTCCGGTGCAGTAATCACTCCGCTATTGATGACCGACTTCCGCATGATTGGTGCAGCCTGTCTGTTTTGGATTGCTTCCTGCTTTACGAAACAGGAACATGTAAATCATAAAGATATGCTATCGATGTTCTTCGCGGCACTGTTCGGGATTGTATTCAACCAAGGCTCCTATATCTTTGGTCTGGGCATGACTTCGCCTATCAATGCCTCTATCGTAACGACCAGCCTGCCTATCCTGACCATGATTATCGCAGCACTTTATTTGCGTGAACCGATTACGGGGAAGAAATTGCTGGGCGTCTTTATGGGAGCAGTAGGTGCATTGCTCTTAATATTAAGCGGTCAACCGGTTTCCGGCGGACAAGTCGGTAGCATCTGGGGCGATTTGCTTTGCCTCTTTGCCCAATGCTGCTTCTCGCTCTATTTAGTCTTCTTCAAAGGGCTTATCGGCCGCTATTCACCGATTACCCTGATGAAATGGATGTTTACTTACGCCTCCATCTGCCTGATTCCCTTCTCTTATTCCCAAATCGTACAATTGGACTGGAGCCTGTTGGATTATAAACTGATAGTGGGACTGGTAATGGTGGTCTTTTGCGCTACCTTCATCAGTTATCTGCTGATTCCTATCGGACAAAAGAATCTGCGCCCTACCGTAACCAGCATGTATAACTATGTCCAGCCGATTGTGGCAAGCATTGTGGCTATTGTTTGGGGGATGGATAGTTTCAATTTCCTGAAGATTATCGCTGTCATCCTTGTCTTTAGCGGAGTATTTTTTGTTACGCAGAGCAAAAGCCGTGCACAAATGGAGTCATATCAAAGAGAATTGGAAGCAAAGCAGAACAAATTGGCATAAAAAAGAAGAAACGGCGGAGCCTCACGCTTGGCCGTTTCTACATTTAACCGTTTTAAACAAAAAGAAAAAGTTAGCTAAGGTTAGCAATCTCAATCATTTTAAGATGATCATTTATTAAAACTATTCTTTAGATTAAAAAGGACAGCGGGCAAATGTACCAATATATCTTGATATAAAGCAAGCAGAGAAGCTATTTTTTGTGATTTTTCACATTAAACCCTCCAATTTCTCGTATCTTTGCACAAAAAGAGAAGAAAAAACGAACAATGGCAGATTTCAACGTCAATATATTGGGCTGCGGTTCGGCACTGCCGACTACCCGCCACGCCGCCTCTTCACAAGTTATTGATTTGCGGGATAAACTCTACATGATTGACTGCGGAGAAGGGACACAAGTGCAGATGCGCCGGATGCATATCAAGTTCGCACGGCTGAACCATATCTTCATTACCCATGCACACGGAGACCATTGCTTCGGGATTCCCGGATTAATCTCTACCTTGGGGATGTTGGGGCGGAACGGCGACCTGACTATCCATGCACCATCCGAATTGAAGGAATATATTCAGACAATTGTCAAACTATTTTGCCAAGGGATGCCTTATTTTGTTCGTTTTAATCCGGTAAATACAAATGAATACAGTTTAGTGATGGAAGACCGTTCGGTCTCGGTCTATTCGATACCTTTAAAGCACCGCATTCCCTGTTGCGGCTATCTGTTTGTCGAGAAACAGCGCGAGCCCCATATTATCCGGGAGATGATTGACTTCTATCAAATTCCTGTCCGGGCTATTCAATGCATCAAGCAGGGCGCAGATTATGTCACGCCGGAAGGAAAAACCATCCCGAATGCCTGGTTGACTCGTCCGGCTACTCCGGCGCGTAGGTACGCTTACTGTTCGGATACCGGCTATTTCCCGAAAATACTCCCTTATATCCATCAAGTCGATTTGTTGTACCACGAGGCTACCTTTGCGGAAGCCGATGCCGCACGCGCTTATGAGACATTCCATTCGACAGCCAAGCAAGCTGCCACGATAGCCCGCGATGCCGAAGTGAAGAGATTATTAATCGGGCATTATTCCGCCCGATACGAAGAACTGACTCCGCTTCTCGACGAAGCGAAGTCAGTGTTCCCACAAACCTGTTTGGCACAGGAGGGGATGAGTCTATCAATTTAAAACTCCAACAGCCAATTTACCATAACCTCCACCGTCAAACTTAATCGCGCCATCTCCGCCTCCGTTTACTTCATAGTATTCGGAGTCGCTGTGCTTCTCGTTCTTTGTTGCCCGGAACGAACGCGACAAGTCGCAGTCGCCATATTCGATATCCCTTGCATCGACAGTAAAGGCAGTTTTCTCAGGAAGTCCGACATATAAGTTGCCGAATTTAGCCTCTACTTCGATATTTATCGGTCGTTGCGAGAAATAGATCTCCTGCACATCGATATCGCTGTAATCCAATCCCATACAAGCCAGATTCCAGCCTAACTTTCCAATCTTTACCGTGCTATATCTAATCGCAGAAGCATTCAGCGACTCGACATCTTCGATATACAGTTGCCCATATTTCTTATCAATATTCACTACTTCCACTTTTCCTAACTCAATATTGGAATACTTGCTGGAAATGTTCAGCACACGCGCATTGCCAACCTTCACCTCTCCGCCATAAGCGATGACCAGATTGCCAGCCTCCTTCACGCTGCCTATCTTCAGATTGCTATATTTCGCATCCAAGTTCAGCTGATGGGCAAAATCTCCGGCATTCAGGTTTCCATATTTGAGCGTGATGTTACAATCCCCCTTATTTATGCCCGGCATCTGGATATTTCCATACTTTTGGTCTAATTCCACATTCAGCCACGACGGCATGCTTACATAATAATTAATGGAATAATTTCCATTGAAATTGCCGAACGACGTACGAAGTTCTGTCAATCCCATCACCGTATTTCCCTCTTTCTTCAGGGAGACATCAATTCGTTCCAATGCCTCTTGCGCTTGCCGCTCGTTTCGAGTTTTTACCTCCACTACAACACGGAAAGCCACTTCATCTTTCGACCAATGCGAGAGAGTTATATTCCCATATTTGCTATCGATAAGCAACTTATTAATTGGGCTTACGGCGAATGATTGGTTATACTCTTTCTTCCGAACGACCTCTTGATTCGTTGCCCAAATCAAATGGGTGGACAAGAACAGCATTAACAGCAATACTGTCCCGAATGATTGTAATTTTGTTGTCATCATATGCTTATTCATTTTCTTTATAGGTTTATTTCATCTTTTTCTTCAGAATCTGCAAACTGTTCAGACTATTGCGGTATTGCTGGTTCACCGCAAAAACGCCTTCGTCTGAACAAGGTAGCGTAGGCAATACCTTCATGTCAAACTGCCGGCAAGAGTTTCGGATATGCAATCCTGCCTCCAGCAACTCCTTTGCTGCCGGGCTGTCCGATTGCGCGCTCTTCTCCTCCATTTCCATCAGTATCTCCTCTATTTCCATCGAATAATAGGAGTGCAACTCCGATATCTCCGAATGCAACTCGCAGACATAAGGCTGTTTCTTGCCGACAACTTCCGCAAAGAAAGGGAATTGCCAATAAAGCAATAACGCCACTGCTGCTGCTACTGCCGGGATAGTCCACCAATGCCACCGGCGCATCCGCACCGACTTTGCCTCTTGCCGCTCCAGCTTCTCTATAAATCGCTCGAAATGTCCATCGGGCAATTCAACCTCGTTGAATGCATTGCGGTTCTTATCGATAAAATCCTTCAGTCTATCCATAACTTTCCTTCATCAATACCAACAGTTTCTTTTTCCCCCGTAAATACTGGCTCCGCACACTGGGCGGCTGAATATGGAGAATCGAGGAAATCTCCTCCATATCGTACCCTTCGAATAGATAGAGCGAAAGAATCACTCGGTAACCCGGGGCTAACTTCGCCAACGCCTCCTTGACTGCTGCTACCGAAAGCGCCGTAGCCTCTTCATCCTCCGGCTCCTCTTCCGCCACCGGATAATTATCCGGCAACTCGTCCCATTCCGGCTGCTGCCGACGGATATGGTCGATAGACGTCCTGACTGCCACCTGCTGCATCCAAGCACCGAATGACAGCCCGTCGTGATACTGCTCCAAATGGGTGAACACCTTCAGAAACGAATCCTGCATTGCCTCCTCCGCATCCGCTGGATTTCCCGTGATACGCAGGCAAATGGAATAAATCCACTTTGCATACCTTCGGTACAGCTCCATTTGCGCTTTCCGGCTCCCTCGGCGGCACTCATCAATTAGTTTCTGTATTACATCTTCCATTTCAGCACTTCATCGTTCTGTTTTATCAACGTGTTCACCTATATGAACGCAAGCCGATTCTAAAACGTTGCATATTCCTGTTCTATTTTTCTTTAACATTAATATGTTTTTCCTTTCCGTCCTCATCTTAGGCATCAAGACTTCTTTTTAATTTTCAATTTGTAAAGTTTATACTACTTATTGCTCCATGTTTTAACTTGGGAAAAAGGGAGCAATTATGATACAATATGGAGGAGAATCTCTATCTTTGCGGAAAAGATTCTGTGGATGATAATTAAACATTGCTTTTTTCATATTGTTTTGTGGTTGGTCTTGTTGACCGGCTGTGTAGATTCCAGCAGGCAACAGATGGCAACTATTTCCGTCACTATTGAGCCGCAACGTTATTTCGTGGAAAGGATTGCAGGAACAGATTTTCAGGTGAATAGTGTGATTCCTGCTGGGCAGAGTCCGGAAACGTATGACCCGACGCCCAAGCAGATGATGGAAATCGGGAATAGCATGGCTTATTTCAAGATTGGGTATATCGGTTTTGAGCAGGCATGGATGAAAAGTCTGGAGGAGCAGAATCCGAATATGCAGGTGTTCGACCTCTCGAAGGGCATGGCGCTGATTGAGAACCATGAGAATGGGCATCACCATCACGGGGCGATTGACCCGCATATCTGGACCTCTGTCGGAGGCGTCAAGGTGATGGCGAAGAATATCCGTGATGCACTGATAACCTTGAAGCCGGAATATGAAGCGCGTTACATGCAGCGGTATGATTCCCTGATGCGTGAAATAAATGATTTGGAGATTTTGTTAAAACAACGGTTGGAACCGGTGAAAGGTTCATCATTTATTATTTATCATCCGACATTGACCTACTTCGCCCAAGAATTTGGGCTGAATCAATTGTGCATCGAGCTGGACGGAAAGGAGCCTTCGCCGGCGCAGCTGAAGGAGTTGATAGAGACAGCTCGGCATTCGCAGACGAAAGTTGTATTCGTACAGCAGGAATTCGACCAGAAGAATGCCGAACTTATCGCCAATGAGACGGGTTGTCGGTTAGTCCGAATCAATCCGTTGGCATACGATTGGAAGCAAGAGATATTGAATTTGGCTAAATGGATTGCCGGAGATGAAGAACAAGCTGATTGAATTGAAGGGTATTACTGCCGGGTATGAGAATAAGATAGTGCTTCGGAATGTCTCGCTTGATGTCTGGGAGAATGATTTCTTGGGAATCATTGGCCCGAACGGCGGAGGAAAGACTACATTGCTGAAGGTGATTCTCGGTTTATTGGCTCCGCAGGAGGGAACACTCCGCTTTTTCCAAGGAGAGAAAGAGACCCGTGAACTGAAGATGGGCTATCTTCCGCAGATGAGTTTGATAGACCGAAAGTTCCCGATATCGGTGCATGAGGTGATTGCTTCCGGACTGGCAGCCGAAAAGTCGCGTTTCCGGGGATATCGTCCAGAACAGTTGCAACGGGTGGATGAGGTCATCCGGCAAATGGGATTGGAAAAGCTGCAGAAACGTTCGATAGCCGAACTGTCCGGCGGACAATTGCAGCGGGTTTTGTTGGGGAGGTCTATTGTTTCCCGCCCGCAAGTGTTGATTCTGGACGAACCGAACTCGTATGTCGATAAACGTTTCGAGTCGAAATTCTATCCTTTGCTGTCTGAAATCAATAAAGAGAGCGCAATCATCTTGGTTTCCCATGATATTGGGACAGTCCTTTCGATGGTTAAGAACATTGCTTGCGTGAATGAGGCGTTGCATTACCATCCCGGCGCGGATGTATCAGCAGACTGGTTGGACAAGACCTATGCCTGTCCGATTGAGTTGGTGGGACATGGCTGTTTCCCGCATCGCGTATTGAAGAATCATGAACATTGCAGTGAATAGCATATGATGAATTTAATCTTTGCCTTTATCAGTCCGTTGGAAATCGGGACGATTATCGGAATTGCAGTGATTCTGTTTGGCTGTAAGGCGGTTTCGCAAAATCCGTTTATCAGCAAAAAGCAGAAACTGCTCTGGATGTTGACCATCATCGTTCTGAATTGGATTGGTCTGTTGTGGTACTACTACATTTATTATATGAGAAATAACGAAGAGGAATGAGACAGCAGAAGATACTTATCACGGGAGCGAGCGGATTTATCGGCGGGTTCTTGGTGGACGAAGCCTTGAATCGTGGATACGAAGTATGGGCGGGCGTCCGTTCGACCAGTAGCCGGGAACATTTGCAGGATGCCCGGATTCGCTTTATCGATTTGAATTATAAAAACGAAGAGGCTTTGACCCGGCAGTTGGAGGAATTTGCCCGGACCGAGGGTGGTTGGGATTATGTGCTCCATAACGCCGGACTTACCAAGACGTTGGATAATTCCCTTTTCTACGAAGTCAATGCAGAGAACACGAAACGTTTTCTGAATGCACTGGCTGCTGCCTGTCCTCCGAAGAAGTTTTTGCTGATGAGCAGCCTCAGCAGTTTCGGGCAAGGGGATGAATCCGGCTTTACGCCGATTCGGTTGACCGACCCGCAGCGTCCCAATACGGAATATGGCAAGAGTAAATTGCAAGCGGAGAATTATGTCCGTGCGCAACGGGCGTTCCCTTATGTGATTCTCCGTCCGACCGGGGTCTATGGTCCGGGCGAGAGGGATTATTTTTTGGAGATTCAGAGTGTCCAATCAGGATTCGACTTTACCGTTGGAAGAAAACCGCAGCAGATTACTTTTATCTATGTAAAAGACTTGGCGCGTGTTGCTTTGGATGCTTTGGAACGAGAGGAAATCATCAATAAAGAATATTTCGTGGCGGATGGAGATGTACATACCGACGCCTCTTTTTCCCGGCTTATCCAAGAACTCCTCCAGAAGAAGCATGTATTGCACGCCCGTATCCCCTTGCCGTTTGTCTATCTCGGCTGCCTTATCTCGGAACAGATAGGAAAGCTACTGCATAAGGGAATGACGCTGAACAGCGACAAGTATAAAATCCTGAAACAGCGGAATTGGATTTGCGATATCCATCCGTTGCAGGAAGATTTAGGGTTCCGTGCGGAATATCCGCTGCGCAAAGGGTTGGAAGAGAGTATAGCTTGGTATAAACAACATAAATGGTTGCCCTGAAATGACGTTAAAGAAACTCCTTTATATGTTCCATAGCGGGAAAAATCCGAAGTTTATTTATTACGGAAAGAATCTGCTCCGTCAATGGATGCCGAAATGTTTTTACCGGAACCGCCGCGAACGCTATTTGAAACAGCTCGATAAGAGAAAAGATAGGGAATATATCCTTGATCGTGTCGATTATTATTGCAAACTGACGCACTCGGTCCCGCTTCCGGCGGATGCTCCCACCTTGGCGGAGCATAAAATGCCGAAAAACCAGAAGGTTTATTATTTCGATACATATGAATTTACGCGTTGGTTCCCTCCTCAGTTGCATTGGCTGATGCTTCCGGGCGATATTGTGCATGTTCCGAAGTATCCGTCGATTGTCAAGAGTCGTCCGTTGGTTCCCAATAACGAGAACTCCGTCTTAATGAAGCTGGATAAGGTCCGTCATTTCATATTCTTACACGACCGTATCCCTTTCGACAAGAAAATGGACAGGGTTATCTTCCGCGGGAAAATACATGGCAAGCCTATCCGTTACCGTCTCTTGGAAAACTATTTCAATCATCCGATGTGCGACTTGGGCGATGTCGGTCATCATCCGGAAGACCCGACCATCTGGCAAAAAGAGAAGTTAAGTCTGTACGACCATTTGAAGTTTAAGTTTATTCTGGCGTTGGAAGGGAACGATGTCGCCAGCAATTTGAAATGGATTATGTCTTCCAATTCCATAGCGGTCATGCCGCGTCCGACCTGCGAAACGTGGTTTATGGAAGGGCGTTTGATTCCGAATTACCATTATATAGAAATTCGGGAGGACCTGTCCGATTTGGAAGAGCGGTTGCGCTATTATATCGAGCACGAAGAGGAGGCGCTTGCCATTATCCGTCATGCGAATGAATATACGATGCAGTTCCGCGATGGAAAGCGGGAGAAACTGATTTCCCTTCTCGTCTTGCAAAAGTATTTCGACCACTGTAATCGGGGTGGTTCATAAGATTTTCATCTGTTTTTAATAACGGTCTTGCGATTTGTTCCTACTTTTGCGCCGATATTTTAAAAATAGAATGATGAAACGATTGAATGTAATTAGTCTGATTGGTTGTGTGCTTTGCCTTCTGTTGGCGAGTTGCACGCCTTCACCCAAAAATTCCGACCGATATGTGGTCGTTCTTTCTATGGATGGGTTCCGTTCCGATTATCCGACCCGCGCACATACTCCGACATTGGACTCTTTGGCTAAGGTCGGAGTCAAGGCAGCTTTTCGTCCCTGTTATCCCAGCGTAACCTTCCCGAACCATTACAGTATGGCTACTGGACTGCATCCCGACCATCACGGGATTGTCAATAATTCCTTCTATGATGCCGAACGGGACAGCGTTTATACAATGAAATGCAGCGACCCTCGATTCTTCGGAGGCGAGCCGATTTGGAATACTGCCGAGCGTCAGGGCGTACGCGCGGCTTCATTTTATTGGGTCGGCAGCGAAATTGCCCTCCCGAGCGGACAGCCTTCGATATGGAAAAAGTTCGATTCGTCTGTCCCGTTCAAGAACCGGGCCGATTCCGTGATTGCTTGGCTGCAATTGCCGGAAGAGAAGCGTCCGCATTTGGTCATGTGGTATCTGGAAGAACCGGACCATACCGGGCATCTCTGTACTCCGGACTCGTCGGCGACCTTTGCGATGGTAGAAAAGGTGGATAGCGTGTTGGGTTATTTCTTCCAAAAGGCACGCTCACTGGATATCTTCGATAAAATAGACTTCCTTGTCGTTTCCGATCATGGTATGGCGACATATACTCCGGAGGAATCGGTCAATCTGGCGGATTATCTCCCGCGAGATAGCTTCCACCATGTGTTCGAAGGCGTGCCGACGCTTCTTTATCCGAATCCGGGATATGCCGAAAAGGCGTACGAGATTTTGAAGAAAGTACCGAATGTTACGGTTTGGAAAAAGGATGAGATTCCGGCAAAGCACGTGTATGGTTCGAACCCTCGGGTTCCGGAACTGGTGGTGGCTCCGAATATCGGCACGTATGTCGTATTTCGTCAAAATCCGGATGCGTATAGCGGCGGTGCACATGGGTATGATAATTTTGCGCCCGAAATGGAGGCGATATTCTATGCGGCAGGTCCATCGTTCAAGCAGGGAGAGGTGCTGCCGGCTATGCCGAACGTCAATCTTTACCTGATTATTTCTCATTTGTTGGGGATTCAGCCTGCGCCGAATGACGGAGACAGTACGGTAATCGCTCCTTTGTTCCGATAAAATGCCGGAAAATAATCCCAACAGTTGGGAAGCTTCAAAAAGGTCTTAGAAATAGAATCCCGACAGTTGGGAAACCATTAGAACGGTTGGAGAAATGTAATCCTAATAGTTTGGAAAGCCTTTCTCCAACCGTTTTTTGTTAATCTAAATAGTGGGAAAACGTTTCTGACCTTTCGGAAATGAAATCCCAACAGTGGGAAAACGTTTCCGAGCCTTCGGAAATGAAATCCCAAAGTGGGAAAACGTTTCCGAACCTTCGGAAATACAATCCCAACAGTGGGAAAACGTTTCCAGAGGTTCAGAAATAAAATCCCACGAGTGGGAAACCATTTCCGAGGGTTCAGAAATGAAATCCCACTCGTGGGGAGCTTTATGGAGAATGTTTACTTCAATCCGGCAGCTTCAAGGACGGCATCGATAGCGGCATCCAGTCCGTCCGGATTCTTTCCGCCTGCCGTAGCGAAATGAGGCTGACCTCCACCACCGCCTTGAATCAATTTGGCAGCATCTTTGACTAACTTTCCGGCATTCAAGCCCTCTTTAACCAACGGTTCGCTCATCGAAACCATCAATGCACATTTCATGCCATCTTTGATTCCGCCAACGAAAAAGACTTTGCCATCTTCCTGCGCTTCGCCTTTTACTTGGAACGCAATATCCTTGATTGTTTCCACATGCGCTTCGCCTTTGAAGACGATTACCTTCACGCCATTGCGTTCGACGGCATTCGCCAGCAATTCTTTTTTGATTTGCTGTACCTTTTCTTTGACATATTCTTGTACTTCACGCTTCAGCTCGGCATTCTCTTCGATAGATTTGCGGATAGTCTGAGCCAAGTTCGGCACATTGTTGAACATCGCCCGCAACTCACGGATGGAATCCTGCAGCATGAACGTATAATTCTCGGCAGCTTCGGCGGTTACAGCTTCGATACGACGGACGCCGGCAGCTACGGAACTTTCCGAAACGACGCGCAACGAACCAATCATACCGGTCGAAGGGATGTGTGTACCTCCGCACAGCTCGATAGAAGAACCATATTTGACCACGCGGACGTCATCGCCATACTTTTCGCCGAACAGAGCCATTGCGCCCATCTCTTTTGCTTGGGCAATCGGCATGTGGCGGTGTTCTTCCAGTTTATAGTCGGCACGGATTTTCTCGCTGACCAGCTTCTCTACTTTGCGAATCTCTTCGTCCGTCACTTTTTGGAAGTGAGAGAAGTCGAAACGCAACGCTTCCGGCGAAACGTACGAACCCTTCTGCTCGACATGCTTGCCTAACACTTCGCGCAACGCTTCGTGCAGAAGATGGGTAGCCGAGTGGTTGCATTCGCACTGGATACGTTTCTTCTCATTTACTTTCGCGGTAAAGGCAGCCGTTACATCTTCGGGCAATTTCTCAACAATATGAATCGGAAGATTGTTCTCGCGCTTCGTATCGATAACAGAAACTTTCTCGTCACCGTTAATTAACCAGCCCGTGTCGCCGACCTGTCCTCCCATTTCGGCATAGAACGGCGTTTTATCGAGTACAATCTGGTACAGCGTCTTGTTCTTTTGTTTCACCTGACGATAACGCAAGATTTCTGCATCGCATTCGAAGAAATCATAGCCCACGAATTCTGTCTCGCCCTCTTTCAGGATGACCCAATCACCCGTTTCGATTGCAGCAGCATTACGAGCACGCTCCTTCTGCTTCTGCATCTCCGTATTGAATTCGTCGATATTCACATCCAATCCATGCTCGCGGAGAATCAGTTCAGTCAAGTCGAGCGGGAAACCATACGTATCATATAAGGTAAAGGCATCGCTTCCGCTCAAAGTATTGCTACCGGCAGCTTTCACCTCTTCAATCTTTTTCTCCAAAAGGCGGATACCAGTCTCTAATGTGCGGAGGAATGCGTCCTCTTCCTCTTTGATTACTTTTTCTATCAGGACTTTTTGTGCAACCAATTCCGGATAGGCATCGCCCATCTGCTCGATTAATACAGGCAATAACTTATACATGAACGCTTCCTTCTGAGAGAGGAAAGTATATCCGTAACGTACGGCACGGCGCAGGATACGGCGGATAACATAACCTGCCTTTGCATTTGAAGGCAACTGTCCGTCGGCGATAGAAAAGGCAACTGCACGCAAATGGTCGGCAATGACGCGCATAGCTACGTCGGTTGCTTCCTCTTTGCCGTACTCTTTTCCGGAAAGGCGGGAAATCTCTTTAATGATGGGCTGGAAGATGTCGGTGTCGTAATTGGAATGTTTCCCCTGCAATGCGCGGACCAGACGTTCGAATCCCATACCGGTGTCGATGACATTCATAGAAAGTTTTTCCAACGAACCGTCGGCTTTGCGATTAAACTGCATGAAGACAAGGTTCCATATTTCAATTACTTGAGGATTATCCTTATTTACCAGTTCGCGGCCGGGAACTTTCGCCTTTTCTTCCGGCGTACGGGAATCGAGATGGATTTCCGAGCAAGGACCGCAGGGGCCCGTATCGCCCATTTCCCAGAAATTGTCATGTTTGTTGCCATTGATGATATGGTCTGCCGGGACATGTTTTGCCCAATAAGCCGCTGCTTCGTCATCACGGCCTAAGTTCTCTTCCGGCGAACCTTCGAATACCGTCACATACAGGTCAGCCGGGTCGAGGTGCAGGACATCGACCAGATATTCCCATGCCATATCGATAGCGCCCTCTTTGAAATAATCGCCAAAGCTCCAGTTGCCGAGCATTTCGAACATCGTATGGTGATACGTATCATGGCCAACCTCTTCCAAATCGTTGTGCTTTCCGCTCACGCGCAGGCATTTCTGAGAGTCGGCACGGCGGCGCGGTTCCGGTTCGCGGATACCGAGGATAATATCTTTCCATTGATTCATGCCCGCATTGGTAAACATCAACGTCGGGTCCCCTTTTATTACCATCGGTGCGGACGGCACGATGGTGTGTCCCTTTGAAGCGAAGTATGCTTTAAAGGACTCACGGATTTCGTTTGCTGTCATCATTGTTATAATTGTTCTATAGTATATTGTCTCGTTAATATTCTGAAAAACAATTTGCAAAAGTACAGCAAATTATTATTTTTGCAGCTATTCAACCAATAAAATATTCAATGAAGCTGTTTAAAAGTAAGAAAGTTTACTACTTATATAATCCGAATACGCTCGATTACGAACGGGTTTATCCGTCTGCCAAAGACCGATTCTTCACCGTTTTACGGCATCTTAGCACCGGAATCGCCTTCGGAATCGCTACTTTTTTCGTAATGATGTATGTAATAGACTCTCCGATGGAGTCGCAGCTTCGGAAAGAGAATAAATTGCTCCAGACACAGTATGAAGTGCTGGACCTCCGCCTGAATAATGCGATGGAAATCTTAGATGACATCCAGCAACGCGATGAAAATCTTTACCGCGCTATATTCCAAGCTGAATCTATCCCGGAATCTGTCCGTAAGTCTGGGTTCGGCGGGACCAATCGTTACCAACAATTGATGGAAGCCTCCAATTCGGAGCTGGTCGTATCGACAACGCAGAAGATGGATATGCTTCGAAAGCAGCTTTATATCCAATCCAATTCGTTGGAAGAGCTGATAGAGATGGGGAAGAATCAGGAAGAGCGCATGAAATGTATCCCTGCCATTCAGCCGATATCCAATAAAGATTTGAAACAAACGGCTTCGGGCTATGGAATGCGCATCGACCCGGTTTATCGTACCCCGCATTTCCATAGCGGGATGGATTTCTCGGCAAAAACGGGTACGGATATTTATGCCACTGGTAATGGGAAAGTGACCTATGCTGCGTGGAAACAGGGATACGGAAACTGTGTTATCATCGACCATGGCTATGGATTCCAGACGCTTTATGGGCATATGAGCAAATTCAAGGTGCGTGTCGGGCAAAAGGTGACGCGCGGTCAGGTTATAGGTCTGGTAGGAAATACTGGGAAATCGACAGGTCCGCACTTGCATTACGAGGTAATTGTGCGCGGGCGCTACGACAATCCGGCAAAGTATTATTATATGGACCTGACGCCTGAAGAGTATGACCGTATGATTCAGATTGCTGAGAATCATGGTCAGGTAATGGATTAAAGAAGGAGGGGAGTAATGGCACTGAAACAGCAGAAACCGCAAAAACTATATTATTCCATCAGCGAGGTGGCGAAGATGTTCGACGTGAACGAATCCGCTTTGCGCTTCTGGGAAAAGGAGTTCAGCAGCATCAATCCGCGCAAAAACGAAAAAGGTACGCGCTTTTATAAAGAAGAGGACATCGAAGCGGTGCGCGTAGTGCATTATCTGTTGAAAGAACAGGGATTGACACTTGCCGGAGCCAAAAAGAGGTTGCGCGATAATAAGGAGGAGGTCATCCGCCAAGCCGAGGTGGTCGATAAACTGAAGCATATCCGCGCCGAACTCCTACGCCTCAAGGAGGCATTCGACCGGTTGGACCCGGAGAAATAGACCGGTCTGCCCAATAATATCCCATATCTCATTGAAAATATAAGCAGATAGTTTGCCTTATGTAGTAAGGTAAGCCCGGAAAAGATACGGCCTAATAATCGGACAACAGTTGTTGTCCGTATGTAGCACAGTTGTTGTCCGTATGTAACTCAACTGTTGTCCGATTGTTACACAGTTGTTGTCCGATTCGGAGGTCGGGACATTTGGGAAGAAAGGTCGGCCCTTCGGGAGGGAGATGTCGGCCCTTCGGAAAGGGAAGATAGGAGCAGTGCGGCGGGATATTGGCATCCGCGGTTTAAAATAAAATGAAATTTAAACGCCTGCCTCGTGGTTTTACGGGAGAAAAACCGTAACTTCGCCTCTCAAATCTAAGAAAATATTAAATAAGAAATAGACAATATGGAAGTTACAGGAAGAATTATCGCGGTTTTGCCCGAGCAAAGCGGCGTCAGCAAAGCCGGAAATGAGTGGAAGAAACAGGAATATGTATTGGAAACGCATGACCAATATCCGAAAAAGATATGTTTTCAGCTCTTCGGAGCCGACCGTATTGCGCAAGCTGCCATTCAGCCGGGCGAAGAACTTACCGTTTCGTTCGATATCGAAAGCCGCGAATGGCAAGGACGTTGGTTTACGAGCATCAATGCTTGGAAGGTAGAGCGCCCGGTGGCCGGAGCTCCGGCAAATGCGACGGGCAGCATCACTCCGGAAAGTGTTATGGCAGCGCCAATGCCGGCTGCGCCTGACTTTGGTGCGCCAGACCCAACTGACGACCTGCCGTTTTAATCCCCATATAAACCCTTAAAACAATAGTAACATGAAACGAATATCCTATTTGCTTTTATCCGGCGCTTGCGTGGCTGCGTTAAGTCTGACCTCTTGTAAGGAAGCAGAGGCTCCTGCACCGATTATGCCGGTTCCTACGCCGGAACAGGTGGAATGGCATAAGCTGGAGACATACGCGTTTGTCCATTTCGGATTGAATACCTTCAACGATTTGGAATGGGGATATGGCAATACGCCTGCCTCGACATTCAATCCGACCGACCTCGATTGCGAACAATGGGTGCAAACCATCAAGGCTGCGGGGCTGAAAGGGGTTATCCTGACGGCTAAACATCACGATGGATTCTGTCTCTGGCCCACGGCTACGACAGAGTACTCGGTGAAGAACTCGCCGTGGCGGGATGGAAAGGGGGATATGGTCCGCGAACTCTCGGATGCCTGCCGCAAATATGGACTGAAGTTCGGTATTTATCTCTCTCCGTGGGATAGAAACAGCGAGAACTATGGCACGCCGGGATATGTAGATAAGTTCCATGCGCAGATGGAAGAGCTGATTAGCAATTACGGCCCGTTGTTCGAGTACTGGTTCGATGGGGCAAATGGCGGAGACGGATGGTATGGCGGAGCCAATGAAACCCGTTCGATTGACGCGAAGACCTATTATAAATATGAAGAGGCGCGTGAAAAAATCAAGGCTAAGCATCCGACGGCGATGATATTCGGCGGAACGGTTCCCGATATCCGGTGGATAGGCAACGAAGAGGGCTGGGCAGGCGCGACGCAATGGAGCATGTATGACACCGAACTGAATGTCGGTCCGTATGCGAATAGCGCTTATGGCGATGAGAACGGAAAGAAATGGCTGGGCGGCGAATGCGATGTGTCGATTCGTCCGGGCTGGTTCTATCATCAGCGCGAAGACCATCAGGTAAAGTCGTTGGCTAAGCTGGTGGACTTGTATTATCGGAGTGTCGGCCATAATGCCAATTTCCTTTTGAACTTCCCGGTGGCGTTGAATGGGAAGATTGACCCGCGCGACTCCGTTCGGGCGGTGGAATGGTATCAGACTATCCAGAATGACCTGAAGACCAATCTGCTGAAAGGGGCGTATGTGGAATCGTCCAGCCGGAGAGGGCGCACTTTCGCGGCGGCGAATGTGGCAGATGGCGATTGGGATACCTATTGGGCTACGGAAGATGGCGTGAACAGCGGCTCGTTGACCTTTACGTTGACGACGGCTTCGGATGTGAACCGTATCCTTATTCAGGAATATATCCCGTTAGGGCAGCGCGTGCGGAGCTTTACGATGGAATATGAGTTTGACGGGAAATGGCAACCGATTCAGTCGGTCGATTCGACGACGACTGTAGGCTACAAGCGGATTGTCCGCTTCCCGACGGTCCATGCCAATAAGCTGCGGATTAACTTTACCGATGCCCGCGGTCCGTTATGTATAAATAATGTAGAGGCGTTCTGTGCGCCGGCACTGCTGACTGAGCCGGTTATTAGCCGCAATGCCGAGTCGAAGGTGACGATTCAGGCGGGAGAGGCGGCGGCTGAAATCCATTATACGACCGACGGTACGGAACCTACCAAAGATTCTCCGCGTTATGAGCAGCCCTTCCTGTTGGATAAGAAAGCCGTCGTGAAAGCGGTGGTATATGATGCGCATAACGACAAATATAGTCCGCTGACGACGCAGGCGTTCGATATTCCGGCTTCAAGTTACCGGTTGGAAACCGATGCGGAAAAGGGAGCGGTCATGTTCGATGGCAACGGATATACGGCTTATTTCCTGCCGAAGGGGAAGCGGGAGGTGAGCGTACGGCTCGACCGGCCGCAAACCATCTCCGGATTCCGTTATATGCCTGACCAGAACCGCACACTGAACAGTTCGCAGGGCTATATCTCTTCGTACAGCTTCTATGTGGACGGCAAACTGGCGGCAAGCGGCGAGTTTTCGAATATCAAGGCGAATCCTATCGAACAGGAGATTCGTTTTGCTCCGGTGAAAGGTTCGACCTTCAAGTTGGTTTCGGTGCGCAACGTCGATGATATGCCGCAGACCGGAATAGGGGAGTTGTCGGTGATTACGGAATAATCTTAGCATAAAATTCGTGGGTTATGAAAAAGAAAATCGTTGTTTTGACAGGTGCGGGCATGAGCGCAGAGAGCGGAATCTCGACGTTCCGCGATTCCGGCGGGCTGTGGGAAAACTACCGCGTGGAAGATGTCGCTACGCCTGAAGGGTTCGCCAAGAATCCGAAGTTGGTACTGGATTTCTATAATCAACGCCGCCGCGAGCTGCTTCATGCACAGCCAAACGCCGGGCATATCGGACTGGCCGAGTGGGAAAAGGACTTCGACGTGCGCATTATTACCCAGAATGTGGATAACCTCCATGAACGTGCCGGAAGCAGCCATGTGATTCATTTGCATGGCGAATTGATGAAGTCCTGTTCGGTCCGCGATTTGGAAACACCCTACGACATTGAGCCGGAGCATCCCGACTTGCATATCGGCGACCTTGCCCCCGACGGGCAGCAGCTCCGCCCCTTTATCGTATGGTTCGGCGAGGCCGTCCCCATGATTGACCCTGCCATCCGCGAGGTGGAGGATTCGGACATATTCGTGGTCATCGGCACGTCGCTGAATGTCTATCCCGCTGCCGGATTGCTGAATTACGTGCGGCGCGGACAGCCCATCTACCTGATTGACCCGAAAGAGGTGCAGACCTATCGCCACGATATCGTCCATCTGCAGTGCGGCGCGTCAGAAGGGGTCCGCCGGCTGACAGAGATTTTGCATAAAAGCTGAAATTGCCTCTCTATGCCGTAGAGAGCAAATCGTACTGCTACGAAACCTTCTCTACGGCGTAGAGAACAAATCGTACTGCTACGAAACCTTCTCTACGGTGTAGAGAGCAAATTGTACTACTACGAAACCTTCTCTACGGTGTAGAGAGCAAATCGTACTACTACGAAACCTTCTCTACGGTGTAGAGAGCAAATCGTATTGCTACGAAACCTTCTCTACGGTGTAGAGAGCAAATCGTACTGCTACGAAACCTTCTCTACGGTGTAGAGAGCAAATCGTACTGCTACGAAACCTTCTCGAACAGCGTCGAGAACAAATCGTAGGGCTGGAAAGTTTCTCTACGGTGTAGAGAGGAAATCCCAAAGCTGGAAAGTCTCTCTCATTCTATTTCCCGGAAGTATAGGTTTTAACTCCTGTCCGTATGGCGGGCTGACACCTCTAACTCCTTAATTCCTTATAAAAAGGCAGAGGACGTTTTCGCCAAAAGATTTTTTATTACCTTTGCGCCCTGAAAAATTTAAACGCAACCGCATGGAAATGAATGAATCTGTAAAGCGTCCGTCCGTCGGGCTTTCTTTAGTGCCATTGGCAGTGATGGTCGTACTCCTGTTTTTTACGATTAAAGTATTCGGCAGCGACGCGCTGGCGGGAGGGAGCCAAGTCGTCCTGTTGGTAACGACCGCCTGTTGTTCGGCTTTGGCGATGGCCTTCTGCAAGGTGAAATGGAAAAAGATTGAAGAGGCCATCTGTTCGAATATCCTCGGCGTCGCAACGGCATTGCTGATTCTTTTGTTGATAGGCGCACTGTCCGGCAGTTGGATGATAAGCGGCGTTGTCCCGACGCTGATTTATTACGGGATGCAGATTCTGAGTCCGACCTTCTTTCTTGCCTCAAGCTGTTTGATTTGCGCTATTATCTCGGTGATGACCGGAAGTTCATGGACGACGATTGCGACCATCGGCATCGCCCTGATGGGAATCGGGAATGCGCAGGGATTCGATATCGGTTGGACAGCCGGAGCCATCATTTCCGGCGCCTATTTCGGCGATAAGATTTCGCCCCTGTCCGATACGACCGTCCTCGCCTCTTCGACGACCGGGACGCCGCTGTTCACGCATGTCCGTTACATGATGTACACGACCGTGCCCTCTATCCTGATAGCGTTGCTGATTTTCACCATTGCCGGCTTTGCGCACGAAGCGACCGACACCGCGCAGATGATGCAGTTTGCCGAATCGTTGAAAGATACCTTCTATATATCCGGCTGGCTGATGATAGTCCCGCTGGTGACCGGCATTTTAATCGCCAAGCGCGTCCCGTCACTCATTACGCTGTTCGTTTCCGGCGCATTGGCAGCTGTCTTTGCTCTCATCTTCCAGCCCGACCTGCTGCGCGAGATTTCCGGCATGGAGGTACGCAGCGTCACGTCGCAGTTCAAAGGCCTGTGGATGATGCTTTACGGGACCACCCAAATCGACACCGGAAACGAAGCGCTCAACTCGTTGGTCGCCACGCGCGGAATGGCGGGGATGATGGATACCATCTGGCTGATTATTTGCGCGATGTGCTTCGGCGGAGCGATGACGGCCAGCGGAATGCTCGAATCGCTGACCTCCGTATTCCTCCATTTCATGAAACGGCGTGCCGGCTTGGTGGCTTCGACCGTTTTCTCCGGCATCACACTGAATATCTGTACCGCCGACCAGTATATCTCCATCATCCTGACCGGAAATATGTTTAAGGACATTTATCGGAAGAAGGGATATGAGAGCCGCCTGTTAAGCCGGACGACCGAAGATGCGGTGACGGTGACCTCCGTGCTTGTCCCATGGAATACGTGCGGGATGACACAGGCTACGATTTTGAATGTTTCGACACTAACTTATCTTCCCTATTGTTTTTTTAATTTGATTAGTCCGTTTATGAGCATTTTTATTGCTATCTTGGGCTTCAAAATAAAACAACACCATGAAGAAGATAAAGATTAATCTGTTAGTTAAAGTTTTAATTGCCATTCTCGGCGGTATTGTGCTGGGACAGTTTATGCCGGGGAGCATCATCCGGCTGTTTGTTACCTTTAATTCTTTGTTCGCGAACTTCCTTTCGTTCGCGATTCCGTTGATTATTGTCGGGCTGGTGGCGCCGGCCATCGGCGAATTAGGCAGAGGCGCAGGAAAGCTCCTTGCCATTACAGCGCTGTTGGCTTATGGTTCCACCCTGTTCTCCGGGTTCTTTACCTATTTCAGTTGCGATTGGATATTTCCCAATATATTGCCGGCCAATACCACCCTGTTTCCGGTAGGAGCTTCGGCCGAGCCAGTATTCACGCCCTATTTCGAAGTCGCCATGCCGCCAATCATGGATGTGATGACCGCCCTGCTCCTCTCTTTCACCATCGGACTGGGATTGTCCTATATTAATGGTCATGTGTTGAAGGATGGATTCAATGATTTCAAAGAGATTGTCGTCTTGCTCATCGAGGTTGTCATCATTCCCCTTTTGCCGTTGCATATTTTCGGCATATTCCTGAATATGACCGCCAGCGGACAGGTCTTCAATGTGATTTCCATGTTCCTTAAAGTCATTGTTGTCATTTTTGTCCTGCATATATTGATTTTATTGATACAATTCACCGTAGCTGGGCTCGTGAGCCGGAAAAATCCGCTCAGGCTTTTGCAGAATATGCTGCCGGCTTATGCGACAGCTTTAGGAACGCAGTCATCGGCTGCCACGATTCCTGTGACGCTTGCGCAAACCATACGGAACGGCGTGCGGAAGAATATCGCTATTTTTGTTATTCCCTTGTGTGCCACGATTCATCTTGCCGGCAGCACCATGAAAATCGTCGCATGTGCAATGGCGATTATGTTCATGACTGCCGCGCCGGTAACGCTATGGAATTTGAGCGGATTCATTTGCATGTTGGGGATAGCCATGGTTGCTGCACCGGGCGTTCCGGGCGGAGCGATTATGGCGGCGTTGGGATTGCTCCAGAGTATGTTAGGTTTTGACGAAACCCTGCAGGCGCTGATGATAGCGCTTTATATTGCGATGGATAGCTTCGGAACCGCGTGCAACGTAACCGGAGACGGCGCCATTGCGTTGGTGGTCGATCGGATTGCTCAGGATAAGCAGCCCTGATAACCGCTAATCTGTAGATTAAGCGCTGTCGGAGGCTCGGACGATGCCAATCCTGTAGGATAAGTGCTGTCGGAGGCTCGGACGATGCCAATCCTGTAGGATAAGTGCCGTCGGAGGCTCGGACGATGCCAATCCTGTAGGATAAGCGCTGTCGGAGGCTCGGACGATGCCAATCCTGTAGGATAAGTGCCGTCGGAGGCTCGGACGATGCCAAATCTGTAGATTAAGTGCTGTCGGAGGCTCGGACGATGCCAAATCTGTAGATTAAGTGCTGTCGGAGGCTCGGACGATGTTTAATCTGCAGATTCCCTTGCGGAGGAAAAAATAAAGGCAGTCTTTTATGAGATATTCAAGAAGTTTTTCTACTTTTACATTCATTCCGATAAAATAGTTATAAAATATGTTTGCAAGTTCTATATATAAGGTATATAACTTCTATGCCGAAGGGTTTCGGAGCATGAAATTGGGGAAATTGCTTTGGTGTATTATCCTCCTAAAGCTTTTCATTATGTTTTTTGTGCTGAAACTTTTCTTTTTCCCTGATTATTTAGGAAAATATGAGGGCGAACAAGCGAAACAGGACTATGTTTCTTCGGAATTGATTCAACGAGCTAATTCAAATTTAAAAAACCAATAATCCATGATTGCAAGTATCGACACATCATTAATCGATTGGTCAAGGGCGCAATTCGCACTTACGGCCATGTATCACTGGCTTTTTGTGCCATTGACGTTAGGCTTGGGCATTATCCAAGCGATAATGGAAACACTCTACGTAAAAACGGGCAAAGAACACTGGAAAACTACCGCCCAATTCTGGATGAAACTGTTCGGAATCAATTTTGCCATCGGCGTAGCCACCGGTCTGATTCTCGAATTTGAGTTCGGAACCAATTGGTCCAATTACAGTTGGTTTGTAGGGGATATATTCGGTGCGCCGCTGGCGATTGAAGGAATCGTAGCCTTCTTTATGGAAGCGACGTTCATTGCCGTTATGTTTTTTGGTTGGGAGAAGGTCAGCAAACGATTCCACCTTGTTTCTACTTGGTTGACCATTGCCGGAGCGACTCTGTCGGCGCTTTGGATTTTAATTGCCAATTCTTGGATGCAATACCCGGCGGGGATGCATTTCAATCCGGATACGGTACGCAATGAGATGTTGGATTTCTGGGCAGTGGCTTTGTCTCCGGTAGCCATCAATAAGTTTTTCCATACTGTACTATCCGGTTGGGTCACCGGCGCGACCTTTGTTATCGGCGTGAGTTGTTGGTATCTATTAAAGGAGCGAAACAAAGAATTTGCCATGCGGAGCATTAAAGTGGCGGCTGCCTTCGGATTGTTTTCGTCGGTGATTTTGCTTTGGACCGGCGATGGCTCTGCTTATCAAGTCGCACAAAAGCAACCGATGAAGCTTGCCGCGATGGAAGGACTTTATGAAGGAGAAAAGGGTGCAGGACTGGTAGCGGTTGGAGTGCTGAATCCGAATAAAAAAAGTTATGATGATGCAACCGACCCCTTCCTTTTTAAGATAGAAATCCCGAATATGCTTTCGTTGCTGGCCGAACGCGAATCGGATGCCTTTGTTCCCGGAATAAAAGACCTCGTAGATGGAGGCTATACAACCCGTGAAGGAGAAACCGCACTCTCAGCAAAAGAAAAAATAGCGCGGGGAAGAATCGCTATTCAGGCTTTGGAAGATTATCGCAAAGCGTTGAAAGCAAAAGATGAGGCAGCCATGCAAACACACCGTGCGACTTTGGATGAGAATTTCGCCTACTTCGGTTACGGCTATTTGAATGAACCGACCGATTTGATTCCTCCGGTTGGACTCAGCTTCTATTCATTCCATATTATGGTGATTTTAGGGGGGTATCTAATCCTTCTTTTCATTGCCGTATTCCTGTTGGCAAGAAATGGCAAGATTCAACAGATGCGCTGGCTGCATTATGTTTCCCTTTGGAGTATTCCATTGGCGTATATTGCCGGGCAAGCGGGATGGATTGTCGCAGAGGTAGGGCGTCAGCCTTGGGCGATTCAGGATATACTCCCGACAGTGGCAGGTATTTCGCGGTTATCTACCGCTGCCGTACAAACCACGTTCTTTATCTTCTTGGTTCTTTTCACTGTTCTTTTGATTGCCGAACTGCGTATTATGGTTAAAGCCATACAGAAAGGTCCGGAAAGCAAATAAATATTCACCTTAAAAACAGATATTCTATGGAAACTTCAACCTATATCTTTTTACAACACTATTGGTGGTTCTTAGTTTCGCTATTGGGCGGGCTATTGGTTTTTCTGCTGTTCGTTCAAGGCGGGCAATCTCTCCTGTTTCAAATCGGAAAAACGGAAAGCCAGCAGAAAATGCTGCTGAACTCTACCGGCCGGAAATGGGAATTTACCTTTACGACCTTAGTTACTTTCGGTGGAGCCTTCTTTGCTTCTTTCCCCTTGTTTTATTCGACCAGTTTCGGCGGAGCCTATTGGGTATGGATGTTAATCCTTCTCTGTTTTGTCCTGCAAGCGGTTTCGTATGAGTATCAAGCCAAGAAAGGGAATCTGTTGGGTAAACGTACTTATCAAATATTTTTGCTTATCAACGGGCTGCTTGCTCCGCTGTTGATAGGTACAGCCGTAGGAACATTCTTTACCGGTGCGGAGTTTCAGGTAAATAAAGAGCACCTGACCGACCTTTCTATGCCGGTAATCTCTACTTGGATGCATCCGTTGCATGGTTTGGAGGCGGCACTCAATATTTGGAATCTCTTCTTAGGACTTGCTTTAGTTTATCTCTCACGTGTGTTGGGCTTGCTCTATTATATCAATAATATAGACGATGCCGAGATTTATGCAGCCTGCCGTCGGCGCATGAAAAAGGAGAGCAGCGGATTTATCATCTTCCTTGTGGTATTTGTATTCTATCTAAGCGTTGCTGAGGGCTTTGCCGTAAATCCGGAGACACAGGAAATCTATATGGAAGAGGGAAAATACCTGAAAAACTTCCTTGAGATGCCGGCTGTATTGGCGATTCTTTTGGTGGGGCTTGTTTCTTTTCTCTATGGTGTTATCAAAACAATCAGGAAAGAGGGGTATCGGCGGGGAATCTGGTTCGCCGGAATCGGTACAATACTCACCGTTTTGGCATTATTGCTCTGTGCCGGTTGGAATAACACCGCATACTATCCGTCGAATGCCGATTTGCAGAGTTCGTTGACGATAGCTAATAGCTGTTCCAGCCCATTCACATTGAAAGTCATGAGTTTCGTTTCCATTCTGATTCCGTTTGTCCTTGCATATATCTTTTATGCTTGGCGGGCAATCGATTTGCGTGGCATCAACCGTACGGAAATGGACCATGATTCGCATACTTATTAAATAGAAATAGGATTCTAACGGTTAAAATAGGGGATTCGTATCCGGTAAAGGTTACGAATTTCCTATTTTTTATGGACATAAAAGCATTAAACAACGAGAAAGTTGTACTTTCGCGGAATAAAAGACTTAATCGATAAACGAAATGGAACGAAAGAATATAATAAAAGCACTATTTCTCTTGCTGATAATAGGTTGTGTAACCTCATGCAAAACCATTGAGACGCCGCAAACGGCGGAAATGCAGGAGTATCCGAAGCGGGAATTCAGAGGCGCATGGATACAAACGGCTTTTCAAGGCGAATATAAGGAGATGACGCCGGCAGAGATGCGACGGAGTTTTGTCCGTAAGCTGAATTTCCTGCAAGCCTGTGGCATCAATGCGATTATCTTTCAGGTGCGTCCGGAAGCCGATGCGTTTTATCGCTCGAAGTTGGAACCTTGGAGCCGTTTTTATACCGGTGAACAGGGGGTGGCTCCGGAAGGGAATTTCGATGTGATGGCTTTTCTTATCAAGGAATGCCATAAACGGAACATGGAGTTCCATGCGTGGCTGAATCCTTACCGTATCAGCACGGCAGGCAATACGAAGTTTGCCGCCTCACATATCTACCATCGTCATCCGGAATGGTTCGTTACCTACAATAAACAGATTCTTTTCGACCCCGGTTTGCCTCAATCCCGGCAGTTTATCTGTAAAGTGGTGAAAGATATCGTCACTCGTTATGACGTAGATGCAATCCACATGGATGATTATTTTTATCCTTATCCGGCAGCCGGAGCGTTTTTCCCGGACGATAAGAGCTTTCGGCGATATGGATTGGCAAAAGGGTATAAACCGGAGCAGCGGGCGGACTGGCGGCGTGAGAATGTCAATCTGCTTATCCAAGAGTTGAAGCGGACCATCCTGCTGAGCAAACCTTGGGTGCGCTTCGGTATCAGTCCTTTCGGTATTTATCGGAATAAGAAAAGCACGCCGGACGGCTCCGGGAGCAATACAAACGGTTTGCAGAACTACGATGACCTCTATGCCGACGTACTTCATTGGGTGAAGGAGGGCTGGATTGATTATAATATCCCGCAGATATATTGGGAAATCGGGCATCCGGCGGCTGATTATGCGACACTCATCGGCTGGTGGAGCCAATATGCAGGAAATAGTCACCTTTATATCGGGCAGGATGTGGCGCGTACGATGAAGGCTGCCCAGTTGACGGAGAAGATGCGCCTCGAACGCAGCCTTCCGAATATTCAAGGGAATTGTTTCTGGCCGGCAAATGAGATTTTGTGGAATAATAAAGGCGTGGCGGACAGTCTGAAGCAGCATTACCATCGGTATCCGGCACTGATTCCGGCTTATACGCATTTGCATGACCGTGCGCCGAAACCGGTGAAGAAGTTGAAGGCGGAATGGACTGCTGAGGGCTATATGCTGCATTGGAAGGCGGAACAGGATAAGGGAAATCCGGAGCTGGCGACCTATTTTGTGGTCTATCGCTTTGGGAAAAAGGAGAAAATCGACCTCGAGAATCCGGCGCATATCGTAGCGATTACCCGGAATACCTATTATAAATTGCCCTATGACGAGGGCGATACGCGCTATCGGTACGTCGTTACGGCGGTCGACCGTTTTCATAACGAGAGCAAAAAGGGGCGCACGGTGAAAGTGAAACTATAAACCGCCGGGATGCTCCTTTGCTCTGAGTCACTCAGCAGCGCTGAAAATCCAAAAGGAATGCTTCTGAGTGACTCAGAACCTCTGAAAATGGAAAAGGAGTCCTTCCGAGTGACTCAGAAGCCCTGATTTTGCCCATTTTTGCCCTTCTGAGCGACTCAGAAGCTCTGATTTTGTTAAAATTTGTGTTTCTGAGTGACTCAGAAAGCCCGATTTTCAAAAATGACCCCTTCTGAGTGACTCGGAAGCCCGATTTTGACCATTTTTTGAGCTTCTGAGTGACTCGGAACGACAATTTTTCTCCGGACATAGGTTCTGAGTGACTCGGAAGCACTTTTTTTGCGCCGGCAGAGCTTCTGAGTGACTCAGAAGTCTGAAATTTGCCCGATTTCAAGCCTCCGAGCGACTCGAAACCCCAATTCTTGTCCAATTTCAAGTTGCTGAGTGACTCGGAACGATAATTTTTCGCCGGACATAGCTTCTGAGCGGCTCGGAAATCCCGCTTTTGTGCAGACATAGCTTCCGAGTGACTCAGAACCCCTGCCTTTCTGCAGGCATATTTATGTTTAATTTCTCATTTTCAATTTTCCATTCTTAATTATTTACTACATTTGCACTTGTTTTATTGAAAAATAGGGGGATGTAAAGGCATATCCCGGTAAATAAGTCTAAATATCAATTATCTAATATGGGAAATTACAAACTTATCAACAACGTGATGGGGTGGATTATCTGCGTAATCGCCTCTGCCGTTTACTTGATGACAATTGAACCGACCGGCAGTTTTTGGGATTGCGGGGAGTTTATTTCTTCGGCATACAAACTTGAAGTCGGACATCCGCCGGGAGCACCTTTCTTTATGCTGACGGCCAATTTATTTACTCAGTTAGCATCCGACCCTTCTACGGTGGCCAAAATGGTGAATTCGATGTCTGCGTTGTTCAGCGGACTGACCATCCTGTTTTTGTTCTGGAGCATTACGCATCTGGCTCGCAAGATTATCGTAACGGATGGCGAAGAGATGACGATGGGCCAACTGATTACGATTATGGGCGCAGGTGCTGTCGGCGCATTAGCCTATACCTTTAGCGATACCTTCTGGTTCAGCGCGGTAGAGGGCGAGGTATATGCCTATTCTTCTCTGTTTACTGCGGTCGTATTCTGGCTGATATTGAAATGGGAAGAGGTAGCTGACCAGCCTCATGCCGACCGTTGGATTGTATTGATTGCCTATCTGATGGGATTAAGCATCGGGGTCCATCTGTTGAACCTTTTGTGTATCCCGGCCTGCGTATTGGTTTATTATTATAAGAAATTCCCGAATCCGACGCTGAAAGGAACATTCGTGGCGCTGCTGGTTTCTTTTGTAATCATTGCCTTGATGATGTTCGGTGTCGTGCAGGGATTGGTTGAAATCTGCGGATATTTCGAATTACTGTTCGTCAATGTATTCGGAATGCCCTATAACTCGGGTGTATATGCCTATGTAATTGCCCTTGTAGCTGTGCTTATTTGGGCGATATGGGAAACGATGCGCGATGAAATCCATCCGCTTCGGATGAAGGTCTCATTCCTGCTGGCAGTTACCTTGCTGGGTGTGCCTTTTATCGGCAGCGGTTATATCGTAGCGGCTATTTTGATTATCGCTCTTGGGGCTTATCTCTTCTTGAGCAAGACATTGAACATAAAGCTCCTGAATACGGTACTGATTAGCTTGATGGTGGTTGTTATCGGCTACTCTTCGTATGCATTGACGCTGATTCGTGCAACTGCCGATACGCCGATGAACCAGAATGCGCCGAGCGATATCTTTACCCTTCGTACTTATCTGGCTCGTGAACAGTACGGACAGACGCCGCTTCTGTACGGGCAGACGTATGTCTCCGAAGTAAAACGTCAGAACGAAGGAGGCATGTGTGTCGCAGTATCAAAGGAGGGAAGCCCGGTATGGACGCGAGTGACGAAGAAAGACCCCAGCGAAAAGGACCGCTACTATGTCTCTCGTCATAATACGGACTATGAATATGTGGACGAACTGAATATGCTCTTCCCCCGAATGTACAGTACGATTCCAAATCATATAGAAAGCTACAAGGAATGGGCACAAGTCAAAGGACATCCGGTGAAGTTCAACAGATGTGGCGAGACAGTCTCGGTGATGAAACCGACATTCGGCGAGAATCTCCGTTTCTTTATCTCCTATCAGTTGAATTTCATGTATTGGAGATACTTCATGTGGAACTTCTCAGGCCGGCAAAATGATATTCAAGGCCATGGCGAAGTATCGCATGGAAATTGGATTACCGGTATCAAGTTCATCGATGAGCAGTTGGTAGGTCCGCAAGAGGATATGCCTAACGATATCATCAATAATAAGGGACATAATGTGTATTATATGCTTCCTTTGTTGTTGGGAATTATCGGGCTGGTCTATCAGGTCTATGCCGGAAGGAGAGGAATACAAGGCTTTTGGGTGACCTTCATGCTTTTCTTCATGACCGGTATCGCGATAGTTCTCTATTTGAACCAGACCCCCTATCAGCCCAGAGAACGCGACTATGCTTATGCCGGCTCGTTCTATGCTTTCTGTATATGGATAGGGTTCGGTGTGGCAGCTTTAGTGAAATTGTTGGAACGCTATGCCAAGCTCCCGTCAACTATCGCGGCGAGTGTCGGTTCGATAGCTGCGCTGTTCGTTCCGTTGCAGATGGCAGCTCAGAACTGGGATGACCACGACCGTTCGGGCAGATATGTAGCTCGGGACTTTGGGGCGAACTACTTGAATTCGTGCGACCCTAATGCAGTTATCTTCACTAATGGCGATAACGATACCTTCCCGCTCTGGTATGCTCAGGAGGTAGAGGGCATCAGAACCGACGTAAGGGTCTGCAATACCAGTTACCTGCAAACCGACTGGTATATCGACCAGATGAAGAAGCAGGCCTACGAATCCGCTCCGCTGCCTATCACTTGGGACCATTCGGATTATGTGCAGGGTACGCGCGACTTCGCCTATATCATGCCGATGACTGAGAATCCGATTGACCTCAACACGGCATTGGAATTCGTACGGAGCAATGACCCGAAGTATAAGAAAATACCGGGCATCAGTCAGCCGTTGGATTATATCCCCTCACAGACATTGACCTATAAGGTCGATTCGGCAGACTTGGTAAGCAGTGGTATTCTGAATAACATCCAGGTGACTTCTATCCCGAAAGAGATGACTATCGACCTGAAAGGTAAGGATGCCCTCGGTAAACAGGAGTTGATTATCCTGAACATGCTCCAAGAAAACAAGTGGAAACGTCCACTCTACTATGCAGTGACGGTCAGCCCGGACCAGTTCGTCAAGCTCGACCCCTATTTCCAGCAGACTGGTATGGCTTACCAGATTGTTCCGTCAAGAGTACAAGGGACACTTCAGAGCGTCAATACCGACAAGATGTATGATAACGTCATGAACAAGTTCAAGTGGGGCGGTGTGAATACGCCGGGTATCTATTTGGATGAGAACGTCCTCCGGATGTGCAAGAGCTACAGATATGTTCTGTTCGGTAAGTTGGCTGTCGCGCTTTACCAGAAGGGAGAGAAGGACAAGGCGCTCAAACTCCTCGACAAGTGCATGGAAGTACTTCCGTCGGAGAATGTGCCGTTAGATTACAGTGCCCTGTCGGTTGGCGAGGTCTATTACCTGCTGGGCGAGAAAGAGAAGGGGGCAGCGGTTTATGATGAGCTCGCTGAGAATATGGTACGCAACTTGAATTGGTATTTCCGTCTGAAGCCGAACCAGTTCGCTTCGGTTGCCGATGATGTGAATACCGATCTCTATACCTTGCAGGAGGTAGTCCGCGTCTTTAAGGAGCATGACCCGGAACTTCTGAAGAAATATCAGGAGGAGTTCGACACCTTCCGGATGGCTTATGAGTCGCTGAGGCAGCAAGAGCATTGAGTATGTTTATTGAGCAACCTCCGCTAATTTATCGTCTCCTCTTCCCGGGCGCTCTTTGGAGAATCCCCCGCGAAGAGGAGAAGTGCGTTTATCTGACCTTCGATGATGGCCCCATCCCGGAGGTGACCCCTTGGGTGCTGGATGTACTGGACCGTTACGGGGTGAAGGCGACCTTCTTCATGGTAGGTGAGAATGTATGGCGTCACCCTGATGTCTTCCGGCAGGTATTGGCTCGGGGACATCAGGTAGGGAACCATACCTACAACCACGTGCAGGGCATCCGCTATTGGACGCGCAATTATCTGGCAAATGTCCGCAAGGCTTCCGAGCTGATTCCGGGGCGGCTCTTTCGTCCCCCGCACGGGCACATGCGCGTCCTCCAGTTGCTGACCCTGCGGGCTATGGGCTACAAAGTCGTCATGTGGGACGTCGTGACCCGCGATTATAGTCCGCATCTGACGCCTCAAGATGTCCTTCAGAACGTCAAGCAGTATGTCCGCAACGGTTCGATTATTGTTTTTCATGATTCGCTCAAGGCAGAACAGAATATGCGCTGGGCCATGCCGAGAGCTATCGAATGGCTCATTAATGAAGGCTATAGCTTCCATCTGATAGGAGATGCAGGGTCTCCCTCTCGTGCAGATGTTTTTTGAGAGATAATGAGGTGTATGAAAATAAGTGCAGAAGCAATCAAACGATGGGCGCACGAGGTGGGCTTTTCCGCCTGCGGCATGTCGCCCGCCGGACCCGTTGAGGCATGGGCGATAGAGGGCTTGGATGCTTGGCTGGAGCAGGGCTGTGAGGCAGGCATGGCTTATATGGCGAACCACCGCGACTTGCGATGCGATCCGCGCGGATTGTTGGAAGGAGCGCGCACTGTCGTCTCTGTCGCGCTCAACTACTATCCGCCCCGCCGTCGTGACCCGCACGAGCCCTACATTGCCTATTATGCCTATGGGAAAGACTATCACGATGTGATGAAGGCGCGGCTCAGGCAGCTCTGGGAGCGCATCCGGGCAGCTTTGCCGGTGGATGTCGAAGCCGAAGCGCGGCTCTTTACCGACTCGGCTCCGCTCCTTGAACGATATTGGGCATGGCGTTCCGGTATCGGTTGGATAGGAAAGAACACGACTCTGATTATCCCCCGCGCGGGCTCCTTTTTCTTTTTGGGCGAGATAGTGATGACACTTGAAGCAGACCGCTACGACACACCGATGAGGTCGCACTGTGGAACTTGCGAGCGTTGCCTCCATGCCTGCCCGACCGGTGCGCTGTGCCGCGCCTACTGCCTCGACGCCCGCCGCTGTATTTCCTACCTGACCATTGAACACCGGGGCGAGATACCAGCCAAGTTGGCGTCGAAAGTCCAAGGATATCTCTTCGGATGCGACGCCTGCCAGCTGGCGTGCCCTCATAATCGGTTCGCCCGCCCTACGGAGGTGGTGGAGTTCCACCCCTCGGCCGATTTGCTCGGGCTTCGGCACGATACTATATATAATATGGTAGAAGATGACTACCGCCGGCTCTTCAGGGGTTCGGCAGTGAAGCGAGCAAAGTTCGATGGACTCCGGCGCACCATCCGGTCGTGGGATGGCTAACAATCTGAAATAGTTTTGTGCTGAATCCTTAATAAATCTGTAATATTGTTCCTCTACTTTTGCGGCGAATTTGAAAAGATAAAAAGTAGAAACAGAATTATGGATTTAAGGAAACATCTTACGTTAAAAGCGGGAGCAGCTGCGCTACTCTCGTTGTTATTTGTAGGAACACCTGCTTATGCCAATGAAATGGAGCCGCTCGGCTCGCCGGTCCTTCCCTCGGTAGAAGAGGTTCTGCAGGATGCAGTAACGGTTACCGGTAATGTAGTGGATAATACGGGCATGTCTGTTATAGGGGCGAACATCGTGGAGAAGGGAACCACCAACGGAACCATAACAGATATTGACGGAAACTTCTCTATCCGGGTCTCGCCGGGTGCTATCCTTCAGATTTCCTACACGGGTTATAAAACACAGGAGATTGCCGTAGGAAACCAGACCCATCTCAGTATCAAGATTGAAGAGGATTCGGAACTGCTGGGCGAAGTCGTCGTTACGGCGTTGGGTCTGAAGCGCGAAGAGAAAGCGCTGGGATATGCCGTGCAGAAAGTGGAGGGCTCGGCTCTCAACACGGTAAAGAGTGTCGATATTGCCACCTCACTGACCGGTAAAGTGGCCGGCATGAACGTGCAGAACAGCACGGAGTTTAATGCGGCGCCTACCATCTTGGTGCGTGGCGAGGAACCGCTCATCGTAGTGGATGGTGTGCCGTACAGCAACATCTCCCTGCGGGATATTGCCTCTGATGATGTTGAATCAATCGACGTTTTGAAGGGCGCAACAGCATCAGCTCTCTATGGTGCTCGTGGCGGCTCGGGAGTCATCATGGTTACAACTAAGAAAGGGGGTAAGGAAGGGTTGGATGTCTCGGTCAATAGCAGTACCATGTTCAATGCAGGGTATCTTGCCATCCCCGAAGCGCAGCACAGTTACAGCTCCGGTACGGGCGGAGTGTATGATTCCTATGACTATGTATGGGGCGATAAGCTTGACATCGGCCGGACGGCAGTCCAGTATAATCCTTATACCTATCAGTGGGAAGAGGCTCCGCTGGTCTCGAAAGGAAAGAATAACTTCCGTAATTTCTTGGAGCAGGGGATGTCCACGAACAATAACGTCAGCATTGCATGGAAAGGTGAGCACGGCGGCTTTCGTACCTCACTGAACCACGTCTATAATAAAGGACAATATCCGAATGAGAAGCTGAACAAGATAACCTACACTGTGAGCGGAAATGCCAAGTATGGCAACCTGAGTATCGAAGGAGGTGCTATCTGGAATAAGCGTTTCTTCACCAATGACCGCGGTTCGGGATATGGCGGTGGCGGTTATATCTATAACTTGATTGTATGGACCGGTGCAAACTACGATGTCCGTGATTTCCGCAACTATTGGGTGAAAGGACAGGAGCACTCCAAGCAGAACTGGCTCTATGAGGGCTATTATGATAACCCTTACTTCCTTGCATACGAGTGCACCAACCAGAACGACTATGACAAACTGAACACCTACGGATATGTGAAATATGATATCACACCTTGGTTGAATATCTCGAATAGAACCGGTGTCGATTTCTATGCAGACCGCACCCAGACGAAGAACCCGATAGGAGCCATCAACGTAGGCAACAAGAACGGACAATATTCTATAAGTAAGGGCACAGGTTTCAGCGTGAACAGCGACTTCCTCTTGACAGGAAAATATACGTGGGGCGACTTTGATGTGAGTGGCTTCTTCGGAGGAACCATTTATTACTACTATGACGACAATCTGACCTCCAGTACGAATAATGGGCTCTCCGTTCCCGGCTACTATTCCTTGAATGCCTCGGTGGACCCGGTATCGTCATCTGCTTCTTATAAGAGCAAACGTGTCAACTCGTTGTATGGTTCGTTATCTTTGGCATGGCGCAACTTATTGTATATCGATGCAACGGGACGTAACGACTGGTCTTCTACACTCCCGGCAGAGACTCGCTCTTATTTCTATCCGTCGGTATCTGCCAGCTTGATTATGTCGGAGTTCTTAGACCTGCCAGATATCTTTACCTTCTGGAAGTTACGTGGTTCATGGACGGTAACGAAGACCGACTTGGATATCTTCGACACGGTACAGGCATACAGCGTATCGAACAACGTATGGAACGGGCTGAACTCGGCTACCTATCCGACAGCACTGCGCAGCTCTACGCTGAAGCCGGTAACGTCGCGCTCCTACGAGATTGGTACGGAGGTTAACCTGTGGGATAACCGCGTTCATGCCGACTTCGCGTTCTACAACAAGCTGAAATATAACCTGACCCGTGAGGCAACCATTAGTGCCGCTTCGGGCTTCTCTTCTACATTGCTTAATTATGATGAGGAGCAGCTTCGTCGGGGATTCGAGTTGGCTATAGGCGTGGACTTGATAAAGACCAAAGACTGGAACTGGACTGTAAACCTTAACTGGGCACGCGACCGCTACTACTATGCGCAGGTGGACCCGGTTTATTCTACGCAGAATCAATGGGTGAAGGATGGTCTGCGTTGGGACTGGTTGGCTGTTTACGATTGGGAGCGTGACCCGGACGGCAACCTTATCCTCTACAACGGACTTCCGCGCCGCAGCGAGTATCAGTCGTTTGCCGGGTATGAATATCCGGATTGGATATGGGGATTGAATACGACGTTGAGTTATAAGAACTGGTCGTTATACATGTCGTTCGACGGACGTATCGGCGGTACGGTTTACAACCAGACCGAGCAGGCGATGTGGAACAGTGGTTCGCATCCCGACAGTGATACACCGGAACGTTATGAGGAGGTCGTGAATGGGAATATCAACTACATCGCACAGGGTGTAAAGGTAGTTTCCGGTTCAGTGGAATATGATACGGATGGGAATATCATCAGCGATACCCGCGTGTTTGCGCCGAATGACGTACCGGTATCTTACCAGAGCTTTATTCAGACCTACGAACCTTGGTCGGGTAATGCCGCATCGCAGAATTACCGTTCGACCACCTTCTTCAAGATAAGAGAGCTTTCGTTGACCTACAGCTTGCCGAAGAAGGCGTGCGATTGGGCACATCTCAAAGGCGCATCGGTTTCGTTTATCGGGCAGAACCTGCTGTTGTGGGCGAAAGAGTTCAAGTATGCTGACCCGGATGTGGATGAAGATAACTTGAGTTCTCCGTCGCAGCGTTTCTTAGGATTTAATGTGAAAGTAGATTTTTAAACTGAAAAAGCAATGACTATTAAGCAGATTATAATTAGCGTTATCGCAGCAGGGACCATGGCTTCAGGGATGATGTCATGTACTACGAAGTTTGACGATTATAATACGGACCAGAACGCCACGACGACCGTGACGCCGGGGATGTTGGCGACGGACCTTATCATCGGAACGATGAAATTGGGCAAGGCGAAGTACTCCGTGTATGACAATATGCGGAACAAGCAGATTGCGTGGGCAGAGGGTAGTGCGGAGAACGACCAGTACAACCTCTTCGGGCGTGCGAGCTTCGATGCTTATACGGATTTGACCAATTGCCAGAAGATGTTGTTGGAGGCGGAGAATGCGACCGAAGAGGTGCAGAACTCCTACAAGGGATTGGCTAAGTTCTTCAAGGCGCACCATCTGTTCTATCTTTCGATGCAGGTAGGGGATATCCCTTACAGCCAGTCGAACCAAGCCGAGGAGGGAAACATCAAACCGGTGTATGACACGCAGAAAGAGGTGATGTCGCAAGTGTTGAGCGATTTGGAAGAGGCGCAGTCGTTGTTCGCTTCCGGCGCGGCTTTCGATGGCGACCCGGTTTTGAACGGTGACCCGGAGAAGTGGCGGAAAGTTTGCGTGGCTTTCGAGCTGAAGGTATTGATGAATCTTTCGAAGAAAACCGGGGATGCCGATTTGCAGGTGCGCGAACGCTTCGCCCGCTTAGCTACGGCAGCGAATCTGATGACGTCGAATGCCGACAACTTGCAGTTGGTGTTCAGCAATACCGGCTCGCAGCAGTACCCGTTGTATCAAAATGACCATGTGCAGTACTTGATGGTATCGTCCACCATTATCGAGCCGTTGAAGGAATTTAAGGACAATCGCCTGTTCTATTATGCGGAGGCGGCTCCGTATGCGTTGGAGAACGGGCTGACGGCGGAGGATTGGGATGCGTACATGGGCATCGACCCATCGGCAATCCAGAGTGAGAATAATACCTTGCACGGCGAAGGAAAGGATTGCGGTCCGAATGAACGGTATCTGACGGCCGAAGGGGAGCCGATGATGTTCGTCAGCTATATGGAGCAGAATTTCATCTTGGCGGAAGCGGCGTTGCGCGGCTGGATTTCCGGAAGCGCGGACGAATATTATAAGAAGGGTATCCGCGCGAGCATGGAGTTCATCGCGGAATTTACGCCGGACGACGCGACGTATCATCACAATCATCCGATAACGGAAGATTTCATCGCTTCTTATTTAGAGCAGGAGGCTATCCAGCTGAACGGAAACTTCGAGCATGATTTGGAGATGATTCTTCTGCAGAAATATTTAGGTTCGTTCTTGCAACATCCGGAGAATGATTGCTTCTATGACAACCGCCGCACGGGGTATCCGGTGTTGCCGGTCAATCCGGAGTCGAATATGAATACGGATGCGACTAAGCTGCCTGTCCGCTGGATGTATCCGCAGGATGAGTTGGATTATAATCGTGAGAATTTGCAGGAGGCAATCGACCGCCAGTATGGGGGAACGGACGATTATAACAAGCTGATGTGGATTCTTCAGGAGTAAGGAACTGGTAAGGGCGAGGCTGGCTTGCCCCTTGGAATTTAGGAGTTAAAGGAGTTAGAGGAGTTAGTCCGCGAAAGCAGACGGACTCTTCTAACTCCTTTAGTTTCTCCTGCCCCTCCTTTCCGAACCCTCGGAAAGTCTCTCGTTGGTGAGCGAGAGGATTTCCAAACCCTTGGAAAGTTTCTCGTTGGAGCGCGGGAGGATTTCCAAACCCTTGGAAAGTCTCTCGTTGGAGCGCGAAAAAGTTTTCCGCCCACTTAGTAATCAGGAGTTAGAGCAGTTATAGGAGTTAAAGGAGTTAGAGCCAATACCTTTTTGAGAGTATATTCAAAGTAATACATACAAAAAGCATTCGGCTCTAACTCCTGTCCGCGAAAGCGGACTAACTGCTTTAACTCCTTATAACTCCTTCCGGGAAAAGAGGCATTATCTCCCGGATTTTTACGGAATCTTGGCGGTTTTTCCCGATATTTGCAGCATTGAATAGGAAATAACCGGTAAAATAGACCGAAAAAGAAGAATCGTATGAAAAGGAAACTGGGTTGGACAGGGCTTCTTTGGCTGTGTGCTTGGCTGGTGATGGCAGGCACGCTGGAGCCGTTGCGGGCACGTTTGGATACGTTGACGGGAGTGAGCCAGATTGAAAAGTTGAGCACGGATTATTATCCGGAGAAGTATGTGATGAAATTCGAGCAGTATGTGAATCCGAAAGACACGGCACTGGGCAAATTCCGGCAGCGGGTGGTGGTATGCCATCGCGGATTCGACCGGCCTACGGTGCTGGTGACCGAAGGATATGGCGGGAAGTATGCGTTGTCGCCCAATTATCAGGAGGAGCTGTCGAAACTGTTCGATGCGAATGTCGTTTTCGTGGAATACCGTTATTTTCTGGAGTCTGTGCCCAGCCCGAAGAATTGGGATTATCTGACGGCTGAAAATTCGGCGTATGATTTGCATCGGGTGACCAAAACGTTCCGGCAGCTGTATCCGGGGAAATGGATGAGCACCGGCATCAGCAAAGGGGGACAGACGACGATGCTCTATCGCGCTTATTTCCCGGACGATGTGGATTTTTCGGTAGCGTATGTGGGTCCGCTTTGCCGCGGCGTAGAGGATGGCCGGCACGAACCCTTCCTCCGGAAAGTCGGTACGCGCAAGGAGCGGCGCAAGATTGCCGGATTCCAACGCCGGGTGCTCCAGCAGCGAAGCGAGCTTATGCCGATGTTCGAGCGTTATGTGGAGGAGAAAGGCTATACGTTCCGGACCTCTTTGGATGAGATTTATGACTTGAGCGTATTGGAATATCCCTTCGCGCTGTGGCAATGGGGTACGCCGGTGAGCGGGATTCCCGGCCGGGATGCCGATGCAAAGGCGCTGTTCGACCACTGGATGCAAATCAGCGACCCGGTCTATTTCTCTATCGGCCAAGATACCGAACCTTTCAACGTGCAAGCCGCCCGCGAGCTCGGCTATTATGGATATGACACCCGCCCGTTCGAGAAATGGCTGACCATCCGGACGGCGAAGGGCTACCTGAACCGCATCATGTTGCCGGACGAGCTGCGGGACCGTGTCGAGTTCAATCCGGCGTTGTATCATAAGATTTACAATTTCCTGAAGGATAACGACCCTAAAATTATCTTCATCTACGGGGAAATCGACCCGTGGACGGCGGCGCGCGTCCCGACGTTCGAAGGCAAGCGCAACGAACAGGTCTATATCCAGCCGCGCGGAAGCCACCTGTCCCGTATCAGCAATATGCCGGACGAAATGCGTGCGACGATAATGAAGCAGATTGAAGTATGGCTGGCGGAGTAGTATCTTCGGATGAAACGGGGGCGGTTCTTAGCGAAAAGCCGGAAGCGAAATAAATAACTTCCGGCAGATTTGTGCGAATATTCGGAGAATTTTCGTAAGTTTGTCCCAATCCTAACGAAATAATAGAGTAGAATATGAATTTCAGTGAGCAATGCTATCATATCTTTGAGCAGGCGACTCAGGCCTACCATGTCACGGACAACGTGGATGCGACGGTGCATAATCCCTATCCCGTCAAGAGCATAGAGTTCTATCTTTATCTGAAAAACTGGATTGATACGGTGCAATGGCATCTGGAGGATATCATCCGCGACCCGGAAATCGACCCCGTAGAGGCGCTGAAGATAAAACGCCGGATAGATAAGTCAAATCAGGACCGGACGGATTTGGTGGAACTGATTGACAGCTTCTTCCTCGATAAGTATAAAGAGGTGAAGGTACAGCCTGATGCGACGATTAATACCGAAAGCCCGGCGTGGGCGGTGGACCGCCTCTCTATCCTCGAACTGAAGATTTACCACATGGCGGAAGAGGTGAACCGTTCGGACGTATCCGATGAACATCGCGAACGTTGCCGGAAGAAGCTGAACGTTCTGCTGGAACAACGGAAGGACCTTTCGACCGCATTGAACCAGCTGTTGGCGGATATCCGTCAGGGAAGGAAATATATGAAGGTATATAAACAGATGAAGATGTACAATGACCCGTCATTGAATCCCGTCTTGTATGGACAACATAAGTAGGAGGGGGGCATGGCGCATTATCTGGTGATACGTTTATCGGCTATCGGTGATGTCGCAATGACGATTCCGGTCGTGTATTCGGCTGCTCGTTTGAATACGGAGGATAAGTTTACGGTACTGACGCAAGCATTCTTGATTCCGTTGTTCCGGAATCCGCCCGCGAATGTGGACGTCATAGGAATTAATACCAGAACGACGGAACATAGCCTGCCGGGGCTGCTGAAGTTCACTTCTGCTTTGTTGCATTATCCGTTCGATGCGGTGTTGGATTTGCATGATGTATTACGCACGGTGATTATCCGCACCCTGTTTCGGTTGAAAGGACGGAAGGTTTACGTGGTGGACAAAGCACGCATCGAACGTCATCGGCTGACCGACCGGAAGAATACGCATAAACGTCCGTTGCGTCCGATGATAGAGCGCTATGCGGATGTATTTCGGAAAGCAGGCCTCGCTTATCAATCGATATTCCGTTCGCTTTATCAGGATGTGCCGGCAGATACCGCTTTCTTTTCGGAACTGGGCGGGAAAGATAAAAAGGTGTGGTTGGGCATCGCGCCCTTTGCCAAGCATCGGGGGAAAATCTATCCATTAGAACAAATGGAGCAGGTTGTCGCTACTCTTTCCGCAAAAGAAGATACTTATGTCTATTTGTTAGGCGGACGAGGCAAGGAAGCGGATTTGCTCCGGCAGTGGGCTGGAAAATATGCGAACACGGAATGCGTGGCCGGACGGTTTCCGTTGGACCAAGAATTGGCGCTGATTAGTCATCTTGACTTATTGATATGTATGGACTCCGCCAATATGCATTTTGCGTCGTTGGTGGCGACTCCGGTCCTTTCCATTTGGGGCGCGACGCATCCCTATGCCGGATTCTATGGCTATCGTCAACATCCGGATTATGCAGTCCAATTGCCGATGCTTTGCCGTCCTTGTTCTATTTTCGGGCAACGCCCTTGTTCTCGTGGCGATTGGGCGTGCATGAGCAGCATAGAGCCGGCTGCCATTGTGAATAAAGTAGATTATATCTTGTCATCAAAGTCATGAACGTACGGATAGTGATAAGCTGGCTGGCAGGATTGCTGTTTTGTACGGCATTACAAGCCGAAGAATGGTATGAGAAGCGCGAATATCTGGTGTATTCTCCCCGTTATTTTGGAGCCAATGCCTTTCCCTTCCCGGAATTGATGGGAGGAGTTTTGCCCTCGCGCTGGGAAGTAGAGCTTCGAGGAGAGTACCATACGATGCCCGGAGACCAGACACAAGACCTTTTCGCCCGTTTGTATGTCCCGATTGCCGGCGGAAAGGCGGGAGTCACGGTAAGTGGTGTCCTGCAGGAATGGTACAAGACGTCGGAAGCTGTCCGGGACGAACGCCATGCCGCAGAGGTAAAATCGCCGATTCCCTGCTTTGGCGATGTAATCATCAATTGCTATTATCAGGTGTTCCGTAGCGAAAAATGGGCGGACCTTATGGTTAGTGCTAATTTAAAGACAGCAAGCGGAGGGCGATTGTGCGATGCCCGTTTTACGGATGCAGCTTCTTATTGGTTCGATGCGAACGTCGGGCGTAATCTTTGGCAGCGTGCAGATGGGAATGCGGCTGTTCGTTTGGATGCGTTGCTCGGATTTTATTGTTGGATGACTAATCAGCCGGATAATCGACAAGATGATGCGTTTTGTTATGGGGTCGGATTGAGCGGAACATGGCGTTCGCTGTTTCTGAAATGCGATATGGTAGGATTTCGGGGTTATCAGCAGAATGGAGACCGTCCAATGCTATTCCGTGCACAACTGAAATACGAAATAAAGAAGAATGTGCTCTCTTTTCGTTATCGGCACGGACTGAAAGATTTTTTATATGATACTTATTCTTTAGCTTATATTTGCTGTTTTTGAATCGATGAACATGGAAAATGAATTACCCAAGATAGATTTGCCGGAAGATGTATTATCTGGCGTATTGAACGACTCGACCATACTGGATATGTATATGAACTTCCCTTGTCGTATCAAGGCAGAGATATTTGTTCTTTGCAAGAAGGGGAGTATCGATGCCTCCATCAACTTGGTGGATTATCATGTAGAGGATAATTCTTTTTTGATTGTATTACCGGGAAGTATCTTGCAGGTAAAAAAGATAGAAGGGGAGGTTGAAGTGTACTTCGCCGGTTTCTCTTCGGATTTCCTGAAGTCGGTTACACCGATGAAGTCGCTTCTTGACCTGAGTTATTCGGTTCGCCATAATCCGGTTGTCTCGATAAAGCCGGAAATCGCCGATTTAACAGAGGAATATTTCCGTTTGGCAGCAAAAACGAAGGAATCTTTTCCGCTGAATGACCGGAATATTACCCGGCATCTCTATTATAGTCTGGTATATGCCTTGATTCCGTTATATGGAAAGCATAAAGTGGACCTTGAAGTCCTATCGACGGCCGAGCGCATTACCCAAGAGTTCGGGCAATTGGTCCTTGACCATTATACAAAAGAGAAGAACGTAGCGTTTTATGCCACGAAATTGAGCATTACGCCAGCTTATCTCAGCACAGTCGTGAAGCAGGTGACCGGAAAGACCTGCATAGAAATCATCTCGAATATGATTATTATGGACGCAAAAGCGCAGTTGAAATCGACGAATCTCCCGGTATATCAGATTGCCGACGCGTTGAATTTCGACAATGTCTCTTTTTTTGGGAAGTTCTTCAAGCGTCATGTAGGAATTAGTCCGATAGAGTTCCGGAATAGTAGGGAAGAGGAATAACGTTGCTCTTATTTCCGTCCGAAGTCGGCAGGGATTTCTCCCCATTCGGAGGTCTCCCATTTATAAATCGGATTTGCATAATCGTTTTCTTGCAGCCATTTCTCTGCACGTGAGATAAGGTCGAATATTGGTTCATTTTCCGGCACACGTTCCAGTAACGTTTTGCATTTCTTCGCCTTTACCCAAGAAATAGCATTCCGACTATCCGAGTAAATCGGCAGTGCGCTTCCTTTCTTTTTCAGTAATGCCAACCCATGTACCAACGCAAGAAATTCGCCGACGTTATTTGTCCCTTTAGGAAGCGGACCTAAATGGAAAACCTCTTGTCCTGTTCCGGTATATACCCCGCGATATTCCATGTCCCCCGGATTCCCGCTACACGCCGCATCTACCGAAAGGCTGTCGTTGATGGGTTTTCCGATGGAAGGCGTCTGTTTTTGCATCATCCGTTCGAATGCGACTTTAGGAGAAGGGGAAGTTTTCAGGTAAGCTGTGTGTCCTCGTTCCAAAGCCTCTTCTGCAGCTTCGCGTGTTTCGAACGATTTGTATTTTGCATCGGGTTGTCCGTTTACCTGTTCTTTGCAATCTGTCCAGTTCTCGTAGATTCCCGGATGCAAACCTTTCCATACTACATAATATTTCTTGCTTTTTGTCATAGATGAAATGCCGCTTTTTATAGGTTTAGTCGTGCTATCAATGCATCTGCTCTTGTAGCTGTTTTACTCAAATGAAATAGAAGTTTAACCTAATCAGTGAATTTTCGGTGCAAAGATAAAGATTCTTTCATTTTTTAACTACTTTTGCAAGAAATCAAATTGCTTTATAAATGGAACGTATTTTTCTAATAGGATATATGGGAGCTGGAAAAACGACTGTCGGCCGGAAATTGGCTAAAGAGTTGGACCTTTCATTCATAGACTTGGATTTATATATCGAAGGCCGTTATCATCGGTCGATTCGGCAATTATTTGCTGAACGTGGTGAGGAGGGTTTCCGGGATATTGAGCGGAGGTTGTTGCATGAGGTCGCAGCGTTTGAAGATGTGTTGGTCTCGACCGGTGGTGGAACACCCTGTTTCTTCGATAATATGTCATTCATGAATGAAGCAGGTACGACCATTTACCTGAAAGTATCGGTCGATGAGTTGGCGAATCGGTTGGAGGTATGCAAACAAACACGCCCAGTCCTGCAAAATCGTTCCGGAGAAGAATTGAAATCGTTTGTGCAAGAGAGTTTGGACAGCAGGCGTCCCTTTTATGATCAGGCTAAAGTCATATTCGACGCAGAGCAGATGATGACGGAAGCAGATATACAGACAATAACGGATAATCTGAAGAATCTATTATAAAGGAAGAGTATGGATAACGCATCAGATAGTCAGACGCATGGCTTTTTCATCCCGAAAGAGCTGTTGCAGGAGATAGGCAAAATGGGAAACCATACGGTTATCGGTATGCCGAAAGAACGGGTCCGAGGTGAGCGCCGGTTAGTATTAACCCCTGAAGCAGTCGAATTGCTGGTCGGTTATGGCTTTCATATCTTGGTCGAGTCTGGGGCGGGCTTGGGAATCAATTATTCAGATAACCACTATTCGGAGGCTGGAGCAGAGATTGTCGAGACGCCGTCGGAGGTGTATCATGCTGATTTGATATTAAAAGTTCTCCCCCCGCTTCCGGAAGAGGTTGCCATGATGCGGCAGAAAACGACAATATGTTCGTTCGTGCCTTTCTATTTATTGCGGCAAGAGACCTATCAGATGCTCATAAATAAACGGATTACGGCTATAGCTTACGATTATTGGCAAGATGAGGATTTGCGATACCAGCCGATTATGAGTGCGATGGCGGAAATAGAGGGATATACTTCTATCAGTATTGCTTCAGATTTGCTGACGAATAATCACGGAGGAAAGGGAATTTTATTGGGAGGAGTAGCTGGCGTATCTCCGACAGAGGTAGTTATACTTGGTGCAGGAAATGCCGGAACGAATGCAGCGCGGGCTGCCTTGGCATTGGGCGCATCTGTAAAGGTTTTTGACAATAATGTCTATCGCCTGCATCAGATACAACGTGCATTAGGCCCTTCTCTCTTTACTTCCAATCTGCACCCGAATGTGTTGCGGAATGTATTCCAACGGGCAGATGTAGTCATTGGGGCATTGCATATAGATAATCCGGAACGCCGTTTTGTTATCGCAGAAGGTTTGGTAGAGATAATGAAGAAAGGTGCGCTGGTTATTGATTTGCGTATGAATCAGGGAGGCTGTTTCGAGACGACTTGCTGTCTTTCGCCCTCCGACCCGGATATTTTCGAGCAGTATGGCGTCTTGCATTTCTGCAAGCCTTTTATCAGCAATTATGTGGCACGGACGACTTCGATGGCATTCAGCAATTTGCTTATTCCGGTCCTTTCAGAATTGGAGCATTTCGGGAACATGCAGAATCTTATCAAAGTCAATCAAGGAGTAAAAAAAGGTGTCTATTTATATTGTGGAAAGCCGGTAAATGATTATATTTCGGGCCGTTTTAATATGCGGTCGAATAACATAGATATTTATTTAACGGCTTTTTAGAATTGTGAAAAATTATCATATCATGACGGAACAAACAAAAGTAACAACATTAGAACAGGTAGTCATCCGATTTTCAGGTGATTCTGGAGATGGAATGCAGCTTACGGGGACTATCTTTTCAAATTTGTCGGCTATTTTCGGAAATGAAATTTCAACTTTCCCAGATTATCCGGCAGAAGTGAGAGCTCCGCAAGGTACATTGAGCGGAGTATCTGGTTTTCAAGTTCATTTAGGCTCGAAGAAAATTTTTACACCGGGAGATAAGGCGGATGTGCTGGTCGCTATGAATCCGGCAGCATTGAAGGTGAATGTGAAGAACTTGAAGCCTAACGCGATTGTCCTGATCGATACAGACTCTTTCAAGAAGAGTGATCTGGAGAAAGCTCTCTATACGACCGACGATCCGTTCCAGGAGCTGGGATTAACGCAAGTGCAGGTCGTAGCCGCTCCTATCTCGACAATGGTTAAAGATGGATTGGCTGATTTCGGATTAGACAACAAGTCGGCTTTGCGTTGTAAGAATATGTTTGCGTTAGGTCTGGTCTGCTGGTTGTTCGAACGTCCGCTGGAAGAGGCAATGCATATGCTCCAAACCAAATTTGCCAAGAAACCGGTGATCGCTCAGGCAAATATCAAAGCCTTGACGGATGGTTATAACTACGGACATAATATACATGCCTCGGTTTCAACTTACCGCATCGAAAGCAAGAAAGCGCAATCGGGTCTTTATATGGATGTAAATGGGAATAAGGCAACTTCATACGGATTGATAGCAGCAGCTGAAAAGGCCGGTCTACGTCTGTTCTTGGGAAGCTACCCAATCACTCCGGCAACGGATATCTTGCACGAACTTTCCAAACGGAAGGATTTGGGCGTGATTACGGTTCAGGCGGAAGATGAGATTGCTGGTGTATGTACGGCTATTGGAGCCAGTTTTGCCGGCTGCTTGGCAGCAACGTCTACATCCGGTCCGGGATTGGCATTGAAGAGCGAAGCCATCGGTTTGGCTGTTATTGCAGAATTGCCTTTGGTGGTAATCGACGTTCAGCGAGGAGGTCCCTCGACGGGTATGCCGACTAAATCGGAACAGACCGATTTGATGCAGGCATTGTATGGACGAAACGGGGAATGCCCGGCGGTTGTATTGGCAGCGGCTACTCCGACAGATTGCTTTGATGCCGCATTCTGGGCAGGAAAGTTGGCAGTAGAGCACATGACTCCTGTCATCTTGCTTACGGATGCTTTCCTTGCCAACGGTTCTTCAGCATGGCGTTTGCCGGATTTGGCAACCTATCCGGATATTACACCGAATTATGTATCCAATTATCAGGGTGACAAGCCTTGGAAGCCTTATCGCCGCGATAAAGATACTCATGTGCGTTATTGGGCTATTCCGGGTACAGAAGGATTCACCCATCGTTTAGGCGGATTGGAAAAGGACTTTGATACCAGTGCCATATCAACCGATCCGTTGAACCATCAGAAGATGGTACGCACAAGACAAGCCAAGATTGATAAGATTGCCGATTTTATTCCGGATGTGGAAGTTATCGGTAATGTAGACGATGCCGATTTGCTGATTGTCGGGTGGGGCGGAACCTACGGACATCTGTATGAAGCTATGGAAAAGATGCACGAAAAAGGTTTGAAAGTCGCTTTGGCTCACTTCAAGTTCATTAATCCATTGCCTAAAAATACGGCAGAGGTATTGAAACGATACAAGAAGGTAGTAGTGGCCGAGCAGAATAATGGACAATTCGCCAATTACCTGAGAAGTAAGGTGGACGACTTCAATCCGTATAAGTTCGACCGTATCAAGGGGCAACCTTTCATCGTATCACGTTTGGTAGAAGAATTTACTAAAATATTGGAGGCATAAGAGATGGCAACAGAAGAAATAAAATATGAACCGAAAGATTATAAAAGCGATCAATATGTACGTTGGTGTCCGGGATGCGGAGACCATGCCGTATTGAATTGTTTGCATAAGGCAATGGCAGAAGTCGGTGTCGCACCGCACAACATGGCGGTCATCTCAGGTATCGGCTGCTCTTCTCGCCTTCCTTATTATATGAATAGTTATGGATTCCACACGATTCATGGTCGTGGAGCGGCTATTGCTAC